>CAYOBQ010000178.1:0-1336 GCA_964402225.1 uncultured Nannocystaceae bacterium | reverse complement strand
CGCCAATCGTCCCGCGGTCGCCAATCGTCCCGTGGTCGCCAGTCCATCCCCGGCAGCGCCTCCGGGTGCGGCTCCCAGTCCATCCCGGGCAGCCAATCTCCCCCGGGCTCCTGGGGGAACCTCGGGGTCGCTTCCACCGGCAGCCGGGCGACGCGCACCCCGCCCTCGGCGCTGCCCATCACCTCCATGTCGTGCAGATCCCCGCGGGCGCCGAAGAGCCCGACTCCGACCCCGTCGGTGTTGGCGACCCCGAGCCTGTCGACGACCACGAAGCTCGCCGTGGCGAGCATCCCGTAGCTTGCGCGCGCGGCTTCGCCGTCGTCGCGGTCGCGGCGGATCTTGCGGCCCTTGAGGCCCTCGCCCACGTCCGCGCCCACCTGCTCCACGCGCGACCAGCGCACGCGAACGACCGCTTGGTTGGCGTCGATCCCGCGCTCCGTCACCCCGGTGACCAACGTGCCGTCGACCAACAGGAACCCGCCGTAGGGGCACACCGGGCTGGCCGCGCCGTCGCACCCGGCCTGGTCGGGCTCGGCGGTCCCGACCACCACCCCGTCTCCCCGGCCTGGCCCGACGACGGAGTGCCTCAGCAACAGCGCCGAATCGAGCGCCTGGATGTGCCCGCCCCGAGCGTTGTCGACCACCACGCCCGTCAGATCCGCCGTCGCCACGCGCTGGAGGTCGACGGCGATGCTCGGCGCGCCGGTGATCCGGGCGTGTCCCACGATCAAGAGCTCTACGTTCCTGGCTCGCAGCGAGCCCTCGACGGTGAGCTGCACGACGACGAGTCGCGAGACGCCGTCCGCCGACACCGTCGGACCGTCCAGGGGCGCCTCCAGAACAGTGTCGTCGGGGCACGCCCCGATCAACGCCAGTGGGGCCGTCGCCTGCGCCCCCCCGGTGTACCGGCCGCGGGCGAGGAAGACGGCGGCGGGTTGGTCGCCGGCCGCCGCGAGCGCCTCCTGCAGCGCCGCGAAGGGAGCCGCCCGCGTGCCGTCACCACCGGGCTCGGCGTCCGCGTCGACGTAGATCTTGCGCCACTCCGGGGGGACAGGCGCCAGCTCGTCGCGCTCGTAGTCCACGGCACAGGTTCCGCAGAGCCCAGCATGGCCGACCGCGGTGGGCGTCTCGAACTCGAGGCAGGGCCCCACGGAGGCCTCCCGTTCGGCCGGCGGGGGTGAGGCGTCGGGTTCGGGCTCGGCGGCGTCGGGCTCGGCGGCGTCGGGCTCGGGCTCGGCGGCGTCGGGCTCGGCGTCGGGCTCGGGCTCGGCGGCGTCGGGCTCGGGCTCGGCGGCGTCGGGTTCGGGCTCGGCGGCGTCGGGCTCGGGCTCAGCGG
>CAYOBQ010000177.1:0-20529 GCA_964402225.1 uncultured Nannocystaceae bacterium | reverse complement strand
CGCGGGTGGAGGCGGCGGTCAGGCCGGCGCCGGCGGCGGCAACCCGCCCCCCCCACCACCACCGCCCGACGGGCGCCTGGGATCGGCCTGCGATGGCAACGCCGACTGCGAGTCGGGCACCTGTCTCGACATGATGCCCGAGGGCTACTGCTCGCAACCCTGCGAGACGGCCGAGGATTGCGGCGCCAGCGGGAGCTGCTGGAACCTCGGCCTCGACAGCTCGATGTGCCTGTTGAACTGTCGGCGGGGTGGTGACTGCCGCGAGGCCCACGGCTACATCTGCGACGGCGACAGCACCTGCTTCCCCGGCGAGGCCAACCCGCCGCCCCCCCCCGGTGAGGGGACGGTTGGAGACGCCTGCGCGGGGGACGGCGATTGCGATGGTGCCGGCGCCCAGTGCATCCCCGAGCAGGACGGCGCGTTCCCTGGCGGCTACTGCGTGAACTTCGGTTGTTCGGAGCAGCAGCCGTGTCCGGCGGGCTCCGGCTGCTTCCAACTCGAGGATGGCAACACGGTCTGCCTCGCCGTCTGCAACGGCTCCGATGATTGCCGCGCGGGATACGCGTGCCAGGAACCCGGCGTCTGCCTGACGGGCTGCGAGGACGACGACGCCTGCGAGGGCGACCAGGTGTGCAATGACGAAGGCCTCTGCGCCGATCCGCCGTGCACCCCCGACTCGTGCCCGGAGGGCACCATCTGCGCGCCGAGCGGTCTGTGCACCCTCGATCTCGGCGAAGCGCCGGGCGGGGCGGTCCCCAACTGCGACGACGTCCATAGCTGGGAGTGCGAGGGCGGCGAGGCGGCCTGCGGGCGCCTCAGCCAGTTCTTGCCGGAGCGTGGCCCCGGCTACTGGAACTACCCGCTCAACGGTGAGACGCCCGCCGACCAGTACCGCAGCTTCTGTCGGCGCGACCTGCAGGACCTCGTGAAGTACGCGTCGGCCAAGGTGGAGTGCCTCGCCCAGAACTGGGCCTTCGGCAACCACGAGCCGCTGGGTCTGGGGGATATGAGCGAGTCCAACGGCGCCATCCCGGGGACCCGTGAGGGACAACCGGGGCACCCCGAGGGGACGCACACAAACGGCCCGGACATAGACATCGCCTATTACCAACTCAACGCGGCCGACAACCGGCTTCGGGCGATCTGCAACCACTCCATCAACGGTCGCGACCAATACCACTGCGTCGAGGCCCCGCGTGATCTCGACGTCTGGCGCACCGCGCTGTGGCTCGCCTTCGCCCACGACACACCGCAGCTTCGCGTGATTGGGGTCGATGGGCAGGTCGGCCAACTGGTCGACTCGGCCATCACCCAGCTCTGCGACGCCGGTTGGTACGCCGGATCCGCGTGCCGACGCGCGAACCGCAAGCTCGCCTACGAGGTCGAGGACACGCAGCGCGGCTGGTACCGCTTCCACCACCACCACTTCCACCTCAGCCTCGGCTCGCGGCGTGGGGCGGGGCTCAACGCCTCCTTCAACCCGGTCTCGGGGCCCGACGCCTGCCTGCGTCGCGACTGCGCGCCCGCCGAGCACGGCCACCACTGGAGCGCCGAGCCGCTCCCGAACCTCTCGCTCCCGCGTCGCTAGGCGTCGCTTGCGCATCGGCTTCTATTTGCTGACGGTGTTGGGGGCGGCGGGCGCTTGGGTCTCCGAGCTGCTCGTGGAGAAGCACATCGGCTACCTCTACGGTGGCGCCGCGGACACCGGCATCTGCGCCGGGGCCCACGTCTCCTGTGAGGAGGCGGCGCGCAGCGCCATGGCGGAGATCGCCGGGCTGCCCGTCGCCGCGCTGGGGATGGCCTTCTACGTCACGGTCATCCTCCTGGCCGGCGCGTGGCGCTTCGGCTCCGAGCGCTTCGCCCGCGTCCCCGATGTGCTCCTCGTCGCGTCGGCCCTCTCGGTGCTCTACTCGGCGGTCCTCGGGGTGTACACGGTGGTGGCCCTCGACCGCTTCTGCCCGCTGTGCCTCACGCTCTACGGGATCAACGCCGCGCTCTTCGCGACCTGCTTTCTGACCCACCCAGGGCGGAAGGAGGGGCGCTTCCAGCTCGTCTCCGGGATGTGGCGGGCCCCCGCGGCGTGGCTCGCCGTCGGGCTGATGGCCGTCACCACGGTCGGCGCCCAGGCGCGATACGCCCACGGGGCGCGCGCCGCCGTATCGAAGCGTCCGGCGGCGGATCTGGGCGCCAAGCCGGAGCAGGTCGAGGTCGGGGACAGCCCGAGCCATGGCGAGGCCGACGCGCCGGTGGTGATCGTCGAGTTCAGCGACTTCCAGTGCCCCCACTGCCAGCGCCTCTCGGACAACCTGAAGGCGGCGGCGCGAAAGGCGCCCAAGCAGTTCCGCTACTACTTCAAGCACTACCCGATGGACCACCAGTGCAACGACAGCATCAAGCGCAAGTTCCATCTGCACGCGTGCGAGGCCGCCGTCGCCGGTGAGTGCGCTCGGCGGCAGGGGCGCTTCTGGCCCCTCCACGACGCGATGTTCGCGAACCGCGCGGCCCTCGAGCCCAAGAACGTGGCGAAGTACGCCCGCGAGGCCGGCCTCGACCTCGATCGCTGGCAGGCTTGCCTGAAGGACCCCGAAGCCCTCGCGCGGGTGAAGGCCGACATCGCCCAGGGCAGGGCCTTGGGCGTGCGCGGGACGCCCACCTTCTTCGTCAACGGATTCCGCCAGGAGGGGGGGCTGCCCCCGGCGACGATCCTGAGCCTCGTCGAGCAAGCGAAGGCGTCGGCGGCCAGGCCCTGAGGGCCTGTCCAACAATAAATAGGCGCCTCGCATCCACGAGCGCAGGCCATCTTCGCCCGCAGCTCGGTCGCCCAATCCTCAACGTACCTCCGGTACGCCTGCGGTTGAGCTCGGTCGCCGCGAACGAATCTGACCCACGCTCGCGGCGCGAGTCTACCTATTTATTGTTGGACAGACCCTGATCCGGGCCGAGTACCTCCGCGGGCGGCGCGTCGGCGTCGCCCTCTCCAGCGCGTTCTTTGGTTTCTACGGCCACACCGGCTTCGTCCGCGCCCTGCTCGACGCCGGGATTCGACCCGTCGTCTACGGTGGGGCCTCGGCGGGGGCGATGGTCGCGGCGGCGGCGGGGGCTGGCCGGATCGACGCCTTCGCCGACGTGGCGCTGGGCTTGCGGCGCCGCGACTTCTGGGACCCCGGGCTGCCCTTCGGCGCGCCCCCGGGGCTCCTACGGGGCCGGCGCTTCAGCGCGCTGCTCGAGCGCCACCTCCCCCCGCGGTTCGAGGACTGCACCACGCCCGTGGTCACGGTCTCGACGAACCTCACTCGCCGCCGCCGTCACGTCGACACCGCGGGCGCCCTGCCCGAGGCGGTCCACGCGAGCTGCGCCCTGCCGCTGCTCTTTCGCCCGGTGCGCCGCGAAGGCGATCTGCACGCCGATGGCGGGCTCATAGACAAGGTCCCGCTGCGCGCCTTGGTCGAGACCCACACCATCGACGTGTGCGTGACCTACCTCATCCCCTCGTCCTCGTTGTCGAAGCCGTGGGCCCGCGACCCCTGGCGCTTCCTCGACCAGGCCCTCGATCTGGTGCGCGACGACGCGTGGCGTCACCAAGCGGCCCTCGTGGGCGCGCGCGGCGTCGACTTGCAGATCCTCACCGGTCCGCCGGGGCGCCTCAGCCCGTTCTCGCTCGGCGCCGCCCCCGCGGTGATGGACGAGGCGCGCCGGCTGACGGCGGCGTGGCTGGCCGAGCCGTTCAGTAGCGGCTGATCACCAGCCCCGTACGCAGCTTGGGCTCGAACCAGGTCGACTTCGGCGGCATGACCTCCCCCGCGTCGGCGATCGACATCAGGTCCTCCAAGCTCGTCGGGTACAGGGCGAAGGCCACGCCCTCCTCCCCGGCCCGCCCCTCGAGCTCCGCGGTCCCGCGGATGCCGCCGACGAAGCCGATGCGCTCATCGGTGCGCGGATCTCCCACCTCGAGGATCGGGCCCAGCGCCACGTCCTGCAACACGCTCACGTCCAGGCGCGCGACCGGGTCACTCGGATCGGGGGCGGCCTCTCGCTTCAAGCGCAGCCGGTACCACTCGCCACCCACGAAGCAGGTGTAGGTGTAGCGTTCGTCGGGCTCGGCCGGGCCGGTGAGCTGGGTGATCTCGAAGGCGTCCGACAGCGCGATGACGAGCTCCTGGGGCGTGCGCCCGCAGCGGTCCCGGACCACGCGGTTGTAGGGGAGGATGCGGAGCTGGTCGTGGGGGAAGGTCACGACCAGGAAGCGACCGCGGGCTTCGTCTGCCCCCGCGCCCTCGCCCACCCGGGCCGCCGCGGCGCTGCGGTGATGCCCGTCGGCGATGTAGAGCGCGGAGACGGACTCGAAGGCCCCCTGAACAGCGGCGACGTCGTCGGCGTCGAAGACCGGCCAGAGCGTGTGTTGGATGCCGTCGGGGGCCGTGAAGTCGACCGCCGGCTCGCCGCCGCTGATCCGCGCGACGCAGGCCTCGATCGCGGCCTGTGTGCGGTGGGCCATCAAGACCGGCCCGATGTGCGCGCCGACGGCCTCGATGTGGCGCATTCGGTCATCTTCCTTCTTGGGGCGCGTGTGCTCGTGCTTCTTGATTCGCCCGGCGCGGTAGTCTGCGGCGCTCGCGAGCCCGACGAGTCCCACCTGTCGGTGGTCGCCCATCGTCTGTGCGTAGACGTAGAAGCCCGGCGCCTCGTCTCGGACCAGCGCGCCGCCTTCGACCAGCCCGGCGAAGGCGCGTTGCGCCTCCGCGTAGGCCGCCTCGGAGTACAGCGAGGTGCCAGCGGAGAGCGAGACGTCCGGCCGCGTTACGCGGAGGATGCTGTCTGGCCGGCCCGCCACCAGGGCCTTCGCCTCGGCGGTGTCGACCACGTCGTAGGGCACATCGGCGACATCGGCGGCCCGGCCGGGGGCCGGTCGCAGGCCATGGAAGGGGAAGAAGTCGACCACGCTACATGCCTCCGATGGGAAGGGTGGGCATCAGGAAGATCGCCTGCGCCGAGTCCGCCACGTCCTGGCTGTCGCTGACCTCGGCCATGAAGAAGAAGCCCGTCAGGCGGATCATGGTGAAGGGGATCTGCAGCTCGATGACCGCCGAGGTGTCGTCCACCGCGCCGTGGAGCGCGCCGTCCTCGTCGAGCTGCAGGCCGTCGGGGATCCCCGAGTTGGGGATGAAGCCGCGCAGCCCCGCCGGAATGGGGATCTCGGCCCAATGGTAGGGCCGCAGGCCGCCGCGCGCCGTGAGCTGCGTGCGATAGGGGATCGGGATGCCCTCGACGACGGTGATCGTGGGCAGCACCACCACCCGTGTCACGAAGAGGTCGAAGATCTGGTCGGCCACGATCACCAACGGCGCCACCTCGACGGTCAGGCGGAAGGCCTTCTCGGCGAAGCCCGGTGGATCGCCCGCGTCGACGACCCGCATCGTGAACTCGAAGACGCCGATCTCGTTGGGCGTGCCCGAGAGCACCCCGTCGGCGCCGAGCCGCAACCCGCCGGGAAGCGCGCCATCGACGACGAGCCAGCCGTAGGGCGCCACGCCCCCGAGGGCCTCGAAGGCCACCTCGTAGGGTTCGCCCTCCTCGGCGTCAGGAAGCGGGCTCTCGGTGGCGATGACCAGCCCCTCGGGCAGGACCGTGAGCGTGAGCTCGATCTGGTCGGTGCCGTTCGCGAGATCGGTGACCTGCGCGGTGAAGACGAAGGCGCCGGCCTCGCTCGGCGACCCGGTGAGCGACCCCTCCGGCAACAGCTCCACCCCGGCGGGCAGCGCGCCCTCCGTGACTTCCCAGCGATAGGGCGGCGACCCGTTGGCCGCCTCGAGCTCGATGAGGTAGGGCACGTCGAGCTGCGCGGGGGGGAGCACGTCGGTGATGATCACCAGCGGCGGGGCGCCGCACTCGCCGTCGAAACAGATCCCGCCGCCTGGGCAGTCGGCGTCACGGACGCACGCCACGCAGCCGCCCTCGAAGCACGCCTGCCCGTCGGGGCACGGCGTCTCCACCCAGCTCTGGCCGTCCTCGGCGCAGGCCACCAGGCCCTCGGGTCCGCACAGGACGCGGCCAGGCGGGCAGTCAGCCCCCGCCGCCTCGGCGCACTCGCCGTCGACGCACCGCTCCTCACAGGGCTCGCGGCTCCAGTGCAGCCCGTCGTCGTCGCAGATGAGGACCACCTTGTCAGCGCACGCCCGCTCGCCGGGTTCGCAGTTCTGCTCGAGGCAGACGCCCTCCAAGCAGACGCGCGCCTCGGGGCAAGGGGTCGCTTCGCCCCACGCCCCACCATCGTCGGCGCATTGCTGCCACCCACCGTCCTCTGCGCAGCGACGCTGACCCGGCGTGCAATCCAGCTCGACGCAGGCTCCGTCAGCGCAGATCTCGCCGTCGGCGCAGGCCTCGACCAACCACCCCGTCGCGTCGTCGATGCACGTGCGCAGCTTCCCGTCCACGCAGACCGTCTCCCCCGGTGCGCAGACGCCGCCGGGGGGAACCACCCCGCCTCCGCCGCCCCCGCCGTCGTTCATCGAGGCGTCCGCCTCGCGGACCTGGATATCCGGCCCGTCGTCGACGCTGGCGTCGTCGTCGCAGGCGAGGAGCGCCAAGGCGAAACAAGCGATCGTGCGCATGGAACCTCCCCGGTGAAGCGCCAGAGAGCCTACTACACGGCCGCCTCGAACGCGTCGATTCACGCCGAAGCGGGAGCTCGAGTGGTGGGAACCCCACCCAGCGCCGGTCAGAGCGGTGTGTCGCGACCGGCGCTCGACCGGGCGCGACACACCCGTGACCCGCCGCTCCGCCGGCGGGGCGGGCTCACAACCCCTCCGCCCGTCGAATCGCGCGGCGCAGGTCCTCGGCCGCGGAGATGACGCGCTCATCATCCCCACTCAATCGCAAAGCGATCTCGGCATATCCCCCCGCCACCAGGGCGGCGCGGCGCAGCGCTCCCAGCTCACCTCGCGCGCAGCCTATCTCGACCGCCGCCCGGCGGATGCCGCCGGCCACCCACGCGGGGCGATCCTTCATCTCGGGGTCCGCGAGGCCCTCGAATGCCGCCTCGACCCGCTCGACGGTACGGTCGGCGCAGCCGTGTGCTCGGGCGGCCGGCTTCGGCCCCGCCGCGCGAAGGCGCGCCGGGAGGTCGGGCAGCGGGACGCCGATGGGGCTGAAGTCGAAGAACATCGAGGCGCCAGCCGTCGTCAGGCGCCAGCGCGCAGCGTGTTCACGCAGCCCGGGCAGGCCCCAGCGAGCGGGGAGGCTACCCAGCCGATCCGCGGCCACAGCGGACCAGTATCGCCACCCCTGGGGCAACGCATGCAGCCTGCAGACCCAGCCACAGTCGTAGTAGGCGCGCGACACGTCCTCGCGGGTGGCCCCCTCCGCCAGCGAGAACTCGCCGAGCAGATCCGCCAGAGCCGGGCCGTCGACCTGTCCATAGCGTGCCGCGCCCGGCCCGGTCATCGACCAACGGATCCGCATCCGCCCGTCTCGATGGACCGTCATGCGCGGATCCCTGAGCTCGGACCGGGACGGGCTGATGAGCTGGCCGGCCGCTATGAGCCTCGAGATGCCGCCGGCCAGGGCGGCTTGGCGCGTGTCCATGGGCAGCTCGTCGGCACCCAGGACCATGTGGACTGTCCGCAGCGCGCTCCAGGCGACGGTTCCGAACAGCGCGCCGCGGTTCATCTCGACCACCGCCCCCACGTCCGGCGGGACCTCTGGCGCCGTGGGCCAGCCGGGGGCCCCATCCTGGCGCAACGCCTGTACCCACGAGGCCTCACCGGCCAGATCCCGGTCGATGATATCGAGCCGCAGGCCCTCGGCGAACGGCCTCGACACCAGGTAGCTGCGGCCCCCGAGATCCATCGCGCGGCCCTGGGGGAACGCTGCCTGGAGACGACGTGCCTGGCGTCCACCCATCTGCGCTTCGAGCCGCTTCATCAGCGCCCCCGCGTTCGCCGTCGGCACGAAGAGCCTGTGGTGCAGGCCTGGCACCCGCCCCTCGCGCCACGCCCCCAGCACGTCGCTCACGCTCGTCATCCCCGTGAAGGGGCGCCCGAAGAGCACCACGCACGGCAGCCCCGAGCGGACCACGCCGGGATCCCGGAACACGCCGATGAACAGGTGCCGCCACAGGTCTCCGTTCCGCCCCAGGGCGAGGGACGAGAGCTGGTGCAGCGCGGACCGGCGAGGGTGCCCCAGGCCCGAGTCCGCGAGCCGGCCGGGGTAGAGTGTGAGGCGGACCGGAGCCTCGAACCCCCGGGGGGGGTTCACCGGCGCCGCGGCGGCGGATCCGGCCAGCAGGAAGAGCACGATGATGTTTCGCATGCAGTTTTGCTTAGCAAACTGTGGGCCGCGTGGTCTCCGTCCCGATGCCCCCGATGGGGTTCGCGGCCTCCAGGGCCGCCTCGAAGGCGTCGGCGAGGGCTGCCAGTCGCGCGTCGGCGGCGGCCTCGGCGTCGGCGAGCCCGCCCGCCCCGAGCTGGGCGCGGACCTCGAAGTAGAACTTCACCTTGGGCTCTGTCCCCGACGGGCGCGCGAGGACCTGCCCGCCGTCGGCGAGCTCGAAGGCGAGCACGTTGGAGGGCGGCAGCCCACAGAGCCCGGGGGCGTAGTCGCGCACGCGGGTGACCTCTACGCCGCCGATCTGCGCCGGCGGCTCGGCGCGCAGGCGGCCCATCGTCTCGGCGATCTCGGCGGCGCCCGCAGCCCCCGGGCGCACCACCGATCGTTGCAGGGACGCGTAGAGCCCGTGCTCGCGGTAGAGCGCCGCCAGTCGGTCGAGGACCGTGATGCCCTCCGCTTTGCAGCGAGCCGCGAGATCGCAGAAGACCAGCGCCGCCGAGACGCCGTCCTTGTCGCGGACCACGTCACCCACCGAGTAGCCGAGGGCCTCCTCGTAGCCCATCGTGAAGCGGCCCCCGTCCGCCTCGTACTCCAGCGCGCGGTTGGCCAGCCACTTGAAGCCGGTGAGCGTCTCGGCGTAGTCGGCCCCGTGGGCGGCGGCCATGCGCTGGAGCATCCTGGAGGAGACGATAGTGGTCGCCACGAGGCGGTCGCCCTTCGGGCCGTGGCGGAGCAGCTCGTCTGCGAGCAGGACCCCGATCTGGTTGCCCGTCAGCGCCCGGTAGCCGTCGGCGTCGGGCACCGCGACGGCGAGGCGGTCGGCGTCCGGGTCGTTGGCAAGGACCAGATCCGCACCCACCTCCCCGGCCAGGGCGAGCGAGGCGTCCATCGCCCCCGGCTCCTCGGGGTTGGGGAAGGCGACGGTGGGGAAGTCGGGATCGGGATCGCCCTGGGAGGGGACCACGTGGAGATCCGCGTAGCCATGGCGGCCGAGGACCTTCGACACGAGCCGGCGGCCGACGCCGTGCATCGCGGTGTAGACCACGCGCAGATCCGTCGGCCCGTCGTAGACGCGCACGCCGTCGACCGCCACGAGGTAGGCGTCGAGGGCCGCCGCGGGGACCGGCTCGACGAGGTCGCTCGAGGACGCGTCGGGGACCTCCTCCACCGCGTCGAGGCGCTCGCTGATTCCGACGTCGTGGGGCGGCACGATCTGCGCGCCATTGTGCCAGTAGACTTTGTAGCCGTTGTCCCTCGGGGGGTTGTGGCTGGCGGTGACCATCACCCCGCCGGCGCAGCCCAGGAAGACGACGGCGTGGGCCAACTGCGGGGTGGGCACGACGTCGTCGTAGAGGAAGGCGCGGATCCCCAGCCCACTGAGGACGGCGGCCGTGTCGGCGGCGAACGCTCGTGAGCCGTGTCGGCCGTCGAAGCCCACCGCGATCCCGCGCTGCGCGGCCTCTGGAGTCTCGTCGAGCACGTAGCGGCCGAAGGCCAGGCTGACCCGGCGGACCAGCGCACGGTTCATGGCGTTGGGGCCCGGGCCGATGGGTCCGCGCATCCCCGCCGTGCCGAAGCGCAAGCGGCCGACGAAGTGGGCCCGCAGGGTCGCCTCGTCGGCGGCGTCGAGGAGCGCTTGGCCGGCAGCGCGGGTCTGGGGATCCGGATCGGCGGCGATCCACGCGCGCGCGGCCTCGAACGGGTCGATCATGTTGTCTCCTCGGGCTCTCGACTCACGGCGCGAAACAACCAGCTATCGCGCGGGACGGGCAGTCACCGCGCGAAACAACCAGAACGTAAAGAGCAGCGCCAGCACGTTGAGCAGCGCGTCCAGGGTGGGCGAGGCCTTGTCGACCTTCGTTGGTCCGCCTGCGATGCGTTGCCAGGCGTTGGGCAGCGCCGGGTCAGGGGCCTCCGGGACGCCGCTGGCCTCACTCAAGGCGGTGACCTCGGCGGCGGAGAGCGGCGTCGAGGTGCTGGGGAGGGCGGCGGCGGGTCCACCCCCACCGGGCCCCGTCGCGCGCGGCCCCGCGAGGAGGACCTGGGCCTCGATGGTCTCGACCGGGCGGGGCTGGTTCGGGTAGGCGTCGGCGCGGATCCGGGCGGGCCGGAGGTAGGGATGGCGGCTGGCCCGTCCCGCGTCGAGCCAGCCCGCGAGGGGCCGGAGCTCCAGCCCAGGGTCGGCGAAGGCCTTGGCGATACGCGGATCGCCGACCTTGGCCACGATCACCGCGGCGTCGAGCAGGCCGTCGCGGATGCCCTGGACCAGATCCGCCGGTCTGCCGCGGCGCGCCGGCGCGGTCTGGGCGAGGATCGCGTCGGCGATGCGCCCCGCCCCGGAGCGCGAGGGCGGCGCGCCGACTCGGCCGTCGAGGGGCCCCCCCGCGTCGCCGGTGCGGCGCACGACGTGGACCGCGCGGGTGCCCAGGACGGCGACCGCTTCGAGCCTCTCGTCTCGGGGCTTGCGCCGGAGCCGGCGCGACCGGAAGAAACGCTCGGCCCCGAGCACCGCCAGCCGCGCGTCCCCCCGCCGCACACGCCGGACGGGGTGGGCCTGTCGCTCGACGCGCACCGGGCGGTCGGGCCACGCGTGGCGGACCGCGTCGCGGGCCACCCGTACGAAGGGGTCGAGGTCGTCGTCGACGTGGAAGTCCATCCGCAGCGGGGCGCGTGGATCGGTCACGACCGCGACGTCGAGCAGCTTCTGCGACAAGAGGAAGCGGCGCGCGACGACGCCGGGATCGTGGCCCTCCATCTGGACGGCGGCGTTGAGCGCGCGCATCCGGGGCGTGTCGAGCCGGCCCTCGAGGGGGGCGACGGCGCCGCGTATCGCGGGACGCGCCTCGAGGGCGCTGGCGTTGGCCACCACGACCGCTTCGTAGGGTGGGAAGAAGCTCCGAGCGTCCTCGAGGACGCGCACGTCGAGATCCGCGAGGGCGCCGTCGGTGGCGTAGCCGATCGCGGCGTCGACGCGTTGCTCGATGAGCGCGGCGTAGCGTTCACCGGGTGACTCGATCACCACCGGCTCGGCGAGCTCGAGGCCGTGGCGGGTCGCCAGCGCGTGGAGCCCGTCGCGGGGCCGGCGCAGGTATTCGCGGGGGGTGGCGACGCGCAGCGGCCCATCCGCGGAGAGGTCATCGATGCGGCGCGCGCCGGGGTGGGGCCGGACGACCACGGCGTAGGTGTTGTCGAAGCCCAGGGGCACCAGCCACTCCACGCCGAGGGGGGCGTAGAGCGCTCGCAGCCGGGTCAGATCCACGGAGCCGGGGGCGGCGCCAGCGAAGTGCGCGCCGGTGCCGGTGTACTCGACCATCAGATCGATCCGGCCGGTGCGCAGCGCGTGTTGGCAGGCGTAGGTGTCGCCGCAGGCCACGACCTCCGAGGGCAGCCCCGTCTCGCGGATCCGGGTCGCGAGCAGCTCCGCAAGGATACGCTGCTCGGTGAAGCCCTTGGCGCCGACCCGGACGGGACGCTCCTCGGCGCAGCCCAGGACCAACAGCACGATCACGAGGGCTCTCATCCCAGATCCTCCCGCAGCGCGCGCAGGAGCGCCCCGATCTGGATCATCAGGATGAAGGCGAAGGGCACCGCGCCGAGGATGGCGATGGCGCGGACGACCTCCACCCGCTCGGCGATGAGCAGGGCGCCGCCCAGCACCGCGAGGCTCACGCCCCAGGCCAGCTTGCGCCGGGGGGGCGGATCGAGGTCGCCGCGGCTGGTCAGCATGCCCAGCACGAAGGTGGCGGAGTCGACGCTGGTGACCAGGAAGATGAACACCAGGAGCAGGGCCGTGACGCTGAGGAGCTGGGAGAGCGGCAGGCGGTCGAACAGGGTGAAGAGGGCGACCGTGACGTTCTCCTGCACCATGCGGGCGACGCCGCCGCGGCCCAGCTCTTCGTGGAGGCCGGTCCCGCCGAAGACGGCGAACCACAGGACCGAGAAGAGCGTGGGCAGCAGGATGACGCCGGAGACGAACTCGCGGATGGTGCGGCCGCGGCTGATGCGAGCGATGAAGATGCCGACGAAGGGTGCCCAGGAGATCCACCAGACGAAGTAGACGAGGGTCCAGCCGTGCAGCCACCCGGCCTTGTCCTGGTAGGGGTAGGTCATCAGCGAGAGGCCAGGCAGGGCGGCGAGGTAGTCGCCGATGCCCGTGACGAAGCCGCGGAGCAGGGTCGCGGTGGGGCCCGCGAGGGCGACGAAGCACAGCAGCGCGATGGCGATCGTGACGTTGAGCTGGCTGAGGATCTTGATCCCGCGATCGAGGCCCGTGGCCGCCGAGGCCATGTAGGAGACGAAGAGGACGGCGAGGATCGCGACGCGCACCGTGAGCGAGTCCTTGGGCAGATCGGTGATCACCCCCAGGCCGGTGTCGATCTGTAGGACGCCCATCGCCATCGAGCCCGCGACGCCGAAGGCCACCGCGAGCACCGCGACGAGGTCCGCGAGCTTGGCCGTAGGCTCCACCCAGCGACCGCGGAAGGCGCTTCGGATGGGGGCGCCGGGCAGGTACGGCGTCTGCCGGCGGAAGCCGAAGTAGGCGAGCACCAGGGCCGCGACGGCGTAGACCGCCCAGGCGTGGAGCCCCCAGTGGAAGTTGGTGATGACCATGCCCATCCGGGCCGCGGCCGCCGTGCCGCCCTCGCCGGCGGGAGGCGACGTGAAGTGCAGGATCGGCTCAGCGACGCCCCAGAAGAGGAGCCCGGCGCCCATGCCGGCGGCGAAGAGCATCGAGATCCACGCGGCGTCAGTGAACTCCGGCTCGTCGTCTGGCTGGCCCAGCTTCACCGAGCCGTAGCGGCCCAGGGCGAGCCACGCGGAGAGCAGCAAGAAGCCCGTGACGAGGGCCATGAAGTACCAGTCGAGGGCGCTGAAGGCCGCGCCGGTGATGGCGCCGGCGGTTCCGGCGAGCCACTCCGGCCACAGGATGCCCGCGAGGCCGACGACGGCACAGATGGGGAGGGCGACGCGGAACAGGGTGACGCGGTCAGCCATGGATCGCTGTGACCAGCCGGCGCGCCGATGTCGCGTGCCTCTCGATGCTCGCGGCGAGGTGGAGCATGCCGCGGGTGCGCGCCACGTTGTGGCTGCGGCGGTCGGGGTAGCGGCTCGCGTCCCAGCCGAAGTAGTGGTCCTCCAGCGCGTCGCGGGCGAAGCGCGAGGCGAGCTCCAGCGCGATGGTGCGGCCGGCGAGGGGGAGGGCCTCGCGCTCGGCCGGCGAGAGCGGCGGCCCGCCAGCGAAGTAGCCCCGCAGCAACGCCTCGAATCGGTCGAGGCGGAAGTCCTGGCGCTCGTCCTCCGCGCCGTCGCGGCACCAGGAGCGGGTGGCGTCTCCTAAATCGACCAGCAGCGTGTGGCGGTTGCACGTGTCGAGATCGATCAGCGCCGTCGCCTGGCCCTCCACGAAGAGGACGTTGCTGATCTTGGGGTCGCCATGGACCACGCGGACCGGCAGATCTGGCAGCAGCGCGCCGGGCAAGGCCTCCAGGATGGTCTCGATCTCGGCCTCGACGCAGCCCCGAGAGCCCGCGAATCGAGGATCGGCCGCCGCGTCGCGCAGCCCCTGGAGGTGCTCGACGGTGCGGTGCAGCGGGTGGTCCGATTGGAAGTCGTGGTCGATGTCGGCGATGGCGGCGTGGAAGCGGCCGAGGGCGCGTGCCGCTTCGGTGACGGTGGCCTCGTCGGGGATCCGCCCGATAGTGACCCCGGGCAAGCGCGTCGTCAGGCGCCAGCGGACTCCTTCCGCGGAGGCCAGCGGCGCGCCTGAGCGGGTGCGTACGAGGCGCGGGGCCAGTACGCGCTTGCGGTGGAGGTGCTCCGTGACGGCCGCGTAGTCAGCGGCGATCCCGTCGCTCGAGAGCTTGGGGTGGAGGCGTTGCAAGACGTAGCGCTTCCCGGCATCGACGAACCAGGTGCCGTGGATCAGCCCGGAGTCCACGACGCTGACGGCCCGCGGCGCGCCGACGTCGAAGTGCGCGAGTATTTGCTCGACTCCATCCACGGGACTGTGAGTCTGGGATAGGAACGCCCGCGGGACAAGGTCGCTCCTCACGTGGTAGGACGCTGCGGCCCGTGTCCAACCGTTGGAGGTCTCGTCGTGATCAATCAGATTCAGGCGCTCCTCGGCGCCGACGCCGACTCGCTGCTCTCCCACCAGGCCACCGGCATCTCCGCCGAGATACTGCATTTGCCGGGGGGTGACTTCGTCGATCGCGTGGTGAGCCAGACGGACCGCCCGATCCCGGTGCTGCGCAACCTGCACGCGTTGTGGAGCACGGGGCGGCTCGCCGGGACCGGCTACACCTCGATCCTCCCCGTCGATCAGGGCATCGAGCACACCGGCGCGGCGTCGTTTGCCCCCAACCCGAGGTACTTCGACCCGGCGCGTATCGTGGAGCTCGCCATCGAGGCCGGCTGCAACGGCGTCGCCTCGACCCTCGGCGTCCTCGCCGCCACGGCCCGACGCTACGCCCACCGCATCCCCTACATCGTCAAGCTCAACCACAATGAGCTCATGACCTACCCCAACACCTTCGACCAGGTGATGTTCGCTCGCCCCGAGCAGGCCTTCGAGATGGGCGCCATGGGCGTAGGGGCCACCATCTACTTCGGCCACGAGACGTCGAACCGACAGATCATCGAGGTCTCCGAGGCCTTCGAGCGCGCCCACGAGCTCGGGATGTTCACCATCCTGTGGTGCTACACCCGCAACAACGCCTTCAAGAAGGACGGCGCCGACTACCACGCCTCCGCGGATCTCACGGGGCAGGCCAACCACCTCGGCGTCACGCTCAAGGCCGACATCATCAAGCAGAAGCTCCCCACCAACAACGGCGGCTTCCGCGCCGTCGGCTTCGGCAAGACCCACGACAAGGTCTACGACGAGCTCACCACCGACCACCCCATCGATCTGTGCCGCTACCAGGTCGCCAACTGCTACATGGGCCGCATCGGCCTCATCAACTCCGGCGGCGCCAGCGGCGGCAAGAGCGATCTCGCCGACGCCGTGAAGACGGCGGTGATCAACAAGCGCGCGGGCGGCTCCGGCTTGATCGTGGGCCGCAAGGCCTTCCAGCGCCCGCTGAAGGAGGGCATCGCGCTCCTCAACCGGGTGCAGGACGTCTACCTCTGCGATGAGGTCACGATCGCCTGACGCCGTGCGTCTCCTCCTGTCCGGCGCCGTAGTCGATCTCGAGGCCGCCCGGGTCTGGCGCGCCGGTCGCGTCATCCGCCTCGGTCCGCGGGAGATCGCGCTCCTACGCCGGCTGGCGGTCGCTGACGGCGGGGTGGTCGCCCGAGACGCGCTCCTCAGCGAGATCTTCGGCTTCCGCGCGGGCACCCGAACGCGGGCCCTGGACGTCGCCGTCGGGCGACTCCGTGGGAAGCTCGAGCTCGACGCGCGGCGCCCCGAGCACCTCGTGACCCTGCGCGGCTCTGGCTACGCGCTGGACCTCTCGCCCACGCCGGAGCGTGTCCGTCGGGCGGCGGATCTCTGTGGCCGCGCGGAGCTGCTCATCACCCTCGCGGACGCGGTCGCGGAGGCGGGCTTCACCAACGTGTGGGGGCCGGCCGGGGTCGGCAAGACCCGCTTGGTGCAAGCCTACGCCGAGATCCACCGCGCTGGGTTCGAGGCGTCGGGAGGGATCGTCCGACGCTGCGACCTCGAGGGCGTCGAGACCATCGCCTAGCTCCGGCGGGCGGTCGCCTCCGGGCTGGGACTTCAAGGTGGCGACCTCGCCGCGCTCCTCGCGGCGCGGGGGACCACGCTGTTGGTCCTCGACTCCGCCGACGATCTGCCCTGGGAGGCGGCGGGGGCGTTTTCTGCCTGGTGTGAGGCCGCCCCCGAGCTGACCCTCATCGTCTGCGGTCGCGCGCACCTGCGCTCTGCGGTCGAGACCTCGGTGAGGGTCCCGGTGCTCACCACCGCGGCCGGTCGCCAGCTCCTGCGACAGGCGGACCTGGACTTGCCGGATGCCCAACTCGACCGAATCGTTGCCGAGGTCGATGGGCTCCCATATGCACTTCAACTGGCCGCCGCTCGGTTGCGCCACCGTCCCGTGGAGACCATCGATGGTGGCGCCTACGGACTCTCCGAATCCGTCCGCTCCTCGTGCTCGCGCATCTCGCCCGGGGCGGCCACCCTCTTGAGGGTCGCGACGTGCTTCCGCGGCGGCTTCGACGTGTCCGGCGCCGCCGCGATGCTCCCCGACGAGCCCGGCTGGGCGGTCCAGGAGCTGCTCGACGAGTTGGTGGATGGGTCGCTCTTGCTCCTGGAGAGCGACGACGAGGGCGACCGCTACCAGATGCTGCGATCCGTCCGCGACGGGGTCGCGCCGCGAGGTCACGACACGCAGCTCCGCGCGCGCGACGAGCGGGCCCACGCCGACTTCGTCCTGCGCCGGGTGGAGCTCTTTGCGGCGGGGGTCGGCGGACGCTACACGCGCGCCTCCCGGGCCGGCCTGGCCCGGGAGGCGATGAACGCGCGGGTGGCGATTCGTCGGATGCGTCAGGCGGAGCCCCTGGTCGCGCTTCGACTGCGGATGGCGATGATCGCCTACGACCGTTCGAGCACCCCCGCGGGCGAGCTTGCAGAGGCGCTCGAGGCGCTCCTCGTCGAGGACGTGCCGCCTGCCTGGCGAGCGCGGGCCAACTGGCTGCGCGCGGGGCTGCTCCGCGAGGCGGGGCGACTCGAGGCGGCGATGGCGTTGATCGAGTCGACCCGGCCGACCGGCGCCGAGCTCGGGCTGCGCTTCGAGAGCGAGCTGTGTTCGACGCTCCTCGCCGCCCACGACTTCGAGGGCTGCCTGGCCGTGGGGACGCCGGCCTTGGAGCGGGCGTGGCGGTCAGGGTGCTACCAGGTCGATGGTGTGCTCGCCCTTGTGCTGGCCCACGCCCACCGCCGCCAGGGTCGGCTGGAGCAGGCCCGGGAGCTCGCGAACCGGGCCCGCGGCGTCGCCGAGCGTCGCGGTTCCGTCGGCGTCGAGGTCGCGGTCCTGCGCCTGCTGGGGAGCATCGAGACCGACGCGGGTCGGCTCGAACGTGCCTCGCGGTTGCGCCTCGAGGAGCGAGACGCGGCGGCGCGGCTCGACGAGCCGAGGCGTTGTGCCCTGGCCGCCCTCTCCCATGGCTACCTGCTCCTGCGTCGCGAAGCCCACGACGCCGCTCGCGCCGCGTTCGAGGCGGCGATCCAATCCGCCCGAGCCGTTGGCACTCGCCTTCTGCTGGGGGACGGGCTCAACGGGCTCGTGCTGTTGGAGACAGACCTCGGCCGGCGCGCCCCGGCGTTGCGCCATCTCGGAGCTCTGCGTTCGGTGGCGAGCGCCACCGAACATCCGTTACTCGAGGCCTACGCTCACCATCGGGCGGGGTGCCTCGAGCTCGACGGCGAGCGATACGACGACGCCATCGTCGAGCTCGATCGCGCCCTCCGGATCTACCGGGAGCACGGGCTCGAGTTCGGCGTCGGCCGATTGCTCAGCGACCGAGCGGCGCTCCATCATCTCTGTGGAGAGTCGGCACCCGCGCGGGTCGTCTACTCTGCGGCCCGGGTCTCCTTCGAGCGCTCCACCGATCGTCGGGGCCGTGCCGAGTCGGTGGTCCGGCGCAGCCTTCTCGAGCCGCCGGACGACGACCGCCGCGAGGAGCTCGCGGCGGTCGGTCCGATGCTCGAAGGCGAAGGCGCTCACCGGCACTACGCCACGTGGGTCTGGGTCGCCGCCCGCTCCGGCGTGATTGGGGCGTCGGAGCCAGCGGCCCTCGACCCGGCGACCTACGACGCTCGGCTGGCCGGCCGGCTCGCAGCCGCCCCCGAGAGCAGCCGGACCTACTGACACTCCGCGCTGGGAAGGCCGTGCGGTCCGTCCAGCTCGATCCAGCGGTCCTCGGAGTATGGGTCCACGACCAATCCGTCTCTTCTGACCTCGAAGTGGACGTGGGGGCCGGAGGAGATGCCCGAGCTGCCCGTCAGCCCGAGCATCTGGCCACACCGGACATGGTCCCCCTCTTCGACGATCACGCTGTCCTTCTTGAGGTGGAGGTAGCGGGTCTGGGTACCGTCGGCGTGGTCGATGAACACCTTGTTCGCTGCCATCTCGTACCCGTCGCAGTCGATGTAGTATGGGGCGTCGGCCCAGATGCTGAAGTGGCAGCGATCGTAGTTCCCATCCACCACCGTCGTGACGACTCCGGGAGCCGCGGCGAGCACCTCGGCGACGCCCCTGTCCATCATGTCGAAGCCGCCGACGAGCTCGTAGTCGGTGCCATCGTGGCCGTCGTAGCAGTGGGGCGCGCGACGGTCCTGGTAGTCTCGGCACTGGGTCTTGAGGAGGCTGTCGTCGTTGTTCGCGCTGGCGACCCCGGCCTGGCTGTCGGGCCAGTCGTGGTCGACCCCGATCTCCAGCCCGCGGTACCAGTGGCCGTCGGGGTCCAGGAACGGGAGGGCGAACCGCACCTCGCAGCTACCGTTGTACTCGGAGAAGTCGTCGGCGCAGTCCTCGCACGTCGCCCCGGTATACCCCTGCGGGCAGGGGTTCAGTTCTCGTATACGAGTGCGCGAGTCGGAGATCACGCACGACCCAGGTTCGACACGTCCGGCGTGGCGTTGCCAAACTTGGTCTGCAGCAGGGTAAAGCCGAAGCAGTTTGGCCGGCGGTCGACTATTTCCCGGTTCTACTGCTCAGGGCGAAGAAGCGGGAAGAGGATGACGTCGCGGATCGACGGGCTGTTGGTCAGCAGCATCGCGAGTCGGTCGACGCCCAGTCCCCACCCGGCGGTCGGCGGCATCCCGTACTCGAGGGCGCGGACGAAATCCTCGGCCATCGGATGCGCCTCGTCGTCGCCGGCGGCTCGTTGCGCGACCTGGGCCTCGAAGCGCCCACGCCGGTCCACGGGGTCGTTCAGCTCGCTGAACGCGTTGCAGAGCTCGTTGCCGCCGATGTACAGCTTGAACCGGTCGACCAAGTCGGGGTTCGAGTCCTTGCGGCGCGAGAGCGGAGACACCTCGATCGGGAGGTCCGTCACGAACGTCGGCTGGATCAGGTGCGCCTCGGCGGCGGCCTCTACGAGGTTCTCGCCGCCGCTGTACGCCGTGTCGGCCAAGAGCGTGTCGGACTTCATCCCCGCCTCGTCGAGGGCGTCGATGACGGACAGGGTCGCGTGCTTGTCGGACTCGTGGGCGCCGTTGACGGAGACGTGGGTCACGATGCGGTAGTCGTCGTCCGGATCGCAGGTCTCAGCCAGCTGGCCCTCGTAGCCCTTGCCCTTGTGCCCGTAGGTCGCGTCCGGGTCGTGGGGCGACTGAACGCTGTTGGCGCTGACTTCCTTTGGCTCCTTGGGCTGTGCGGTCACCTCGGTCGGCGCGTCGGGTTCGACATCACCCTCCTTTGGCGTCTCCACCACCTCGCACTGCTCCGAGAACACCCGCTGCATGATCGTGAAGGCGTCGAGCGCGACCACCTCCTCGACCTCGTCAAAGCGCTCGATGAGTTGATGCATGTCGCGCGAGACCTGCCCGAGTCGGCGCGGCACCTCATCTTTGCGCGCGTCGGCGAAGTAGCCCTCGCGGTCGAGGTAGCGCTCTCGGTAGCCCTCTGGGAGGGCCTCGAGGTGCGCGGGCTGGTCGCGGCGCAGGGCCCGGAGCAGGACCAGCACGGTCTCGGTGAGCAGCTTCAAGCGTGTCAGCACCGCGATGTTGCTGATGACGTGGGTGGAGTCGAGGCGCTGCATGGCCGTGGAGAGCTTGCTCTTCTCGACGAGGCCGGCGGCGATGTCGTCGAACATCTGCTTGCTGACGTCGAGGGCCAGCATGCGCTGGCGGAAGTTGTGGAGCGTCTTCTGGCACACGTCGGCCGACTCGGCGGTCTGCCCCAGGGCGCTGTGCCACAGCAGATTGAACTGCAGGTTCTCGATGACCTGGGCGTCGGTGAGGTCGTTCCACTCCTTGAGCAGGTGCAAGCCCACCAGCATCCGGATGGGGACGTTCGGGCGACCGCCCTCCTTGAAGGCGTCGCGGAACAGGTCCTCGTTGACGAGCGGCAGGACCACATCCCGAAATGGGATGGCCCAGGATTCCTCCAACAGCCGGCGCTTCTTGGCCGGCAGGAGGAACTCCGACTCGAGCAGGCTGCGCTGGGGGTCGGTGCGGCGGAAGGCCATCTCGGTTCACCTAGTCGGCGTCAATGCACACAGTCTCCCTCGCGGGCGCGC
>CAYOBQ010000176.1:20405-20552 GCA_964402225.1 uncultured Nannocystaceae bacterium | reverse complement strand
GATACGCCTCCACCGCCTCCCGCGTCGCCGCCAGCGCCTCCTCCCGCCGCCCCAGCTCGCTCAGCATGTTCCCGAGGTTGTTCAGCGACGTCGCCAGGTCCGGCAGGAACGCGTCCGGGCGCGCCTCCGCGAGCCCTCGATACGCCT
>CAYOBQ010000176.1:0-20305 GCA_964402225.1 uncultured Nannocystaceae bacterium | reverse complement strand
CCACCGCCTCCCGCGTCGCCGCCAGCGCCTCCTCCCGCCGCCCCAGGTTGCTCAGGCCCACGCTCAGGTTGTTGAGGGCGCGGGCCAGCTCGTCCTGGGGCACTGGGTCGGCGGCGCGGAGGGCCTCGATGTGGAGCTGACGGCAGGTGGCGGCCAGCTTCCGCAGGGAGACGTTCTGGCCGACCTCGTCGAGAGGGCGGAGGAGCTGGCGGGCGAGGGTGAGGTCGGGGGTGGCTTCGAGGGCTTCGGCGAGGGCGTTGGCGATGGGGGCGTAGGGGGTCTGCTTGCCGAGGGACTCGGCGGCTCGGAAGGCGAGGAGGCCGCGGGCGGGGAGGTCGACCTGGAGGACGGCGCGCAGCCAGCGGCGGACGTCGTCGCGGGAGGCCTGGTCGTCGGAGGTCTGGGGCAGCCGGGCGCCGAGGCGGCCGAGGACGGTGAAGCTGTGCTCGCATTGGGCTGGGCTGGCGGCGTCGGTGGCGACGTCGAGGTAGGCGGGGGGGCCGGAGGCGTCGGCGCGGCGGAGGACGCCCTCGACGAGGTGCTCCCCGAGGAGGTCGGGCTGGAGTCCGGCGGCGAGCTGGTCGTCGGGGCCCGGGTAGAAGGTCTCGAGGAGGGCCTTGAGCTGGGTGGGCCTCACGGGGGGGTCGGTGGGGTCGAAGGCGGCGCGGTGAAGGAGGGCCTTCAGCAGCGGGCGGGCCTCGCCCGCGTCGGCGAGGCTGCCCCGGAGGGTGCAGGCGGCGAGGGCGTCCTCGGTGGCTTGGGTGACGGCGTCGGAGGCGGCGTCGGCTACGCCGGCCTGCTCGAACCAGCGGGTCCAGAAGCGGGACTCGTGGAGGAGGGTGTCGTCGAGCAGGGCGCGGGCGCCTTGGACCCGGCGCCCGTGGGTGGCGGCGAGCGCGGCCATCGCGAGGTAGAGGGCGCGGTCGAAGTGGCGGTGGCCGAGGTCGGGCTCGGGTAGGGGGTCGGGCAGCGCGACGGCGCGGGCGCGGGCGTAGGTGCGGGCGAGGGTGGTGAAACGCTCGGGGCGCCGCTCGGGGGTGGTCAGCGAGGGGACCCGTCGCGGGGGGTCGCCGAGGAGCTCGTCGGCGACGCGGTCGCGGCGACCGAGGCTGGCGACCCAGGGACCGTGCTCGCGGGCGAGCAGGACGACGCGGAGGCGCGGGCCGCCCTGGCTCGCGACGCGTCCGGCGCGCAGGAGCACGTCGAGGGTGACGTCGAGGCGGGTCTCGGCGTAGTCGACAACGACGAGGCGCGGGGTGTGGCCCTCCGCGAGGGCGTCTATGCGGGCGCGGTCGACGCGGTGGTGGAGGAAGCCGGCGTGCCAGCCGCTCGCGCGGAGGCGGTGGCACCACTCGATGAGCAGGCGGGTCTTGCCGGCGCCCCCGGGGCCCGTCCAGATGGAGGCGGCGGCGCGAGGCCCTGCCTCGCACCAGGCGCGCAGTCGGTCGAGCTGGGCCGCGCGGCCCTCCTCGCCGAAGGGGGCCACCTCCCGAGCGGCGTCGAGCAGCGCGCTCGGCAGGGGCTCGTCGGCGCCCTCGGGGATCGTCAGCGGGCGGGTGCCGGGGCCCATGATCCGGCGCAGCGAGCGGACCTCGTCGAGGACCTCCGCGAGGCGCCTCGCCGCGGGGGAGGCGCGCCAGGCGTCGAGGCCGCCAGCGATGTCGCGGAGCTGTCCGTCGAGCATCTCCCGCGTCAGCAGGCGCAGCTTCGTGTCCGGGTCGGCCGAGGCGCGCAGGACGGTGGCGACCATCCACTGCGCCAGGCCGGTCTGCGGCAGGTTCGCGGTCCGCGGGTCGTCGCGGAGGGACTGCTCCAACGCTGCGAGGCGGTCGTCGAGGCCGGGCTCGGCGAAGCGCCACTCGACGGACGCGGCGAGGCCGCGCCAGTCCGCCTCGGCGCCGCTCCAGGGGTCCTCGCCATCGCCGTGGGCGAGGCCCGCCAGGGCGGCGGCGACCTCGTCGAGCCGCTCGCCCCGCGTCCAGGCCTCCAGGACGTCGAAGGGCAGCGCCGCGTCCGGCCGCTGATGCCGCCGGGTCTCGGTGCTCGCGTACACGAACCTCACGGCCGGTCCGTGGCGCGCGTAGCCCGCCGCGAAGGCGTACACCGCCTTTCGAAGGGCCGCGTCCCGCAGGTTCGTGCCCCCCCGCCGCGCCTTGACCTGCTCGCAGACCCGCTCGTTCGTCAGGATCTGGTCGAGGTCCTCGTCCCCCTCCACCAAGAGGGTCACGCCGGCGCCGAGCCCGAGCCAGCGCTCCGCCGCCACCACCGTCTGGTAGAGGTACCCGCGGATCGACGCGTGCGCCGACCGCGCCGGGTTGATGAGCTCCACCGCCGCCGGTGCGACCGCCGCGGGCTGCGATGGCGCCGCGCGTGGGGGCCCGGCGAGCCGTTCGGCGACCGCGCGGAGCCGCGCCTCGGCGCCAGCCGGGTCCCGCGGGTCGACCGCGACCACCTCGGCCATCGCTGGGGGCTCGCCCCCGAGCAGCAGCACCACGCCGGCCTCGAAGCCCTCCCACGCCGCGGCCGGCACGTCGCCTTCGGCGGCGATCACCACGGCGTGGTCCCCTCGCGCTCGGGCCTCCAGGAGCGCCAGTGCGGCGGTCTCGCCCCGCCAGTCCGTACGGCTCACGCGGCCCCACCCGCCAAGGATGGCCTCGACCCGACTGCCCAACGGGCCGCGCCCCTCGGGGACCGCGACCGAGAACGCCGCGCGCGCGGACGGCGTGCGCAGCAGGGCCACCGTCGCCGTGTCGGGCAGGTGTCGCCGGCAGAGCGCGTGGGTGGCCTCGCTCGCATCGCGGACAACGAGCAGGAGCTTCACGCCGACCACCAGGCTCGCCAGCGCGCGGGCCGCGGCGTCGTCGTCCTCGGGCAGCTCGAGCTCGATGGAGGCCGCCGACAGCCAGGTGCGCAGCCCGTGGCGCAGGCTCTTCGCGCAATCGAGGTCGACCACGGCGTCGTAGGACGCCGCATGCAGCAGGCAGAACGTGTCGAGCAGCCGGCGGCCTCCGCCGCCAGCGACGGGCCAGTAGAGGCGACCCGGCTCGCCCGCGCGCAGGGTCGCGGCGAGCGCGCGGACGACCGCCTCGCCGTGGCCGTCGAGCCCCCACGGAGTCCACGTCGGTCGGGGCATTCGCGCCGCCGGGATCGGCGTGAGCTCGGGCAGCGCCGTCGACGTCCCGAGCGAGGCGGCCCCCGTCTCGAGCGGCGGCGCCTCCGCCCTCGGCGCGACCGCCGGGAGCCGCGCGGCGAGCGCGTCGAAGCCAGCCTCGCCGCGCCAGAGCCGGTGTACCTCCCACGACTCCGCCAGCCCGTAGGTGTCGAGCACCGCCCACGCCGCCCCCTCGTCCCCCAGCCGACTCTTCAACCCGGCCACCACGCGCCGCCTGCAGACCTCGTCGCTCCCACCGGGGTGGTAGACGCGGCTGCGGAACGACCAAAGGTCCGGCGCCAGCCGTTGCAGGGCCAGGTGGGCGTCCTCGTCGGCGACGATGAGCACCGAGTGGTTTCCTGGGGTCTCGAGCCACTCCCGTTCGACGTTCAACGCCCTGACCACGTCCGCCTGGGCAGGCTCCGCGGCGTCGATCACCGCGAGGAGGACCCGCCCCGAGGCCGGCGGCCGGTAGACCTCGGCGTCGAGGCCGCCCTGCCGAGCGTCGAGCAGCTCCGCGGTACTCAAGCTCTCCGGGAGTCGGGCCTCGAGCGCCGCGATGAACGCGTCCGGCTGGGCGTTCACGACGATGTGGATCCCCGCGCTCTCCGACCGCAGCGCGTCGACGAGGTCGACGGCCTGCGCTATCCCCGCCAGGTCGATGCGCGCGGCGTCAGCAGCCACTCGGCTGGTCGTTCAGCAGGTCGCGTATGATTGGGTGCACGTCGTCCCAGCCGGGGTCGTTCGGGTACTCGACGATCGCCAGCGACTGGATGAGGGGTGAGAGGACCGCGGCGTCGATGTCCTCGCGCTCGTCGCCGCGATGGTTGTCGACGACGGCCTGAAGCGCCCCGGCGTATGTGCGGAGGAACGGGTTGTAGTCGTCGCGAAGCTGCTTGAGTGCCGCCTCGACGCACGCCTTGTCGGCGCGCGGCCTTCCCAGCATCCCCGCCGTCTGGAACGCATGCTGGAGGATGCGCGTGAGCTCCCGGAAGTTGCCACAGGCATAGCGGAAGATGCAGTCGAGCAAGGCATCGTCCAGATAGGCCTCGACCGGCGCGTCGTCCAACCGGCTCTCGATGAAGCGGTGCAGGACGACGCGCCCCTCGTCGAGGATCTCTTGCTCTTCCTGTGCGGCCTTGGACGCGTACAGCTTCACGTTGCCTAGCTTGAAGCGGTTGGGCTGCGCCTTGAGGTGGTCGTAGCGGGGGTTGCGGTGCAGCTCCAGCGGGAACGTATAGAGGGCCGCGCAGCGCGGTCTGAGCAACGTGGAGAGCCGGCGCTGGAACACGTCGTCCTTGGCGTCGGCGTCGCTCAGCTTGTCGAGGTCGTCGACGACGACGAGGACCGGCTTGTCCCCGTTGGCTTTGCTCAGGACGGCGAGCACGCTGTCCAACAACGAGAACACCGCTTCGGGCTGACCGTCCATGAAGTCGCGAAAGGCCTCACGCGCCCCGCGGGACTCCTTGAACTTCGCCGTCATCAGCCCGAACAGCTTGAGGTCCACGCCGCCCAGCGTCACCCCGGGGAGGGCCTTCTTCAACACCTTCTCGAGGTCCTTGAGGGCGGACCTGGCGCTGGCGTCCCCCAGGTCCGCGGCGCGTCCCGAGTCCCGGACGGCCTCGACCGCGTGGGCGATGAGCACCGCGATGATCTGGCCCGCGTCCGCCTCCGCCGGGTTGAGGTAGTCGGTGATCGAGAACCCGAGCAGGTGGAATCGCGCTCGCACATCGTCGTCGAGCCACAGCGAGTTGACGGTCGTCGACTTGCCGGCCCCCTTCGTCCCGGTCAGGAAGTACTTGCTCTCCGGGTCGTCGTGGAGGAGCGAGTAGCGCAGCCGGGCCCATGGGTTGTTCGGACCCGACGCGACGAGCCCGGAGACGTCGATGTGGTAGTCCCAGCTCGTCGACTCCGGGTGGACCGGACGCGGTTGCAGACCCCAGCGCTGCCGCCACTCGGACTGCTTTAGGACGAGGTCGTTGGGGACCAGCGGCCGGTGCGCGAAGCGCCCCTTGAGCTCGACCATGGACAACGTGCCTTCGCTCACCCGCACCTCCTCAAGATAGTATGCCACCCGCGTACGCCGCGGTGCATCGCGTTTCTCGTTGACCGACCAACGGCTCTCGAGGACCTCCGCGGGGCGCCTTGCCGCGCGCGCCGCGCATGCGCCGACCGCGCCCGCCAAGGTGTCCCTTCTGCCCCGTGCCCTGGGCCACCGGCAGATCGACCTGAACCGACCCGGACGATGGTGGCACCATGCGGCGATGGAGGTCCCCATGCACGATGCGAAGTGGTGGCTGGCGCTGGCCGCGGCGCTGTTGTTCGGCTGCACCCCGGTCCCCGGAGGCGAGGACGACGGCGGAGCCGGCGGACACGTCGAGGCGGACGGCGGGGGCGAAGGCGATGGGGAGGGCGAAGGGGAAGGCGAGGGCGAGGGGTGCCCGAACGGCGACGCGGATCTCGACCTCCTGTGCGACGACGAGGACCACGTCTGCAACTCCGACGGGAGCTTGCTGGCCTGCCGGCGCGTGGAGCCGCCGTGTCCAGAGGGCACGGTCCCGGAGGTGCGTGACGGCTGCTACACCGACGTCTGCATGACCTGGGAGGCGTGCGCAGACGCGACACAGGCGCCGGGGCCTTGTGACCCGATCGTCGAAGGCGAGTTCGGAGCCTGCGAGGCGCTGATCGGGTGGGGGCTGAACCAGGATGGCCGGTGCGCGCCGGTCTCGGGGTGCGGCTGCGACGAGGGCTGCGAGGGCCGGGTCTTCGAGTCCGTGGAGGCGTGCGAGGCGATGTGCGGGGCGCCGGAGTGTGAGAGGGACGCCGACGATGACGACATCTGCGACGACGAGGACCGTGAGTGCAACGCCGACGGGACGCCGGTGCAATGTCGCGTGGTACAGCCGGTGTGCAGGGAAGGCACGGTCCCGGAGGTGCGCAACAACTGCTATACGCGGCGCTGCGTCACCTGGGCGGAGTGCGGCGAGCCCTGCGGAGATCGCGACGACGACGGCATCTGCGACGAGGTCGACCCCATCTGCAACCTCGACGGCCGGCCGGTGGAGTGCGACGTGGTCGAGCCGCGATGCGGCGAAGGCATGATCCCGAGCGCGCGCGACGGCTGCTACACCAACGAGTGCGTGCCCATCGAGCGGTGCGCCTCGGAGCCCGCGATGTGCGGCGGGATCGCCGGCTTCCCCTGCCCCGAGCGCGCCCAGATCTGCGTGGACGACCCCCGGGATGACTGCGACCCCGAGCGAGGCGGCGCGGACTGCGGGGGCCTGTGCCTCGAGCCCGAGGACGTCTGCGCCCCGGTTCGACCCGGAGAGTTCGGCGCCTGCCTGGCCGTCATCGGCTGGGCGGTGGGCGGAGACGGCGGCTGCGTGCAGGTCTCGGGTTGCGGCTGCGACCTGCGCTGCGCGGGCCGGGTCTTCGGGAGCGAGCGCGCCTGCCTCGGCGCCTGCCTGCGGGACTGAGACCCGACGGCGGGGAAGGTCATCACGACCGACGCGGGGTGGCGGCCGGGATCTGGGTGCTGTACGCCGCCGAATCGGGGAGGACCTACGCATCCGCGGCGCGGCCGACTTGACGTCGCCCCGGCTATGCTGAGCCGCGCACAGTCGGGGTAGGGTCACGCGCGCGCGATACGAATATGGTGGCTGGCCTGCTGGCGCACGGACCCGCCGTAGCAGTCCGTCAGAGAATAGTCAGGCGTCGCGCGGCTGCCGCGGTGTCCTATGGAAGACGGTTGCCCTGGGCGTCGCACATCACAATGGGCAGGTTCAGCCCGGCGAGGGTGGGCTCCACGAGCTTGCGGTCGCCGGCAACGACGACCAGGAAATCGTCCGCCACGGTGTAGCGCTCGCCGACCTCGCGGATCTGCTTGAGCGTGACCGCGCCGACCTTGTCGGGCCATGTCGTGTAGTAGTTCGCGGGGCGCGCGTCGAGGCGCAGGGAGGCGAGGCGGCCGGCGACGCCGGACATGCGCTCGAACTTGCCGGGGAAGCCGTTGAGCAGGCCGCCGATGGCCTCCGCTCGCTCGTCTGTCGTGGTCGGCTTCGCCCCCTGCATCGCGGCGAGCTCCTTGAACATCTCGTCGAGGCTGACGCGGGTCTTGTCGGCCTTGACCTTGGCGTAGAGCAGGTACATGCCCGCGGCCTGCCAGCGGTTGAAGCTGGCGCGGGCGCCGTAGGTCCAGCCTTTGTCCTCCCGCAGGTTGAGGTTCAGCCGGCTGGTGAAGGCGCCGCCGAGGGTCCAGTTGAAGATCTGGGCGATGATCGTGTCCTTCGCATCGGTGCCGGGGATTCGCCGGGCGACGGCGATCGCCGACTGGGTGGAGCCGGGGAAGTCGACGAGGTAGATGGCGCGCTCCGGGGTCGCCTCCGTGACCTTCGCGGGGGCCGCGCTGGGCGTCCCCTTCCAGTCCGCCAGGGCCTTCGTCAGCGCCGCCTCGAGGGTGGCGCGCTCGACGTCGCCCACGACTACGATCGCTGCGCCCTCGGGCTGAACCACCGCCGCCGCCTGGGCCTTGGCCCCCTCCAGCGTCAGCGTCTCGAGGGTGCCGCGCACGCCCCCCGCCGAAGCGCCGGCGTAGCCCTCTCCGAACAGCGCCCGGCGGATGTTGACGAACATCGCCTTCATCGGATCGGCCTCGGACGCGAGGGCTCCCGAGACGCGCTGCTGCTTGCGGCGGGCGAACTCGTCGCTGGGGAAGGCCGGGCGTAGCAACACGTCGGCGAACAAGGCCAGGGACGCGTCGAGGTTGTCGGCGAGCATGTCGAGGCTGAAGGTGACGCCGTCGGTCCCTGCGCTGGCGCCGTAGTCGCTGGCGAGCCGTTGCCACGCGTCGGCCAGCTCGAGGGCCGACTTGCCACCCGCGCCCTCGTCGAGCATGTCCACCGCGAGGGCCGTGAGCCCCGCCTTGCCGGCGGGATCCGTGCTCGCCCCGCGCGCCGTCACGAGCCGCAGCGAGACCAACGGGGCCTGACTCTGGCGGAGATACCAGACCTCCAGACCGTTGCTCATCTTCCAGGTGGCCACCGACGGCGGCGCCCACTCTACCTGGGGTCCCGCCGCGGGCAGCCCCGAGCGATCGGGGGGCGGCAGGCCGCCGCAAGCGACCAGGAGCATGGGCAACGCGCAGGCCATCGTTCGCACGAGCATCATTTGACCTCCTCGCTCTTCTCGCCCGGGATGATGTCGACCCTCAAGTGCGGCCTCGCGAGCCACCTCGTGGCGTCGTCGTGGACCTGCTTCGCGGTCAACTCGGTGTAGCGCGCGAGGTCGCCGGCGATGTAATCGGCGGCGCCCGTGAGGTGGTAGTAATTCGACAGGAGCGTGGCGCGGGAGAGCACGCTCTCGACCCGGCCGAAGAAGGACTTCCGCCAGCCGTTGACGACGCGGGCCATCTCATCGGAGGTGGGCGGCGTCTTCCGGGCCTCGGCGAGGGCCGCCTCCACGGCCGCCGCGAGCGCCTCGATCGTCTGCCCCGGGGCGGCCGTGGCCTGCACCACGAAGAACCCGCTCATCGCCATGGAGACCTGGAAGGCGGAGACGTCCTTGGCCACCTTCTGGTCGTAGACCAGCGGCTTGTAGAGGCGGCTCGACTTCCCGTCCGTGAGCACGCTGGCGTAGATGTCCATCGCGGCGTCGCCGTCGGCGTAGAGCGCCGGCGTGTGCCAGGCGAGGTGGATGCGCGGCAGCTTCACGTTGTCCGTCGCCGTGAGGTGCTCGACCTTGGCCAGCGCGGGCATCGCCGCCGTGGGCCGCGGCGCGCGCTCCCCCGCCGGAAGGTGCCCGAAGTAACGCTCGACGAGGGCCTTGGCGTGGTCGCGGTCGTAGTCGCCGACGATCGTGAGCACGGCGTTCGCGGGCACGTAGTACTTCCGAAAGAAGCCCTTCACGTCGTCGAGGGACGCCGCCGTGAGATCCTCGTGGCTGCCGATCGTCGTGTGCTGGTACGGATGCCCCTTCGGGTAGAGGTGGTTGGCGAAGAACTTCCAGACCATCCCGTAGGGCCGGTTCTCGTAGCTCGAGCGCCGCTCGTTCTTCACCACGTCCCGCTGATTGTCGAGCTTCTCCTGGGTGAGCGCCGGGAGCAGACTCTCCATCCGGTCCGACTCCATCCACAGCGCGAGCTCGAGGTAGTTGCTGGGGACCCGCTCGTAGTAGTTGGTGCGGTCGGTGTTGGTGGTGCCGTTGACCGCGCCGCCGATGGGCTCGTAGGGCGCGAAGTACTCCTGGTCGAAGTGCTGCGAGCCCTGGAACATCAAGTGCTCGAAGAGGTGGGCGAAGCCGCTGCGCCCCTCGACTTCGTGGGACGAGCCCACCAGGTAGCGGACCTCGACGGCCACGACCGGGAGCCGATCGTCGTGGCTCATCAGCACCGTCAGCCCGTTGTCGGTGGTCCAGGTCTCGACCTCGATCTGCGGCGGGGCGGCGCCGCAGAGGGCCACGGCGGCGAGCGCGACGAGCGCGCGGGGGAACAGCTTCACGACGATCTCCTGCCGGTGGTCCGGGAGCAGAGGGGATACCTCCGCACCCCTGGCGTCGTCAACGTGGCTCGAGTTGCGCTACCTTCCCTGCGCCCACAGCCAAAAGAGTGCACCGATGAAGGTCCGCGTCGTCTCCACCCTCACCGATCTCGCAAACCCCGTGGCCGCGCACTTGCGCGAGGCCGGCTACGAAGTCGAGGTCCAGATGGCCACCTCCTCGGTCCACGAGCTGCGCTACAGCGATGGGCTCCCCCTCGACGAGGTCACCCAGCTCGTCGACACGATCAAGCCGCTGCTGCCGACCGTCTCGACCGCCGAGGCGGTCTCCGGTGACGCCGACGCCGAGCTGTGGCTGGGAGACAGCCAGGAGCTCAGCGGCTTCGATCTCAAGATCCACGCCGACAGCGAGGCGCTGTGCCAACGGCTGCGCGACCGCCTCCTGCCCCTCGGCTACTCCGACGACGGCCGCGACATCGGCACGCAGGAGAACAACCGCCTCCTCTACGGCGGCGCCACCCCCTTCGCGCGGCAGGTCGTGCGGTGGTTCCTCGCGCGTGAGGGCGTGCGCGTGAGCGAGAAGAAGGAGTGGGGCGACAGCGACAACGACATCTGGGTGCACTGCTCCGATCCCGCCTTCGACGGCGGCAACATCAAGGCCTGCTTCAAGGTCGAGGTCTGCGGCGATGACTACGCCCAGATGCTCGCGCTCCAGGGTCGGCTCGAGCGGGCCGGCTTCGAGCAGGTGAAGGCGCGCCTCCTCGACTCGGACCAACCGCTGAAGTTCCAGGTGCGGTCGGGGCCCTTCTCCCGGGACCCCGAGGCCGAGGCGGAGCTGCGCGCGTTGACCGAGGCGTTCCTCGAAGAGCTCGAGGTCGACTTCAGCCGCTTCCCGATCCAGGCCGACGAGGAGGGCGAGACGGTCGGCGCGGAGATCAGCCTTCCCCTCGGGGCGCTGGCGAGCGGCGACCTCTTCCCATACGCCGGCGACCACCCCGACCGCTGGGACGTCCTGGTGCGCACCGACGACCCCGCCTCGATCGAGTCGTTGATGGAGGCCTTCGAGGAGAACGGATACTCCCGCGTCCGCGTCGAGCCCCTGCCGTCCCGCCACGCCGGCTTCCGTGTGAGCTGGGGGGCCGCCCGCCACGAGCCCGAGGTCTCCGACTTCGTGCGTGGCGCCGTCGAAGAGCAGATGGACGAGCTCGGCGCGCTGGCCGAGTTCAGCCTCGCCGTCACCGACAACCTCGACGACAGCAACGAGATCCGAATCGACCTCAGCACCCAGGGCATCGAGGACGGACGGCTGCTCTCGCGCATCGTCGCGGGGACCTCCGACTGGGAGCTCACGCTCAAGTCGCCGCGCCCCAGCGAATACTCGGCCCTGCGGGAGGAGCTGCGCGCCCTCTCCTTCAAGGACCTCGAGGTCGAGACGGTGACGGACGTGAGCGACGCCGTGATCAAGTACGGTGGCGCCCCGCCGATCCTGGTCGAGCACCTCGCCGGCATCATCGAGCGCCACACCGGGGTGCGCCCCTCCGGGAAGAAGGAGTGGGGCGACGACGACGACGACATCTGGGTCTTCATCCCCAACGAGGCGGAGGCCACCGAGGAGGAGCTGCCCCAGGTCGACCTCTCCCAGTGGTTCAACGAGCGCGGCGGCCTCCAATCGGTCGAGCCGCTCCTCGACGTGCAGGCCGACAGCGTCCGCATCGCCCACCTCACGCTGCCTCGCCGGAGGGGCCCCGCGGGATCGCTGGTGCCCAAGCCGGAGCTCTTCGTCCACTACTGCCTCGACCAGCGCACCAGCGAGACGCTGGCCCACGTCGCCGAGAGCGTCGCGCTGCGCGAGCCGTGCCTGCTGGAGGGGGAGACCAGCGTCTCGAAGACGTCGATCGTCCAGTACCTCGCCCACCTGCTGAACCAGCCGGTCGTGCGCATCAACCTCAACGGCCAGACCGACACCGGTGAGCTCGTCGGGCGCTTCGTCCCCGAGAGCGCCTCGGACCTGCCGATCGAGCCGGAGGAGATGCTCGCCGCCCGCGAGCTGCTCGAGGACGAGAGCCGCCGCATCCTGGAGGAGGCCGACGCCGAAGGCCGCGCCCTCACGCGCTTCGAGGCCCAGCAGGTGATGGCCAACGAGCAGATGGCGCGCCCCCCCTGGCGCTGGCAGGACGGGCTGGTCATCTCGGCGATGAAGAAGGGCTGGTGGGTCATCCTCGACGAGCTCAACCTCGCCGAGCCGCAGATCCTCGAGCGCCTCAACTCCGTCCTCGAACGCACCCCGATGCTGGTGCTCACGGAGCACGACAACTCGGTGATCGGCCCCGGCGGCACGCCGGTTCACCCCGACTTCCGCATCTTCGCCACGATGAACCCGGCGGAGTACGCGGGGCGCTCCACGCTGAGCCCGGCCTACCGCGACCGTTGGCTGGGGGCGCGCTTCGTCCCCTCCCCCGGGGAGTCGGAGTACCACGCGATGCTCCACTTCCTGGTCTTCGGCGGTGAGCCCGACGTCCAGATCTTCGGCCGCCAGTACCTCGGGGGACAGCGCGACGCGCCCCTCGGGCAGCTCGCCAGCGTCGAGGGGGTCGCCGAGTTCCTGCGCGCGCTCGCCCGCTTCCACAGCGCCCTCGAAGGCGCCGTCGGCGGCGGCGGGCGCACCGCCCGGCTGGGGGCGCGCCGCCGCGAGCGCTACGTCTTCACCCGCCGCGGCCTGCTGTCGATCATGGACTACCTCACGTGCAACATCGAAGACGGCGACTCCATCCGCGCCATGCGCACCGCGCTGTACCGCTACTACATCGGGCGCCTCTCCTCGGCGCAGGACCAGTCCGTGGTGTGTCGCTTGCTGGACGCCGCGGGGATCGGGCCGACGACTTGGACTCTGGACGAGTCGCTATAAACCCAGCGGCGATTGAGCGGAGACTATGAGCCCAGCGGCGATTTTGGAAACATGAGCGACGAAGCGGCCCGGCTGTCAGCGCTCGCGGCGGGCCTCTGCCAGGACGCCGGGATCACCATCGAGGTGGGCCCCGGCGGCTGGGGCTGGGACCCCGTCCGGCGCGTGATCCGCGTGTCTCAGGCCGCCCTGCGCGCCCGCGGCGCCGACTACTGCGCCGGGGTGCTCACCATCGAGGCGGGCCACTACTTCCTCGCTCGGCACCGCCTCTTTCCGCTCGGTGACTTCCCCTCCGAGGCCGCCGGGCGCGCGCTCCTTCACGCCCTCGAGGACGCCCGGGTCGCCGGCTGGATGGCCGATCGCTACCCCGGGACCCGCCCCTGGCTGGCCGAGTTCGCCCGACACGTCACGGTGCACGACGCCCCCGTCCCCTCCTTCGTCCTCTTCTGCATCGAGTGCGCCTCCGAGCTCACCCGCTACCCGGGGCCCATGCCGGTGATGCCTGGGGACACCCTCCGGGCCCTGGCCCATACCCGCGAAGCGCGCGAGGCGTACAACCAGCAGCAGCCGCCCACCGACTACGACACATCGCTCCCATCCCTCTTCGTGCGCTACCGCAACGAGGTGCGCCCGGCCCTGGCCGAGCCGCGCTGGGTGCCGCCGCGGTGGGAGCAGTTGGTGCAGCTTCGGGCCCTGGAGGCCCTCCAGATCGCGCAGGACGACATCCTGCCCCACGCCGCCGAGCTCATCCGCAACGACCTCCGCAAGATCGAGGACTTCCTCGGCGCCCACCCACAACGACGCGCTCAGGCGCGACGCATGCTGAGGGAGGGCAAGGTCAACGAGCTGATGGAGGAGGCCCTCGGCTCCGGCGGGCCCAAGCGGCCGGCCTCACCCTGGGTGCAGGAGCTCGCCCGCGACGTCTTCGACCAATACCTCTCGGCGCGCCAGCCCGCCCCGCTCATCGCGGGCCGCCCCACCGACCGGCGCGGCCAGCCCCGCGAGGAGCCGCTCCCGCCCCTCCCGCCCCTCCGCATGCGCCCGATGGCTCGGACCGACTACGACCGCGCCTACGCCCGCGTCGCCGACCAGGTCGAGGCCCTCACCCAGCACCTCGGTGAGATCCTCCGGCCCCGCAAGCGGCTACGCGAGCGGGCCGGCTACCCCAGCGGGCGACACGTCGATCTCAAGAAGCTGATGGCCTACGAGGCCGATCCGCGCCGCTACGACGAGCTCTGGGTCCGCAGCACCATCCCCGACCGCCGCAGCGTCGCGATCTCGCTGTTGGTCGATCTGTCGGGCTCGATGGACGGCCAGAAGGTCGAGTCGGCCCTGCTGGGCACCGTGCTCATGGCCGAGACCCTCTCCCGGCTCTCCGTCCCCTTCGCGATCAACGGCTTCCAGGACGTCCTCGTCCCGCTGTGCACCTTCTCCTCCCGGCTCGAGGACCCCGTCCGCGCGGCGATCTCCGAGATGCCCCAAGAGGTCGCCGGGAGTCGCGCGGGTGGCAACAACCAGCCCGGCTACAACGACGACGGCCCCTGCCTGGAGGAGGCGGCGGAGGCTCTGCTCGAGTACCAGGCCTCCGACCGCATGCTGGTCGTCGTCAGCGACGGGCTGCCCGAGGGCCGCCGGTCATCGGCGGGCGATCTGCGGCGGGCGGTGGCCCAGCTCACCGGCGAGGACGCGCCGCTCGATCTCCTGGCCTTGGGCCTGGGGCCCCACACCGAGCACGTCGAGCGCTTCTACCCGGACTCCGTCGCCAACGTGCCGGTGGAGCGCTTCAGCGAAGAGATCGGCCGCCTCGTGGAGCGCATCCTGGTCGGCGGCCCCTGACCTTAGTCACAGAACAAGGGCCCGGAGAGCGCACGGATGCCCGCCTCCTCCCCCTCCGGCGTGGCGAAGACTGCGAGCTGCTCCCCGCGGGTGGCGACCGCCTGGAACGCCCAGCGGCGGCGCGGTTGGAGCCGGACAGGGCCCGCGAGACGCTCCCCTGACACCGCATGCAGGCTCGCGCTCATCGACGAGCCTTGCTGGGCGAAGGAGCTCCACCACGCGACGAAGCCCCCCTCCGCGTGGGAGATCGCCGATAGGCGCAGATTGCCGAGCCCCGGCGTGCCAAGCGGGCGCGCCGGTCCCAGAATCTCGCCATCCACCCCGACCTCGATGAGCTCGTTCGCGGTCCCGTCGACCTCGTTGCTGCGCGCGTAGGCGACGAGGAATCGGTCACCGATCCAGAGCACCGTCCGTGGAGCGGACGAACCCGAGTCGGGGATGGCCAGCAGGACCGTGTCCGCCACCACGAAGCCGTCGGTGTCGACGATCTGGACGCCGAGTCCCCATTCGTCAGCCCCCGGCTCGGCGAACGCATACGCCAACGCGAAGACACCGCCGCCAAACGCGGCCGTGGGCTGCATCGTCCGAGGTCGCTCCTCGCCACCGAGAGGGGTCGCCGGCCTCAGCGGTCGTCCGTCGACACCCACCACCAGCCAGAAGTCGCGGTGGGGGACGGTGAGGACCACGAGACTCCGCTCCAGCGCCCCGACGATCTGGCCTTTCGCGGCTCGCCGCGTCGGGAGGAGCTGCTGCGGCGCCCCGAGCGGGCGCCCATCGGAGTCGATCCGACGAAGCCAGCTTCCGCCGTCGACCAGCGTCCATCCGACGAAGAAGCCTTCCCCATCAGCACCGGCCATCGTCGTGGCGATCTCGTCATCGATGTCGATCCCCTGGGCGGGGCCGAGTGGGCAGCCCACGTCGGAGACGAGGCGCCAGGCGCCGGTCAGGCGCTCGGGCGCACCTTCGAGCCGACCGGACCACGTGACGAGCGCCCGACCGCCGTGGCGCACGAGGCTGAGGCTGTGGGCAACGCCCGGACCAGAGACGTCGAGGGCCGGCCGGTGGACGGACGCCTCATCGCCCTCGACGCACAGCTCGATGTCCACCTCGTCGCACACCTCGACGGGGCTCGCGTCCGGCGGGCTCGGCGCGGCATCGAGCTCCGCGTCGATCGCCCCCACATCGATCGCCCCCACATCGATCGACCCCACGTCGATCGCCCCGTCGGCCGCGAGCGCGTCGACCTCCGCGTCGATGATCGACCGCGGGGCGCCGTCGCCGAGGTCCGGCGCCATGCCCGAGTCGTCCGTGCCCGCCGATGTCGCGATGCACGCCGTGAGGGGCAGCGCGAGGACGAGAAGCCTCTCCATGATTCAACCTCCCGCGATGAAGCTCGAAGATAGAGCAAAGAGCGCGCCAGGGCCCATCGCCGTGCCGGCCGGGTGGGGGAGCTGTCGTCAGCCATCGCGGCGACAGTCGGTGACAGTCACGGACACGTGGGCGCGCCCCCTCGACTCGGACCTCTGGTTCGCGACACGATGGCGCGACATGCGCCGACACCTCGCCATCTCCCTGCTCCTCGCGACGGCGGCCAACGGCCTGGAACACCACTGGCCGGCGGAGGGAGACACGGACGATCCCCGCGGCGGCGCCGGTGGCGTCTGGATCGGCAACGCCAGCTACGACGCGGGGGCGCGCGGCCTCGGCTTCCATCTCGATGGCGCCAGCCAGGTGACGCTGGGGCTCGACGCAGCCCAGCTCGGTGAGGGCCCCTTCAGCGTCGAGGCGTGCGTGCGAACGGGGGTGGCCGGCCAACAGGTGGTCTACCAACAGGCGGATCCAGACAACCTCCCGGGCCATTTCGAGCTCAACATCGGCGGACTGCCGGGTGAGCTGTGCTACGCCGATGGATTCCTCGACTTCTGCAGCGGCGTACCCGTCGACGACGGCGAGGTGCACCACGTCGCCTTCGTGCGCGCCGACGACGGGCTCTCCGGCGTGCTCTTCGTCGACGGCGCGCCGGCCGCCGCGGCGGGCGCCGTCTTCGCCGCGGATATGCAGGCACATCCGGGCGCCATCGGCGCCGACTCGGGAGGCTTCCGCCACTTCGTCGGTCTCATCGACGAGGTCCGCACCTACGACCGGGCCCTCGGCGATCACGAGGTCGCCATCCACGCCGGGGAGCGGTGCCGCGACGGCCCGCTCCCGACGCATCGCTGGACCTTCGATGGCGCCGTGGGTGCCGACACCGAGCCGGACACCGGGACCCACGCTTCACCGGCCACGGCGGGGGTCTTCGTCGGTGACGCCCTGCGCGCGCCGGGGCGGGTGGGCCAGGGGCTGAGGGCGGATGGCGACGGCGACTGGGTCCACGTCGGCGGCGCGCCCCTGAACCGCGGCACCGAGGACTTCACCCTCGCGCTCTGGTTCAACACCCTCGAGGCGGGCCAGGACATGGAGCTCTTCGGCAACCGCGCCGCCGTCGACGGCGGGCACTACATCAGCATCCGGCACCAGCGGCTCGAGCCCTTCCACGGGATCGCCTTCAGCGTCGATGGGGACGGCGACGGACTCGTCGGCGCCCACAGCCGACAGCACCACGACGATGGCGTGTGGCACCACGTCGTCGCGGTCCGTGAGGGGCTCCAGTCTCGGCTCTACGTCGACTGTGAGCTCGTCGATCTCGACCACACGCAGGCGGTCGCCGACGTCCGCAACGCCCCTGACGGCCGAATCGGATCGAGCCCGCTGGGCCTGCACTACATCGGTCTGATCGACGAGGTCGCGGTCTACGGCGAGGCCCTCTCACTCCGAGACGCGGCGCCGGCGTGCGACGACCTCGACCAAGACGGCGTGCACGACGCGGCGGACAACTGCGCGCAGACCGTGAACCCGGCGCAGGCGGACACCGACGGGGACGGCGCGGGTGATGCCTGCGATGACTGCCCGAACGACGCGACGAAGGCCACCCCGGGCGCCTGCGGCTGTGGCGTCGAAGCGCGACCCGCGCCGGCGGCGTGGTGGCGCCTCGACGAGGGGGAGGGCGCCGTCGTCGGTGACGCCCACCCGGCGCCCCTCCACGGGACCGCGCGCACGGGCCGCCTCACGGCGGGTGTCGGCGCCTTCGAGTGGGATCAGGACCTCCGGGACGCAAACGACCTCGAGATGCCCCACGGCCTGCGCTTCGACGGCAGCGGGGGCTACGTCGATCTGGGGGCGTATGGGGCGCGGCTCGACGACACCCCGGCGATCACCATCTCGCTGTTCTTCAAGCGCCCCGCCGGCGCCGACCTCCCGGCGGCGCTGGTCGGCCTCGGCGGTGACGCGGGCGCCGGCTTCGTCCTCGGGCTCAACGACGACGGCGATCCACACGCCAGCGACTACGACCAGGTCGCGCAGGAGACGGGCGTCGGGGGCGCGGTGGACGACGACGGCGCGTGGCACCACCTCGTGTTCACGCACGACGGCGTCGACGGGGCGCTCTATGTCGATGGCGAGGCGTTCGATCGGGGGGCGGTGCCGTTTACGACCGTCGCCCCCACGCGGATGTGGTTGGGGGCACGGCCCGGCGCCAACGGGGACGTGACGGAGCCGTTCGCGGGCGTCCTCACGGACGTGCGCGTCTATGCACGGGCGCTCGAGCACGTCGACATCGAGTTCCTCGCGAACCCCGAGAACGTGGGGCTGGATCTCCCGGATCCCGACGTCGATGTCGACGGCCTCCCCGACGCCTGCGACGCCTTCCCCGACCGCGCACGCGTGTGCTGGAGCGGGGCCGAGATCCTGAACGACAGCCCCTTCCAGTTCCTGCCCACCGCTGGCCGGACCTACGCCACCGATGGTGAGGGCCTGGTGGTCGAGCCCTACGGCGCGCCCCACGGCCCCGAGCAGCTCCTCTTCCTCGACTTCGGCGGCGCGGCCTTGTGTGATCCGCTGGAGGTCGAGGTCACCACGACCTACCGAGCCGACACCGTGGCGAGCGGCCTCGGCGTGCAGGTCGGGAGCGCGGCGCTGCGCCTGGGCGCGAGCTTCACCGACGAGCAGGGCGGCACCCTCCGCATCGCGACGGACCAGGTGAACCTCGACGGCGACTTCGTGGGGGATTGGGCCGGCGGGGAGGCCGTCCATCAGATCGGCGCCCCCGTGGTGGGTGGTCAGTCCAGCGTCGAGGCTCGCTTCCTCGTGGAGTCCGACCAGGCCTTCCTCATCGGACGTCGCCTCGCGCCGGGGCCCGTGTCGATCCAGTTCGAGGCGCCGCCCTTCGAGCCCGCGGGCGAGCTGGGCTTGTTTCTCGTCGCCCGCGACCGCCCCGAGGGCTACACCATCAACGAGATCTGCCTCCACGGGTTGCCGAGCCCCGATGCCTGCGAAGGCCCGGGGCCAGGGCAGATCGAGATCCTCGAGACGGTGCCGGCCCCAGAGTCCTGGCACAGCGAGATCGGGGAACCGGTCACGATTCACACCAACGTCCCCTTCGGTGAGGCGCAGCTTCCAACCGTGCGGATCGACGGTCGCCTGCGAGGCGCCTACACCACCGAGTTGGAGCTCCACGAGGGCGCCCTGCGCGTGCACCACCCGGTGCCGTTCCACCCGGGGGAGCGCGTCACGGTGACGATCGACGCCGACGGCGCGGCCGAGGGGGGGCTCTTCCTGGCGGCGCCCTACGTCTTCTCCTTCAACGCGGCCAGCGCCGCGGGGCCCCTCGAGTTCGTCCGCGTGGATCTGCCGGGCCCCGTCCAGCGACCCGGCGCCGCGGCCTTCGGCGACGTCGACCGCGACGGTGATCTCGACATCGTCCTGGGCGGCGGGCAGATCGGCTCGACCAGCGTGGTGCTCCTCAACGACGGGGCCCTCGGCTTCGAGGCCCAGGCCGATCTAGCGACGGGGCAGGTCAGCGACATCGCCCTCGCGCAGGTCCTGGGCAGCGCCCACCTGGACCTCGTCTTCGCGAGCCGACTGGAGCAGGGCAGCCTCTACCGCGGTGACGGGGAGGGCGACTTCGTCCTCACGACGGAGTTGCCCGGCGGGGTCACCTCCGTCGCCGCGGGGAACCTCGACGGCGGGGGCAACGCCGAGCTCCTGATCGGGCGCTGGCCGGCGAGGGACATGGTCTTCGCAAACGTCGGCGACGACGTGGCGCCCATCGCGCTGAACGCGCCGGTGGACGCCACCATCACGGTGGCGATCGCCGACTTCGACCAGGACGGGGCCAACGACTTGCTCACCAGCTCGCTGAACATCGGCGGTCCGCTGCGCTGGTGGCGCGGCGACAACGCGCTGCTCTTCGAGCCCGCCGTGGACGTGGGCGCGCCGGGGACCGATCCGCCGACCTGGATGGCGGTCGCCGACTTCAACGGCGACGGCCTCCCCGACGTCGCGGCGTCGCGGCAGGACGGGGGGACGGTCTACCTGAACACCGGCCAGGGCGGGCTGGAGGCGGGCCACCCGCTGCGCGCCAACCTGGGGCGAATGGTCGCCGCCGATCTGAATGGAGATGGGGCCCCCGACATCGTCACGGCTGATACCCGCGGGCGCCCGGCGCTCTACCTCGGTGATGGCCAAGGAGGCTTCGAGGAGCATCAGGTCGGCCTCTTCGGCGGGGCGCCGAGCGCCGTCGTCGTGGGGGACGTCGATGGCGATGGCGACCTCGACCTGCTGGTCGCCGACTCCCCTCCGCGGCTCCTCCTCAACCTGGTCGACGAGTGCCCGGACGACCCGGCGAAGCTCGCCCCCGGCGCGTGCGGCTGTGGCGTCGAAGATCTGGACGCCAACGGTGACGACGTGCCCGACTGCCTGGAGGTGCCCGAGCCGGACGCGGGCCCACCGGAGCCCGACGCCGCCCCACCAGGGCCCGACGCCGCCCCACCCGAGCCCGACGCCGCCCCACCCGAGCCCGACGCCGCCCCACCCGAGCCCGACGCCGCC
>CAYOBQ010000175.1:0-20903 GCA_964402225.1 uncultured Nannocystaceae bacterium | reverse complement strand
GCGAAGCCTACCGATATCTTCGGATATCGCTACGGCTTCGCGCCTTGAACTCGGCGGGCGGGCACGCACATCGCTTGGTCGATTTGTCGGCCGCAGCGTCCTAGCGGTTGCGCCGCGCGCGGGAACGCGCGTTCATCTCTCGAGTCATTGAACGAGGGAGGCGCTGTGCCCGAAGTCCTCGAGTCCGCGTCGCGTGCCGACGCCGAGACCGCGGAGTTCTTTCGAAGGGCGTGGCGCTTCGATTTCTTCCAAGCCGTCAAGGTCCTCGAAGGGCTGGTTCGCTCGGAGCGCACGGCGCTCGGTGAGGAGTGCGCGCCCCCGGGGGGGAGCAACGATCCCGCCGAAGAGGCGCTCCGCTTCACCTCCACGGTGTCCTTGGCCCATCAGGCCAGCGACATCCGCCGGGTCATCGTCTGGCCGCGCGACCGCGACCAACCCAAGATGCAGGTGAACTTCCTGGGGCTCTGCGGCGCGCGTGGCCCGATGCCGAACTGGTACGCCGAGCTGATCCGTGACCGCACCATCCTGGGCGACCACGGACTGCGCGCCTTCCTGGACCTCTTCAACCACCGCCTGGTCTCGCTCCTCTACCGAGTGCGCCAACGCCACCGCCCGACGTTGAACACCGAGCGCCCCGAGACCCATCCCTTCGCTGGCTACCTCATGTCCTTCGCCGGCCTGGGGACGCCCGCTGCCCGCGCGTGCCTGGAGGAGGCTCGAGAGGAGACCGGGGCGGGCATCGCGCCGCGGGATCTCATCTTCTACGCCGGCCTCTTCTGGCGGCGCGACCGATCGATGATCGGGCTCGAGCGCCTCCTCGCGCACTACTTCAAGCTCGCCTTTCGCGGACGGCAGCTCACCGGTGGGTGGCTACGGCTGGCCCCCGAAGAGCGCACGGCGCTCACGACCCGACGCGGTCACAACCGTCTGGGCGTCACCACCATCGCCGGCTCCCGCGTCGCCAACCCCCAGGCCGGGTTCGAGCTGATCGCGGACGATCTCTGTTGGGACGACTTCGTTGACTTCCTCCCCGTCGGACGGCGCCTGTCCGCCCTCGTCTTGCTCGTGAACCTCTACACGCGCTCCGCCTTCGACTTCCACCTTCGCTTGCGAGTTCGAGCCGAGGCGGTGCTGCCCTCGCGCCCGGCGCTGTCGGCGACGTCGGGCCCTCGGTTGGGCTGGACCTCCTGGCTGCTCACCCGCCCCCTCGAGGGCGAGGCCGCCGAGATTCGCGTGCCGGGCAGGCCCCTCGCGGCCCTCTGAGGTGGACGGGCACGAACTCGAAGCGCTCGTCGCTACGCTGAACGAGCCGTGTCGTCAGGCGCTCGAGGACGCCGCCGCCACCTGCGTGCAGCGAGGCCACTTCAGCATCGAGGTCGAGCACTACCTCGCCGCGCTGCTCGGACGCCGCGGCACTGATCTGCGCTCCGTCCTTTGCCACTACGGCGTGGACCACGCGACCCTCGCAGACGAGCTCCAGGTGACCGTCGCTGGCTTTCGAACGGGGAACACGAAGGTCCCCAGCTTCTCACCACAGCTCGTGGCGTTGCTGCGCGAGGCGTGGTTGGTCGCCTCCATCCAACTCGGCGGGCGGGCGGTTCGCTCCGGGGCCGTCGCCCTCGCGTTGCGGTCGGTCGAGGGCGTGCGCGACGAGGTCGTGGTGACCGCTCCCTCCCTGCGCCGCCTGGACCCCGAGCGCCTCCGGGTCGACCTTCGGAGGCTCGTCGGCGACACGGTCGAGTCGACGCCCGCCGTCGATGCGGCCCCGCTCGGGCCGCGGCGTGACCCCGCTCCGCCGGGGCGGGCCGACACGCCGGCCCTCGATCGCTATGCCAGCGATCTGGTCGAGCGCGCCCGGGCCGGCCTGATCGACCCCATCGTGGGGCGCGACGCGGAGATCCGACAGCTCGCCGACGTCCTCACGCGGCGCCGGCAGAACAACCCCCTCCTGGTCGGCGAGGCCGGCGTCGGCAAGACGGCGGTCGTCGAGGGGCTGGCCCGGCGCATCGCCGCCGGCGACGTCCCGCCAGCGCTTCGCGCCGTGAGTCTGCGCATGCTCGATCTGGCGCTTCTCCAGGCGGGGGCCGGGGTGCAGGGGGAGTTCGAGCGTCGCTTGAAGGCCGTGGTCGCCGACGTGAACGCCGCCACGGAGCCGGTCGTCTTGTTCATCGACGAAGCGCACATGCTCATCGGCGCCGGCGGCCAGAGCGACGCCGCGAACCTCCTCAAGCCGGCCCTCGCGCGCGGCGAGCTGCGGACCATCGCGGCCACGACCTGGGCGGAGTACAAGCGCAGCATCGAGACCGACGCCGCCCTGGCCCGCCGCTTCCAGGTCGTCCGCATCGACGAGCCCGACGCCGAGACCGCGGTCGCGATGCTGCGCGCCCTCGCCGGTGGCCTCGAGGCGCACCATGGCGTGCGGATCACCGACGCCGCGCTCGGCGAGGCCGTCTATCTGTCGCAGCGCTACATCACGGGCCGGCGCCTGCCGGACAAGGCCGTCAGCGTGGTCGACACGGCCTGCGCCCGCGTCGGGCTCTGCCAGCGCGCCACCCCCGGCGTCGTCGAGGACGCCACCCGTCGAGTCGAGCGGCTGGAGCTCGCGGTGCAGCGGCTCTCGGCAGAGGGGACCGACATCGACGACGCCGCGCTGGTGGACGCGCGCGCCGCCGAGGCCGGGGCCCGGCGCCGCTGGACCGACGAGCGCGCCATCGTGGACCGCGTGCTCGATTTGGAGCGGCGCCTCACCTCGCGGGAGGACGCCGGGGCGCGCGCCGAGGTCGCTCGGCTGCGCGCCCGACTCGCCGAGCTGCAGGGCGACGAGCCGATGGTCCCGCTCGAGGTCGACGGCCGAGTCGTCGCCGAGGTCGTCGCGGGCTTCACCGGGGTGCCGGTCGGTCGCGTTCGGCGCGACCGTATCCACACCGTCCTCGAGCTCGAGGCCCGCCTCGGTGAACGGATAGTCGGCCAGCCCGACGCGATCGCCGCCGTCGCGCGCCGGATGCGGACCGCCCGCGCCGGGCTCGACGATCCTCGCCGCCCGGTCGGCGTCTTCCTGCTGATCGGCCCCTCCGGCGTGGGGAAGACCGAGACCGCCTGGGCCCTGGCCGACGCGCTCTATGGCGGCGAGTCGAACCTGGTCGTCGTCAACATGGCCGAGTACCAGGAAGCCCACGCCGTCTCGCAGCTCAAGGGGGCGCCCCCAGGGTACGCGGGCTTCGGCCGCGGCGGCGTGCTCACCGAGGCCGTTCGCCGGCGCCCGTACTCCGTGGTGCTCCTCGACGACGCCGCCAAGGCCCACCCCGACGTGCTCCAGCTCTTCCACCAGGTCTTCGACAAGGGGGTGCTCGAGGACGGCAGCGGCATCCCCGTCGACTTCCGCAACACCGTGATCCTGCTGACCACCCAGGGCAGCGAGGCCGATCTGGAGCGTAGATTCCCACGCTCCCTCCTCGCGCGCCTGGAGGTGGTGCCCTTCCGACCGCTGGGGCCAGACGCCCTGCGGCGCATCCTCGAGCTCAAGCTCAACGAGATCCAGGCCCGCTTCCAGCGCGAGCACGGGGTGCCCTTGAGCTACACGCCTGCGGTGGTCTCGGCGGTCGTCGCCCTCGCGTCGCGAGAGGCCGGGGGCGCGCGCCCCATCGACCGCGTGCTGCGCCAACGGCTGCTCCCCGGGCTCTCCGCGGTGGTCTTGGAGCGTCTGGCGGAGGGGCTCGATCCGTCGGCGCTCTGCGTCACGTGGGCCGGCGACGAGCCTCGGTTCGTCCCCCCCGGCGACGTGGACGACGCGATCGAGGCGCCGGCGGGCCGCAAGCGTCTCTTCGGGGGCCTCCGCGGTTGGTTCGGGCGACGCGACGGCTGGTAGATCGGACGCCTCTTCAGGGCTCCTTCATCGCCGGGCGGGCGAAGAAGCGGTCGTTGAGGTGGCCAACGAGGAGCTCGCCGCTGAGCTGGTCTGCGACCTTCACCATCCCGGCGAGGCCCGTGAGCTGCCCGTCGACCTCCTTGACGCCCAGCGTCCCGTAGCCACGCTTGCCGTCGCCGACCCGGAGGAATGCGGCCATGTCGGGGAACAGCACCTCGAGGTCGCCGAACCATGAGCCGAGGGCGGGGATCTCGACGATCTGCTCGGCGATCCGCGTCTCCCCGTCCTGGTTGCCGAGGGTGATCTCGAGGCGCGGCCCCGTCGGGTTGCCGATGGGGATCGAGGCCACGCCCAGGTAGTTGCGGTAGCGGGGCGCCCCCTCCGGGGTCTCCTCCATCAGGACGCGGGGGCACACGAGATCGACCCACGGTGGGATGTTCAAGGTGTTCTGGAAGTCGACGATGAGGTGAACCCCGCCGGCGATGTGCCCCGCTGGCCGCCGACGGTCGACGAACTGCAGATCAATGGCCTGGAGCCCGATGCTGCCCTCGCGGGTGGCGCCGCGGGACCAGACCCACACGCTGCCCTCGAAGGCCGTGTCCCCGGGGAGCAATGACTCCAGGTCGAGGTGAAGGACACGCTCGCTGTCGAGAGTCGTCTCGCGTACCTCGCCCACCGTGAAGCCGCCCTGGTCGATGAGGCAGATCTCCATCGTCTGCTCGCCCAGCGTGTTGTAGGCGTTGAGCCACGTCGTCAGCCCAACCTCGGGTGCGACCTGTACCCAGGCGCCGACGGCGGGCAGATAGCCGCCTCGGAGCAGGTCTTGGAATCGCTCCATCCTCGCGTAGTCAGGCATGCGTCTATCCGTCGAATCCGGTGCTCGACACGACGAAGTGTCGGTCGAAGAAGTGGTCGGCCGTCACGATCCCGCTGTTCTCGTCGTCGAAGACGAGGCCCGTCGCCACCAGCCCGACCCGTGCATCCGTGAGCCGCGCGGTGCCACCGCGGAGCTCCGCGTCGCCGACCAAATCGCGGACGTCGACCAGCGTGGAGGCGTAGGGCCCGAGCTCGTCGAGGATCGCCCGCCCGAGCTCGTCACCCTCCGGTCCGCGCACCACCAGCTCCGGGTGGGAGACGAGGGCCTCGGAGACCCCGTCCGCCGACGCGTTTTGCACCGCGAAATGGGTGGCGAAGCGAGGCCCCGCGGTCACGCCCGGCAAGATGAGATCGGCCCAGACCTCGTCGTGATTCGAGTTGCCGAAGTCGCGCATCCCATGGACCGACGCCAGATACGCGGGGCCGTACCAGTCGAAGCTGATCCCCTGGAGCCCCATGAACATGCGCCCCGACTCCGGCGTCGTGCCCACCCACATCGACCCCTCGAAGGGGAGGGGGATGCCGTGGGAGGTCAGGTACTCGTCGAGCTCCAGATGTCGGGACTGCAACGGGGGCAGCGCCGGCCAGGCCTCGTCCTTCACGACGAGCTGCCCGGACGGCAGCATCACCTGGATGACCACCCGCTGGACGACGGGCGTCGGGTTGAACAGGTTCACCCGGCTCCCGATGGCGCCGTCGGTGGCGCGCACGTAGGGAGACATCGTCTGCCACAGCCGCGCGGCGACCTCCGGCCGCCCCAGATCCGGCAGCTCTCGTGGAGCGGCGTCCGCCGCGCCGGCGTCGGGGCTCGATCCAAAGGCCCCGTCGAGGCCGTCGGCGCCCAGGTCCTCGCCGCCGCCACCGGCGCCGCCGCAGCCCAGGGCCAACGCACCGAGGCCGGCGCCCGCCACGATGACCTCTCGCCGCGTCACCGACTCGTTCTTCCTTTTCTTCATCCGGCCTGTCCTACGCTGGAGGGCGCCTCGCGGGTCGTGCCAGACTGGCGGCGCCGTGAGATTCCTGTGGATTCCTCTGATCGCGACGCTCGCCTCGTGCGACTCCGCTGACGACGTCGAACCAGACGCCTCGCTCGAGCCCGCGCGCTGCGATCTCCCGCTCGTCTTCGAGAAGAGCCCGGGCTCCGCCCTCGAGGGGGCCGGCTGGCATCGGCTCTACATCCAGGGCGCGGAGCAGGCCGCGGGCCCCGACGGGCGCTACGCGATGAGCGAGCACCGCGTCGACGTCGCGTCGGGGGACCACTTCTTGCTCAGCCAGGGTGCCCTCGTCGAGTGGACGCACCCCGTCGGCGCTCCGCTGACGGGCCACATCTTCCTGCACCTCGCGCGCACCGACGATCCCGACGTCGTGGCTCGCTACGAGCTGCTCCTCCTGCGCGGTGGCGAGATCGCCCAAGCGCTCGAGATCGACGACCCGGCCACCGGCGAGATGGGCTATGACCCCTTCGAGCGGTGCGTCCACGTGGACGTCCCCGGGTCGGGCGTCGACGCCCTCGTGCTGCGCGTGACCAACCTCACGGGCGGCATGCTCGGCGTGGTCACGCGCGCCCCCGACTACTACACCTGGATCGATCTCGAGCTCGAGTAGCTGCGTGAGGGCCGGGGCGTGGCAGCGAACCCGCGCCCGATCCGTCGCGCGCTCCCCACGGGCGTCGACCAGCGTGACCTCGAGCTGCACCTCCTGGTCGAAGTAGCGATGGGTCTCGATGGACGGGTTGAAGACCACCCACGCCCCGGTGCGCTCGTAGACGTCGTCCTCCACGGCGTCGAGCCCCTGCTGGAGGGTCGTCAACCCGAGATCGGCGCCCCCCGGGATCGACATCCGAAAGGTCATCCGAGGGTTGTCCGGCGCGGCGGCGTCCGAGGGGTCGCCGGGCACCAGGCTGCCGGCGCGCACGGCGAGGGGGACCATGTAGCCCCCCTGCGGGCCGAGGACGATCCCGACGCTGTCGCCATCCGCCAGGGGTCTGAACTCGCGGTCGCCGGTCCCCAACTCGACCCAGGGTGGCCCCCCGGGCGACTCGTCGCCCGGCTCCGCGTCGCCGCAGGCCCCGAGCCCCGCGAGGAGCGCACAGACCACCAACCGACGCGCCAACATCCAGGCTCCAGACCAACCGACCCGTGGGTCGGATGAGTAGACAGCCCAGGTTCCTGGGACGGCGCCGGTCGGACATCTGCCAAATGACAGATGTCGGCGGACCGGCGGATCCGAACACCCATGTAGGCTAATGTAGGTATTTTCTTGGTGCTGCGCGCAGAGATGCTAGTTTCCAGGCATGAGCGCGCAACCGCGATACGTCATCGCCGACGGCCGCTTCCATCGCTGGGACTCGGAGCAGGAGGTGCCCGTCGGGGCCCTCGTGTGGCGTCTCGGCACGCGCGACTGGGCTCGCGTCGGGGGTGGCGCTCGCTGGTGGCAGGAGCTCGAGGACCCAGCACCCGTCCTCGAGGGGTTCGCGCAGCTCCTCCACGCCGAGCCCGGCCATGAGCCGACGCTGCGGGCGCTGGGCGCGATGGTCCGAGCCGGCCGGGCCGCACAGCGGGCCGCGACCCTGCTCGAGCATGTCCTCGGGGCCGCGGCGCAGTGGGCGCGGTTGGTCGACATCCGCTACGACCTGCTCGCGGTCACCGACGACCCGGGCGCGCGGCTGCGTCTCCGCCTGCGAATCGCCGAGACGCTGTCGGCGCAGCTCGGAGAGCACGCCGCGGCGGTCTCGGCGTGTCGCGAGGCCCACGCCGTGGCCCCTGACGACCCGGACGTGCGAGCGGCCCTCGAGCGAATCGCCGCCCGCGACGGCGACCTCTCGGCGCTGTCAGCCCTCTATCCCGAGGCCAGCCCGGAGACGTCCACCGAGACCTCGCTCCTCGAGCGCTGCGCCGCCGCGGAGCCCGGCGACCTCGAGCTACGCCGTCGCCTCGGCGAGCTATACGTCGCCGACGGGGACGCCGCCCGGGCCATCCCGCACCTCGAGGCGCTGGGTGACAGCCGAGCGCTGATCCCGCTGTACGAGCAGGTCGGTTGCTGGTTCGACCTGTGCGAGATCGTCGACGACGCCGACTACGCGGACCGGCCCGAGATGCGCAAGAAGCTCCTCGAGGCCCACCTCGCCACGGACGGCACGGACGCCGGTGCCTGGGGTCGCCTCGCGGAGGTGCGCGACGTCCTCGGTGACGCCGACGGGGCCTTCGTCGCGCGGACCGAGCGCTTTCGCCTCGCCCCCGACCCTCGGGCGGTCCCGCTGCTCCTCGCCACGGCGCCGGGGCCCGCCCGCCTGGCCGCAGCCCTCGAGGGGGCGGCCCACGTGCTGCCTGAGCTCCACCGTCGGCTCGGGGAGCTCTACCGCGACGCGCTCGGGGACGACGCGCGCGCCATCGAGCACTTCCAGGCCGTCGACGACCGCCTCGCGCTGGCCGAGCTCTACGAGCGCGCGGAGCGCTGGGCTGACCTCGCCGCGGTCGTCGACGACGCAGCCTACGCGCACCGACCCGAGCTTCGCCGCCGCTTGCTCGAGGCGCGCATCGAGCGCGAGGGCGACGATCCAGCGCTGCGCGCGCGGCTCGGCGAGCTCCTCGCGGCACAGGGCGACGCCGACGCCGGCTTCGCGGAGTGCGCTCGGGCCTTCGTCTCGCGGCCGACCGCCGGCGGGCTCGCGGCCCTCGAGGGCGTCGCAGGCGATCGCATCGACGAGCTGCTGGCGCTGGTCGGAGCGGCCCTCGAGGCGGCGCCGGACTTCGCCGCTCAGGTCGACGACGCTGCCTTCGCCGACCGTCCGACGTTGCGCGTCCGGTTGCTCGAGGCGCGCCTCGAGGCCGAGCCCGACGATCCGGTGCGCTGGGCGCGCCTGGCCGAGCAGCGCGCCGCGATGGGCGACGCCGCGGGGGCCTTCGACGCTTGGCGAGTGTCCTTCGAGGCGGCGCCGAGCGCGCGCTGTCTGCGGAGCTTGGAGGGCGTCTCGGCGGGCCGGACGGCGGAGCTGCTGGCGCTGCTCGAGCGGCTGGGCGCTCGCATGCCCGCAGAGGTCCGACCCGCGGCGGCGGAGCTCTACCGGCGGGCCGGTCGCTGGGCTGCGCTGGCGGAGATCGCCGACCACGCCGACTACGTCGGTCAACCCGAGGTGCGACAGCGGGTGATCGAGGCCCAACTCGGCGCCACCTCCGGGGAGCGGCGCGCCGAGCTGCTCGGGGTGCTCGCGGAGGTCCGCGACACGCTCGGCGATGCCGACGCGGCTTTTCTCGCGCGCGCGGAAGCGGCGGGCGTCGCGCCGACCGGTGGCCGGCTCGCCGCCCTCCTCGACGCGCGCGGCGAGCGTCCCGACGAGGTGGCGGCGGCCCTCGAGTCTGCGCTCCCCGCGGTCGCCGACGCCGGACCGATTCACCAGCATCTCGGCGAGCTCTACCGGGAGCTGGGCGACGTCGAGCGCGCGCTCCCGCACTACGAAGCGCTGGGCGACGAGCTGGTCATGGCTGAGCTGTACGAGCGGGCGGAGCGCTGGGACGACCTGGCGGCCCTGGTCGACGACGTGGCCTACGCCGATCGGCCTCAGATCCGCGCGCGGCTCCTGATGGCCCGAATCGACGGCGGTGAGGCGGGCCTGTGGCCTCGCCTCGCAGAGGTGCTCGTCGACGCCGATGACCCCGCAGGCGCCCGTGGGGCCTGGACCCACGCCCTCGATGCGGCCGCGGACGACACCGCCCGCGCGGAGGCCCACCGCGCCCTCGCGTCCCTCTCGGGTGACGACGGGGAAGCCTTTGAGCATCTGCGCGCGGCCTTTGATGGAGGGGCCGACGTCACCGCCGAGCTGGCACGGGCCTACGAGGCGCGCGGAGACTGGGCCGCGTTGGCTCAGCTCCTCGACGGTGCGCCCTACGTCCCTGCTCACGTAGACGGCGCGCTGGTGTTGAGCGCCCTGGCGGAGGCCCGTGGTGAACCGCGGGCCGCCCTGGGGGATCTGCTGGCGGCCTGCGTGGAGCGGCCCGACGACGCCCGGTTCGGCGACGCCCTCGGCCGATTCGCGGCGGCGGCCGGTGCCTGGGCAGAGGCGGCGGCGTGCTACGAGCAGCTCTGTGACGGGCGCCCGGCGATCCGACGGCGGCTCGCGCGGTGGTATCTCGGGCCACTTCAGACACCGGATCGGGCCATTCGTCACCTCCAGGCCGTCCTGGCCGACGCGCCCGACGACATCGACGCCCGCGACGACCTCGAGGGCGCGTTGGCGGAGACGGAGCGCACGGCGGAGCTCGCGGCGAGCCTCGGCGCCGGCTCTCCGACCCCGCAGCGCCTGAGAGCGCTCGCCAAGCTGCGCGCCGACGATCTCGACGACCCGGAGGGGGCCGCCGACTGTTACGAGCGGCTGATCGAGCGCGTCCCCGACGATCTGGAGGCCACCGCGAGCTTGTCGCGGATCTATGGGGGCCTGAAGCGCTGGGAGGACGTGGTCCGGGTCCTCCAACACGAGGTCCAGTACCTCCCCGACGAGGCGGGGGCGGCGCAGCACGTGCGCATCGGAGAGATCCGCGAGGAGCTGCTCGGCGATCTCGACGGGGCGTTGGCGGCCTATCACGCGGCGCTGGGGCTCGTGCCTACGCAGCCGGCGGCCCTCGCGGGCCTCGAGCGCTGCTTCACGGAGGCCGAGCGTTGGGACGAGCTGGTGGCGTTGTGCCGCGGGCTCCTGGCGATCGGTACGCCGGCGGTAGAGGTGCGGCGCCGCCTCGATTGGCTGGCCGACCGGATCGCCCCCGATACCGCGGTTGACGCCTACCGAGAGGTGCTGGCCGCCGATCCCGGTGACGTGACCGCGGTGCGCGCCCTGGAGCGGCTGTGCCGCGACTCCGCGCGACCGGCGGATCTCGCTTGGGCCTACGCCACGCGTCTGCCCGCCGTGACCGAGGCTAGGGAGGGCAACGCGCTGCGGATGCGGCTCGCGGCGGTCCTGCACGAGGAGCTCGACGACGTGACCGGGGCCATCGAGGCGCTCGCGCCGATCCCCGACCACCCTCCGGCCCTCGCGACGCTGGCGAACTTGTACGCGGCGGCGGGGCGGTGGACCGAAGAGGTCTGCGCCCTCGACCGGTTGCAGGCGGTGCAGGACGAGCCCGCGCGGCGACGGCGGATCGCTGTGACCTGTGAGCGCGAGCTCGGGGACGTGGCCCGCGCCTTCGCCGAGCGGGCCGCGCTCTTCGTGGCCGCCCCCCACGACGCCGGCGCGCGCGGAGAGCTCGGCGCCCTCGCCGAGCGCACCGGCCAGCACGCCGAGCTCGCGCGGGCCTACGCCGACGCGATCCCCGCCGCCCGCGACCACGCGTTGGGACGGGAGCTGAGGTTGTCGCTGGCGCGGGTGCGACTAGATGATCTGGGTGACGCCGAGGGCGCCTGCGCGGCATGGCAGGGGGTGCTCGACGAGGTCGACGCCGCCGATCCGACGGCGACATCGGGCCTGTGCGCGGTCTACACCGAGACGGGTCGCGACGCCGAACTGGCGGCCCTGCTGGAGCGCAGCGTCGCGACGGGGGCGGAGCGCCTCACGGTGTCGCTGCGCCTCGCGCGGCTCTATGCGGATCGGCTGGAGCAGCCAGGGCGCGCCATCGACCACCTGCGCGCGGCGCTCGAGTTCGACCCGCGGCATGCCGAGGCGCTCGCGGCGCTGGCGAGCATCTACGCCGATCGAGAGGCCTGGACCTCGCTGTACGACGTCCGGCGACGACAGGTCGAGCTCGCCGACGACCCCGCGGTGCGGCGGACCTTGCGCGTCGAGGCCGCGTGCCTGGCGAGCGGCACTCTGGGTCGTCCACGGGACGCGATCGCGGTCTGGCGCGAGGTGGTCGAAGACGCCCCCGACGACGTCGCCGCGCTGGAGGCTCTGGAGGCGCTGCTGACCGCGGAGGGGCTGCGCGCCGATGCGCGGACCGCGTGCTCGCGGGTGCTGGCGCTCGCGGAGACGCCCTCCGCCCACGAGCGGATGGCGCGCCTCTACGACGGAGCCCCCGAGGCGCTGCCGCATTGGCGGATCGTCGCTGGCGCCAGCCCCGAGTGCACCGACGCGCTGTGGGCGCTCTGGATGGACGCGCAACGGGAGGAGCGCGCCGGGGAGGTCGCCTCGTTGGGTGAGCGGTTGCTCGCGCTCGCCGGGGCCGACGAGCCGCGGACGCCGCCCCTGCTGCGGGCGGTGGCGCGGGCCCACGACGAGCAGGGCGACCCCACCGCGGCGATCTCTGCGTGGGAGCGGCTCACGGACATCGAGGGGCCCGACGTTGAGGCGATGGCCGCCCTCGAGCCGCTCTACGCGGCGGTCGGGGACATCAACGCGCTGCAGGCGTTGATGGCCTGGAAGCTCACGCGCGCCGACGAGAACGAGGCGCTGCGTCTGCGCCGGCGAGCGGCGGAGCTCCACGAGGGGGAAGGCCTGCACGGCCGCGCCCTCGACGAGCTGCTGGCCGTGTTCGACGACCGGCCCGATCCGACCCTGGTCGGCGCCCTGGCCCGGTTGGCCCGGGCGACGGAGCGATGGGACGAGGTGCGGCCGCGGCTGGAGCGCGCCGTGGCGGTGGAGCCGGCCGACGCCGACGCGAGGGCGCTGCTCGTCGAGCGCTACGAGGCGGACGGCGCCTGGCCGGAGCTGGTCGAGCTGTTGTGTGCCTCGGAGTCGCGCGGGCCGTTGGTTCGCGCGGCCCGCCTTCAGCAGGAGCGGCTGGACCAGCCGGAGGCCGCCGCCGAGACATGGCGACGCGTGCGGAGTCTCGATTCGGAGGACGCGGAGGCCTCCGCCGCCCTCGAGGCGCTGTGGCCCCGGCTGCTCGCCCGCGCCGATGGCGAGGACGCCGTGGCGCTGCTGATCGAGGGCGCTCGAGGGACCGAGTCGCCGGCGGCCCGTCGCTCGCTCTACCTGAGCGCCGCCGAGGTGCTCGAGGGTCGGCTCGGGCAGCCCGACCACGCCTTCGCCCTGCTCTCGCGCGCCTTCCGCGAGGCACCGGCCGAAGGGGAGCTGACAGACCATCTGGAGCGCCTCGCCGAGGAGACGCTGCGCTGGGGCGAGCTGGTGGGCGCCTGTGAGGAGGTGCTCCCAAGGCTCGAAGGGGCCCAGGTCGCCGCGGTTCAGCGCCGGCGCGCGCGGGGCTACGAGAAGACCGGGGATCGAGACGGCGCGAGCCGAGCGTGGCGCGGCGTCCTCGACGTCGAGCCGGACGCAGCCGACGCGCTGACGGCGCTGACGGCGCACCTCGAGGGCGAGGGTCGACTCGCCGAGCTGCTCGACGTGCAGGCCCGCGCGGCGACGGACGCTAAAGCATGGCGCGAGGTCGCGATCCTGGCCGAGGAGCGGGTCGGGGACCTGGATCGGGCGGTCGAAGCCTGGCGGGAGGTCGGCCTGGGAGACCCCGAGGCGCAGGCGGCGCTCTCGCGGTTGCTCGAGGCGGCGGATCGGGGACCGGAGCTCGCCGCGCTCTGGGCGGCCCGCCTCGAGGGCGCCGACGACCCGAGGCTCCGGGTGGATCTGGGGGCGCTGTACCGCGAGTTGGGGCGTGACGACGCCGCCGTGGCGTGTCTCGAGGGCGCCGCCGACCACCCCGAGGCGGCGGCGCAGCTCGCCGAGATCTACCACGCCGCCGAGGCCTGGGAGGATTGCGCGCGGGTCTGGGAGGCGGCTCCGCCCGATGGCGCCGACGCCGCCTTCGAGCGGGCGCACGTCTGCCTCGAGGTGTTGGCCGACGCAGAGCGAGCGCGCCGCTGGCTCGACGTGAGTCTGGCCCTCGATCCCGACCACCGTCACGCGCTGCATGCAGCGCTGGCGTTGGCCGAGCGGCGCTGCGACTGGCCCGTGGTGAGCCGGCACCTCGAGCGCCTCGTGGCCACCGCCCCCGATGGCGAGACGCGGGCGGCGCTCCTCATGCGGCTGGCGGAGGTGTGCCAGACGAGGCTCGAGGACGCGGAGGCGGCCACCGGACACCTTCGGGCGGCGGTGGCGGCGGACCCCGGGAACCTCGACGTGGTGACGGTCACCGCGCAGCGGTTCCTCGCGGCGGAGCGCTGGGCCGAGGCCGAGCCGTTGTTGGCGACCTTGGTGGTGTCGGGCCGAGGCGACGCCAACGAGCGGGCGTCGAAGCACGCGCTCCATGGGTTGTGCGCGGAGCGGATGTCCCAGGACGACATCGCCTTGAACCGCTACCGGCGGGGCGTCGAGCTCGACATCACGCATCGTCCGGCCCTGTCGGGCGTGGCGCGGCTGGCGTTTCGCTACGAGGCCTGGGACGAGGCGTTCCGGGCGGGTCAGGCGCTGTTGGTGCATCACGGCGAGGCGATGTCGGACGACGAGCGGGCCGACACGTTGTGGCGCCAGGGGGCGATCCAGGCCGCGCGTGGCGATGCGGACGCGGGCGCCTCTTTCCGGCGGGCGCTGGAGGCGAACCCGGAGCACGAGGCGTCCCAAGAAGGGCTCGCGGCCCTCGAGGTGGCTCGCCGCGCCGCCGAGGACGAGTGCCGTGAGATCGAGGCGGCGCGCGAGCGCGCGGCGGAGGCGGCGGAGGCGGCCAAGGCCGAGCAGACGGAGGTCCTGGCGAAGGCGGCGCGCGATGCCGAGGCGGCGGCGATCGAGGCCGAGTCCGCGGCGCGCAGGCTGGCGGCGGAGAGCGAACGGGCTGCGGCGGAGCGGATGAGCGCGGCGGCCCGCGAGATTGACGCGACCGCGTTGGCGGAGGCGGTCTCTCAGGCGGCCTCCGCGCGGATCGCCGAGGTGGCGGCACAGAGACTGGCGGAGGCGGTGACCGCAGCGCGCGACGGCGTCGTCGAGGCGGCGGTCGCGCGGGCGCTCGAGGCGGCGCGGGAGGAGATCGCGCAGGCGGCGAGGGCGGGGCTGGCCGAGGGGGTCGCCGAGCGGGTCGTGTCGGCGCTCGAGGAGGACGAAGACGACGGGATGTGGGCCTCGGAGGCGCCGCAACGGCGGTGGCCGGTGTGGGCCGCGGCCAGCGCGGTGGCCGTGGCGGGGTTGGCGCTGGGTCTGTCCGGCTATCTCTACAGCGAGCTGCGCGAGCGCGACGCCCAGCAGGACCGAGCGCGGGCAGCCTACGGGCGGCTGGTCGACACGGTGGCCCAGACGCAGGACCGCTTCGACCAACTCCAGGCCGCGATCTCCGGTGGGGCGGAGAGCCCGGTGGTGGCGCGACGCGACCCCGAGAATCTGGCCGACCAGATCACCGATCTCACGCTGCGTGACCTCGAGATGCGCGGCGAGCTGGGTCAGATCGAGCGCATGCTGGCCGGCTTGGCCGAGCGGCAACGCAACGAGCGGAAGGCCGAGGCCGGGCTGAAGAGCCAGGTGGCGATGCTCGAGGGCCGGCTCACGGAGCTGCGGGCCGAGCAGAGCGACGTGCAGCGCCGTATCGCCGAGCGGCTCGACGCGAACCTCCACGGTATCGAGACCGCGCTCTCCCGGGCGGGGATCGACTACGAGAAGATGCTGACGCCCGACCGGCGGTGGACCCCGCGGGCGGCCACCGAAGGGGTGGCGCCGGCGGGGGGGGTCGGCGGGCCGCGGCTCGCTGCCGACGGCGGCTACGTGAGCCCGGTCCCGGGGGAGGACACGGCGATGAGCGCCTTTGGTCCCCGGGGGCAGCGACATCACGACGGGGTGGACATCCAGGCGCCCATCGGGACCGCCGTGCGGTCGGTCGCGGCGGGGGAGGTCATCCATCTGCAGGACATGGAGACCTGGCTCGCGCGGCCGAAGTTCGTGGAGACGAACGGCCGACGGCACCGCTCCTCGGGGTGGCGCGCTGGGGTGTACGTGGAGATTCGGCACGGCGACGGGCGGGTCAGCCGCTATATGCATCTGGGCTCGATCGCGGTGGGCCTCGCGGAGGGGAGCAAGGTGTCGGCTGGGGAGGTGATCGGCAGCGTGGGGCGGACCGCCGTGGAGCAGAGCGAGACGCATCTGCACTTTGAGCTGCGGGAGGCGCCCACCCGCGACGGTGAGCGCTTCGGCCAGGCGCTGAACCCCGAGGCGCCGCCGCCGGGGGACGCCGAGTTCCTGGCGAGCACGTCGCTGCTGCGAGCGGGATCGAGCGCCTTGCCACCGCTGCCGGCCCCCGGCTCGCCGGGGCACTTGACGGCGCGAGAGACGCGGCTTCGCTCCCTCGAGAAGCTGCTGACCCAGCTCCCGCTTGCGGCGCCGGTGGACAGCTATCGGGTGTCGAGCCACTTCGGGAAGCGGGTCGATCCGCTGACCAAGGAGATGTCCTTCCACTCCGGCGTCGACCTCCCGGGGCGCGACCGCACAGAGGTCCGCGCCACGGCGCCGGGGAAGGTCGTGCACGCGGGGGAGATGGGGCGCTACGGGACGCTCGTGGAGATCGATCATGGGCACGGGATCCGTACGCGCTACGGGCACCTGCACAAGGCGATGGTGCATCTGGGCCAGCGGGTCGGGTACCGGGACCGGGTGGGGCTGATGGGCAGCACCGGGCGCAGCACCGGGACGCATCTGCACTACGAGGTCAGCGTCGATGGCAAGCCGCGCGACCCACTCAACTTCATCCAGGCCGGGCGCTTCGTCTTCAAACGGTAACGACGTGTGAGGATTCGGTAACTTGCGTCGCCGGGGTTGCGTACCAGCAGCGCCGAGTTCACGGAGGTTCCATGAAGCGTGTCTGGTTGCCGATGCTGTTCGCCATCTCGTTTCTCGCGTGCGCGCCCGGCGGCGGCGGCGGCGGCGGGGGAGCGGATGAGGTGGTGCCCGTAGGCGGCGAGGGCGAGGGCGAGGGAGAAGGGGAGGGCGAGGGCGAGGGAGAAGGGGAGGGCGAAGGAGAAGGTGAAGGTGAAGGTGAGGGGGAGCCGGAACCGCAGGGCGTCGCGGTCCTCGGGAGCGGCGCCCACAGCCTGGAGGCCGTCGAGCTGACCGTCATCGGGACCAGCGATGACCGCCTGAGCACCCCCCGCGACGTCGAGTTCAACCCTGTCGCCGACAACCAGCTCTGGGTCGTCAACCACGGCGACAGCTCGATGGTCATCTTCTACGGCCTGGGCACCGCCGACGCCGGCTCGCGCAAGCGCAACGCGCCAGGCAACACCCACTTCCTCGCCAAGCCCAGCGCCCTCGCCTTCGGCTGGCCGGGCAGCCTGGCCACCGCCCAGGAAGAGGACCAGGTCACCCAGGCCACAACCCCCGCCGACTTCATGGGTCCGACCCTCTGGACCGCCGATCCGGTGATCTTCGACGGTGGCCACGGCGGGCACATCGACATGCTCCACAACAGCCCGAACTCCGCGGGCATCGCCTGGGAGCGCGACAACATCTACTGGATCTTCGATGGCTGGAACGAGTCGCTCACGCGCTATGACTTCCGCACCGACCACGGCCCCGGGGGCGCCGACCACTCCGATGGCGCGACCGACCGGTACGCCGTGGGGCAGATCTCCTACGTGCCCGGCGTCTCCTCCCACATGGACGTCGACGGCCCCAACGCCCGCCTCTACGTCGCCGACACCGGCAACAACCGCATCGCGACCCTCGACACCCGCATGGGCACCCCTGGCGCCGAGTACGGCCCCAACTACGACGGCGTGCGCCAGCGGCACATGTTGGGCGCCGAGGTGCTCACCTTCATCGAGGGAGAAGACCACGGCCTCGTGATGCCGTCGGGCTTGCACCTCGAAGATGGGCTGCTCTTCATCACCGACGCCGAGAAGGCTCACATCTATGCCTTCGACGCCAACGACGGCGCCTTGCTCGACTGGCTCGATCTCTCCAGCGAGCTTGAGCCGCGCGCGCTCCAAGGCATCACGATGGGCCCCGACGGCGCCCTCTACTTCGCCGATTCGGTCGGCAACCGCGTGCTGAAGGTCGCCGCGAAGCGGTAGCCCGGGGCGCGCTACATTCGGTCGCTCGAGCGCGGTGCTTCGTTGCCAGGAGAGCCCACCTTGTAGCAGTCCCGTGACCGGGCATAACTACCGAGTAAAGTGTAGGAATTCGGTCAGAGAGAAACACAGATTCGTCGTTGACCGGTCCGTGCGGCTCCGGTATCCCCGGAGGACCATAGCGTCAGGGAGGGGACCGTGTACTCGCGGATCAGTGTGTTGTTTTGTGTGTTTTCGCTGGCCGCGTGCGAGGACGAAGCCGCGCCGGAACCGGTGACCTCGACGCTGGAGGCACACCTGGCCCTGGACGCGCCGGTCCACGACGTGGCCACGATCCGCTTCAAGGTGGTGGCCGCGGGTGACGACTGCGACGGCGACGCGGTGGCGGAGGCCGTCGTGCCCCTCGAGGCGGAGGCCCTCCCGGTCGACCTCGCTGGCGGGGGTGACCAACACCCGTTCGCCGACGCGCTCTTCGTGCTCGAGCCCGGCGACTACCGGGTCTGCGTCTTCCCGCAGGACGCCGACGGGAACCCGTCGGAGGCGTGCATGCCGGCGGAGGGGGACGCGTCGGTGGTGGCGGACGAGACCACCGAGATCGTGATCTTCGCTCAGTGCGAGGGGGATCCCAGCGGTGCCCTCGACGTCGTGGGCGCGCTGAACGATCCGCCGCACATCGACGATCTGGAGATCGATCCGAGCAAGTTCGTCGACACCTGTGAGCGTCCGCACATCACGGTGCACGCCAGCGACCCCAACGGGGATCCGTTGGAGTATGCCTGGGGCATCCTGGCGATGCCGGCGGGGGCCGCGGTGGCGTTGGCGGAGGACGGCGCGTGGGCGATCTTCTCGACGGACACGCCGGGGGAGTACGAGCTCGAGGTCGTGGTCAGCGACGGCCACGGGGGGGAGGCCCGGCTCTCGTTCCCGATCCACGTCTCGCCCTGCGACGAGGACGGCGGCGCGTGTGGCGTCTCGGAGGTGCTGCTGTGCGACGAGGGCTGGGCGGCGAACCCCGGCCAGCCGGAGCACCCCGGGATCTGCGGGGTGCCCGACGACGAGGAGACGAGCTACTGGTTCGACTTCGACGCGGGCCGCAAGGTGGCGCCCGGCGATCAGACGGCGGACATCTCCAAGGGTCACGTCGATTGCTGTAGCTGGAACGTGCAGAACGGGGCCGTGCAGGTCGAGACGGCCGATCCATCGGCGGCCTTTGACCGCGTGGAGTGTGCCGCCGCCGACGGTCGGGCCTACGGGCCCGGGGCGGTCGACCACTTCCGGCCGAACCAGGTGGTCATCTGCCTGCGGACGGCGGAGGGGAACTACTTCAAGTATGTGGCGGCCTTCGGCTGTTGCGGCGACAACTCGTTGAGCTGGGACCGTGGGGAGTGCTTCGACGACCGCAACATCGGCCGCGACTGCGACGACCCGGTGGCGTGCGAGACGGGGCTGCCCGGGATGTGCGCGCAGGGGGCCCAGTGCCCCGGCGGCTTCTGCATCCCGGCCGACGGGCCGCTGCCGGAGGTCTGCGACGACGGTCTCGACAACGACTGCGACGGGGCCACCGACTGCGAGGACCCGGACTGCGCGCAGGCCTGCGGCTCCCCGGATCCCGAGGAGGACTGCCTCGCGGCCTGTGAGCGAATCGGCGCCTGCGCGGGGGATCCGATGTTGTGCCCGGCCCTCGATCCCGCGGACATCGGCGGCCTCATGCCTCAGTGCATCGAGCTCTGCGAGGCTCAGCCGGGGCTCGCCGAGCTGGCCCTGGACCAACCTGATTGCGAGTCATTGATCAATCTGGCTATCGCGGCGTCCCCGGACTTCGCCGTGGCCTGTGGTGCACCCTGAAGGGGAGGGAGAGAATCATGAAGTTCCACATCATCGCCGCCGCGGCCATCGCCGTGAGCACCATCGCCTGTGAGGCCGAGCCGGCCGACGAGGCGCCCGCGACCGGGACGCTTCGGTCGATGCTGGTCGCGCCCGAGCTCCGACACGACGTCGCGGCCGTGCGCTTCGACGTCCACAACATCGGGGCCAACCCGGACGTGACGTGTGACGACGCGCCGATGGCCTCGCGCACGTCGCCGCTGGAGGACGAGGCCCTGCCGATGTGGCTGGCCGGAGACGACTCGATGCACGCCTTCGCCGACGGGCTCTTCGTGCTTCAGCCGGGGCAGTACCTCGTGTGCGCCACGCCGCTGCGGGACGACGGCACCCCGTCGGAGGAGTGCCACCCGGGCGCCGACGTCTTCGAGGTCGTGGCCGAGGAGACGGCGGAGGGCGTCATCTACCTCCAGTGTGACGGCGATCCGAGCGGCGGCCTGGACGTCATCGCGGCGCTCAACGACCCGCCGCACATCGACGATCTGGAGATCGCGCCGAGCAAGTTCATCGACGTCTGCGAGGACGCGGTCATCAACGTGACGGCGAGCGATCCCAACGGCGATCCGCTCGCGTACGCCTGGGCCATCGTCGATGGTCCCGCGGGTCACAACGCCGCGATCGTCGGCGCTGGTGCGCAGGCGAGCTTCGAGACCGACATGGCCGGCAACTACCAGATCGAGGTCGTCGTCAGTGACGGCCACGGCGGCGAGGCGCGGCTGACCTTCCCGATTCACGTGTCCGACGCGGACTGCGTCGTCGAGGGTGTCCAGCACGACGTGCCCGAAGACGATGTGCTCGCCCGCGGGTGGAGCGCGTGTTGGTCGAGCGCCTACAACGACCCGGGCCACCCCATGGTCGATGTGCTCGACACCTGCGACGGCGAGTACCTCATGATGGCGTGCCGCCGCTTCGGTGAGCCGAACCTGCTGCTCGCCGCCGAGGGTGAGGCCGCGGAGGTCGTGATGGACGTCGGCCCGGGTGCGGCCGCCTCCCACACCCACAACGGCGTGGAGTGGTACTTCTCGCCGGACCGCTCCTGGGGCTTCGCCCCCGGCGGCTCCGCGGTCAACCGCAACTCCTGCGACGTGGAGATGCCCCGGGAGCCCCGGATGTGCTGGCACATGAACTCGCCGGGGGCGGCCCCGGGTGAGATCGCCGGCGGCTGGAACTGCGGGGTCGACACCTTCCTGCAGAACGCCGACGGCGCCCAGTGGGAGCGCATCCTCTACACCCGCTGAGGAGGGGTCCATAGGCCAGCGACGCGCAGCTCCGCACGCCGCGTCGATGGTCTATTGGACGACTCTTGACCTGCCCACCCTCTCAGGGCCTGTCCAACAATAAATAGGTAGACTCGCGCCGCGATGCACCCATATCGCGATGGGCTCGGCCAGCGAACTTGAGTACCAGCTACTACTCTCCGCGC
>CAYOBQ010000174.1:0-21099 GCA_964402225.1 uncultured Nannocystaceae bacterium | reverse complement strand
GAGTGCTGAAAGCCCTCCACACTCCCTCCGTCAGAATCGGGATATGCACCCAAATGCAGAGCATGCGCGTGACCGGGATGCCGTGGCTCGTCGCCGCCTTGGGCGTCCTCGCCTGCGGGGATCCGGGCATCGACCTCGCCGCCGACGCCGCCCTCCGGGACGCGACCGACGGACCGGCGCCGCTGCCCGACGCCCGGCCGGTCCCTGCGGACGGCGCAACCCTCGTCCCGGACACGGCCGCGTCTCCGCCGGACGCGGGGCCCCCCCCGCCAGACTCGGTGTGCGTCTTCGAGTCCTCGACGGCGGCCCAGGAGGTCAACACCTGGCGCGGCGACGTGGCGCGGGTCACCTTCGCGATCCCCGGGGTCCCCGCCGTGGGCGGCGTGCGGTCGGCCACCCTCCGCTTCCGCGGCCACGACCTCGATCATCCCGGCGCCGAGGGCTGGGTCACCCTCAACGGTGGGTCACGCATCGCGCTGCCGGCCGACGAGGCGAACGACAATCAGACGACGACGGTCGAGCTGGCGGTCGACGGCCGGGCGCGGGCCGGGGCCAATCGCGTCGACTTCCTGGCCTTCGAGCGGCCCGATGGCGCGTTCTTCAGGATCAGCGAGGTGGCGCTGGTCTTGACGGGCGCCGTCGCCTGCGGTCACCCCGAGCCGCCCCGACCGCGCGTTCGACACGCCGTCCCCCTCGGCGTCTCGGCCTTCGCGGGTCTCGCGCCCGACTTCCCCCGGGCGGGCCTCTTCGAGATCCTGGCCGCCCTGGAGCGGCCCTTCACCGCCGTGCTGCTCGACTTCGCCCCGGTCTACGGGAGACACGGCCTGGCCATGTACGGCGTGGGCCAGGTAGGGCGACGGCCGGTGGAGCCCGCACATCTCGAAGCGGTCACGGCCTTCCTCGAAGCCTACGTCGCCGCGACCCCGGACGCCGCGCGCCGCCACCTCCAGCTCTACCTCTTCAATGGACCGGGGATGCGCCGCGCCGGCTACGAGCGCGCCTTCGATCTCGATCCCGCGGCGTTCGATCGCGCGGTCCGCGAGGACCCGGCGGTGCGCGGCGACGTGGCGCGCTACGCCGAGGCGCTGGTCACGCGGCTCGCGCCCTTCGCCGACTCCGTCGAGGTTCGGCTGGTGCCCGTGCTGGAGGACGACCTCGACCAGGCCGCCGCCGCCGCCCTCGAAGCGCTCCTCCGAGACACCGGCTGGTCCGGCGCCGTGGGTCGCAACCCCTGCGCCTGCGCCCGGGGTGATCGCCATCGTGTGGGCGCGTTTCAGGAGCGCCACCCCCACTCCATCGACGCCACCCGCCAGCTCGCGACGCAGCTCGCAGCGCCCGACAGCTTGTCCAACGACGGCTGGGCCTTCGCGACGGATCTCGGCGGCGGTCGACTCGATCCAGCTCAGGTCCCGGAGCTGGTGCGTGTCACCCAGCGCGCCGGTGTCCTCTTCCATCTGTGGTACGACCCGCTCCAGGGCTACCCGGTCCCCGCCGACGGGCCCCGGCGCCTGCGTTTCGACCATCCACCCGGGGTGGTGCTCTCATGGCTCGTCGCGGGTACGAACTGATCCTACGTGAGCGCAGAGCGCTTCATGATCTCCGCTTCGTACTCGTCGGCCGTGAGCCTCGCGCGGAGCTCGAGCAGCTCGCGGGCGGCGCGCCCGATGGGGGTGCGCAGCGGCAGCTCGTCGGCGCAGACGGCTTCGACGACGGCACGGGCCACCTCCTCGGGATCGCCCTTGGGCGCCTGCTCCATGCGCTGCATCCGGTCGGCGAGGGCCACGAGCTGGTCCTGATAGGGGGCGAGGCGGTTCGGATCTCCGACCAGCTTCTTCGGGGGGCCCTCGTCGCGGTAGAAGGCAGGCTCGAGGATCGCGACCTCGATGCCGAAGGTCGCCGCCTCGTAGTGCAGGGCCTCGGCGAAGCACTCCTGAGCCCACGCTCCGGCGGAGTAGACGCCCATGAAGGGGACCACCGCGCGGCCCAGGCCGCTGGTGAGCTGCACGATGCGGCCGGCGCCCGCGTCCCGCATCACGGGCATCACGGCTCGGAATAGCCGCAGGGCCCCCGCGACGTTGGTGTTGAGCATGGAGAGGAGTTGCTCGGGGAGGCACGCTTCGAGCGGACCCATCACGGTGTACGCGGCGGTGTTGACGAGCACGTCGAGGCCGCCACCCGTCGCCTCGAGGGCCGCCGCCACGCCCTGCTCGACGCTCTCGTCGGTGGCCACGTCGAGGGCGACGACGTGGGCGCCGTGGCCCGCGAGGGCCGCGGCGCGCTCCGAGTGCCGACCCGCCGGGGCCGGTAGCCCGGCGACGACGGTGTGTCCGCGCTTGGCCAGCGCCCGAGCCGCACGCCACCCGAAGCTCGTGCTACACCCGCTGACCAGGACCGACTTGCTGGAAATCCCCATGGGGGGAAGCATACTTCAATCCCACCGCTTCGGAGGACTTCGCTGTTGAGTGCGAAAACACCCTGGCTCGTGCTCGGCCTCGCCGCGGCCCTGACCGCGTGCGCGAGCGCGCGCGCGCCGGCTGTGAAGCTGCCGAGCCAGGCCCCCGCTCGTGACGCCGGGCGGCTCGCCGCCGCCGTCGAGGCGTACTACCAGGCGCCCGACGTCGCGGGGATGCGCGCCGCGGTGGCGCAGGCCAAGGTGGCCGGTCCCTCCACCGCGCTCTACCACGAGCTGGCCGCCGATCTGGCGAAGCTCGAGGACCGCACGCGCGCCCGGCTCCGTCACCTGTTGGCGGCGCTCTCCGATCCGTCGGCGGACGCGCCGCTCTCCTATCTGCACGCCCTCGCGGGCCTGAGCTGGACGCTGCCCGAGCGGGCGCGGGTGGAGGCGACGCTGTCGGCGCTCGCCGAGCAGCACGCCGACGCCGAGGTGCGGGCCTTCGCGTCGTGGATGCTCGCCCACGCGCTGCATCTCCGAGGGGACGAGGCCGGCCGCGACGCGGCCCTCGCGCGGGTCGAGTTCCGGCTGGACCCCGCCGTCATCGGCACCTGGGACAACGACCAGGGCAAGGGCTACGACGCGGAGTTTCCCCCCGAGCGGGAGCTCGATCTCACGAAGAGCTACCCGGCCAAGCGCACCGAGGCACGCTGGCGCACCGACTACATCCGCGACCCGCGCGGGAAGACGAACCTGGCCTCGATCATGGAGCCCCGTCGTTGGCGCGTCGCGTACGCTGCCGCGGCGGTGGAGGTGCCCGAGGCGGGCGCCTACGAGCTGCGCGTCAGCACCGGGGACCCCGTGAAGGTGTGGGTCAACGACGCTCTGGTCTTCGACGGCCGCCGGCTCGACACCTGGCTCTTCGATGGGCTGCCGATCCAGGTCGAGCTGCGGTCGGGCGTCAACCGGGTGCTGATCAAGTCGGCCCAGACCACGGGCGGCTGGCTGTTGGTGGCGCGGATCACCAAACCGGGTGGGGCGCCCGCCTCGGGGCTGAAGTCGGTGGCGGCGGACACACCCTACGCCGAAGGCGCGTCGCCGGGCCCCACGCAGACGGAGGAGACGCTGTTGGCGCGGCGGGTAGCCTCGCTGCCCGAGGGGTCTGCGCGGCGGGCCTTTCTCCACGCCGTATGGGCCGCCGAGAAGGGGTTGGGGGCGCCGGCCGTGGATCTAGCCGAGGCGTTGGTGAAGCGGTGGCCCGAGAGCCTGCGCGGCCGCTACTTGCTGACCGCGGCGTTGTGGAACAACCAGGAGCGGGGTCGGACGGCGGATCTGCTCAACGCGCTGGTCGCCGAGGCGGGCCAGGAGCTGCCGTACCTGGCGCTCAAGCAGGCGCGCTTCTGGGAGCAGCAGAAGCTCGACGTGAAGGCGCGGTCGCTGTTGGGGCGCGTTCGCGAGGCGCACCCCGACCGCTCGGGGGCGACCCTCGCGCTGGCCGACATGCTGCGCGGGGAGGGGTGGCACGAGGATCGTTGCCAGCTCCTCGCAGACGCCGACCGGCGCTGGCCCGAGTGGCCCCAGGTGCGGAAGGCCCTCGGCGATTGCTACGAGGAGCTGCGCTTCTACCCGCGGGCGATGGCTGTCTACACCGCGCTGCTCGAGGCGCTTCCGGCGGATCCGACCCTGCTCGAGCGGCTGCACTGGCAGGCCCAGGGCAACGACGACTTCGAGGCCGCGGCGGTCTACGCGCGGCGCCTCACTCACGCGTGGCCCCAGCGGCGCTCGGCGTGGCGGCACCTCGGCGAGACGTTGCGCCGGGCTGGAGACCGTGCGGGGGCCGAGGCCGCATGGGGCCAGATCGTGGAGATGGCGCCGGACGCCGCCGATGGGTACGGACGCCTGGCCCGCCTCGCGATGCAGGCTGGTGAGCGCGACTCCGCGGTGGCGCTGTGGCAGCAGGCCCTCGAGCGAGATCCCGAGAACGAGCGCCTCGCCAACCGCCTGGCCTGGATAGCGCCGGAGTCCGAGGGGCCGTGGGCCGCCGACGTCCCAGGCGAGGCGGAGATCGACGCCGCGGTCGAGGCGCGAAAGACCGTGAAGTCGGAGCAGGGGACCAATGTCTTCTACCTGCTCGACGACGAGGTCACGGCGCTGGCCGCCGACGGCTCGACGATGAACGTCGTGACCATGGTCGCCTACGCCGTCAACCAGGCGGGGCGCGACCAGCTCACGCGGATGCGGGTCCGCTCCGGTGGGCGCTCACGCATCCTGCACGCGTACGCCGTAGACCCCGCGGGGCGTCGCATCGAGGCCTCTTCCATTCGGGGGCGGACGGTGCGCTTCCGGCAACTCACGGTGGGCTCTACCGTGGTGTTACAGTACCGCCTCGACGAGCGCCCCGACGGCTACCTCGCGGGGCACATCGCGCGGCAGTGGTGGTTTCAGTCGTCGGGCGTCCAGACCCGCGTGAGTCGCTGGGTGCTGTGGGCGCCCAAGGGTACCCCGTTCCTCGAGTACGCCCAGGGCGACGTGAAGCGTGAGGCGCGCGACGAGGGGGAGCGCACGCGCGTCGTCTGGCAGGCCCGCGATACGGCCCCCGTCGTCCCCGAGCCCGCGATGCCCACCATCCACGAGGTCGCGAGCCACGTCGTGGTGAGCACGGTCCCCAATTGGGACATGTTCTGGAAGTGGGAGAAGGCGCTTCTGCGCGACGCTTTTCGGGAGAGCCCAGACCTCGTCGAGCTCTCGAAGACGCTGTTCGAGGGGGCCGACAACGAGGAGAAGGTGCGGCGTATCCACGCGTATTTGATGACCAATATTCGCTATCAGCAGGACTACGAGCGGCGCATCGCCGGGGTGAAGCCCCACGCGGCGCCGGTGGTGGTGGCGCGTCAATACGGCGACTGCAAGGACAAGGCGGTGCTGTTCATCACCCTCGCGAGGCTCGCCGGGTTGAAGGTCCACTTCGCGCTCGTGCGCACTCGAGACGCGGGCCCCGTGCGACGGGGGGTGCCGATGCAGCAGTTCAACCACGCGATCGTGTATGTGCCAGAGCAGGAGGGGATCGCCGTGGGCCGCTTCTACGATCCGACGGTCGACGCCCTCGACGTGGACGTGCTCCGCCACGACGATCAGGGCACCTGGTCGTTGGTCTACGACCCCCAGGGGGCCAGTCACACCTGGCGGCAGATCCCGTATCAGCCGCCCGCCCTCGATTACAGTCAGTCCGACGCGTTGCTGACGCTCACCCGCGAAGGGGGGGCGACGGGGGAGATCGAAGTCTCCGCCCATGGGCGGTTGGGGGAGACCTTCCGGCGTACGGCGCGCAACCCCGAGCGCTTCCAGCAGCTCCTACAGCGCCAGGCGGGCCGCCTCTTCGCGGGCGCCCGTTTGACCGGGCACCACGCCGTTCAGATAGAGGACGTGCGGAGGCCGGCGAAGGTGCGGATGGTCCTCGAGGCGCCGAACCTCGGACGCCGAGAGGGGCGGGAGCTGCGGGTGAAGCTGCCCATCGGGTGGTCGCCCCAGGGGCTCTTCAGCCTCGCCGAGCGTCGGCACCCGCTGGTCCTGGGCAGCCCGCGGACCTGGCGTTGGCGCTTCGACATGAAGCTCCCCGAGGGGGCCCGCGTGAAGCGAGCGCCGGCGTCGCGGGTGGTCGAGTCGGAGTGCCTGACGCTGCGACGTACCGTCGAGGCCAAGGGCGACCGAGTGACCGGCGAGCACGAGGTCCAGGTGCGCTGCGAGCGCATCCCGCCGGAGGCCTATGCGGCCCATCGCGCGGGGGCCGAGCGGATGCTGTCGATGCTGGCCGACGAGCTGGTCCTCGATGTCGGGAGGAGGCGCTCCGGACGGCGTACGGCCTCGCGTTGAGGCTACCTCGGCGTAGGGTCGAAGCGCCGCGCGCGTAGCCCGAGGAGGGCGAGAAGGAGCCAGGTGGCCGGCGCGCCGGAGCTGTTGCATCCGTCGCTCTTCTTCCGCCGCTCGCCCCCGTCGGGCTCGTCTCCGTCCGTCGCCATGTCGAAGGCCACGTCGGGCGTCGCCCCGTCCGGGGCGGCGTCTGGGATGCCTGCGTCGACCGCCATGTCCGGCTCGGGCCCTTCGCCGCGGCACGTGTCGACCACGCAGCGCTCATCTCCGGGGCAGTCGGGGTCCTCGAAGCAGCGGCCCTCGACCTCGCATCGATAGGCGTTCGGGCAATAGCCCTTCCGGCGGAACTCCGGGTTGACGCAGTAGAGCCCCTCGGGGCCCGGCAGGTTGCTGCAGATCGAGTCGCCGGGGCAGCCCTGCGTGGTGTCGTTCTCCTCGCAGGGCAGCAGGCAGCGGGGCCCCCGCAGCAGGTTCACGCACGCCTCCCCGGCGTTGCAGTCACGGCTGCGCACGCAGGGGGCGCAGATGTCGCAGCCGCCGTCGAAGTGGTCGGGCTGACAGGTGCCGTCGATGCAGTAGAGCCCGCCGGTGCAGTCGGTGTGCGCCGCGCAGGGCGCCTCGAAGCTCGGGTCGGGAACACAGGAGGGGAAGTAGTTCGCCTCGCGTCGGTTCTGTACGGGGACGCAGAAGATACCGCTGCGCCGCCGCTCGCAACGCACGTTGCTGCACAGGAAGCCGTCGGGGCATGCGCCGGGCGTGTCGGGGACGCACTCGCAGGAGCAGAACTCCGCGCCCCCGCCTTCGACGCGAATCTCCGATTGGCAGCGCGTCTGGCCCCAGATGCTCCCGCACTCCTGGTTGCCGGGGACGCAGGCCCGTGGCGCGTCGGGATCGACGGTGCGGCAGTCGAAGCCGAAGGGACAATCCTCGTCGCCCTCGCAGCGCACGGAGCACACGCGCGCCGCCTCGAAGCGGCTGTCGATCGTCTCGACGCAGAGGTCGCAGTCGGCGTTGCAGGGCTGGCCGGGGGCGTCCAGGGCGGGGTGGGGGATCGCGCAACCTCGGGCGCCATCGGGCATCTCGAGGCACCGGGCCGCGGCGGGGCAGTCCGCGTCGGTGGCGCAGTCCGGCGCGCAGCGGTCCTCGAAGCAGCGAGGGCACGCCTCGTCGCAGACGCCGGCGACCCCGTCGGGGAGCGCCAGGGCCAGGGCGACGGCCCGTCCGGCGTTCACCCGACCGTAACCGAAGCCTTGGGAGAAGCCGTGCTCGTCGTAGTCGAACTCGGTGGCGAGATCGATCCCGTAGCGCTGCTCCCAGGGGTTCTTGTCGGCGTGGATCTTCTCCGCAGAGCGCTGGAGCACCAGCCGCACCTGTTGCGCCGTGAGCGCCGGGTTGGCCGACAACACCAGCGCGGCGACGCCGGCCACCACGGGAGACGCGGCGCTGGTGCCGCCAAACCCCTGCGTGAAGTCGTCACGCCCGTAGCCCTCGCGGCCGACATAGTCGGTGGTGGCGATGCCCGACTCCCCGTCGAAGCACCCCCGGGAGGGACCGGAGACCGCGATCACGGAGCCGAAGTTTGAGTAGCAGGCGAAGTCGTCGATGCGCGTGCTGGCCGAGACGGTGACCACGCCCGGGTTGGAGGCGTAGGGGTTGGCGGTGGCCGGGGTGAAGAAGTCGTTGCCCGCGGCGAAGACCAGCACCACGCCCCGGCCATCGCGGGCCTGCGTCGTGATGCGCGCGAAGGTCTCGCGCTCGGCGTTGGCCAGGGGGAAGAAGCGGGTGATGCCGGGGCCCCAGGAGTTGTTGATGACCGAGACCCCCGCGTCCGCCGCGCGCTGGAAGGCCGCGGCGTTGGTGATTGAGCGGAACCCGGCGCCGAGGAGCCGCACCGTGAACAGGCTGCACTCGGGGCAGACGCCTGCGCCCGCGAGCTCGTTGTCGGCCTTGGCCGCCACCACCCCGGCGACGGCCGTGCCGTGGCTCTCCCGGAAAGGGCGCTCCGCCGGGCAGGAGCCGGCGGGACCCGCGCCGTCCGGGGAGTTGGTGCACTCCGACTCGGGGTCCTCGTCGCCACCGGCGGCGTCGAAGCCGCCGACGATGTTGGGTTCGAGGTCGGGGTGGTCGAGATCGAAGCCATTGTCGAAGATGCCGACGATGGTCTCGGGGACGCCGCGCGTCACCTCCCAGGCCGCCTCGATGTCGATGTCCGCCACGTTGGCCGCGTTGTCGAGGTGCCATTGCTGGCCGAGCCGGGGGTCGTTCGGGAGGTCGTAGGTCTTCACGTGTCGGAGCAGATCGGGCTCGGCCCAGCGGACGCCCGCGACGCCCTGGAGCCTCCACGCGAGGCCCACCGCGTCCCCGTCTCTGGCGCGCCCCCGCCAGACGCCGGGGAGGGGGCGCTCGAGGAGCACCAGGCCGAGCTTGGCGAGCCGCGTTGGATCGGCCTCGGCGTCGGTCGCCACCGCGACCTCGTCGTCGAAGAAGCCCACGCCGCTCTCGCGCCGGGCGGCGGGCCAGAAGGCATCGCTGACGCCGGCTCGGACCAGCGCGGCGCCGACGTCGCGGAGACGGTGGGCGTCGGCGCCGCGGATCTCCACCGCCGTGCGCCCCGCCACCAGCGGGAGGACTCGGGCGAGGACCGCGGTCGGCGCGGTCTTGAGGAGCACGGCCTCGATGTCGGCGGAACCGGGGGGGCCGGCGAGAAGCAACCATTCGTCGGCGAGCTCGAACTCGATGGCGCGACCGTCGTTAGGATACGAACGCCAGGCGTAGGGCGACGCGGCGGCGAAGGCGGGCAGGAGCGCGAGGACCAGGACGCGGGCGGGCAAGAGACCTCCGAGGGCGTGGGCGGGTTGGGAGTTGAGCAACTTCCGTGCCGCTGGGTTATGCTCACGCATGCGCTTGCTTCTCCCCTTCGTCCTCATCTGCACCTCATGTGGACCGGCGTTTCTACGCCCCGAATGCAAGAAGGTGTACGACATGTGCATGAACGCGTGCAGCGGCAAATGCGAGCAGCGCCCCGTGGAGCAGACCCAGACGGTCGTGAGCACCTGGGACTCCGCGTGTCAGGGCTGCGCTGACTCGTGTCAGGCGCAGGCCGAGACCTGCCAGGACCGGCGGCCGGACTGACCAGATGAGAGGGTCCTACAGGTCCAGGGCCTCGCGGACCGCTGCGTAGGCCGGAGACCAGCCTTCGCCCTCCGCGTCGCGCATCGTCATCTCGGCGATCGAGAGCGCGTGCGCTCCCCTGCGGGCGACCACGATCTCGTAGGTCGGTGGCTTGCCGGGGCGGGGTCGCACGTGCAGACGCCGGGTCGGCGTGAGGCCCGCGGCGACGAAGGCCTCGACCGCGCGAGCGCCGCCGAGGCCGTCCATCAACAGCACCGCTCGGCCGTCGGGCGCGAGGTGGCGCGCCATCGCGTGGGCGTAGTCGGCGACGCCGCCGCGGAGCTCGAAACGAGCGGCGGCGCGCAGGGGGTTCCGGGGCAGGACGCCGCTGCCGACGGGCATGAAGGGCGGCGCGCCGCAGACGAGGTCGAAGGGAGCGCAACCGGCGAGGACCGCCGCGTCTCGGAGGTCCCCGAGCCGCGGCTCGTAGCGGTCCGCGAGGTCGTTGAGCGCCGCGTTTTCGAGGGCGAGGGCGTGGTGGGCCGGCTCCGCCTCGACGCCGATGACCTCGCAGGCGGGGCGTCGGCGAAGGAGGAGGAGCGCGACGGTGCCCTTCCCGGAGCCGAGGTCGAGGACTCGGCGCGCGCCGGGGTGGGCCTCCGCCGCGGCCCACGCGAGGAGCACGTCGTCGGAGGCGGCGCGATGCCCCCGGCGGTGCTGTACGATGCGCAGCGTCCGGCTCAGCCGGTCCTCGGTCATCCCCGCCATGCGAAGTCGCTGTCGATCGACTCGCGGAGCCGAAGGTAGGAGGCGTAGCGCGCCTCGCTGAGCTCGCCGGCTTCGACGCCCGTCTTGACCGCACAGCCGGGCTCTGCCAGGTGCTGGCAGTCCGCGAAGCGGCACGCGGCGGCGGCGGCCGCGAACTCCACGAAGCAGTCCTTCACCTCCTCTGGGTCGATCCCCCACAGGGCGAAAGAGCGCACGCCGGGGCTGTCGATGACGTCGCCGCCGGTCGGCAGCGTGTAGAGCGCCGAGGTCGTGGTGGTGTGTTGCCCTCGCCCGCTCGACTCGCTCAGCGTCTGAACCCGCTCGCCCAGCCCCTCGTCGAGGGTGTTGAGCAGGCTCGTCTTCCCGACCCCCGAGTGGCCCACGAAGATGCTCGTGTGCCCCACCAGGGCGTCGCGCAGGGCGTCTGTGCCCTGGCCGGTCAGGGCCGACGTGAGGTGTAGCGGGTAGCCGATCGAGGGGTAGACGCGGAGCCGCTCAAGCACCTCGATCAGCCCCACGTCGTCGAGCAGGTCGACCTTGTTGAAGACGACGCGGGCGTCGGTGCCCGCCTGATGCGCCGCGGCGAGGTAGCGATCGATGAGCCCTTCGCGAAGCGGTGGGGAGCTCGAGACCACCACGAAGACGGTGTCGACGTTGGCCGCCAGGACCTGTGCACGGCGGCCCATCGCGTCGGCACGGACCAACTCGCTGTCGCGTTCGTGCACGGCGCGCACGACCCCGTCGGCCATGTCGGTGTCGGCGTCGGTGGAGAACCACACACGGTCGCCAACGACCGCGCGCTTCCCGTCGCCGTGTCCGATGCAGTCGATGTCGCCCGTGGGGGTCCGCACGGTCATCACGGGGCCCTTGCGCGTGACGACGCGACCGTCCGGCGGGCGTTGTGGGGGGGGCGGCGGCGGGCGGCGAGCCTGGCCTCGTTTGGGGCGTCGAGCCACGGCGCGTGACATTGTCAGCCGAGGTGGCCAAGATCAACCGCGTGAGTGGTGCCACCCCCTATCGAGGGCGCTGGTGGCGGCGGAACGCGGATGGTCGCTTCCAGTGCGACCTCTGCCCACGCCATTGCCGGCTGCGTCCCGGGCAGCGCGCGTTTTGTTTCGTGCGCGAGGCTGACGACGACGGGATCATCCTGTCCACCTACGGCAAGAGCACCGGCTTCTGCATCGACCCCATCGAGAAGAAGCCGTTGAACCACTTCCTGCCCGGCACCCCGGTGCTCAGCTTTGGCACCGCCGGGTGCAACCTCGGCTGTCGGTTCTGCCAGAACTGGACGACCTCCAAGTCTCGCGAGGTGGCTTCCCTCAGCGACTTCGCGGGGCCCGAGGCCATCGCTCGGGCCGCCGACGAGACCGGCTGTGCGAGCGTCGCGTTCACCTACAACGACCCGGTGGTCTGGGCGGAGTACGCCATCGACACGGCCGCCGCGTGTCACGAGCGGGGCGTCCGCACCGTGGCCGTGACGGCGGGCTACATAACGCCGGAGGCGCGCCGCGACTTCTTCGCGTGCCTCGACGCGGTGAACATCGACCTCAAGGCGTTCACCGAGCGGTTCTACAAGAAGCTCTGCTTCGCGGAGCTCGCGCCGGTCCTCTCGACCCTGCGCTACGTCAAGGAGGAGACCGACGTGTGGCTCGAGGTCACGACGCTGGTGATCCCCGGTCAGAACGACGACCCCGATGAGATATCCCGTCTCGCGGACTGGTGCGTCTCGAACCTCGGGCCAGATGTCCCGCTCCACTTCAGCGCGTTTCGACCCGACTTCAAGATGCGGGACGTCCCGTCGACGCCGGCCGCCACCTTGCGTCGGGCACGGGCCATCGCGAAGGCGGCCGGTCTGCGCTACGTCTACTCGGGCAACGTGCACGACCGCGCGGGGGACCGGACCGAGTGCCCGGAGTGCCACGCCGCGGTGATCGAGCGCGACTGGTACGAGCTGCTGGGCTGGCACCTCGACGCCGAGGGTCGTTGCGACGCGTGTGGCACCTCCATCGCCGGCGTCTTCGAGGCGCGGCCGGGCACCTGGGGCGCGCGTCGGCAGCCGGTGCGAATTCGCGCGTAACGTGCGATTCCGCTTGAAAAAACACCGCTCAACGCTAGACTGCGCGCCTCAAAATCCTCAGGCCGCGGAGCCCCGGCGATGATCACCGACCTCGACTACGTCCGGAACATTGGAATCAGCGCACACATCGACTCGGGGAAGACCACCCTGACCGAGCGCATCCTGTTCTACACCCAGCGCATCCACGCGATTCACGAGGTGCGCGGCAAGGACGGCGTCGGCGCCAAGATGGACCACATGGAGCTCGAGCGGGAGCGTGGCATCACGATTCAGTCGGCGGCCACGTACTGCGAGTGGGGCGACTACCACGTCAACATCATCGACACCCCGGGACACGTCGACTTCACCGTCGAGGTGGAGCGGGCTCTGCGCGTCCTCGATGGCGCGATCCTCGTGCTGTGCGGTGTGGCGGGCGTTCAGAGCCAGTCGATCACCGTCGATCGTCAGATGCGGCGCTACGACGTGCCGCGCATCGCTTTCATCAACAAGTGCGACCGCGCTGGGGCCAACCCCTTCCGCGTCACCGAGCAGCTCCGCGAGAAGCTCAAGCACAACGCGGTGCTGGTGCAGATCCCCATCGGGCTCGAGGACGAGCACGTCGGGGTGGTCGATCTCGTGCACATGCGGGCGCTCTACTTCGAGGGTCCCAACGGCCAGGAGATCCGGGTCACGGAGATCCCCGCCGAGTTGCGGGCGCAGGCCGAAGAGACCCGCGAGACCATGCTCGACGCCGTCTCGATGTTCGACGACGAGCTGATGGAGGCGGTGCTCGAGGAGAGGGCGACGCCGGAGCAGATCAAGAAGGCCATTCGCACGGGGACGCTCTCCCTCGGCCTCACGCCGGTGTTCTGCGGCAGCGCCTACAAGAACCGAGGCGTGCAGGCCATGCTCGACGGGGTCGTCGATTACCTGCCCACGCCGAACGAGGTCACCAACACCGCCCTCGACATCGACGACGACGAGGCCGAGGTCACGGTCAGCACCTCCCCCGACGAGCCGCTGGTGGCGCTGGCGTTCAAGCTCGAGGACGGCCGCTACGGTCAGCTCACCTACATCCGTGTCTACCAGGGCACCATTCGCAAGGGTGAGTTCATCTACAACTCGCGCAACCGCAAGAAGGTGAAGGTGGGGCGGCTCGTCCGCATGCACTCCAACGACATGGAGGACATCACCGAGGCGCGCTCCGGTGACATGGTGGCGCTTTTCGGCGTCGACTGCGCATCGGGCGACACCTTCACCGACGGTCAGGTCCGCTGGGCGATGAGCTCGATGCACGTGCCAGACCCGGTCATCCAGATCATGGTGAAGCCCGTCGACAGCAAGGCGCAGATCAACATGGGCAAGGCGCTGGGTCGCTTCACCCGTGAGGACCCGACGTTTCGCACCTGGGTCGACCCGGAGAGCGCCGAGACCATCGTCGCCGGCATGGGTGAGCTCCACCTCGAGGTCTACATCGAGCGGATGAAGCGCGAGTACCAGGCCGAGGTCACGACCGGGAAGCCGCAGGTGGCCTACCGCGAGACGATCACCCAGGAGGTCGACTACCACTACCGGCACAAGAAGCAGACGGGTGGTTCCGGCCAGTTCGGTGAGGTCGAGGGGCGCATGATCCCCTGGAGCGAGGACGACTTCCTCTTCGAGTCGAAGATCGTCGGCGGCGTCATCCCCAAGGAGTTCATCCCTTCCGTCGAGAAGGGCTTCAAGTCCCAGATGGACAAGGGGCGGCTCATCGGCTTCCCCGTAGTCAACATCAAGTTCACGCTCGAGGACGGTGGCTTCCACCCCGTCGACTCGAAGGACATCGCCTTCCAGGAGGCGGCGCGTGGGGCCTTCCGCGAGACCTACGCTCGCGCGAAGCCGGTCATCCTCGAGCCGATCATGCGGGTCCAACTCGAGGGGCCCAGCGAGTTCCAGGGGGCGATGGTCAAGACGCTGATGCAGCGTCGGGGGATGATCACCGGCACCACGGAGCACGACGAGTTCGTGCAGATCGACTCCGACGTGCCGCTGGCCGAGATGTTCGGCTACTCCACGGATCTACGGTCCGCCACCCAGGGCAAGGCCGAGTTCACGATGGAGTTCTCCAAGTACGCCCAGGTTCCGCGTGAGGTCTCCGAGGAGCTGAAGAAGAAGTACCAGGAAGAGCTCGCCGCCAAGCGCAAGTAGGCGCCGCGGCCAGAGTTGCCCGGCCCTCCCACCTTTCGCATACTCCTCGCGCGGTCACTGTCGGCCGCAGTTCCCGGGGGAGATTCGATGCGCATTCTGTTCCACATCCTGTTCGCCCTGATGCTCACGTGGTCGATCGCGGCTTGCGACGACGATGGCGGCGGCGGTGGGGGTACGGCCGACATGGGTGAGGGCGAGGGGGAGGGTGAAGGAGAGGGAGAGGGTGAAGGAGAGGGAGAGGGTGAGGCGTTCACTCAGGAGCAGATTCAGGAGCTCTTCAACGACCGTTGCAATGGGTGCCACATCGGCGCCATGAGCGGCGGACTGAGTCTGGCTGGGGACTTCACGATGAACACCGTCGGGGTGCCCTCGGATTCCAGCGGTCTCAACCGAATCGAGCCCGGTGACCACAACGCCAGCTATCTTTGGCACAAGCTGAACGGGACTCAGGGCGAGGTAGGTGGCGGCAGCCAGATGCCCCGTCGCAACTGCTGCCTCAGCGAAGCCGAGCTCACGGGCATCGGAGCCTGGATCGACTCGCTCTAGGACGGTGTGGCCTTACGCGAGCTCTTCACTGCGGATCTCCACCAAGGGATCTCCACGTGAGACCCGGTCACCCGGGCTCGCGAAGCGTTCGCCCACGAAACCGGAGCCGCCGGCCCGATGGGGTCGGACTGCCCCCTCCGAATCCACCAGCGCCATCAGGGTCGTGACACCCACGGGACCGAGCGTGGCGATCCAGCGAAGTCGGCCCGAGCAGGTCGCTAGGACGATGCGCCGCAGGCCCACGACCATCGCGTAGCGAGGGGCCTGCGTGCCGGCGAGGCGTTGGTTTACGACCTGGCCATCGATCGGCGCCGCGATCTCCTCTGGCGGGCCCTCATCTGGCTCGACGCGAACCAGGACCGTGCCCCGCTCGACGACGGCGCCGCCGCGGACCAGGTGTTGGACTCGCCCGCCAGCCGCTGTCGGGAGGTGGATCACGGGGGGCAGCCGCGCTCGAGCGCGGCGCGATACGCGTCGTCGGTCATCAGGGCCTGCCTGGCGCAGCGTCCCTCGACGCCGCAGACTCTCACGGCGATGTACGCGCGGCGCGGAGGCGGCTTCAGGCTTGAGGTGGAGCGCATCCTGGCCAGCGCGTCGCGTGAGGGGCGGCGCAGCCGGGAGGAGCGGATCTGGTGGTCGAGGAGTCTGGCTTCGAAGGGGACCGAGACTGTCGCGTCGAGGTTGGGCGCCGTCGCTGTCCAGGCACACGTCTCGGCGAGCGGATCGGCGCAGTTCACGGCCTTCAATCCACCGACCTCGGCCAGGCGTCGGGTCGCCACCGACGGGCCCGCCGCGTCGACGACCTCGAGCGCGACCGACGCGAGCCCGTGCGGATCCCTGGCGACGAGCCGGACTTCGGCCGCGGTCGCCGACGCGCAGCTCAGGTCGGCTGACTCGATGGTCGGCGCGGCGTCTCCCACGATGATCGCGCGTAGGGTGTCGTCCGTTGCGTCGGTCGAACCATCGGCGGCCGAAGGGTCGCGCCGCGTGGCGGCGACCAGGGTCGTCGGGGGGCCGGGCGCCAACGCCGCGACACAGGACCACGAACGGCGGCCATCCGCCTCGCCGTATTCGCAGGGCGCATCCGCTGGCCAATCGCCCTCGGAGCGCCAGGTCCAGCGCGAGTCGCCGAGCCGGAGCGTCACCATCTCGGGCGGCCACAGCTTGGTGGGCTCCACCAACCCGACGCGACCGCTCTCGGCGTCCTCCGACCACGTCGACGTCGGGGCTGGCCTCCAAGCGGGGACGGCGATCTGTCGATCGGCGGGTCGAAGGCGCACCGCTCGTCCGTCGCGGCGGAGCAGCGGGGGGCGTTCGAGGCCCTCGAGGGTCTCGGCCGGTGCGTCGACGAGGGCCAGCACGGTGGGCGTCACATCCGCCAACTCGATCGGGGTCGTCCGCAGGGCGCGAGCCGAGTCGTCATCGAGTTGCCGGGATGCGACGAGGAATGCGGTGCCGACGGCGGCGTCTTCGAGTCCTCCGGGGGTCGCCGCGAGGTGACGCCTGGGGTGCGGCAGAGTCTCGACGCGGCGCGCTGCACGCGCCCGTTGGCCGATTTCGGCGTTGCGAGGCCTACCGATATCTTCGGATATCGCCACGGCTTCGCGCCTTGAACTCGGCCAGCGGGCACGCATTTCGCTGCGTCGCATTGTCTGCCATACCGTCCTAGGGGCCGCGGCCACGAAGTGCCACGGCGCCCGGGCGAACAGCAGGACTTCGCCGCTTCGCCCACCATCGTCGAAGGCCCGGCGCATTTTTCGAAGAGCGCGTTGCCGACGGTCGACTGGCATGGCGCCTTCGAAGACCGCCTGCAATCGGGCCTTGACCCGCGAGGCGCGGGGCCCTATCCCTCCGAGGGCGTCCGGCGGCACCCAGGCCGCGCCCGCGAGCCACCCCTCGTCGTCCAGTGTCATCTCGATGGCCTCTTCGGCGCAGCCCAGGGCACGCCGTAGTCCGCGGCGCTGCCCCGGGGGGGCATCCTCCAGGTCGATCCACAAGGACGCGCCGCTGGGGGAGAATCGCATCGGGGCGTCGTGCCACCACTCGGCGCAGGCGCCTTCGGAGCGCCCCGCCAACCGTGCGCGGACCGCGGCGCTGTCGAGGGCATGCGCGCCGCGTCCCGGCCCCCCGCCGTGGCGGTCGAGGACGCCGCCGGTGCCGAGGAGGAGCAGCGTGGTGGCTGCGTATGCATCTGGCCGTGCGGCGCGGTACTTGCGAAGCAGGCGCCAGAGGTGCCCATCGACGGCCTCGAGCGCGTGGCGCTGTACGAGGGCGAGGTCGCCGCGTCCGCTGTCGCAGTCGGAGTCCGGTTGGCTACAGCTCTCGGTGAGCACGCTTCGAAACGCGAGGCTGACGACGTCCGGTGGGTCCGCGGCGAGGAGCACCTCGATCGCGCCCGCGCGTGTGCCCTCGTCCAGCAGAGGCGACGCGGCGGCGCCGGAGTCATCGGGCGCGAGCGCGGTGACGGTGGTGAACACGTCGCGCGGCACGTTCCAACTGGCGCCTTGTCCGAACGGGTGAAAGACCGCCGCGGTTCGTCGCACGCCGGCGAGACGCTCAAAGAGCGTGGGCGCGAGCAGGAGCCGAGACAGGGGCGTGCCCGAGGCGCCCGCTGGTTGGAAGCCGTCCTCGAAGTAGACGCGGCCTGCGTCACGCCCCTCGAAGTCGTAGCCGGCGAATCGTTGTCCGGTGATGCCGTGTTGGTCCGGGTAGGTGCCCGTCAACAGGGTCGCGAGCGCCGCGAGTCCCCCCGCCGGGAGCGGGGCTTCGGCGCGGCTGGAGGGGGCGATCGTGAACCCATCCGCGCCCAGCAGCGCGAGCCCGGAGTGCCACGACGGCTCGAAGTCCTCCTGGCGAAGCACCCGGAGATAGTTGACCAGCGTGTCGTTGCGGAGCCCAGAGATGATCACGAGCAGCACGCGAGGTCGGTCGGGAGGTCCCTCGAAGTCGACGCCGGGGCCCTCGATTCGGCGATGCCCCACCGCCGTACAACCGGAGGCCAGGATCGCGGCGAGGACCGCAGCTCGCAGGGATTGGATCATCGAGGTCGTGTACCGCAAGGCTAGCCTCGCCGCCAGACCGCGTAGCGCACTCGCTTGGAACCGTCCACCGTGGCGCCCTCGGGCGCGGCCTCACCCCTGGCGAGCCGCAGCACCACCGACCGCCGAGCAACACGGAGCGCGTCAATTGGTCTGATAAACAAACCACTTTGTCTGTTTATCAGACCAATTCGCCGGGATGCCGTGCCGGCGAGGGCGCGGAGGGGAGCGAGGTTGTGTCCAGAGCCCCGATGGTCTGGAGGGAACATCGGGTCGAGGAGGACGTGGTCGACGGTGTTGTCCGGTAGGGCGGCGATGACGTCGGTGTGGTCGGCCCTGCGGAAGCTGATCCGGCGCGTCTCGCTGGGGTAGGCGCGGTGGAGACCCAGGGCGGTGAAGAGCAGCACCGGGGCCAGGTGCTCCACAGCCAAGACCCGCGCACCTCGCGCCGCCAGGACGAGGGCGTCGTGTCCGAGGCCGAGCGTCGCGTCGAGCACCACGGCGCCGGGCCGGAGGTCCATCACCGCGGTGAGCGTCTCCTCTCGTCCCCGCGCCATCCGCCAGGGAGCGAAGCCAGCGTGCCAGTCTATCGGCGATTCGCCGGGGGCGTGCAGCCTCGGCCCTCGACTTGTGAGCACCAGGCCCGGCTGGTCGAGCGGCAGGGGTCGCTCGAACAGCGGCGCGCCCCCAACCCATCGCGCGCATTCGATCACCAACGCGCGCGGCACACGACCGCGGAGGCTCCCGGCCACGAAGAAGGCCCCGCCGGCGTCGGAGGGGTGCTCGCCTTGGCCCATCAGCATCGTGGAAGCGCCCATTGATTGATCCCGAGTGGCTCGGGCCCGCGAAGCAGTCTACCATCGGCCCATGGCGGATATCCTCAGCCAGGACGAGCTCGATGCCCTGCTTGGGCAGATGCAGGGCGACGATGACGAGCCGGACGACGAGGTCGCCGCCGATGTCGCCGAGATCGAGGAAGCGTTCGAGGCGTCCGCTGACATCCCACCCGATCCGGGGCCGTACCGACCCGAGGCACCCGTCGCGGAGGGCTTCGACGAAGCCGCCGCCGACCAACGCAATATCCACCTCATCCTCTCGATTCCCATCGAGTTGCAGGTCGAGCTCGGACGCACGGCGATGACGATTCACGAGCTGATGCAGCTTGGGCAGGGCTCGGTCATCGAGCTCAACCGGCTCGCGAGCGACCTGATTGATCTCGCGGTCAACGACCAGGTCGTCGCACAGGGTGAGGCGGTGGTGGTCAACGAGAACTTCGGCTTCCGAGTGGTCGAGGTAGACTCCGTCCGGGAGCGCATCGGCAAGCTCTGAATCTGGCGCCCTTGATCGCTCGCGCACATCTGCCTACGATGTAGGATAGGTATGCTGATCCGAGTCCAAGCCATGCGCATGCGATTCTTCCTGATCTCGATGGTGTTGCTGTTCGGCGGTGAGGCGCTGGCCGAGAAGAAGGCCCCGAAGCCGGGGGCGGTCGCGAAGCTCGAAGCCCGCATCGCGAAGCTCGAGGCCGCGCTGGCACAGCGTCCGCGAGATGTGAGCACCTACCGGCTCCCGGCGAAGATCGATTTCTGCGGCGAGAAGATCGACACGACCGCGCCAGGGCTCGCGGAGCGTTTCGAGCGCGAGTTGCTGCTCATCCTCGGCAAGCGTCATCAGGTGGTCCTCTGGGCGCGTCGTGCCCATGGCGTCTTCCCGGTGATCGAGGCGCAGGCGAAGCAGGTCGGGGTGTGCGCTGACCTGAAGTACGTGGCGGTGATCGAGAGCGGCTTGCGGCCAGCGGTCACGAGCCACGCCTCGGCGAAGGGCTGGTGGCAGTTCATGTCGGGGACCGCGAAGGACTACGGACTGAAGCCGACCAAGGCTTGGGATGAGCGGGCTGACCTCGGCGCGTCCAGCAAGGCGGGGCTGACCTATCTCAAGGCGCTGCACCGGCAGTTTGGTAGCTGGAGTCTGGCCATGGCGGCGTACAACACGGGCCCGGGGCGCGTGCGCCGCGCCATCCGAGAGCAGGGGACCGACGACTACTGGCGGCTCGACCTCTACACGGAGGCCGAGCGCTACGTTCCTCGCGCCCTGGCCATCAAGGCGGTCCTCGACGATCTGCCGCGCTACGACTTTCATCTGGACGACGGTGACGGGTGGAGCCGATCGCCCAGGGGTTTCGTGAAGACCCGAGTCCCCGCCGGGCACGTCGTGACCCTCCTCGCGGCGGCCCGTGGCAGTGGGGTCGACTACCGGGTCCTGCGGCAGCTCAACCCCGAGCTCGGCGGCGACACGCTTCCCACGGGCCGCGAGTTTGTTCTCGAGGTGCCGCGTGGTAAGGAGCGCGCCGTGAGGGGGTGGCTGGCCCAGGCCTACGCCAAGAAGCCGGCCAGGAAGAAGCGGCGGGTCGCGAAGAAGAAGAAGGGGAAGCGCCGCACCTACACCATCCGCGCGGGCGACAGCCTCTGGTCCATCGCCCAGGGCGCGAACGTGTCGGTGAAGGAGCTTCGGCGCTGGAACGGTCTGGGGCGACGAAGCGTCATCGTCCCTGGACAGAAGCTCCGGCTCAGGCCCCGTCGTTGAAGCACGCGCCTCCGGCCTGACGCAGCGGCGCTCGACAATCCCGGCCGGCTTCCCTAAGATTCCGCGTTTCCGAGACCGCCCACCTGCGTGGAGCCCAACGTTGGTCCCCAGCAAGAACTGCATTCGGGTCGTTGCCGCCGAGATCGAGCGTGACGGGGCTTTCCTCATCACCCAACGGCGCCCCACGGCGATTCTCCCATTGTTGTGGGAGTTCCCGAGCGGTCGGGTCGAGGAGGGGGAGACCGACGAGCAGGCGCTGGCCCGTGAACTCCGTGAACGGATGGACGTCGAGGTCCGCGTTGGCAAGCTGTCGATGTTCATCAAGCACGAGTACGAGGACTACAGCCTCGACTTCTGCGTCTACCGCTGCGAGCTCCTCTCGACGGAGATAACCCCTCGACGGGTCCACGACTGGCAATGGGTCACCCCAGCCGAGATGGATCGGTTCGAGTTCCCGCCGGCGGACGCCCAGACTATCGAGAAGCTCCTCACCAACCGCTAGGACGGTGCGGCAGAGTCGCGACGCGGCGCGCTGCACGCGCCCGCCAACC
>CAYOBQ010000173.1:0-21209 GCA_964402225.1 uncultured Nannocystaceae bacterium | reverse complement strand
GTGTGCTTTGCGCCACACTTGGAGTTTCCGGAAGTTCTTCACGGTGTCAACGTCCTTTGAGCAAACTGACGGCTGAGTGCTGAAAGCTGACAGCCTCTCCAAAGACGACCGCAGATCTGGGACTTGCGGCCGGGTCGAAATCCACGCGCCGAGGTAGTAGCTTCGCCGACGGATGAAGGACAAGGCCCGCAGCCTCCTCGCGATCGAGCCCGGGGACGGCGCCGTGCTCCGCTTGCTCGGTGGCACCTTCGCAGTGGTCGCGGCGGCCTCCATCGTGATCGCGTCGGTCACCAAGTCGCTGTTCCTCTCGGCCCACCCCCTCGAGCGCCTGCCGTGGGTGCTGCTCGGCTCCGGCCTGTTCACCGCCGCCGCGGCCATGGCCTACGTCCAGGCGATGCAGCGCTTCGACCTTCGACGACGCTCACGCGCGTTGCTCGGCGTCGCGGTCGCCTCCTTCGTGGCCCTCTGGGCGCTGTTCCCCGTGAACCGCGAGCTCATGTCCCTCACCCTCTTCGTCTGGGCGCCGGGGATGGGGCATCTGATCATCGTCCAGACCTGGAACATGGCCGCAACGACCCTCCCGACCCGGCAAGTGAAGCGCCTGATCCCGGTCCTCGCGGGGCTGGCCACCGCGGGGGCGGCGTTGGGGGGGGCGGCGACGCGGCTCGTACTGGAGCTCGACTTCGTACAGGCGGAGGACCTGGTGCTGGTGGCCGCGGGGCTCTTGTGTTGGCCCCTTCTCCGAATCCACCGGGTCGTCGACGCGCTGACGGCGAACGCCCCCGATATCGACGAGCCCGCCTCCGATGGAGCCCGCCGGTCCGAGGTGGGTCGCGGCTTCCGCAGCATCATCAAGACCCCGCTGCTCACCCGCCTCGCGGCCTTCGTCTTCCTGATGCAAGCGGCCTCGGTGCTGATCGACTACCAGTTCAGCGGTGAGCTGAAGCGCAACTTCGACAAGGAGTCGATGGCCGCCTTCCTCGGCGGCTTCTATTGGGCGAGCAACGTCGTCGTGCTGTTCGTGAGCTTCTTCGCGACGAGCCGCATCGTGCGCATCCTGGGCATCGGCATCGCGCTGTCGGGGGTGGCGCTCCTGTTGTCCGCGGGGAGCGTCGCCTACCTGGTCGCCGGCCTCCGCGGCGATCTTGCGTGGGCATTCTACGTCATGGCCGCGATCGCCTTCGGGGAGCGCATCGGGCAGTACGCCCTCACCAAGAACGCCGTGCAGATGCTGGTCACGCCCCTCGACGCCCGCAAGGCCGAGCGCGCCAAGACCCTGATCGACGGCGTGATCTACCGACTCGCGACGGTCTTCGTGTCGGTGGGCCTGTTGGTCTTCGTCCCGAGCTTCGACACGCTGCACCTGCTCTCGCCGGTGGTGATCGTCGCCGGCGGCGTCGTCTTGTGGATCGGGCTCGGCATCGGCCCCCACTACCGCCGCGCGCTCCTCGACGGCCTGCGCGCGCGCCGCGTCGACACCGCCACCGCGAACTACCGCCGCCTCGGGTTGGGCCGCCACGTCGTGGACGACGTCGAGACTCGCATCGACGAAGCCCAGGGCCCCGACGAGGTCCGCCAGGCGTTGGTCGTGGCCCTCGAGCTGCGGGTCCCCGTGCGCGCGTCGCTGCTGGAGCTGCTCGCGATGCACGGCGACCCCCGCGTCGCCACCCGCGCGCTGGCGAAGATGGACGAGCAGGGGACGGTCCCCAGCCAGGAGCTCATGCTCAGCCTGCTGCGCCCCGAGAAGCCCGCGGAGGTGCTCCGCCGCGCCTTGGATCTGCTCGGCGCCCAGCATCCACCGGAGGTCCTCGAAGCGGCGATGGACCTGGCCCACCACGACGACATCGGGGTCGCCGCCCTCGCCGCGGCCCTGCGCCAACGCTTTGGTGCCCGCGACCCCACCAGCGAGGCCGAGCGCGCCGATCTCGAGCTCGAGCTCGAGGCCGACCTGATGAACTCCAGCCCCGAGATTCGCGCCCGCGCCATCCGCATCACCGGCGGCTTCGACTTCAGCGGCCTGCGCGGGCGCGTCGCCGACCGCCTCGCCGAGACCGGCATGCCACGGATGCTCGAGGACCCCGACATCCGCGTCCGCCTGGAGGCCGTCGAGGCCATGGGGCAGCTCCAGCTCCCCGGCTTCGTCGAGCCGCTGATCCGCGCCCTCGACCGCGGGGATCTGCGCCCCGCCGCGATCGACGCCCTCTCGCGCTTCGGCGACGCGGCGCTCCCGGTCGTCTCCGCGGCGCTGCGCGGCGGGAAGCTGAGCCTGATGCAGCGCGTGACGTTGCTCAACGTCGTCGAGCGCATGGACGATCCCCCGCTGGCTCTGCTGATGGGCCAGGCGCGCTCCACCGACACCAACGTCCGCGACCATGCGCTGCTGGCGCTGTGGCGGCTGGCCCGGGACCGCTCGACCAAGGTGCGACCGCCCCAGAGCTGGCTCGGCGAGGGGGCGAGCCGGGAGATCGATCTGCTGCGCCGCTACAAGGAGATTGAGCTCCAGATCCGCGGCATCGGGCTCCGCGCCGAGTTCTTCCGCAACGAGCTGGACGCCGCCCGGCTACGCGCCGAGAAGCGCACCTTCTTGCTGCTCTCTTTGTACTACGTCGGCGCCCCCCTCTACCGCGCCTACCTCTACTACCGCAGCCCGCTGCGACGCACCCGCTCCAACGCCATCGAGCTGCTCGACCAACACATCGTCGACGACGCCTTTCGCCCCTTCGTCAAGCTCGCCGACCGCGACTCGACGAGCACGCTCCCGCCCCTGTCGGCGCGTCCTCCGGGGGAAGACGCCGTCAGCGCGCTGCTGGGGGAGAACAACCCCTGGCTCACGCGGGTCTGGGCCTGGAGCGGGCTTGGGGGAGAGGTGCCCCAAGGCGACGGAGACATCGACCTGGTCGTCTTGCTGCGGACCGTCTCGATGTTCTCGCAGATGAGCGGCGAACCGCTGCTCCCGGTGGCGTCGATCGTCAAACCCGTCCACTTCGGCCCCGGGGACTTCGTCGTGCGGGAGGGTGATCCCGGCGACAAGATGTACCTCGTCGTCCAGGGAGAGGTGGAGGTGCTCAAGGGTGGCGAGCCCGTGGCGACCCTCGGCGCTCGAGACGCCTTCGGAGAGCTGGCGATCCTCGACGGCGCCCCCCGCAGCGCCTCGGTTCGCGCCGTCTCCGCGGTCGGCTTGCTCGCCGTTCACGGCGACGAGTTCGAGGAGCAGATCGATCTGCACCCGGCCTTGGGCCGCGGCATCATCCGCACGCTCAGCCGCCGACTCAGGGAGCACTGAGATGACGCCCGAGCAGACGATGGAGACGGTCTTCTTGCTCAAGGCGGTGCCGCTCTTCGACGGGCTGAGCGCACAGCAGCTCGTCCCCGTCGCCGACATCCTCACGCAGACCTCCTTCGAGGAGGACGACGTCGTCTTCTCCCAGGGCGCCGACGCCCACGCCCTCTACGTCATCGTCGACGGCCTGGTCCGGGTGGAGAAGGACGACGAGCTCGTCGCGGAGCTCGGCCGCAACGAGTGCTTCGGAGAGATGGCCGTGCTCGATCAGACGGTGCGCAGCGCCACCATCCGCGCGAAGACCGACGTCGTGCTGTTCCGGATCGGCCGCGAGGACTTCCAGGATCTCCTCGACCTCTACCCCGCGTTGGCCAAGGGGGTCATCAAGGTCCTCGTCCAGCGAGTCCGCGCCACCCGATAGAATCTACCAATCATAGATTCACCCATAGCCGAGCAATGTCGCCCCTACGAGCGCCAGAACCGTACCAAGCATCAGCGCCGCGGCGGGACCCGCCCGTTCGAAGACCTCACGAATCGTCATGATGAGCTGCATTTCGCCTCCAGCATGGGTTGCGAAGCAACTCTGTGCAGCGTTCATGCCAACGCGCGAGCCATCGTCAGGCGGATCTCCTCCGGCGTGACGGCGTCGGGGACCCACACCAGCCGTGGGTAGCGCTTGCGCAGGTTGCGCAGGCGAGCGCCCTCGCGGCTGAAGTCGTAGGCGAGCACCACCGGCAGATGGCCGTAGCCGGCGCGGCTGAGCGCGTCGAGGACGAAGAGCCCCTGGTTGTTCTGGAGGTAGCGCCAGCCGCGCTCGGGATCGCCGTTGTGCTCCTTGGTGGCCGCGGCGTGATCGCCCAGCAGATCAGCCCTCGGGATGCGATCGAAGCGCATGTCCAGGTACACCAGCCCCACCGGCTGCGACTCGAGGAAGCCGAGGGCGGCCTCGCCGGACCTCGCCTGCAAGTAGGTGGGGCCAGGGACGAAGCGCGTGAGGTTCTCGCGGTACTCGTCACCGTCCTCCACGATCAGCACCGTCAGCGCATCTAGCTCTGCCACGGATCGTCCTCCCCCTCATCGAAGCGCGGCAGCTTCACCACCACCGCCTTGGTCCAGGGCGCCTCGCCGGCGCGCACATCGAGTGTGCCCTCGTAGCGCGACACGAGGTCCGCCGTCAGCCCCAGCCCCGCCTCGATGTAGCGACCACGCAGCATCTCGGGCGTGAGCTGCTGCGGCGACCGGTCGCGGATCAAGAAGACCACCCGCTCGAGCCCGGTGATCGCGTCGACCTCCTGGTGCAGCCCGAGGCCGATGTGGACCGCCCCCTCCCCGTGGCGCACGCTGGACTGCACCGCGTTTCGCACGAGGTTGCCCAGCACGTCCTCGAAGGCATGGCGGGGCACCGCGACGCGGCACGGGAGCGGCACCTCGAGCTCGAGCTCGAGCTCGGCGAAGTCACCGGCGGCGAAGGCCGGCTCGTGGACCACGCGGCCGTAGACCGTGCGCAACAGCGCCTCATCGACGTCGAGCATCCGAAGCTGGTCCAACAGCGCGCGCACCGCCTCGTACCCCTCCACGTTGAGCAACCGCGTCGCCTGCTCGAGGGCTCGCAGGAGCCGCCGCCGACCGCGGGGTCCCAGGCTGTCGGCGCGCTCCAACAACGCCGACGATCTCGAGAGGACGCGAAAGCCGCGCAACAGCGCCCCCAGCGCCGGGTCCTTCCGTCTCAGGTTCAGCCGAACGCCGTGGGCGCGCCCCACCTGAATCAGACGATCGGCGTAGCCCCGCAGGCGCGCCACCGCCGACTCCTCTTCGCCCCCCTCCGCCCCCAGGAGGCTCCGCCGACACCACGCCGCCTTCTCCCCCACCTCGTCCCCCGCCACCAGCGCGTCGACCAGCCCCGTGAGCACCATCGTGTTGTGCTTGAGCACCTCGTGTCGGACGCCCGCGAGCACCCGCTGCACCTCTGGACCGGCCTCCGGGTGGCGGCGCACGAAGGCCCCCAGATCCTGCCCCCCCCACAGCCTCACGGCGGAGACGCCGAGCACCACGAGCAGGCCGCCGACGAGCCCGACGCCCCACGCGAGCAGCGTCTGGAGCCGCGCCTCGACACGACCCAGAAGCGTCGCCGCCTCCCCTCGGCGCCGAGGCTCTCCAGCCAGGTAGGCCCGGAGCGAGTCGCGGGCCGCGCGCAGCCGACGACCGCGCCTCAGATCTGCGAGCCACCCATCGCCATGACCCGCGGCGTCCAGGCGCGCGAGCCCCAACTTCGCCTCATGCCCCCCCGCCCGCTCCGCCCGCTCCAAGAGCGCCCGAGCCTCGGCAGCCCGCGCCTGACGCAGCCGCACGGCGGCGAGCAGCTCCAGCACCTCCGGCTGCCCGGCGTCGTAGACCAGCGACGCGGTGAAGGCCTCCGCCGCCTCGTCCATGCGCCCCGCCTGATACATGAAGGTCCCGCGCAGGTTGAGGACGAACTCGTCGATCTGGTCCGCCGGCATCGCGTCGAGCTCCGACAACGCCGCGTCGGGCTCGTTGCGGTCGAAGAGCGCCCGCGCCCGGGCGACCCGCTCGTCGCGCCGCTCCGGTTGGGCGGGCGCGGTGGGCGTGGTCTGCGCCCCGGCGTGGGCCGCGAGCGCACGTCGCAGGGACTCCGCGGCCTCGTCGGGCGAGTCCTCGGGCTGCTCGGCGAGGTAGCGCTCTACCCAGGCCCGCGCCTGGGGGATGTCCCCCGCCGCCCGATACGCCTTCGCCAGCCGGAGCTGGAGGTGGGTCCAATCCGGCCTCGCTTGGAGGGCCCGTTGCAGACACCGCACAGCCTCGGCGGGCCTCTGCTGCCCGGTGTAGAGCGCCGCCAGGCGGCTGGAGATGTCGGCGTCCCCAGCGTCGAGCGTGAGCGCGCGCAGATAGGAGAGCTCCGCGCGCAGCCCATCATCGCGCGCCTGGTAAACGTCTCCGAGATCCGCATGGGCCCCGGCGAAGAGCGGAGCCATCGCGACAGCCTCGTCGAGCATCCGCGCCGCGTCCTCGAGCTGCCCCTGTCGCAGCGCCGCACGGGCCGCCTCTCGGAGCGTCTGAGCCTGCTCGGGCACGGCGCGCGTCGGCCGCTTCCACCCGTAGCTCCGCGCCCGCCGCTCGATCTCGATGTCGCGGATGCGCTGCGCCGCCGCCTGGAGCGGTCCCGCCGTCCCCTTCACCCGCCGGTACCACTCCAGCGCGACCTCCGGGCGGCCGGTGTCGCGATAGAAGTCGCCGATCTCCAGGAAGAGCGGATCGCCGCCGGTGTCGAGCTCGCCCCACTCCGAGTAGAGCCGCTCGGCCTCGCGGGTGCGGCCCTGACGCGCCGCGAGGCGCGCTTGCCAGAGCACGACCTCGGCGTCATTGCCCAGTCGATCGCGGGCCCTTCGCAGGACCCCGCGCGCCTCCCGGAGCTCCTCGGGCCCGGCGCCCTCGCGCATCAAGAGCTCCGTGAGGTTGATGTGGGCGACGCGGCGACCGCCATCGAGACGGAGCGTGAGCCGATAGAGGCGTCGGGCCTCGGCGTGGTTGCCCAAGAGGAAGTGGAGGTAGGCGAAGTTGTTGGCGATCTCCGCGTCGTCGGGCACGGCGTCGTGGGCCCGACGGAACGCGGCGAGGGCCGTGGGGAAGTCCTTGCGCTGCGTCGCGTCGATCCCCGCCTGGTTGGCCTCGCGCGCCATCTTGCGCAGCACCACGTCGATGGTCGCCGTGACCTCGCCGAGCTGAGGCTCGGCGTCGGTCCCGGCGTCCTGTGCCCCGAGGACGGCGGGCAGGAGAAGCAGGAACGTCAGGCGCATGCTCTGCTCAACCGCGCCGCAGCTCGCGTACTTTCAGCCCCAGTTGATTGAAGCGGAGCCGCACGGCGCGACCCCGCTCGGCATCGCCCAGCAGACGCTCGGCCATCGATCCGAAGTCGCCGTCGCATTGCCGGAAGAGGTGCAGGAAGTACTGACGCTCGACGGCGGTGGAGACGGCGTTGAGGGTCGGCGCCGGCCGCAGGCGCAGCGGCAAGAGGTCTGGATCACCCCCGGTCTCGGGGGTCTCGGGCAACGGGACCGTGCCAGCCAACAGCTCGCTGACGAGGCCGGTGTCGACCTGGAGGCGCGGGCTGCGCAGGGGCGCGCCGACCTCGATGGCGTCGACGGCGGCGACCAGCGTGAAGGTGACGAGGTTGTGCATCACCATCGAGAGCTCGCGCAGGTTGCCGGGCCAGGGGTGACGCACGAGGCGTCGCCAGGCGGGCTCCGGGATCGCGAGCTGGAGGACGCCGGTCCCCGCGTCCTGACGACCGACCGTGAGGCGCAGCCGCGGCGACGGCGGGAGGCCGACGACGCCCGCCACCTGGTCGGCCAGGGCCGCGACATCTGGATCGTCGGCGGCCTTGCGCACGAAGCGCCGCGCGAGGAACTCCAGATCGCCCGGGCGCGCACACAGCGGTGGGAGCTCCACGCGGGTCGCCGGTCCCAGCCGCATGTACAGGTCCGGGCGAAACGTCCCCGCCCGCACGCCCGCCGCGAGCGACTCATTGCTCGCCGCGACCACCTTCACGTCGACGGCGATCTCCCGCGCGCTGCCGAGGGGTCGCACCTTGTTCTCTTGGAGGACGAGGAGGAGCTGCTTCTGAATCTCGAGGGGGACGTTCTGGATCTCGTCGATGAACAGCGTCCCGCCGTCGGCGAGTTCGAAGACGCCCTTCCGGTCGCTGACGGCGCCCGTGTAGGCGCCGCGGGTGGCGCCGAAGAGGTGGGCCGAGACGAGCTCGGTGGGGACGGTGGCCAGATCGAGGACCACGAAGGGTCCCGAGCGCCCGCTACCGGGGTGGACGAAGCGCTCGGCGAGGAACGACTTCCCGGTCCCCGTCGCGCCCTCGAGGATCACCGGCAGCCGGCCCCGCGCGAGCACCCGGAGCCGGCGCCGAACGGCGCGCATCGACTCGTCGGCGCCCCACAGCACGCCGGCCTCCGCCGCGGCGCGCGCGGTGTCTCGGAGGGCGGTGTGGATGCGGATGCGCAGGGTCTCGAGGTCGTCGCCGTCGAGGACGTAGGTCATCGAGAGGCTGGCCAGCTCGTCGGCGACGTCGACCAGCTCCAGGTCCTCCACGGAGGTGAGCAAGACCACCGGAAGCTCGGGCCAACCCTCGCGGATCGCGCGCAGGATCGCGACGCCCTGGAAGCGGCGGCGTCGGCGCAGCGTGGGCGCCTCCGGCAGCGGCAGCAGCCGGTCCTCGGGCACATCGAAGCGCATATCGAGCAGCACGACGTCGACGTCGCCTGCGCGGCGACGCAGAAACTCGAGGGCGCTGACGCCGTCCGGGATCCGGGGTTGGTCGGCGCCAGCGCCCGGATCGACCAGCTCGAACTCCGGGAGGCTCTCGCCGATCGTGCGCGCGTAGACTTCGCCGTCGTCCACCAGTAGCAAGCGTCGCCGGGGGGCGGGATCAGCCACGCGACAGCCCCCGCGCGAGGGCGCGAATCGCGGGTCCGACGGCCCCGAGATCGGCGCGGAGCTCCTCGGGATCGGCGGAGTCCGTGGCGCCGGTGTGGGCGAGGGCCTGCGCCACCGCACAGCTCAACCGCCGAAACTCCGGCCGCTGGTCGAGGGCACCGGCGACCTCCTCGACAAAGGCCGCCCAGATCTCCGCCGCCGGGGTCACGCCGGACGGACCGCGGCGGGTCTGTAGCAAGGCCTCGGACGCCGCGGCTCGCACCGCCTCGGGGGTCGCGTCCACCGGCAGCATCGAGATCGGCAGGCGCAGGTACTTGCCGAGATCGTGTTGCAGATCGACCACGGCGTCGATGAGGTCGTCGGCTGTCACAGCCACTCGGCCTCGAACTCGACCTCGACGAAGCCGCGCCCATCGACCCCACAGGATCCCGCCAGGTCACCGGAGCGGACCTCCACGCGATACTGGCCCGCCGGGGCGGCCCCCTCCGGGATCTCCCACACGAAGAAGGTGTCTCCACCGCAGGTGCCGCGCGCCCGGCAGCTCTCACCCGGGGGCCCGACGCAGAGCTCACCCAGCTTCAGGCTGAGACCCTCGAGCCCGCGCCCGACGACCGTGATTCGACGCAGGGACCCCGCCCCCGGGGGAGACTCGGCGACGAGGCGGACGTCCCCGCCCGAGTCGCAGTCACACAGCGCCCACGCCGCGGCCCCACAGTCGGCCACCGGCGCCTCGGCGCACGGCGCGACGCCAAAGCGCCCACCACCCCCGAAGCACGCCAGGGCCTCGCAGGGAGCAGGGGCCGCGTCCGACGCGGCGTCGAGGCCGACGTCTGGGGCCGCGTCGGGGGCTGCGTCCGGCGCGGCGTCCGGGAGCTCGCCGAGATCCGGGTCGCGGTCGTCGAGCATGTCCGGGCGTGCCGCATCGGGCGCGCCGTCGGGGGCGGCGTCGGGGTCCAGGTCGGGGCGCCGGGCCACGTCGGGGACGGGGCCGTCCTCGGGGGCCGCGACGTCTACCGGGCCGTCCATTGGCGGCGCGATATCGAGGGCGGCGTCTGGCGGCGCGACGTCGGGGTGCCGGCCGTCCACAGCGGCGTCAGGTGGAGGCACGTCCAGGAGGGGCGCGTCGCCAACGATCGCGTCGCCCTCGTCGACGACGAGGCTCATCGGGTTGGGCAGCTCGATCGTGCAGGCCGGCGGCGAGAGCACGACGAGTAGGGGAAGACACCGCATACGACCCACGGGCTACCGCACCGCTCGACGCCCCGTGAAAGAAAAAATCGCCCTCGACGATCTTTTTTCTAAAGTTCAAGCCGACCCCGACGATGACCTCGATGAGGGCACCTGCAACCCGCCCTCGAAGCGTGAGGGAGCCATGCCCGGACCAGCTCAACTCGGAGGCGCGCTCACCCAGGTGGCGCCCACGCTCGCGCGCGGCCACGGCGCGGAGGCGCAGCACGGGCCCCGCGGCGGGGCAGCGGACGCCGCCGAGGTCCAGCCCACCCTCGCCGACGGCGTGCACGCGCCCGCGAAGGACGGCGAGTCGCAGGACGCCACCCAGTTCGAGCGCGGCCCGGCGGAGGCCGAGGCGACGAAGCGCGCGGCCCTCGACGTGTTCGAGCGCACCGAAGCCCCCGAGGCCGAGGGCCGCGAGCGGGCGAGCGCCGATCCGGTGGAGATCTCGCAGGCCGGGCGCCGCGCCGCCACCACGACCGAGGAGGCGGACGGCCAGGAGGCGAGGGACCCGGAGGACGTCAACCCCGAGTCCACCTCCGCCGAAGACCGCCGAGCGCGGCGATCGGCGGAGAACCCCAAGGGCCTGACGGGCTCCGAGCTGCGCCAGGTCGACTCCCTCGAGACGCGCGACCGCGAGGTGCGAGCCCACGAGCAGGCCCACAAGTCGGTGGGGGGCGCCCTCACGGGCTCCATCAGCTTCACCTACCAGAGCGGACCCGACGGGCGCCGCTACGCGGTCGGCGGCGAGGTGCCGATCGACATCTCGGCGAACACCGGCGACCCAGCGGCGACGATCTCCAAGATGGACCGCGTCCGGCGGGCGGCGCTGGCGCCCGCCGAGCCCTCCGGCGCCGACCGGGCGGTGGCGGCGCGGGCGTCACAGGCGGCGGGGCAGGCGCGCGTCGAGCTCCGCGAGTTGCGGGCCGATGAGGGCAAGCAGGCGCGGGAGGCGACGGCGAAGCAACGGAAGAACGTCGAGGAGGAGGCGGAGGCTCGGGTGGAGCGGTCGGAGGCGGCTCGCGCGGAGGCCACCGAGGCCGGCGACGTGCGGCCCCGCGAAGACGCCCCCCCACCCGAGCCCGTGGGTCGAGCCGAGGCGGACGCGTCCAAGGCGCCGCCCCCGCCGCCCGCCGAGGCCCCCCCCGTGAAGCGCGCCGATCCGCCGCCTCCGCCAAAGGCGGAGCCTGTCGAGCCGCCATCGGCGCCGCCGGAGGCCATCGCGCCGCCGGAGCCCCCCGCGCCCATGGCCTCACAGCCGAGCACGACCCCGCTGCTCTCGTCCTATATCCGAGGTTTGTCAGGTTCCTGAGCGTTGGCGTTCGACAGACGTTGATCCGAGTCAGGGAATGTGCTTTCCTCCGCGCCGTTCCATTTCCTGCCACTCTCAATAGAGATGACACATGTCCATTCAGATCGAGGTTCCCTTCGAGGCTCTCCAACGTCCGGGCGTCGCCAAGGCGCTCTCTGACCTCATGGTCAGCCTGGGCGGTCACGGAGTCACCCCCGCTGCACCCCGCGCCGCCGCCGCAGCCCCCGCACCGACGCCCGCGAAGGCCCCGGCGCCCGCCGCGAAGCCGGCCAAGGCGAAGGCGCCGGCCAAGGCGAAGGCCGCAAAGGCCCCGGCCCCGGCCCCGGCCCCGGCGGCGACCGGCGACGACGGGTGGGACGCGTACTTCACCGCGCTGCCCGAGCCGTCGCGCAAGTTCCTCACTCTGCTGGAGGCGCGCGGTCAGCTTTCGGTGGACGAGGCCGTCTCCGAGCTCGGCCTCAAGAGCTCCAAGGCGATGGGCGGGCTGACCGGCGCCATGGCGCGATGGGCCCCCAAGCACGGCGTGACGCTCCCCTTCGAGAAGAGCAAGGACGCCGACAACAAGCGCTGCTGGATCTGGACCCGCAAGTAGGCAAGCGCCTCCCCCGGGGGACCGCCAGGCAGGAACGGTCCCCCTCGCCCCACCTCACAACCAGCGGTAGACCTCCGGCCTTCGATCCGCGAGGAACGAGTACCTCTCGCGGGCGGCGCTGACGACCTCGATGTCGACGTCCGCCACCAGCACGCCGGGCTGGGCGGCGCGCGCCACGACGCGCTCGCCCGAAGGGTCATAGAGCGCCGAATCGCCCGAGTATCGCAGGGTGTTGCCGCTGCCGACGCGGTTGACTCCGAGCACGTAGGCCTGGGCTTCGATGGCCCGGGCGCGCAGGAGCGTCGACCAATGGGCGCGGCGCGGCTCGGGCCAGTTGGCGATGACCACGAAGAGGTCCGTCTCGTCGGCGCGCGCTCGAAAGAGCTCTGGAAAACGAAGATCGTAGCAGACGAGGGCCGTCACGCGGACGCCGCAGACCTCGGCGGTCGGGAGCACCGTGCCGCCGTCGAAGTGCTCGTGCTCCCGAGCGAGGCCGAAGGGGTGGATCTTGTGGTAGCAGAGCTGCTCGGTGCCCCTCGGGTCATAGAGGACCGCGGCGTTGCGGGGGCGGTCGGGGCCCGGCTCGGCCAGCCCCGCGAGCAGCCAGAGGTCGTGGCGCGTGGCGGCCTCCTCGAGCCACTCGCGGACGACGGCGCCATGGAGCGCCATCGCGTCGGCGTTCATCGAGAAGCCGGTGGCGAACATCTCGGGGAGCACCGCGAGGCGGCCGCCCGCCGCCACCGCCTGGAGCAGCAGCTCCTCGGCGCGGGCGAAGTTCTCGCCCGGATCCTCCCAGGCGATGTCGGTCTGTAGCCCTGCGACCCTCATCGCACGAGCCCCGAGAGGCGCTCGGCGGCGGCCTGCAGAGTCTCCATCCGTTTGCAGAAGGCGAACCGTACGAGGCGCCGGCCTTCCTCCGGCTCGGCGCGGTAGAAGACGCTGGGGGGGATCGCCGCCACGCCGTGGTCCGTGCAGAGGTGACGCACGAACGAGACGTCGTCTCCAGACCAGAGGTCGGTGAAGTCGGCGAGGACGAAGTAGGTGCCTTGGGGGACGGCCACCCGAAAGCCCACGTCTCGTAGCGCGCCGACGAGGAAGTCACGGCGCTCGGTATAGGCCTCGCGAAGCCCCTCGTAGAAAGAGGCGTCGCACTCCAGCGCCTGCGCTATCGCGACTTGCAGCGGCGTGGCGGTGGCGAAGGTCACGAACTGGTGGGCGGCCTGCGCCGCCGCCACCATCGACGCGGGGCCCGTGCACCAGCCGATCTTCCAACCGGTGAAGCTGAACGTCTTGCCGGCGCTGGACAGCGCCAAGGTGCGGTCGCGCATCCCCGGAATCTCGGCCATCGAGACGTGCGGCACCCCGAAGACGAGCTGCTCGTAGACCTCGTCCGTCAGGACCGCCACGTCCCGCTCGATGCACAGCTCGGCGATCGCCGAGAGCTCGTCTGTGCCGAAGACCTTCCCCGTCGGGTTGTGGGGCGTGTTGAGCACCAGCAGCCGCGTGCGCTCGTTGAACAGGGCGCCGAGGGCGTCGATGTCCAACTCGAAGTCCGGGAAGCGCAGCGGGCAGAATCGAGGTGTCGCGCCGGCCATCGCGGCGCAGGCCGGGTAGCTGTCGTAGAACGGCTCGAAGAAGACGACCTCGTCGCCCGGGTCGAGCAGACCCAGCATCGAAGACATCAGCCCCTCGGTGCAGCCGCTGAAGACCCCGACCTCGGCCAGCGGGTCGTAGCGAAGACCGCTGCGGCGCGCGACGTGCTCGGAGACGGCGTGGACGAGGCGGGGGTGCCCCTGGGACCGCGCGTACTGGTTGTGACCGCCGCGCAGGGCGTCGACGGCGGCGTCCACCACGAAGGAGGGGCCCTCGAAGTCCGGGAAGCCCTGGGCGAGGTTGATCGCGCCGTGCTCGATCGCGAGGGCGGTCATCTCGCTGAAGACGGTGGTGCCAAACGGGCGGAGCTTTTTGGAGACCATCGACGATCTCTACACCGCGCTCGCCCGCATGCAAAGGGCCCGCGGTACCTCCGTCCCTGGCGCGAGCACCTCGCGATGTGCACAATCCCGAGCGGAGCGCGCCCATGAATCGACCCCTCTTCCTCATCGCCACCTCGTGGCTCCTGGCCTGCGCCGACCCGGCCCGCGACGACACGCTGATGGTCGTCGACGACCCAAGGCGGGCGCAGATGGGCGGCGACGATGCCCGCGTCTCGCTGGCGCCGGACGCGTCCATCGGCGGCCCGGCCCCCGACGCCGCCCCACGCCCGGAGCTCGACTCGGGACCAGACGCGGCCCCCGAAGGCGACGCCGCCCCCGAAGGCGACGCCGCCCCCGACCCCGAGCCGGACGCCGCCCCCGACCCCGAGCCGGACCCTGAGCTGCCTCCAGACCCCCGCGTGAACGCGGGCTGGATCGGCGGGCCCTGCGGCGAGGACCAGGACTGCGACTACGCCGAAGCCTTCTGCCTCCACGACGACGAGGGCTACCCGCGGGGCATGTGCAGCCTCGATTGTGACCGCGTGTGTCCCGACCGTGATGGGATGCCCGTCACCTTCTGCATCGACGACCTCGTCGTCGGCTCCGGCGCGTGTGTTCAGCGCTGCGACCACGACGCCTTCCCGGAGGGCGCGGGCTGCCGGCCGGGCTACCACTGCGAGGCGCGCGAGCGGTACCAGGAGCCAGGCACGCGGCGCGGCGTCTGCGTCCCCGGCGAGCCGCCGCCCCCCGATCCCAACGAGTTCGGGTGTTTCGCCGAGATGGACGGGCACGGGTTGAACTACGCGCAGGCGGCCAACAACCGCGAGAGCCCCGCGGGGCGCCCGGACCTGGTGTGCGACATCGACGGCCCGGTTCGACTGTCGAGCCCGATCGGCGGCGTAGACTTCCAGTACGTCGAGCACGACTCGCCGCGACCGATGTACATGAGCTGCCACCTCGCCAACGCCCTGGCGGATCTCTCGGTGCTCCTGCGCGAGCGCAACGTCACGACGGTCGGCCACATCGGCACCTACAACTGCCGCCAGATCGGGAACACCGACGAGCTGTCGCAGCACGGGCTGGGGCTGGCGATCGATCTCAAGTGGTTTCGAACCGCCGACGGACACGTCTACGACGTCGAGGACCACTGGGAGCACGACACCGAGGACTTCCGCACCGCCGAGGGGCGCTGGCTCTACGAGCTGGGCCAGGACATGTTCCGCCGACGGGTCTTCAACATCGTGCTCACGCCGAACTTCAACGCGGCGCACGACAACCACTTCCACGTCGATCTGACGGCGGGGGCGCGGTTCATCGGCCGCGATGACGTCTACCACGGCCACTTCGGGCCCAACCCCCACGGCGACTGACGGGTTGAATGATGGACACCTCTCGAGGCTCTATCCGCTCTGGATCGGGCTGCTGGCCTCCGCGTTGTTTGGCTTGCTGCTCTACGAGCCCGGGGGCCGGGACGCGGTCGACGCGGGATCAGCGGACGCGGCCTCTCCCGACGTCGCCGCCCCGGTCCGCAGGCCGGACGCCCCCGCCTCCCTCGTCTGGCGCGTCGAAGACCGCGCGGCCCCGGAGGCGGACGCGCTGCGTCAGTGCCTCGGCGAGCTCGACTACGCCGCCGCCGTGACCGGGCTGGGCGACTTGAGCGTCACCTGGAAGGGCGTGGTGACGAGCGTCACGCCGGAGGGCACCGGGGTCCGCCTGGCGACGCCCGCCGCGGGCCACTGCCACGACGCCGCCGGGCTCCACATCGCCGCCGCCTTCTGCCTGCGCGCCGACGGCGCGACGCTGGTCGACCCGCTGCTGAAGCGGCGCCGCGAAAGGGACGAGTGGGTGCGACCGCGCGCCGACGGCGGGCTCCCGATGGACGCGCTGCTCAAGATCGTCGACCGCCGCACGCAGGGTCTCGCCCGCTTCGGCCTGCCCGAGCTGGAGGCTCCCAGCGCGAGCACATCCGCGCTCTACCGGGCCGCGGGGGCCTTCCTCGTGGGGTGCGATCCCGAGGTGGGGGCGCTCACGCTCGTGGGGGGTGGGCGCGGCGCGCTGACTCACCGGTCCGGCGCCTCCTCCCTGGTGGAGATCGAGGACGCGCGGCCAAAGCCGGTGACCCCGACGCGCGCCACGCGACGTCGGCGTCGGCCGAAAGCGCCCGCGTTGCCACGCCCGGCGAAACCGAAGCCGGTCTTCCAGCCGGACTATCGATAGCTACTTCTCGAGGATGGTGGCGCGCTTGATGTAGTCGAGCTCGGGGAAGTCCTTGCGGAAGTAGGCGTTGCCCTCGCTCTGCGCCCGGTTCTGTGCGGGGCCCCGCCCGCGGGGGGCACCTTCGCCGTAGCCGCTGTAGATCTGGTCCATCGTCTTCATGTCGCGGACCTTGCCGAAGGGCGTGAAGCCCATGCGATCGAGGTTCGAGTTGTCCCCGAAGTTGATGAAGAACTGCGTGGTTCGGCTGTTCGGGGCCCCGGTCTTGGCGAAGGTGACGAAGCCGCGCTTGTTGCCGGTGCCGGGCTTGGCGGGGTCGTCCTTGATGCGCGCCTGACGCCACGCGGCGTTGACCTTGGGAGCGCCGTTGATACCGACCTGGGCCATGAAGCCCGAGATGACGCGGAAGAAGGCGACGTCGTCGTAGTAGCCGGCCTTCACCAGGCTGTAGAAGCGGTCGGCGCCGTTGGGAGACCACTCGCGGGTGACGTCGATGATGATGTCGCCCTTGGTGGTCTCGAGCTTCACGGCGTACTTCGCGGGGGCAGTCGCCGCGTGCTTGGCGGGCTCCGTCAGGGGCGCCTTCACCGTCGTCTTCTTCTTCGTCTTGGCGGGCTCGGCGCTCTCCGTCGTCTTCTTCGGGGCGTCCTTGGCGTTGCTCTCTTCACACGCGACGAGGGACGAGACGAGGCACAGGCTCAGCAGGATTCGCATTCTCTTTGCTCCAGGTCAGCTCAAAAGCGGCGACACCATACGACCTTGACGGGTCGCGCGCGAGTGCCCACCGTGTCCCCAGGCTTGGTGAGGGAGGACGCATGCGAGGTGCTGGCGGTACGGAAGGCGGCGCGGGCCGCTTCATCATCGGCACGGTGATGTTGCTGGGCGGGGGCTACCTCTTCCTGGAGAACATCCGCGTCCACACCCACTTCGGCTTCGGCAGCTCGATGTTCCAGATGGGCGGGATGGGCGTCACCACCGGGATGGTCCTGATCCCCTTCGTCCTGGGCATCGGCATCGTCTTCTACAACGGCCGGAACCCCATCGGCTGGCTCCTGGCGGGAGGCTCCGTCGTCGCGATGGGCTTCGGCGTCCTCTCGAACATCACGCTGCGCCTCGCGGAGATGAGCGCGTTCTCGCTGATCACCATCCTGGTGCTCTTCGTGGGCGGCATCGGGCTCCTGTTGAGCTCGCTGCGCGACCGGGGCGCACCGCCCGCCGACGCATGACTCGCCTTGCCACGCTCGTGGCGCTGCTGCTAACCACCGCCTCCGCCCACGAGCGCGGTGACGCCCGGCTGAAGCTGGCCCTGCGGGCCGACGACGTCATCGGCGTCGTGCTGGACGTCGACGCTCGGGACATCGCGCAGCTCGCCGGCTGGACGCCCGAGGCCGCCCACGACGCCAGCGGCTTCGACCGCGCGCTGCTCGACTACGCCCAGGAGCACCTCTCCACCTGGCTGGAGATCCGCGCCGACCGCCGCCTCTGCCCCACCGAGCCCGACCTCACGAAGCCCCGCTCGACGCGCGCCGTTCGAGTGCTCGCGGTTGTCCGCTGCGCCGGGGAGCCCAACCACCTCGCGATACGTTGGCGCGCACAGGCGCACGGCTTGACGCTGGGCGCCTCGGGCCAGATCGTACGACCCGACGGTGAGATCCACGCCTTCAGCTTCGACGCGGCTGACAGCGAGATCGGCGTCCACCTCCGACATCCCACGAGCTGGCTCCCGCTGCTGATGGGGGCGCTCGCCGCGGTCCCCGCCGCCCTCTGGTGGCGCCGACGACGCGCGAAGGCGTGATCAGGGAGGTCCCGGGCGCGTCCGGTTCACGACGACCACCCGCCCCGCGGGCCACCCGAAGTCCACCACCTCCCACACCGTCCCCTGCTCGCCCAGCGCGTACTCGGGGAACGCCACCCCGCTGTCGAAGAGGAAGGCGCCGTTCGAGCGCACCCTCACCCGCGGGAACGCTGGCCCGTAGTCGAACTCGTCGACGTCGAAGCGCCTCTTGTAGTGCACAGCGACTCGGTACGGGCGCCCTTCGGTCCGGCGGGCTCGCACGACCTCCACCGCCATCACGGGCGGATCCTGCCGACCGAAGGCCCGCGGGATCGGGTTCCCCTCCGGGGGATCCCAGACTCGGTCCGCGCAGTCCGACCCGATGGTGCACACGTAGCGCTCGTCGTCCCACCCGGCGGCGAGGGGGTGGCGCAACAGCAGCTCGACCTCGTTCCCCGGTCGTCGCGGATCGGGTGAGCCCGGGGTGATCCACGAGAGCTCGACCTCCAGCTCCGGCCGCGGAAAGCGCTCCACCTGCAACCACACGACGCCCACCGACGCGGGGCACTGGAGTAGCGCGTCTCCCGGGGTCCGCTCGTCGGTGACGCGCAGCTCGATGACGTGGCGCCCGGCGGCCTCGGGCACAAACGTCACGCGCGGCGTCCGCGGGTCGTCCGGGCTGCCCTGCGAGCTCTCCAGAAACCTCACCGCCGCGGGGGCCTCCCGGGTGCGCCAGTGGTACTCGAGCGGGCGTCCATCGACGCCGTCGGGATCCGTCGAGCGGCGTCCGTCGAGCCACACCCTCCGCCCCTGCAGCCCTGTGAGCTGCTCGGCGCCCACGTCCGCCACCGGGCACTCGTTGACGACCCCCACACCTCGCAACACAACCCGCTGATCCGTCTCGGCGTCGTCGTCGCTGGTCACGAGCAGGCTCGACTCGAACGGGCCCGGCGCCCGAGGGGCGAAGTGCACCACGGCCTCCTGGGCCGGCGGCACCCGGAAGGGCGGCAGCGGCGCGGAGACATCGAAGGGCCCGGCCCCCTCTACGTGGACGGCCTCCACCGTCACGTGATTGTCGTTACACGTCTCGAGCTCGATGATGCGCTCCTGCGCCTGGCCGACCCGGAGGTCGTCGAAGCTCACCTCCGCCGGCAGATCGAGGCAGCGCGGCCGGCTCACGGTGCCCACCAGGACCACCTCGACCTCCGAGCGCGCCGGATCGTTGCTCGCCACGACCAACGAGCCGAGGGCCTTGCCCACGCTCGCCGCCAGAAGCGTCACCTCGAGTTCGAAGCTCGACCCCGGATCGAGGCCCGGCGCGCCGTCCTGGTCCGGGTCGTCGAGCACCGACGCCGGTGGCTGGCCGCCGATCCGCAGCCGGTAGCGGTCGCCGCCGAAGGCCAGCGCCAGACCGCTGATCCGCAGGACGCCGGCGCCGGTGTTCTCGATCCGCACGGTTCGCCGCGCCGGCGTGCCCACCAGCACCCGCCCGAAGCCGATCCGGTCCGGGCGGAGCCGGATGCTGGGGCGATCGAAGAGGCCACCGTCGAAGAGCGAGCCGCGCCCGCTCCCCGCGCCGTCGGCGTTGCTGTCGAAGCACCCGGCGAGCGCCACCGCGAAGAGCATCCTCTTCATGGCCGGCGCTGCCGGTATTGGTCGACGAGCTCCACGCGCGGCCCCGGCCACTCGATGTTGCCCACCACCCAGAAGCCGTTGACGGCCTCCATGCGGCGCGCGGGGGAGGTCCACGCGAGCTCACCGTGGGCGTAGATGCGCACGGTGGCGGTGCTCGCCCCGTGGTCGAACTCCGACTCCAGATCGTGCTGCCGGAAGTAGTGAACGGCGAGCACGTAGCTGGCGCCGCCCTCGGGCGCGGGGAAGCGCAGGATCTCGGGTCCACCGCCGTCGGTGGTCACGGCGAGCCGAGGGCCGAGGCCCTCCGCGGCCTCGTAGGGTGGCTGGGGGTTGGCCGCCCAGGTGTCGGTGGCGCGGGAGAAGAACTCCCCGCCGGGCATCAGGAGGTGCACGTCGAGATCCGTGCCCACCTCGCTGGGCCGCTCCATGTCCCACGTGAGCTCCACGACCAGCCCGTCCCGCGGCAGCTCCACGTCGACGATCGAGCGCGCGACCTCCCCGCAGGCCGACGTGAGGTTGCCCGCCTCGTCCTCCACGTCGAGCTGCGCCCGGTAGCGGCCGACGACATCGGGCACCAACACCGCGGTCCGCGAGAAGCCGTTCGGGGGGGGCCGGCCGAGCGGATGACCCGGAGGCCGCCACAACACGGCGCCCGAGCCATCGGGCCGGCGCGGCAGCGACCAGGCCCACGTGAGGGCCTGCCCCTCGGGATCGGTGGATCCGCCCGCGTCGAGCTCGACCCGATCGCCTAGAGCCGCGCGCACCGCGCCGGGCTCGACCCGCGCTACGGGGCACCGGTTGGGGACGCCGACACCGCTCAACTCGATGGAGCGCTGCGGCGAATCCGGGTCATCCGTCTGGACGAAGAGCGCCCCGCGGATCTCGCCGAGACCGACGGGCGCGAACTGGACCGGCAGCCCCGCGGACGGCTGGTCGAAGACGTCCTCCGGCGCGGGGATGCGGATGGGGAGCTGCTCCAGGAGCGCCTCGGCGACGCTGAAGGGCCCCTCGCTGGGCTCGATCGCGAGGATGTGCAGCGGCCCCTCGTTGCAGTTGGTGATCACCGCCTGCCGAGTCCGTTCGACCTGGAGGGGGACGTCGGCGAAGTCCAACGGGTCCGGGGCCGCGGGCGCGCAGGGGGGCCGGTCGAGCGCCAGCGCTTGGAGGGCCACCTCGAAGCGCGCCGAGCGGGGATCGTTGGTGCGCAGCCAGAACACCGCCTCGTGGGGCCCCGCGCGCTCCGGGATGAAGTAGATCTTGGGTTGAAAGAAGCTGCCCTCGACGATCCCCGGGACGCCGTCTCCGTCGGGGTCATCGACGAGCATCGGGTCGTCGGCGAACCACACGTCGCCGACGCGGATCGCGAACCCATCGCCGTCGATCCCCATGGCGTCGACGCGCAGCGTCTCCCGTCCCACGTTGCCGACCGTCGCGCGATGCCACCAACGCCGGCCGACGACGACGTCCTGCTTCCAGGTGATGGTGCGCGGCGTGGTCAGCGCCTCGGGCGCGGTCTCGGGGACGTTCAGCGCGGCGTCGGCCTCCCCCACGGGCGGCCGGACATACGCCGTCGAGGCCGTGCGGTCACGACCGTCGGCGCACGCCAACGCCAGAAACGACACGATCAACCAGCGCACACCGCCTCCGTCGGACAGCTCCACGCTATTGGAACCGGGTGCATGTCCCGATTCTGACGGAGGGAGTGTGGAGGGCTTTCAGCACTCAGCGGTCAGCTC
>CAYOBQ010000172.1:0-21320 GCA_964402225.1 uncultured Nannocystaceae bacterium | reverse complement strand
CAGGAAGCGGCCCTGGCCGCTTAACTCAACTGTCTGGAGAAACGGGGCAGGACCATAGCCGCGCGGCGGGCGTGAGCCCAGCTCACCGGGCTCGCCGAGGCGTCTCTAGTAGACACCATAGGTGTCGGCCAGCCAGGCCAGGGTCACGCCGAGCGTCCAGGTGCCGAGGACCAGCGCCGTCACGATCCCGAGCCGCTTGCGCCAGGCGAGCTCGTCACGAATGGGGACCGTGCTCAGCACGAGCAGCACCGCGAGGACAGCCGCGCCGGCGACGCTGTGGTCGCGGTAGAGCTTGAGCATCACCACCGCCAGGAAGGTGGCGATGTGGGCGACGAACGCGAACAGGACAGCCCACAGGCTCGAGTCGGTGAAGGGCAAGATGCCCTTCGCGATGTATCGGGGTGGGCCGGGCTCGGGGGGGGCGGCGTCGTCGTCGCGGCCGAGATCGACGTCGGGGTGCTGGCTCCTCATGCCGTGAGGATAGGCGCGTTCCACGGTCCGGCGCTTGGAGAATCTGCCCTGGGTCGACCAAACGGGGGGGGCCCGATCCGGCGATTGTCTCGCGGCGCGAGCGGATCTACCCTCTGCGCCCCCTATCGAGGAGGTCGGTGTGGAATCGATTCGCGTCGCCGGTGCGCTGCACGAGGGCCGCCCGGGCGATCAGGTCTGTGTGGAGGGGTGGGTTCGCACCCGACGGGACTCGAAGGCGGGTCTCTCCTTCATCCATCTGCACGACGGCTCCTGCTTCGCGCCGATCCAGGTGGTCGCCAAGGCGGAGCTCCCCAACTACGAGGACGTGGTGCGCCGCCTCACGGCGGGCTGCGCGATCCGCGTCCGCGGAGAGCTCGTCGAATCGAAGGGCAAGGGCCAGTCGGTGGAAGTGTTGGCGTCGAGCGTGGAGGTCGTGGGCTGGGTCGACGACCCGGAGAGCTACCCGATGCAGCCCAAGCGGCACTCGATGGAGCACCTGCGCGAGGTCGCCCATCTGCGCCCGCGCACCAACCTCATCGGCGCGGTGACCCGGGTGCGCCACACCCTCGCCCAGGCGATGCACCGCTACCTGCACGACAACGGCTACCTCTGGATTCACACGCCGATCATCACGGCGAACGACTGCGAAGGCGCCGGCGAGATGTTCCGGGTCTCCACCCTCGATCTCGTCAACCCGCCCCTGGACGACCGCGGGGCGGTGGACTTCTCCCAGGACTTCTTCGGCCGCGAAGCGCACCTGACGGTCTCGGGCCAGCTCAACGTGGAGGCCTACTGCCTCGCGATGTCGCGGGTCTACACCTTCGGGCCCACCTTCCGGGCGGAGAACTCGCATACGCGCCGCCACCTGGCCGAGTTCTGGATGGTCGAACCAGAGATCGCCTTCGCCGGACTCGAGGAGGACATCGCCTTGGCGGAAGACTTCCTCAAGTCGATCTTCACCACGCTGCTCGCGGAGCGGGCCGACGATCTGGCGTTCTTCGCGAAGCGAGTCGACAAGGGCTGCATCGAGCGCCTGGAGTCGATGGTCGCGGCGGACTTCGAGGTGATGGAGTACACCGACGCCGTCCGCCGCTTGAAGGACGCGAAGCGCAGCTTCGAGTTCGACGTCGAGTGGGGAGTCGATCTGCAGTCGGAGCACGAGCGCTACCTCACGGAGGAGGTCGTGGGTCGCCCGCTGGTCATCGTGAACTACCCCAAGTCGATCAAGGCGTTCTACATGCGCCTCAATGACGACGAGCGCACCGTGGCGGCGATGGACGTGCTGGTCCCCGGTATCGGCGAGATCATCGGGGGCAGCCAGCGCGAAGAGCGCATCGACGTGCTCGACCGACGCCTCGACGAGTTGGAGCTGCCCCGTGAGGACTACTGGTGGTACCGCGACCTTCGGCGCTACGGCACCGTCCCCCACGCGGGCTTCGGGCTGGGCTTCGAGCGCGCGATCCAATACGCGACCGGCGTCGACAACATCCGCGACGTCATCCCCTTCCCGCGAGCGCCCCGCCAGGCGGAGTTCTAGAATGAAGATGATCATGTGTGGGCTGACCCTCGCCGCGGTGCTCGGCTGCTCCGGCAAGAAGGACGAGCCGGCGAAGCTGGGTCCCGAGTGCAAGAAGACCCTCGCCTGCTGCGCCGAGCTGGTGGCGAAGGCGCCCGAAGTGGAGAGCCTGTGCGACAAGGCCAAGGCGACCCAGGTTGAGGCGTCGTGCACCTCTCGTCGGCGCGAGGCCATCGAGTTGGCACAGGTCAAGGACGTTCCCATTCCCCCAACTTGCCGCTGAGGCACGTTTTGTGGTGCGCCCGCGCTTGATCCGGCTCAGACTGGGAGCGTGGAAGGGCCGGTAGATGTCGTCGCTCGACTCGAGGCACATCAGTCTCGGCTCAAGGCCCGAGCCGCGTCACCGCGGGTCGCCCTCGTCGCGCTCCCTACACCGCCGTTGTGCGCCCTGATCGCCGCGAATGTCTTCCGCGACCGACGCCACGTGGCCCTGCGGCGGCTGGCCACGGAGATCGGGGGAGGCGACGGCGAGGTGCCGGTCCTGGATCTCGACCGGATGCGGCTCGAGGACGCGCTGTCGACCCTCGGAGCCGACGAGATAGAGCGCATCGTCTTGTTCGGCGCCGCTGACCAGCCGGGGTTCACCCGCGCCTTCTTCTGTCGCTGGGACGGTGGGGTCGAGGTGCTGCCCGCGCACCGCGGTAGCCTGCTGGCGCCGCTGCTCGACGACCCGACGCCCACCCGCTGGCTGGCACCCGGCGTCGTCCGCATCCTGCCGGGCGTCCCGGCCCCCGACGCCCGCCTGGTCGTCGCCGCCGTCGACGGAGGCGCGCCCCCGGATCCCGACCAGGCCGACTGGCGCTTCTACGCCCTGGACCCCGACCGCGCGATGGCGCCGTGGTCCGGCTGCTTGCCCAGGGAGGCGCGGGCGGGCAACGAGCGGGGCGCCCGCCTCCGCGCGGCCTGGGCGGGGCACCACAACCCGCCCACCATTCGCTGCGCCGCCCTCGGCCTGGACCCCGTCCTCGACCGCAGCCTCGCCGATCCGGGCGCGACGCGCCCCACCGCGAACCGGCTGCACGTCGTCGCCGGCGCCCACGGCAGCGGGCGAACCACCCACGCCGTTCGCCTCGCCGAGAGCCTCGAGGGCCGCGAACGACGCGTCGCCCAATTCGCCATCCGACGCCCCGGCGCGTACCGCCAATTGGCCACCGATCTGCGGGCGCGGACGCGGCGCGGCGCATCGCTCAGCGCGTTTCGAGCCGCCGAGGTCCTCGAGCTCATGGACTCGCTGCGCATGCTCCGCGAGGCGGTGCTGCCCGCCCTCGAAGGCCACGACGACGTGGTCATGGACGGCTACATCGAGACGCGGGTCGCCTGCGCCGAGGCGCGCCTCGGATGGTCCATCGCCGAGCACGCGCTGGTCCGCGCGTTTCCGCTGCCCGCGTCCCGCGCGTTGCTGCAAACCGACGCCGCCACGGCGGAGGAGCGCGGCGACTCCCAGGATCCCTACTGCGAGCCCGTGCTGTGGCGGGGGATGTCACGCAGCCTCACGCGGCAGGCCAGGGAGGGCGACGTCGTCCTCGACGGCGGCGCCGATCTCGACTCGAACGCGGCGACCATCCTGGCCCACGTCGAGGCGGCGCTCCACAGCCCCCGCGCGGCCCGCTTCGCGGTGGAGAACCTGCCCTCGCGAGGCCGGCTCGCGCGCCCGCGCAAGGAGCGCTGCAAGGTCCTCCTCGGCGGCGCGCGCGCCCTCCCGGTCCTGGGCGACGACGCCCTCAAGCTACGCACCCTCGTCGACGCTCGCTCCGGCCCCGGCGGCGTCCCCGAGGGGCTCTGGTGCGAGGCGTACGCCGCCCAGGTCGCCCTCGACTTGCTCACCACCTCCTACGCCCGCGCGCGCATCTCGGTCTGGCCCGCCGCCCTGCGCCGCGTCACCTTCTTCCACGACCTGGAGCTGCTCGACGAGCTCACGAGGCTCATCGATCCGCACGTCGAGGTCGTCGGGTGGAACACCACGACCGGGGGGTTCTTCGAGGCGCTCACCGGGTCGCCGTCGCGGGCAAGTCGCCTCGAACGAGCCTACCTCGACGCCCTCGAGGAGGAGGCCCTCGCGCGCGGCTGGACCCGCGACTCGTGAGGCGCCTCGTGGGACTCTCGTACTCTCCCTGGAGCGTGAGAGCGCGCTGGGCGCTGGACCACCACGGCGTGGCCTACGGCTGGAGCGAGTACCTGCCGATCTTCGGCGAACCAGCGCTGCGCCTCGCGACGCGACGTCTCCGGGGGCGGCTCACGGTGCCCGTCCTCATCGAGGGTCGGCGCGTGATCGACGACTCCTTCGAGATCGCCCGCCACGCCGAGACATTGGGCGGCGGCCCTCCACTCATGGCCGACAAGGGCGCCGCGGCCCACTGGAACGCCGTGGCCGACCGCATCTCCGATGGCGGGCGGCTCCGCACGACGGCCCTCGTCAGCCGGAGCCGAGAGGCCAAGCGGGACAGCCTGCCCAAGGGCCTGGCCTGGGCCCTGCCGGTCGCCGATCTCGGCGTCGCCTACCTCACCCGCAAGTACGACCTCGGGGCGGCCTCCATCGAGCAAGCCCAAAGCCAGATGGCAGACGCCTGCCAGCTCGTGAGCGACGCGCTGGCAGGCGACTACCTCGGGGCGCACTTCGGCTACGCCGACATCGCGATCGCCTGCGCCCTCCAGTTCATTGACCCCGTCGACGGCCGCTACATCCGCCTCGGCGAACACGCCGCGGCGTGCTGGCGCACCCCGGCCCTAGCGGACCGCTTTCGCCACCTCTTGGACTGGCGCGACCGCGTCTTCGCGGAGCATCGCTAGGACGGTGCGACAGACCAAGCGACCAAGTGATGTGCGTGCCCGCCGGCCGAGCACCACGTCGACCCCGGGGAGCACGACCTCCAGCGGGAGTCCGACCGAGGAGTGCGGCCTCCAATGAAGTATCGGCTCCCGACGCTGTTGGTCCTGCTCGTCCTACCGGCGTCCTCCGAAGGTGGCGACGGGCCCGCTCCGAGTCCAGCGCCCTCGGGGACAAGCGCGGGCTTCCTCGAGACTTGCAACCGCTTGCGGCGGAGCAAGACGACCCACCTGAAGCTTCACGAGGAGGAGCTCCGCACGGTCGCGACGCTGATGGGGTGCATGACCGGGAAGAACATCGTCGTGGCGAAGGACCTCGGGCGGCGGAGGCTCAGCCTCTCCGCACGGACGGTCACCGGCGAGGAGGCCTACCGGCTCTTCCTCGCCGCGCTGGAACACAACGACTACACGTACACGGTCTCGAAGCACGGCGAGTCCGTGCTGATCGGCGGCGAGCCGCCGGACGTCGACCAAGAGGTCAGTGAGCGCGCCCGCAAGCCCGGCTTCTCGCCTCGGTGCAGGAATGACGAGGCCGCCGAGGCGACCAGTCTCGAGATCAAGAGCGGCGTGAGGAGGCTGAGCGCGAACGCCTACGAGATCGACCGCGAGATGCTCGCCGAGCAGCTCCGCGACCTCGGAGCCCTGTCCCGGCAGGCGCGGGTCTTCCCACATCGCCGGGGCGGGAGGGTGCAGGGCTTCAAGATCGTCGGGATCTGCCCGGGCAGCCTCTACAGCTACATCGGGCTGTGGTCGGGTGACGTCATCAAGCACATCGACGGCCAGGCGATCACCGACCCTGACAAGGCACGCACGCTCTACGAGAAGCTCGAGAGCCAGAGCCGATTCTCGGTCGAACTCGAGCGCCGCGGCCGCACGGTCATCAAGGAGTACCGCTTCAAATGAAGCTCCGAGCGTTCGACTGTTGGACAGGCCCTTGCGACGGATGGAGATGAGCTGGGCGAACCCGCGCACAGCCCCTGATCATCCATCGGGCGCGACCACCGCGCCGCCCACCAGACCCAAGGTCGCCGCAGCGGCCGGGGCGGTTCAGCTCTCGATTGCGCCGCGACGTGGGTCTCGAAATTGGTCTGATAATCAAACAAAGTGGTTTGTTTATCAGACCAATTTGGGGGCCGGGCTTCGGAGGGTGGTGAACATCGCGGCCTCGACGTGGAGGTCGCCGGACTCGGCGAAGAGGGCGACGCGTCCTTCGAGGGCGGGCAGCCAGGTCGCGAGGACGACGCGGCCGTCGGCGACGACCTCGACCTCGCCGTCCACGACGCGCAAGGTCACGGCGCCGGGTGGGGGGCACGGGGCTTCGCAGACGACGGTGTCCTCGAACCACGGGTGCCCATCTTCGTCGGTGGCTGGCCCCACGCGACGCAGGCGCACCCGGTGCTCCGCTGGCGTCCACTCGACCCAATAGGCGCGCCGCGACCGGCGGCCGAAGACGAAGCCGGCCGTCCTGCAGTCCATCTGGACTCGGGCTTCGTAGCGGAAGTCCCGCGCGATCCAAGGGTCCTGCATGAGCACCGGCGCGACCCCGGCCGAGAGGGTGCCGCCCACCTCCTTCCAACGTTCCTCGACGTAGGCGTCCCACTCGCTCCAGGCGCGACACTCCAGCCGCCCGTCGGCGTGGGCGCGGAGCGCGAGGGGCGACAGGAGCCGGTTCCCGCGTGGGAGCCGGTGCATCGAGAAGAGCGCCGCGCGGTCACGCCACGTGCAGACTCGGCCCGCGTAGTGGCCGGGGGGGCCGAGGCGGTTGTCGGCGGGCGCGCGGAAGGGACCCCTGGGTTGCTCGGCGATCCAGTAGCGCTGACTCCGGTCCTCCATCACCGACGCCAGCAGATACCAGTGGCCGCCCAGGGAGAAGAGCTGCGGGCACTCCAACTCGAAGTGGCCCGTCGGTCCGAAGAGCGGGGGCTCGACGGTCCACCGCTCACAGTCGGTGGAGGACAGGAGGCCGACCACGCCTCGGTGCTCGAGATCCCGGGCGCAGACCGGCGCCAACCAACGGTCGCCGACCCGCACCGGCTTCGGGTCCCGGAACGTGACCCACGGCGCGTGCCCCGCCGTCGTGTCGTAGTGCGCCGACGCCGCCTGGGCCACGAGCCCCGCCTTGCGCCAGACGTTGAGGTCGTCGGAGGTCGCACGAGCGATCCGCTGAACACGCCCGGAGTCCTGCGCGCGCAAGGCGGTGTAGAGCATCTGCCAGCGAGCGCCGTCGTGGACCACGCCCATGGTCCACAACATGTCGTCGTCGATCTCGCCGGGCGCCCCCGTGCGCAGCGCCGGCGCGTGAGGCGTCCAAGCCAGGCCGTCCCGGGAGCTCGCGTGGCCGATGAGGTCGTGGCCGGGCAGCGTGAGATGGAAGAGGTGCAGCACGTCGCCAGCGACGATGACCTCGACGTCGCCCAGCTCGGATCCACGAAAGCCGCCCGGGGCGTACACTAGAGGCGCCGATGGTTCATGGACACCTGTCTAGTGGCCCGGTGTGGCGGTGGGGTCGTGGCCCCATTTCTCGTCCTCTTCCTCGCAGGTCTGCTTGTCCTTCAGGTTGCGATACCAGAAGAAGTAGAGACCGACGCTCGACACCAGCGTGAGGCTGAGGAAGAAGAAGAACTTCTTCCAGTCGTGGAAGACGAAGGCCATCGCCATGAGCAGCATCGAGATCTGGAGCGGCAGGGAGAAGAAGAGCGCCAGCATGTCGGTGAGCTTCTCGTTGGTTCGCTTCAACCGCTGCTCACCGGTGAGCGCTCCGCTCTCGCAGGCCATGGTCTCGAAGCGGCGCCAGAAGCCCCAGGGGTTGATCTGCAGATTGAAGCGCATCAGGACCTCGTCGGCGGTGGCTGGCGTCAGCAGGGTGCCGACGATGCTCAACAGGAAGGAGGCGCCGACGGTGGCCGGGAACGCGTAGTAGATGGGGAGGGCGACCACCTTGTTGAGCACGAGCCCCGTCACCAGACCGCCAGCGGTCCCGGCGGCAAACCCGTAGCCGTTGAAGCGCGGCCAGTACCAGCGGAGCACGAGGGGGATGAAGAGGCCCGCGCCCAGACCCATGGTGATGAGGCCCCAGATCTCGCCGATGCTGGTCACGGTGGCCGCCAGCGCGACGCCGACCACGCACAGCCCGATGGTGGCCCACCTCGAGACGCGCATGAGCTGCTCGCCGCTGGCGTCGGGACGAATGTAGCTCTGGTAGATGTCCTTGACCACGTAGGACGCGCCAGCGTTGAGCGTGGAGTCGAAGGTGGACATCGCCGCGGCGATCAAGCCCGCGAGGACCAGGCCCTTGATCCCGGCGGGGAGCACCTCGCCGAGCACAACCGGCAACACCTGCTCGGCGTCTTGCATCATCAGGTCCGCCCCGGGGCCCCCCTTCTGGATCAGGGCGTAGCCGAGCACGACGAGGCCGGCGACCATGGTCCATCGGAACAGCGAGAGGATGATGCTCTCGAGGGTGAGCAGGCCGGCCTCGCGCTCGTTGCGCGCCGCAAAGAAGCGCTGGTCGGTGTAGCCCCCGACGCCGCCCATGCCCTCCAGGAAGGATCTGAAGAACCACATCACTACGCAGATACCGAAGAAGTCGAAGATGCCCTGCGTCATCCCGCCCTGACCGAGGAGCGACGCGGAGCTCGCGCTGGTGATCGGCTCGAGGTTGAGGGCGAGGAGATCCGGTGGGAGGTTGATGGTGGGCACCACCACGAACGCCTCGACGGTGATGAAGATCGCGGTGAACGTGAGCAGGACCATCTGGACCACGTCGGTGAAGACCACCCCGTAGAGCCCCGAGAGCAGCGTGTAGAACAAGCCGACGGCGACCATCGTCGAGGTGCACGTGAGCTCGCTAAAGGGGAGGAAGTGCGTGAGGAACTTCCCCGCCCCCTTGGCGAAGTACACGATCATGCCGAGCGCCATCAGGATGTTGGCGCTGGCGCTGATCAAGTGGGCGACGCGCCCCTGCTTGTCGGTGCCGAAGCGGAGCTTCATCCACTCCGCCGGCGTCATCACCCGGCTGCGACGCAACCACTTGCCCAAAAAGACCAACAACAGCGCGAGCGACAGGCCCACGCCACCCCGGAACTCGACCAGGAAGCCCTTGTAGCCGAGGCCGAAGACGACGGCGACGATCATCATCGTCCCGCTCATGTCGAAGTTCGATGTCGCCGTGGAGATACCTAGGACCCACCACGGGATTTTGTTGCCGCCGAGAAAGTAGTCCTCGATACCTTGAGCTGCGATCCGAGAGAGCACGAACCCGATGACCGTGACCACCACGAGGAAACCAATGATGATGACGGCGTCGACCGTCGCGAGGTTCTGCATGCTTCCCCTCGTCGCGAGTGCGGCGGCGTCCAACCTATCTCGCGGGCACGGGCGGCGGTAGGGGCTGGCTTGGGGAATATCTGTCCCGTTTGCGGCCTCAAGCTGCCGGCTGACGCCAACTTCTGCCCCGAGGACGGCAGCGAGCTCGAGGCGGATCCGCTGGTGGGCGCCGAGATCGGCGGTCGGCGTCTCCTGGAGTTCATCGGCGAGGACGCCCTGGGGCCGAAGTACCGCGCCGAGCACCTCGTGCTGGGACGCGAGGAGGCGGTGAAGCTGCTGCGCGCTGGCGGCAACGCCCTGCTCAAGCGTCGCTTCAAGGCCGAAGCCCAGGCGATCGCCCGACTCAACGACCCCCACACCGTGCGCGTCTACGAGAGCGGCCCGACGCCCGACGGCGACGTCTTCTTCGCCATGGAGATGGTGCGCGGTCGTACCCTCGAAGAGGTGCTCGGCGCCGAAGGGGCGATGCACCCGCGACGCGCCGCTCGCGTCGGTTACCAGGCGGCCCAGGCCCTCGCCGCGGCCCACGCCCACCGCGTCCTCCACCTCGACTTCCGACCGGCGAACGTCCTGCTCGAGACCGACGACCGGGGCGGCGACTTCGTCCGCGTCCTCGACTTCGGGATCGGCGCCCTGGGCAAGGTCGACGACACCCGCTACCGCGCCCCCGAACACCTCGACGCCCACAAGGACCTCGACCGCCGCGCCGACCTGTTCTCCCTCGGCGTCGTGCTCTACGAGCTGCTCACGGGCGTGCACCCCTTCGCCGACGGCGACCCCCGCCGGGACGACCCCGCCTACCCCAGCCACGAGGGCTGGGCGGTGCCGCGGAGCCTGGCCGATCTCGCGATGCGCCTCCTCGCCCGCGATCGCGACACGCGCCCCCCCGACGCCCTCCACGTCCGCGCGGCCATCGAGGAGAGCGGGCTGCTCACGCAGAACGCCGACATCGCGACCGAGAAGCGCTACATCAAGACCGCGCGCCTCGAGCTGGCGGAGGCGTGGGCCGAGCTGGAGGCTGAGAAAGCCAGGATCGTCCGCATCGAGGCGACGGAGACCGAGTGGGACACACCGCCCCCGATCCTGCCGTCGCCCTCCGTGCGCCCCGAGGCCGCCGAGCCCGAGGACGAGTCGGAGGCCCAAGAGCCTGACGTGGAGACCGACGAGGACGCCGAGCTCGTCTACCTCGAGCCCGCCGTCAACCCCTGGCTCGCCTACGCGATGGGGGTCGCCTCGACCCTGCTGCTGCTCGGCGTCCTCTTCGCCATGCAGGTCGTCGACATCTCCTGGTGACCGTCAGTCGCCTGCGCGGTCGAAGCAGATCGCGTCGTACTCGATCCGCAGCGCCGCGCCCCGGTCGGGGTGGTCGCCGCGCGCAAAGAAGATCGAGTTTCGGCCCTGGTCCCACTCCCAGTCTTCGTTGGCCTCGTCGTCGACCCACACGGCGACCGTCTCCTCGACCGCCGGGCGCCGCAGCCGGAAGTAGGCGGCGCGCTCGGCGTTGAGCCGACCCACCTCGAGGTCGTCCACCGTCTCCGGGCCGACGACGGGGGAGCCGGTGAGCGGGACCCCGAGCTCGGGGAAGTTCATCGCGTCCGACTCGACGATGAGATCGCAGCGGTCGCGCCCCTCCCCCCGCAGCTCCGTCGGCTCGTACTGGAAGAGGAACTCGCTGAAGTCCTCGGGCTCGAGCCAGAGGCAGTCGTCCTCGATCTCCGGGGCCTCGAGGGTGACGAAGCGGTCGCACTCGTCCCCCTCGAAGCGGAATCCCGTCAGGCACATCGGCACGAAGCCAGCGTTGTCGGCGCGCACCCGAAACCGGGGCGACGCGCACCCCGGGGCCGTGACCTCACCGAAGTACGTCTCGTCCGGCATCGCCGCCACCAACGCCTCGGCCCCCACCCCGCGCAGCAGCGCCTCCTCGGTTCGGTTCTGCTCGGTGTGCGGGTCGTGGAACTCGACGCGCAACCGCACGCGGTCGCCGGGCGGGAACGCCACCGTCGGCGCGTACGTGACCTCGATGCGCTGCTCGCTGTTCGCGGCGATCTCCCCCATCGGCAGCCCGCGCGTCACCGTGAACGTGTTCTCCTCCGGTCCGTCCATGTCCTCGATGCGGATGTCGTTGAGCAGGCAGATGTCGGTGCCCGGGTTGTCCACCTGCACCTCGATCGCCCGCGTCAGCCCGACGCGCACGAACTCGAAGTCGACGCGCGCGGGCGAGACCGTGAGGCGACAGCTCGGCCCGCCACCGCCGCGCGCGCGCAGGTTGATGCGCAGTTCCGGCGTGCGCGCCGCGTCCGTCTCGAGGACGACGGCCCCCGTCACCTCCTCGTCGGGGGCGAGGCCGTCGTTTTGGTACCAGAACTGGAGCCGTACGGACTGACCCGGCAGGAGCTCGCTCTCCGCGAGCGTCGCTGCGCCCTCGACCTCGAAGTGGAACCCCTCGTCGCCCTCGCGCGTCACCGCGCCGATGCCGATCGCGACGTCTCCGCAGTTGATGAGCTGGGCCTGGAAGCGCCCGCTGTCGGAGCCGGGCTCGACGGCGCCCAGGTTGATGGTGCTGGGCATCGCGCGCAGACAGCTCATCTCGACTCGACCCACCAGCGGGACCCGCACCATCGCTTCGTCGGCGTCGTCGCTCGTGATGTCGAGCGTCCCCTCGTGGCGCCCCGCGCCGGGCGGGGTGTAGGCCACGCCGAGGGCCAGCTCGTCCCCCGGCGCGACGACGACCGGCCAGGTCGGCGGATCGACCAGCTCGAAGCCCGCGCCGGTGGTCCGCGCCTGGCTGACCTCGAGGGGCTCGGTCCCCACGTTGCGGACGGTCGCTGTGACCGGGTCGGAGGTCTGCCCCGCCGCACCGAGGAGCTGGAGGACCGCCGGCGTGACGTCGATCTCGGGTCCGACCCCCGCGCCCCCATCGAGCCCGGAGAAGCCACGGTCCGGTCGAGCGGCGTCGACCACCAGCACGTCGGCGGCGCCGCCGTCGGCGACGTCGTCGGAGCCGCTATCGCACGCGGCCAGAGAGAGCCCCATCAAGAGCGAGAAGGTGCGCATGGGGGCACCGTAGCATCCCCGTCGCGGTCCGATCTCCATGGGCTCGAGAGACCGTGCTGACTCGGACCCACGACCTGCGTATACTCCCCGCCGACTATCCGGGGGGATACCTGAAGTGAACGTGAAATCCTGTTGGCACCTGTGTTTCGTGGCGGCGGCCTGCTTCGCCGTGGCGGCCTGTGACGATCAACCTGGCACCGGCGACGAGGACGGCGGCGGCGGCGGCTTCGGCGGCGGCGTCGAGCGCGACGGCGGCGGCGGCATCGGCGGCGAAGGCGGCTCCCGCACGCCCGACATGGAGGTCGAGCCCGACGAGGGCGCCGGCGGCATCGGCGGCGAGACGCCCCCCGAGTGCGGCGACGGCAACGTCGACGACGACGAGGAGTGCGACGACGGCAACACCGTCAACGGCGACGGCTGCGACGAGTTTTGCGTCGAGGAGGTCGGCGGTCCCGAGTGCGGCGATGGCAACGTCGACGACGGCGAGGAGTGCGACGACGGCAACCTCGAAGACGGCGACGGCTGCGACGGGAACTGCGACCTCGAGCCCTTCTGCGGCGACGGCAACGTCGACGACGGCGAGGCCTGCGACGACGGCAACGACCTCAACGGCGATGGCTGCGATGACCAGTGCGCGATGGAGCCCATCCCGGAAGGCTGCGGCAACGGCATGGTCGAGGGCGAAGAGGAGTGCGACGACGCCAACAACGCCAACGATGACGGCTGTAGCTTCGATTGCCACCACGAGGAGATTCCCTGCGCGATCGATCCTGACTGCCCCGAAGGCTTCGTCTGCGGCCCCGACGCCATCTGCGTCCCCGCCCCCCCGGTCGGTGGCGGCTGTGACGACGCGGCCGAGCTCGCGATGTTCGGCGAGATCATGGGGACCACCGCGGGCGCCGCGGCGGTCCACGGCGCGAGCTGCGGCGGCGGCGCCGGCGGCCCCGAGGCGGTGTACACCTTCGAGCTTGAGGAGGCGCAGGACGTGTGCTTCAACCTCGGCGGCTCGGCCTACGACACCGTCCTCCACGTGCGCGCCGACGAGTGCGTCAACCCCGAGGCGGAGATCGCCTGCAACGACGACAACGGCCCCATCGCGGGGGGCCTCCAGTCGGCGCTGACGGCGGCGATCGAGCCCGGCGTCACCTACTACATCTTCGTCGACGGCTTCGGCGCCGCCAACGGTGACTTCACGCTCAACGTGACCCCGGGCGCCTGCCAACCGCCCCCCGAGTGCGAGGTCGACAACGACCTCGATCCCGACAACTGCGGTGATCTCGAGCCCTTCTGCGTGGAGGGTCGCTGCGTCGGCTGCCGCGACGCCGCCGACTGCGCCGGCGAAGGCGAGGAGTGCCTCGACGGCGTCTGCCGCATCCCGCCGGAGTGCGTCGAGGACGCCGACTGCCCCGAGGGCGACCTCTGCGTGGCCGAGGAGTGCGTCCCCGACGTCGGGCCCGCGAGCTGCGACGAGCCGGCCATGATCGCCGTCGGTGACGTCGTCGAAGGCGCGACGGTGGGGCACCCCGCCGAGGAGCGCGGCCAGTGCGCCGGCAACGGCGCCGAGGCCATCTTCCAGCTCACCCCGGTGGCCGACGGCGTGCTCTGCCTGAACACCTTCGGCTCGGGCTACGACACCGCGCTGCACGTGCGCACCGTCTGCGATGATCCGGCCAGCGAGGTGGCCTGCCAGGACGACCGCTTCGACATCGGCAACGGCACCCGCGCCGCCATCGATCTCGAGGCCGTGGCCGACACCACCTACTTCGTCTACGTGGACGGCTTCGCCGCCAACATCGCCGGCGCGTTCCGCCTCGCGGTCACCGACGGCCCCTGCGCCGCGCCGATTCAGTGCGTGGAGGACGCCGACTGTGGCGCCGACGAGGTGTGCGTCGACGAGCAGTGCGTCGCCATCGAGTGCGTCGAGGACGCCGACTGCGGCGAGGGCGAGGCCTGCATCGACAACGCCTGCGTCTTCGTGGGCGACGGTGGCACCTGCGACGATCCCGGGGTGGTGGCGCTGCTCGGCGAAGCCGTCGGCGTCACCGCTGGCGAAGGTGAGCACGCCGGCTCCTGCGGCGGCGACGCCCAGAGCCCCGAGGTCGTCTACATGACGAGCTTCGACGAGGCCGGCACCGTCTGCTTCGACCTGACGGGCTCCGACTACGACACCGTGCTCTACGTGCGGGGCGCCTGCGACGACCCGGACAGCGAGCTCGGCTGCAACGACGACAACCGCGCCATCACCGGTGGGACGCAGTCGGCGCTGAGCCTCGAGGTCGCCGCCGACACGCCCTACTACGTCTTCGTCGACGGCTTCTCGGGCTTCGGGGCCACCAGCTCCGGCGGCTACGTCCTCAACGTCACGCCCGGTGAGTGTGAGGCGCCCGCCCTGGGTTGCGAGGACGACGACGAGTGCCTGGGCAGCGACCGCTGCGTCGACGGCGAGTGCGTGGAGTGCGCCGAAGACGTCGACTGCCCCGACGGCACCGTCTGCAACGGCGCGAACGTGTGCGTCGAGTGCATGGCCGACGAGCAGTGCGAGGAAGGCCTCGTCTGCAACGACGTCGGGACCTGCGTCGAGTGCAACGGTGACGACGACTGCGCCGAAGGCGTCTGCGACGAAGAGGCCAACGCCTGCGTCGAGTGCGTCGAGGACGCCGACTGCGCCGAGGGCGTCTGCGAGGCCAACGCCTGCGTCGAGTGCCGCGAGGACGCGGACTGCGGCGAAGGCGAAGCCTGCGCCGGCGACGTCTGCATGCCGGACGTCGATCCCAGCACCTGCGACGCCCCCGAAGAGGTGGGGCTCGGCGTATGGGAGGGCTTCACGGAGGGTGAGAGCGCCCACCGCGGCTCCTGCGGTGGCGGTGGCCCCGAAGACGTGCTCTCAGCCGAGCTCGAAGCCGGTGCGTACTGCGCGAACCTGCGCGGCTCCGCCTACGACACGTTGCTCTACGTGCGCACCGACTGCGCCGACGATCAGAGCGAGCTCGCCTGCGACGACGACACCCCCGAGATCGCCGGCGGCGTCCAGTCCGCCGTGACCTTCGAGTTGGCGGAGGCCGGCACGGCCTTCATCTTCGTCGACGGCTTCGCTGGCGCCGGGATCTACACGCTCGAGCTCAGCGAGGGTGCCTGCGAGCCCCTGCCGGAGTGCGCCGAGGACGCTGACTGCGGCGACGGGCACTGCGTCGACGAGATCTGCGTCGAGTGCGCCGAGGACGCCCACTGCGAAGATGGCGGTGTCTGCGACGAGGAGAACGAGTGCGTCGAGTGCGTCGAGGACGCCCACTGCCCCGAGGGCGTCTGCGACGAGGAGGAGTGCGTCGAGTGCGTCGAGGACGCCGACTGCGCCGAGGGTGCGTGCAACGACGACAGCGAGTGCGTCGAGTGCGTCGAGGACGCCCACTGCGACGACGGCGAGGTCTGCGTCGATGACCAGTGCTTCGTCGACGAGGCGCCGCTGACCTGCGACGCCCCGGGCGAGGCGGGCGTCGGCACCTGGGACGGCTTCACCTCTGGCGAGAGCGCCGCGGAGGGCTCCTGCGGGGGCGGCAACGGTCCCGAGGACGTCTACGGGGTGGTCTTCGACGCCGCCGGTAGCTACTGCGTCAACACCCTCGGCTCGGCCATCGACACGGTGGTCTACGTGCGGACGGCCTGCGACGACCCCGACAGCGAGGTCGCCTGCGACGACGACAACTTCGCGATCAACCCGGACGAGGGGCGCAGCGCCGCCGTCACGATCGAGGTCGCGGATCCGGGTCAGGCCTACTTCATCTTCGTCGATGGCTTCGGCGTCGATGGCGGGGCCTACACGGTGACCATCAGCGACGGCGCCTGCGCGCCGCCGCCGGTGTGCGAGGACGACGCCGGCTGCGACGAGGGCGAGAGCTGCCTCGAGGGTCAGTGCGTCGACTGCATCGACGACGCTGGCTGCGACGAGGGCTTCCACTGCGACGAGGCGAACGCCTGCGTTGCCTGCCTCGCCGACGAGCACTGCGGAGACGACGAGGTCTGCATCGAGGGCGCCTGCGTCGAGCCGCCGGAGTGCGTCGAGGACGCCGACTGCGCGGAGGGCAACACCTGCCGTGGTAACCGCTGCATCCCCCAGATGGTGGGGAGCTGTGAGGAGCCGCGCATGGGCGACTTCGGTAGCCAGCTCGGGTTCACGGAGGGGGTCGGCGAGGTCGGTGGGAGCTGCGGCGGCGGGGTCGAGAGCCCCGAGGATGTGTGGCTCTTCGAGTTCGACGAGGACCAGGAGGTCTGCTTCGACACCCGCGGGACGGAGTTCGACAGCGTGCTCTACATCCGCACCGCCTGCGACGACCCCCAAGGCGAGGTCGCCTGCAACGATGACAACAACGCCATCGCGGGCCAGTTCCGCTCGGCGATCACGCTGAACGCCGCCGCGGCCACCGCCTACTACGTCTACGTGGACGGGTTCACCGGCTTCGGCGGGGGCAACGGCGGGGTGTACCAGCTCAACGTCACGCCGGGTCCCTGTGTGCCGCCGCCGGAGTGCGTGGACGACGGCGGCTGCCCCGAGGGCGACTTCTGCCTCGAGGGGAGCTGCGTCGACTGCCTCGACGACGACGCCTGCGGCGCCGACGAGATCTGCTTCGAGAACGTCTGCCAGCCCCGGCCGGAGTGCATCGAGGACAACGACTGCCGCCTCGGCTTCCTCTGCATCGACAACGAGTGCGTAGAGGACCAGCGGCTCTGCGACCAGGCGAAGCCGGCGGGCTTCGGCACCACCGGCGGCGCGACGGCTGGACCCAGCAGCGAGGCTGGGAGCTGTGGCGGCGGGAACGGGCCGGAGGACGTCTACGTGGCGAACTTCGAGGCGGCGGGCACCGTGTGCGTCAGCACCGCGGGCTCCGGCTACGACACGCTGCTGCACGTCCGCACGGGCTGCGACGACCCCGACAGCGAGGTCGCCTGCAACGACGACCGGGTCGGGCTCCAGGCCCAGCTCGAGCTCGAGGTCATGGCCGAGACCGACTACTTCATCTTCGTGGACGGCTTCGCCGCCAACGGCGGGGACTACACGCTGACCATCGTCGAGGGGGCCTGCCCCGCGTGCGTGGTCGATGCCCAGTGCGGCGACGGTCAGTGCCACGAGGGCGAGTGCGTCGAGTGCCTCGGTGACGAGGACTGCGACGGCGGTCGTTGCAACGAAGGCAACGAGTGCGTCGAGTGCATCGGCGACGGCGACTGCGCCGAGGGCCTCGTCTGCTTGGGCGAGGCCTGCATCGAGCCCCCCGCTTGCGGCAACGGCGAGATGGAGTTCGGCGAGGAGTGCGACGACGGCAACGTCGACAACGGCGATGGCTGCGACGCCGAATGCAGCATCGAGATGCGCGACCTCATCCGGGGTCGTCACCAGATGAACAGCCGGTTCGCCATGGGCTCCTCCGATACGTGGCGCTTCACCGCCGACGGTCAATCGACGGTGGTGCTCACCACCGAAGACCTCGCCGCTGGCGATTGTGGCGAGGGCTACGTGTTGACCCTCGGCACGGGGGAGGAGGTCATCGCCCAGGCGATGCCGAACGGCGAGTGCCCGCGCATCGAGGAGCTCCTCGAGGCGGGTGACTACTGGGCCCGCGTCACGGGTGATGGCGGCCTGGCCAACTACGACCTGGGCTTCGCCCTCGACCAGGACGTCTCGGCGGGCGGCGACTACGCCGGCGCCTTCGTCGAGGATGGCAACGACTGGTACACCATCACCACCGCGGAGGAGCGGCGGGTGGGCTTCACCACCCACGACGGGCTCGGGGCTTGCCCCGGCGACACGCGCCTGAGGCTGCTCAACGAGGCCGGTGAAGAGGTCGCCTTCAACGACGACGGTGGCCCCGGGGCCTGCTCGATGATCGACCAGGTCGTCCCCGCGGGGACGTGGTCGCTGGTCGCCGACGGCTTCGGCGGTCGCGCGATCGAGGCCTACACGCTCTCCGTGATGTTCGGCGGCGAGTGCGGCGACGGGGAGCTGAACCTGGGCGAGGCCTGCGACGACGGGAACATCGCGGCCGGCGACGGCTGCGACGCCGAGTGCCAGATCGAGCCGTTCTGCGGTGACGGCGAGGTCAACCAGGACGAGGAGGAGTGCGACGACGGGAACATCGAGGCCGGCGACGGCTGCGACGAGAACTGCCTGCCGGAGTTCGAGTGCGGCGACGGCGAGCTCGAGGGCCCCGAGGCGTGCGACGACGGCAACCTCGATAACGGTGACGGCTGCGACAGCGGGTGTGGCCTGGAGGTCTTCGAGGTGCTTCGCGGCAGCGAGCGGCGGGACGGTCAGTTCCCGGCGGGCTCGACGGACAGCTTCTTCTTGACCGTCGACCACACGATGTCACGGCTTCGGGCCGAGACGGGCGATGGTGCCGGAGCCTGCCCCGCGGGGGACACGCGCATCACGGTCTACCCCATCCTCGAGGGTGCCCGCGGCGACCAGGTCGCCTTCAACGACGACGGCGGCGCGGGCTTCTGCTCGCTGGTCGATCTGATGCTGCCCGCCGGCCGCTACGAGGTGCTCATCGACGGCTTCGGTGGCGGCGCCCACAACGGCTACGTGGTCGACCTCTCGGTGACGGTCGATGTCTCCGCCGGCGGCGACTTCGACGGCGCCACCCCGGACGGCGGCGACGACTGGTACGTGTTCACCGTGGAGGAGGACACCGAGGTCACGTTGGAGACCGGCGACGGTGAGGGTGGCTGCCCCGACGACACGTTCCTCTCGCTTTTCGCCGCCGACGACCTCGACACGCCCATCACGACGGACGACGACGACGGTGAGGGCTTCTGCTCCCTCGTCGTCGATCAGCCGATCGCCGCGGGTGACTACGTGGTCATCGTGCGTGGGTTCGCCAACAACCAGGTCGACCCCTACGTCTTGTCCGTCAGCTTCCCCGCCGAGGGGGAGCCCGAGTGCGGCGACGGGGTCGTGGACGACGGGGAGGCGTGTGACGACGGCAACCTCGACAACGGCGACGGCTGCGACGCGGAGTGCACCATCGAGGACTTCGACATCATCGTCGGCCTCGACCGGCGCGAGGGCGGCTTCGCCCCCGGGTCGCGGGACAACTTCCGCATCGTGGCCGACGGCCCGAGCATCGTGCGCGCCCAGACCAGCGACGGTGAAGGAGGTTGCCCCGCGGGGGCCGACACCCGGCTGGCGATCCACCCCCTCGTCGAGGGCGTACCGGGGCCGGCCATCGCCAGCAACGACGACGGCGGCGGCAACGGCTTCTGCTCCCTCATCGAGGGGGCGCTCTTGCCGGCCGCGGGCGAGTACCTGATCGTGGTCGACGGCTTCGGTGGCGCCGGCGTCGCGGCGTACACCCTCGATGTGGCGCACTTCACGCCCGTCGGCGGTGCCGGTGGCGACTTCCCCGGCGCCTTCGTCGAGGACGGCAACGACATCTTCGGCTTCCAGCTCCTCACGGGGGCGACGGTCACGGTGGAGACCCACGACGGCGCCGCCGGCTGCCCTGGCGACACGCGGATCACCTTCTTCCGCGTCCTCGACGACCAGGGGAACCGGGAGCAGATCGGCTTCAACGACGACGGCGGCTTTGGCGCCTGCTCGTTGTTGGAGATCGACCTGCCGCCGGGCGTCTACTCGGCGGAGGTCGACGGCTTCGGCGGTCGTGCCATCGACGGTTACGTCGCGAGGGCGACAGTGACCCCGGCTGAGTGTGGCAACGGTGAGGTCGAGATCGGCGAGCAATGCGACGACGGGAACCTCGACAACGGCGACGGCTGCGACGCCATCTGCTCCAACGAGGTCTTCGCCATCGATCGCGGCCGGGTGCTTCTGCCCGGAGGCTTCGCCGAGGACGCGACGGACACGTTCACCTTCCGGGCCGAGAACGCCGCCCACCTGACGGTCTCGACGGGAGACGGCGCGGGCGGCTGCCCGGGGGACACCTTCATGACCCTGTTCCGGTTGATCGACGACGGACGCGAGGTGGTGGACACCAACGACGACGGCGGCCCGGACCTCTGCTCGCTGCTCGACCTCGACATCGAGGCCGGGGCGTACGAGGTCGTGGTCAACGGCTTCGGCGGCGGCTCGGTCCCGGGGTATCAGCTCGCCTTCGAGCTGACCTACGACGTGCTGGCCGGCGGCGACTTCCTCGGCGGCTTCGGCGACGGCGGCAACGACCTCTTCGTCTTCACGATCGAGGAGGGCGCCGACGTCATGCTCGAGACGGGCGACGGCGAGGGCGGCTGCCCCGCGGACACCGTGATGGTGCTCCGGCTCGACGGCGAGGACATCGCCAACAACGACGACGGTGGTCAGGGCTTCTGCTCGCTCATCGAGCAGGCGCTCGAGCCGGGCAGCTACGAGGTGATGGTCCGAGGCTTCGGTCTGGGCGGCGCCGCGGTCCCGGACTACGTGCTCTCGGTCAACATCGGGGCCCCGGATCCGGTGGCGCCGGTGGCGGGTGACCTGGTGATCACCGAGGTGGCGATCAACCCCGCTGGCCCTGGCGAGCAACGGCGCGAGTGGTTCGAGGTCTACGTGTCCGCCGCGGCGCCGATCCTCCTGCGGGGCATCCGCTTCGAGGACGACGAGGGCCAGTCCTTCCACATCGACCGCGACCTCGTGGGCGTCCCCGGCGAGTACCTCGTCATCGCGAGTCGGCCCAACCCGGAGGTCAACGGCGGCGTCGAGAACGTCACCTTCTCCTACGGTGGGCTGATGGCGCTCCGCAACGGGTCCGACGGGATCCGGGTCCGCGCACCGGGAGACGACGGGGTGATCATCGACGAGATCGCATGGGACGCCTCCTGGCCCCGCCTCGATGGGGCCACCGCGCAGCTCGGCTCCGCGGACCCCGCCGCCGTCGACAACAACGACGGGGCGCTGTGGTGCCCCGGGACCGACGCCTACGGTCCCAACGATCTCGGGACGCCCGGCGAGGCGAACAACCCCTGCCCCCTCCCCTGATCCCCGCCCTTCGCTGAGCGGGCGGGCCTACCGCCCGCTAGGACGATGCGGCAGAGTCACGACGCGGCGCGCTGCACGCGCCCGCCAACCGATTTCGGCGTTGCGAAGCCTACC
>CAYOBQ010000171.1:0-21336 GCA_964402225.1 uncultured Nannocystaceae bacterium | reverse complement strand
GCGAAGGCGAAGGCGAAGGGGAGGCCGATCTCCAGGGCAGCCTGACGCTGACTGAGAAGCACCGCGAGGGGGATGACCCCTTCATCGTCGAGATCGAGATCGCGGGGCAGTTCTTCGACTACGACGTGCTCCCCACGCCGGCCGACCGGGGGGGAATGGCCGGGGACTGCGTGGAGGTCATCGTCGCCAACGCGGGGGACCCGGGGGACTTCCGGGCCCTCTCCGTCGGTGAGATCACGATCAGCGGCGCGACGGGCGCGCTGATGGACATCGCGATCCCCTTCGACGACGTGGGGCGCGCCTACAGTGTCGATCCGCTCAGCGCCGGCATCTTCGACGTGTGGGAGGTCGGTGACACCCTCAACATCAGCGCGCCGGGCTCGGCGGACATCGGTGGCTTCGACATCGACGCCGACGCGCCGACGGACTTCGCGAACGTCGCGCCGAACGCTGACGCCGGCTTCAGCCGCCAGGGCACCATGGTCACCTGGGCCGCCGGGAACGGCGGGGCGGTGGTAGTGGAGGTAGCCGTCTCGGGTGCGCCATCGCGCGTGCAGTGCATGTCCGACGACGATGGCGGGGTGATGATCCCCGGCGGCGCCTTCGATTGGCTGCCCAACGACGCCGACACGGCGACGCTGAGGGTGACCCGAATCGCCTCCGTCACCGAGCAGTCCGATGCGCCGGCCGGTGAGGTCGAGGTGGTCCTTCAGCGGGTGCACATCGGCTCGGGCATTTCGCTGGGGGACTGATCGGGTGCGTCGCGCGCTGCTGCTGCTGTTGTTGTCGGGGTGTGGGGGCGCGCCCTCCGCCACCGCTCCGGCGGTGGAGGTCGCGCCGGCGTTCGTTCCGGCGGCGCCGCTCACCGAGCCGCGCTTCCGCACGATGCAGATGTGGCCGGAGTATCAAGGGGAAGAGAAGGTCGGGGGCCACTTCGAGGGCGCTGTCGCCTATCTCGACGCGTCGCGCCGAGAGAAGTACCGCGTCTTGGCCGTCGACGGGCGCCTGGTGGACCTCGCCGGGCGTCCGCTCAACCCGGGGCACCGCCCCGCGAAGTGGAAGGGGGACGAGGGCCTCGCCATCTTCGTCCTCGACGCCGCGGGCAACCTCTACGCCACCCTCGACCACGAGCGAGGGCGCTTCCATCACTCGAGCTTCTTCTCGGGCGGGCCCGTCGCCATGGCGGGGGATCTCCGCGTCTTCGACGGTCACCTCGTCGAGGTCAGCAACCAGAGCGGGCACTACCGACCGCCACCCGCGGCGCTGCGGCAGGCGATCGAGCGGTTGAGGGAGATGGGCGTCGATCTCTCCAAGGTGAAGATCGAGGCGCTCGGAGCGGATCTTCCGCTGTAGGGCAAGGGTCCGCGGCCGCTACTGACAGGCCGCGGCGACCTCACAGTCCGGGTCCTGGCAGTCCGCCGCGCCGTCGGCGTCGTCGTCTCGCCCGTTGAGGCAGAAGCCCGCCTCGGAGTCCCGGCACAGACCCAAGAGGACGCTGCGGCTGCATCCGAAGTCGTCGCAGTCGACGAAGCCGTTCTCGTCGTTGTCGATCCCGTCGCTGCACGTCTCCTCGGTGCCCTCCCTCGGCCCGCACACGGAGACCCAGGGGTTCTGGCTGCAACTGAAGTCGTCGCAGTCGACGAACCCGTTGCCGTCCTGGTCGACGCCGTCACTGCAGGTGGCGTCGTCGTTCTCGCGCGCCCCGGGGCACACGCCGACGCCGGGGTTGTAGAGGCAGTGGAAGTCGTCGCAGTCGATGAACCCGTCACCGTCGTCGTCGACCCCGTTGCCGCAGCGCGCGTCGGTGGCCTCGTGGTCGTTGGGGTCGGGGCCGCTCGGGGGCGGCACGCTCTGGTCGGGGACCTCAACCCCCTCGTCGGGGTCTGGCCCCGCGTCCGGCTCGACCCCGAGATCGGGATCAGGGCGCGGGCGAACGTCGCCTTCGACGCTGTCGTCGAGCTGCTGGGCCACATCGAAGGCGCCGCCGTCGAGGGGGGCGCTCATATCCGCCAGGCCGCGCGGCTCGCCACAGGCCCGGGCGGGGAGTCGTTGCAGCCCGCTGGCCTGGACCACGCAGAGTCCATCGTCGCAGACCCCCTCGACGCCGCGACCGTCGGGGAGCGCCGCGGTGCAGCAGGTGCCCACCAGCTCCGTCCCCGCCAGACGGCACTCGACGTCCGTCCCACCACCGCCCGCCGGCGCGCAGCCGACCAGCCCAACAGCTCCGAGAATGATGATTCGCATCGGAGGACTATAGCGGGTCTGCGCCGACCCGCGCTCTTCGTGTCGAAGAGACCACGCCCCGTAGACCAGATCCCGCGTCCCCTCGGAGATCGACCATGCGGCTTCGCTGGCTCCCGCTGCTCCTCCTGATCGCCGCGAGCGCGCGCGCCGAGCCCAGCGGGGCGCGCGTCGAGCGCCTCGTCATGGAGGTCGCCCAGCATCTCGAGCGCGCGCTCGGGGCGGCCGTCGACGCCGAGCAGGCGCGCTTGCGCGCGGTGCGGCAAGAGGCGCGTCCCCTCGTGTCACGCGCCGCGATGGCGGAGGCGCGCGACGCCTTCGACACCATGGATCGGGACGTCCAGGGCACGCGGCAGCGCCTGATGCGGTTGAGCGAGACGCTGCTCACCCGCGGGCAGCTCACCACCGCCAACAGCGTCGACCGGATGCGGCGGCAACTCGAGAGCGTCGATCGGGGTGGCTCGAAGGGCCTCCTTCGTCGCCCCAGCGCCACGCTGCATGCCCTCTCCGGTCGACTGGATCTCATCAAGAGGCGGCTCCGGCGCGAGGGGGCCTCCCACGCGGTCTTCGCGAGCGCCCACCGCCGCGCCCCGTAGGGCCCCGCTGCCCATACGTCGCGTGCCCTGGATTCTGCTATAGGAGGCGATGCGTCGACGCCGGGTCTCACTCGCGATTCCGCCCACCCTGCTCGCCGCGTATCTCCTCTTCTGGCCGGTGCCCATCGATCCGGTGGCCTGGAGCGCACCGCAGGACCCGGGCTTCACCGGTGTCTACGCCCCCAACGAAGCGTTGGCCGCAGCCGAGCTGCTCCCCATCGGCCCCGCGCCGGAGGACGTGGCGATCGGCCCCGATGGTCGAGCCTACGCCGGCCTCGCCGATGGACGCGTCGTCGCCATTGCGGCGGACGGTACCGCGAAGGAGGTCGCACACACCGGCGGCCGACCGCTGGGGCTCGAGTTCGCCCCCGACGGCACCCTCGTCGTCGCCGACGCGCACCGCGGGTTGCTGCGCATCCGCTTCGCCGATCCGCCCCGGATCGACGTGCTGGCCGACGGCGCCGACGGACGCACCTTCGGCGTCACCGACGACGTCGCCGTCGCCCCCGACGGCGCGATCTACTTCACCGACGCCTCCGACACCTTCGGCCTCGGCCAGAGCCCCCTCGACTACCTTGAGCACCGCCCCCACGGCCGGCTCCTGGTCCACCGCGACGGCGCGACGCGCACCCTCGTCGACGGGCTCTACTTCGCCAACGGCGTGACGCTGGCCCACGACGGCCGCTCGCTGCTCTTCACCGAGACCTTCGCCTACCGCGTCAGCCGCTACTGGCTGGCCGGCCCCAGGGCGGGCACCGTCGAGCGCCTCATGGGCGCGCTCCCCGGCTTCCCCGACAACATCGACCGTGGCCCCGACGGCACCTACTGGCTGGCGCTGGTGAAGCCTCGCTCCGAGAAGGCCGACCTGCTCGCCGGCTGGCCGCTGTTGCGGTCGGTCTTGATGCGTCTGCCGGAGGCGCTGTGGCCCCTGCCGAAGCGCCGAGGCGTGGTGATTCAGATCGACGAGGCGGGCGGCGTCGTGTGCACCCTCCAGGACCCCAGCGGGCGGGTCGCGGCGGTGACGAGCGCCATCCTCCACGCGGGGCACCTCTACCTCGGCAGCTACCAGGAGCCGCACCTGGCTCGCGTGAGGTGGCCGTGAAGCGCGGCGCCGATCGGGCGGTCCTGGCCCACATCCTGGTGCTGGCGCGCTCGGAGACGCGACGCCTCGTGCTCGCCACCCTCGCGCTCTTGTGCACCACCGGGCTGACGTTGGCTTACCCCAAGGTCGTCGGGCTGATCATCGACGGCGTCCAGCAAGGCGGCGGGATCCCCGCCGTGAACCGCTACGCCGTCTGGCTCGTCGGCCTCTTCGCGTTGGGGGCGGTGATGACCGGCTTCCGGCAGTACCTCTTCACGGTGGCGGGCGAGCGCATCGTGGCCCGCCTCCGACAGCAGCTCTACGCGAGCCTCGTGCGCCAGGAGGTCGCCTTCTTCGACGCCCACCGCACCGGCGAGCTCACCAACCGCCTCGCCTCCGACACCTCGGTCGTCCAGTCGGCGGCTACCGTGAACGTGTCGATGGCGCTGCGCTACGCCCTCACGGCCACCGGCTCCGTGGGCATCCTCTTCTTCATCTCATGGCGCCTCACCTTCGTGATGCTGGCGCTGGTCCCCGTGGCCACCGTCGGCGCGCTGTTCTACGGCCGCTTCGTCCGTCGCCTCTCGCGCCAGGTCCAAGACACCCTCGCACAAGCCACCGAGGTCGCCACCGAGACCCTCGCCGGCATCCGCACGGTGCGCGCCTTCGCCCGAGAGGACGCCGAGAACGAGCGCTACGCCGAGCGCATCGAGGCCTCCTTCGAGTTGGCCCGGAGGCGGTCCTTCTTCAGCGCGGGCTTCGGTGCCGTGGCCTCCTTCGCCGGCTACGGTGCCATCGCCGCGGTGCTCTGGTACGGCGGCGTGCTGCTGGTAGAGGGCCGCCTCTCGATGGGCGAGCTCACCGCGTTTCTGCTCTACACCTTCACCGTGGCCTTCTCCATCGGAGCGCTGGGCAGCGTCTGGTCGGACTTCATGCGGGCCATCGGCTCCACCGAGCGCGTCTTCGAGCTGATCGACCGGGCCCCTTGCGTCCGCGGTGGCGAGGTCCGCCTCGAATCGGTGCGCGGCGAGGTTCGCTTCGAGGGGGTCGACTTCGACTACCCGACGCGCCCGGACGTCCCCGTCCTGCGCGCCTTCGACCTCACGCTCGCCCCCGGCGAGGTGGTGGCCCTCGTCGGCCCGTCGGGGGGCGGCAAGTCGACCGTCGCGGCGCTGATCTCACGTTTCTACGACCCCGGCGCCGGCGCCATACGCCTCGATGGACGGGACCTGCGCGAGCTCGACGCCGACTGGCTGCGCCAGCAGGTCGGAGTGGTCGCCCAGGAGCCCATCCTCTTCGCCACCACGGTGCGCGAGAACATCGCCTACGGGCGGCCCGGCGCCACCCTCGCGCAGGTCGAGGAGGCCGCGCGCGCCGCCCACGCCCACGACTTCGTCAGCGCGCTGCCCGAGGCCTACGACACGCCCGTCGGTGAGCGCGGCGTCCGCCTCTCGGGCGGGCAGAAGCAACGCGTGGCCATCGCCCGCGCGCTGCTCGAGGACCCGCGCGTGCTGGTCCTCGACGAGGCGACCAGCGCCCTCGACGCCGAGTCGGAGCACCTCGTCAAGGCCGCCCTCGCGCGGCTCATGGTGGGGCGGACGACGCTGGTGATCGCGCACCGCCTCTCCACGGTGCAGTCCGCGGACCGTATCGTGGTCATCGACGATGGGGGGGTGGTCGAGCAGGGGCCGCACGAGGTGCTGCTCGCTACCGGCGGTCTGTACCGCCAGCTCGTCGAGCGCCAGTTCTCCGGCTGATCCCGAGCAGCATCAGCAGCGCGAGGAACCCGCTGCCGCCGCCGGGTCGGGCGGTGCAGTCGTCACCGGAGGCGTGTCCGCTCGGACCTTCGAGCACGGTGAAGCCCTCGGAGAGCGCGGCGACCTCTTCGCCCCGGTGGACCTCGACGTCGTAGACGCCCGCGGCGAGCGTGGTCTCGAGCTCGCCCCGTGCGCGCTGCCCCGACTCGATCGTCACGTCGCGCACCAGCGCGCCGCCGACCACGAAGCCGGTCTCGCTCGTGAAGCCGTTGCCGAGGAACGAGAGCGTGCCTGTCACGCCTTGGGGCAGGCTCGCCGGATCGACGGACTCGATCGCCAGATCGGTCCCGACGGTGTACGCCTCGGGCAGGATCGCCACCTGTCCGTCGGCGCGCTCCACGCGCAGGTCGTAGCGCCCCGTGGGCAGCCCCGCGGGGACGATCGCGAGCATCGTGGAGGTCGCCGTCACCTCCACCTCGAGCAGGCGAGTGTCGTCGAGCCGCACGTCGGGTCGGTCGCTCAGCGGGAAGCCGGAGCCGAGGATCACCACGTCCTGGTTGCGGTCCGGTGGCCCCACCGTGGGGTGGATGCGCGTGAGCGAGAAGCCGCGGACGAAGCCGGGGGGCCCCAGATCTGGGTCGGGGGGCGGCGCCATGTCGGGATCGGGGGGCGGCGCCATGTCGGGATCGGGGGGCGGGGCTGCGTCGGGGTCGGGGGGCGGCGCCATGTCGGGGTCCGGGGGCGGGGCTGCGTCGGGGAAGACCCGGTCCGGCTTGGGCCCCTCATCGACGGCGGCGTCCGGCGGGGGCGGCGCGGCGTCGCGGGGAGGCGGCGGGGGGCCGGCGTCGGGCCAGTCGGGGAGGGGGTCCCGGTCGTCGGGGCAGAACTCATCCGGCGGCACGATGTCGGCGCGGACGAGCCAGTCGCCGGGGGGCTGAGGGTAGCGACGGTCTTCTGGATCGAGGTCGTCGACGGGTCCGTCCCACCATTGGCCGTTTCGTTGGAAGAAGCGGATCCAGTTGCGCCGGGGACCGCTCAGGCCGTCGGTGTCGGAGGCGATCGTGGGTGGCGCTGGGAACCCGGGGGCGTGGAAGAAGTCGACGCGGAGGCGACGCACGTCGCTGAGGATCTGGTAGTCGCGGAGATCGACGCTGCTGATCTGGTCGCGGCTGCCGAAGACCTGGAATGCGTCGAGATCGCTGATCCAGACGATCTCGCCCCGGGTGTTGTCCTCGTTGGCCTCGTGGATGCGGATGGTGAAGACGTTGAACTGGTTGGGGCCGATCCACAGGAGCAGTCGGCAGATCTGGTAGTGGGCGTGGTCGTCGGGCACGTCGAGGACAACGCCGAAGGCCTCGTCGTCCTGCATCCGCGGGTAGAAGACGATCTCGCCCCCCTCGGGGCCGATGGAGTCGTTGCCCAGCACCGCGCGACCCGCGGCGGGGGCGGCGGAGAGGAGCAGGGCGCAGACGAGGAGCGGACGCACTACAGGAGCGTGTCGACGGCGCGCAGGATGTCGAAGCGGGTGATCGCGCCGACCACGCGGCCATCGCGCACCACCGGCAGCCGGCGAAAGCGGTTTCGCAGGAAGACGCCCGCGGCGTAGTAGATGTCCACCGAGGGATCGACGGTGACGGCGTCGCGGGTCATGAAGTCGCCGACCGTACCGGTTGGTCGGTCGCTCGAGGCGTCGCCCTCGGTGAGCACGCGCAGGCAGTCGAACTCGGTGACGATGCCGCACAGCGCGCCGCTCTCGTCCACGACGGGCGCGCCCGTGACGCGGTGTTCGAGCAGGAACGCGACCGCCGCTCGGATGTCGTCGCCAGGCGAAAGCGTGGGCACCACGGTGTCCATGTACTCTTCGATCGATGGGAACTTGCGCACGGCCGGATCCTATCGTGTGGGAGGAGGATGATACCACGCCCCGGGGCTGATCGACGCGGCGCTGGTCGTGCTACACCTCGTCGGTCGGCTCGGAACGGAGGAGGTGGAGACCATGAGAAGAGTGGGCGCGATGGTGTTGATGGTCGCGGTCGCGGGCGCGGCACCGCAGGCGAAGACGAAGCCGGATCCCCGCGTGGAGCAGGCCCGCGCGGCGCTGATGCCGTTGAAGAAGGGGCTCAAAGGCGCGCTCCAAGCGGCGATGAAGGCGAAGGGCCCCGTGGGGGCGATCGAGGCCTGCCACGAGAGGGCCGCGGGCATCACGGAGGGGGCGAGCGCCGGCGTGAAGGTTGGCCGCACGAGCCATCGGCTTCGGAACCCGCGCAACGCGCCGGCGCCGTGGATGCAGGCGCCGCTGGTGGAGCTCCAGAAGGCGCCACCCAAGGTCGGTGACTTCCGCACCGTCGCGCTGCCCGATGGCGCCCTCGGCTACGTGGAGCCCATCCGTGTGGGCGCGGTCTGCCTCGGGTGTCATGGCGGCGAGATCGCCCCGGCGGTGCGGGAGAAGCTGCGAGCGCTGTACCCCACCGACGCGGCCACCGGCTTCACGCAGGGGGCGTTCCGAGGTCTCTTCTGGGCCGTCGTCCCCCCCGCGAAGTAGCGGATCATTCCTCGCAGATCGCGCCGTGCCGGGCGCTGCACGGGATGTCGTTCCAAGCGGGGCGGTCCTGCCAGAAGTGGCCGCAATCCTCGCGACGCCCGGCGTCGTTCGGCTCGCCGCGGCTCCACGCATGGAACCTCGGCTTGGTGCCATCCCACCACCGGTACTGGCCTTCGGCGACGGTGTCGGACACCCCGATCCACCACCGCTGAGGTTGCCGCTGGATGGCGGTTCGCCAGAGCATGAGGTTCTCGTCGGCGTCGTCGATGATCACCAGATCGGCCCCCTCGGCCTGGCACGCCGCGCGGGCCTCGTCGAAGGTCCCGCGGCCAGGGCAGAAGAGGTAGCGGTGCCCGTCTCTGAACACCGTCGTGCACGCACAATCGCGGTCGTCGGCGGCCCCGCTGCAGTCCTGATCGATGGCGTCGCCGCAGACGTCGGTGGCCCCCGGGTGGAGGTCGGGATCGGCGTCGTCGCAATCGACGCCGCAGCCGCCGGCGCCGTCCCCGTCGACGTCCGTCGCCGCGGCGTCACACGCCGACTCGCAGACCACGCCCAGGCGAGCGCCACAGCGCGCGTCGTTCCAGCGACCATCGGCGCGCAGGTGGGCGCAGTCCTCGTCTTCTCCGCCGTCGTTCGGCTCGCCGTCGGCCCAGAAGTCGAAGGCCCGCGTGGAGCCGTCGACGGCGGCGAAGGTGCCCTCCTCGTCCTCGTCGTCGAGCCCGATCCAGTAGTCCTGTGCGCGGACCGAGCGCGCGTGGCGGTTGATCCAGTCGTTCTCCCCGCGGCTGTCGGGCAAGAAGAGGTCGCCGCCGACGCGCTGGCAGAGCGCGCGGGCGGCGGGGTAGGTCAGCGGGGTCGGGCAGACGTGGTAGGTCTGTCCGCCCCGCTCGAAGTCGACGCAGCGCCGGCACGCCGGATCGTCGTCGGGGCGGCCCGCGCAGTTGGGGCCGGCGCCGTCGTCGCAGTCGTCGCCCCCGCTCGTGACGCACCGAGCGTAGGCGACCAGCCGCGCGGGCCGCTGTGAGAGGAACGCCCGGATTCGGGCGACCTCCCCGTCGAACATCTCGACCGACGCCAGGCCGCGCGGGTCCATCTCCACCCAGGGGCGCACGATCTCCACGAGCGCGTCCACCGGCCATTCGCGGTCGATGGCCGTGGCCACCTCCAGGAGCGCCGCGTCGTAGGCCGCCCGGCACTCCGGGGCCGCCAGGCAGCGCACCAGGAGCCGCGCCGGGCTCCGGTGGGCGGGGACCGGCGTGCGCAACGCGTGATCGGTCCCTCCGGGGAGCAGCCTGAGTCGCCCCAGCGCGTCGAAGTGGAGCCAGGAGGCTCGGCGGGCCGGTCCGTAGCCGTCGACGCTGCCGATCGCCACCTCCGCGGCGAGGGCGCGCACGACCTGCGACCAGACGACGTAGTCCCCCGAGGCCTCGTAGAAGCCCTCGTCGGGGAGCGCCGCCAGCCGCTCGAGCTCAGGGCGCTGGTCTGGCCCCAGCTCGGCGTCGAAGCGCCACACGTCGGCGGGCGCGACGTCCCGGCCGGACGATGCGAAGAGGTGGCGGGTGGAGGAGAAGTGGCGCGCGACGAAGTCCGCGTCGCGCACCTCGGCGGTGGCGTAGAGCCCGTAGTCCTCGTCGTTGATCCGGACCCAGGCGAAGCCGCTGCGTGGCGCTGGGATACCCGCGGCCTCCAGGACGCCCGCGGCCAGGCGTCTGGTGATCACGCCCGCGTCCAGGGTCAGCGCGTCGAGCTCGAGCGCGCGCAGGCCATGGTACGGCGCGGCCTCGAACTCGAGCGTGAGCGACGGCTTCTGGGTGATCGCCTTGAAGCGCCCGTCGCGACCTGTGACTCGCAACCTGGCGAACGTCGCCTCCGCGCCGTCGATGGTGATCGAGGCGTCCACCCGCTCGGCTGGCGAGCGCACCAACACGGTCCACGCTTGCTCACCGATGGCGAGATCGATCTGCCTGACTCTCAGCTCGAAGAGGTCGGCTCCGGGGGCGACGAACGGGGCGTTTGGGGCCCCAGGCGTCGGTCGCGTCCGAGCCCATCGCCCCGTCCCATCGGGGAGTCGGCCCCAGGTCGAGGCGGCCACATCGAGGGGGGGCGTCGCCTCGTCGACGGCCCCGTCTGGGCCCACCAGCTCGACGGGCTCACCGCACACGATACGCGCCGTGGGGAACCAGCCCAGGCTGTCCGCTTCCAGCGTGCCTTCGAGGGGCGTCCCCGCGACGGACCAGCCGCTGAGATCCGCCGCGGCGCCGAGGTTGGCCACCTCGACGCCGTCCTCGTCGCGGCAGTCGATCTCGTTGAGGGCCAGCACTGGCGGGACCGGCGCGGCGTCGGGAGGGGTCGAGTCGGGGGGGGCCGCGTCCGGGAGGTGCGCGTCGAGGACGACGGCGTCGAGCGGGGCGGCGTCGGGCGGGGTGGCGTCGGCGGGGGCTCCGTCGGTCTGGGAGCACCCCGCCAGCGCGAGGAACGCGATGATCCACGGCATTCGTCCCACGGCCGTGAGGAGATCACGGCCGCGCGGGCGTGGTCAACCGCGCTCTCAGAACTCCATCTTGTCCATCTTGAGCTCCTTGACGCGCTTCTTCTTGCCCAGGCCCTTCCACTTCACCTTGGAGATCTCGTAGGCCATCACGGTGTCGGCGCTGAAGGCGTAGGCGTCCTTCCCGCAGCCCTGGCCCGAGACGGTGTAGGCGCCGTACTTCCCGGTGTCGATGCTGAGGGAGCCACCGCCGCAGCGGTTCGACGACTCGTTGCCGTCGATGAGGACCCAGATGCCGGTGACGATGCGCGCCTTCTTCCCGTAGTCGTCGAGGCGGGTCTTGATCTTCTTGTTGCCGTTGATCGCGTCGATGATCTTGGAGTCGCTCTGGATCGCGAAGAACTGGAGCTGCAGCTTCGCCTTGCGCGAGCTGCTGATCCCGAGCTTCGCCTTGGCCGCCTTCTTCAGCGCGCCCTTGACGTTGAGCTGCTTCTTCATCTCGGAGGTGAGGTTCACCACCGTGCCCTTCTTCACGTTCTTCTTGAGCCACTTCTTGGGCGCGTTCTCCTTGAAGTCCATCTGCATGCCGCGGGCCTTGCCGTAGCGACCCAACAGCGCGTCGTGGGCGCTCTTGCGCCGGTACTTCACGCCGTTGACGATGATCTTGTTGTCCTTGACCTTCGTGCCCTTCGCGGCGAAGGCGACAGACGGCGCCGCGACACCAAGCATCATCACGGCGGCGCAAAACGCCAGGCTCAAACCAGACTTCCGAAACATTCGATCATTCCTCCGTTGTGGTTGTTCTTCCCCAGGGGCCGGGGCCCCGACGGGGACCCCATCACGATCATTCAACGTCGGCGATATTTTCTTGGGGAGAGTCGTCTTCAGGGGCCTCGGCTGGGTGGCATGGCCATCGCCGGCGCCTGGACCGAGATGGGCGCCACCTTCGAGCGGCGCCACAACATCCCCGATCTGATCGTCGCGCTGGCCCACGACGCGAAGCGGCGGATCGACTACGTCCGGGGACTGCCGGGGGATCGGATCTACCGCCTCGATGCCCGCGCTCCCGGCGGCTACGTTCGGCTGGACATCCCCCGGCTGCCCGCGACCTGCTCGGCCTGGGACATCGCAGAAGAGCGCGAAGTCCCGCCCGACGAGATCGCGGAGCGCGAGCACTTCGGGATGGACCCGTGCGACTGCGGGCTGGCCGTCGACTGGGCCAGCGGGCTGCTCTTCGCCGACGTGCGCAACAGCATCTACATCATCGATCCCGTGGCAGAGCGCATCGTCGGTACCTTCCGCGTTCCGCTCCACAAGATGGGCGGCCTCGGCTACCACCAGGTCACCGGGAGCCTGTGGGCCATCGACTTCGTCGGGGGTGGGGTCTTCGAGCTCGACCTGGCGGGGAACGTCCTAGACCGCTTCCACCCGGGCGCCGAGTGGCCCAGCGCGCTGTCGGTGGAGTCGAAGAACAACGAGCTCGTGGTCGACGCGCGCAGCGGCATGCGCTTGGTGGACATCTCGTCGCGGGGGCTCGTCGCGCGGGAGCTGCGCCTGACGCGGACCGGCATCGCGGGTGGCGCCGCCACCGGCGGGGTCCTGCTCCGGCCGCTGTGGACGCAGGAGGCGGCGGCGGAGCTGGACCGCCGATAGCTTGCACCGACGTCGGCCCTCGGGGGACCTTGGTCCAACGCGTTCCCCGGGGGTTGGTCCATGCGCGGCGTCGTCGTCTGCTCGCTCGCTCTGTTCGCCTGCGCGCCGTCCGCAGGCGACGGCGGCGCTGCCGATCCCGACCTGGGCGCGCCGCCGCTCCCACCCCGGGCCGTCTGTGGCAACGGCGTCGTCGAGGTCGACGAGGCCTGCGACGACGGAAACGACGATCCCACCGACGCGTGCAACGGCTGTCAGCCGGCCGCGTGCGGGGACGGGGTGCTGCGCGCGGATCTCACCGAGGGTGAGGATGGGTGGGAGCAGTGCGACGACGGCAACGTCTTCGAGGACGACGGCTGCCGCTCCGATTGCCGGGCGGCGCGGTGCGGGGACGGCGTGCTCGACGAGGGCGAGCGCTGCGACGACGGCAACGAGGACGACACCGACCACTGCCGCTCGGACTGCCGGCCCGCGCGCTGCGGTGACGAGATCGTCAACGGGGACGAGGCCTGCGACGACTCCAACGGAGTCGACACCGACGCCTGCACCAACGCCTGCGAGGTGGCGGTCTGCGGCGACGGCATCGTCTGGGCCGGGGCGGAGGACTGCGACGGCGCTCAGGGCTGCCGCGACGACTGCACGCTGCCGGCCTGTGGGGACGCGCGCGTCGACGACGGCGAGGCCTGTGACGACGGGAACGAGCGCGACACCGATGGGTGCACCACGGAGTGCCGTGAGGCGTTCTGCGGCGATGGTCTGGTCAGGGAGGGCGTCGAGGAGTGCGACGGCGAGGCGGGGTGTCGGGCGGACTGCACGCTGCCCGCCTGCGGGGATGGGATCGTCGACGGGGGCGAGGACTGCGACGACGCCAACGACGCCGACGACGACGCCTGCACCAACGCGTGCGCCGACGCGGTCTGCGGGGACGGCATCCTGCGCGTCGACGTGGCCTTCGGTGAGGCGGGCTGGGAGGGCTGTGACGCGCCGGACGATCCCGATCGCTGCGACGCGGACTGCGTGCCGCTGCGGTGCGGCGACGGCGTCGTTGATCCCGAGGAGGGCTGCGACGACGGGGACCAGGACGAGCGCGACGCGTGCACCAACGCCTGCCGGCCGGCGGCGTGCGGCGACGGCGTGCTTCGGGAGGACCTCGAGGTGGGCGATGAGGGCTTCGAGGTCTGCGACGACGGGAACGACCGCGACGAGGACGCGTGCCTGAGCGACTGCACGGTCGCGGCCTGCGGTGATGGCTTCGTCAACGCCGGGGTGGAGCAATGCGACGACGGCAACCTCGAGCCCGGGGACGGGTGCGACGGCGAGTGCCGATCCGAGCGACCGGTGGCGTTGCGCGAGGTGCCGCTAGCGGCAGGGTGGGCCAGCGTGCGCAGCAACTTCCACCCCCAGTCGGCGTGCTTCGACGCGCCGACCGGCAACGTGGCGCTGATGATTCAGAGCCGGCGCGAGATCGTGTTGGTGGATCCCGCGACGGGGCTGCGCGCCGGGCAGGTGCCCCTCGTCGACTACCAGCACGCCGTGGGCGTGGCGTGCGACGCAGACGCGTTCCACTTCACGGACTACACGGCCAACGGTGGCGGGCCGGATCTGTTCCGCGCCAGCCGGCAGGGCCCGCCCATCGTGCAGACCTCGAATGGCCGGGCGGCCTTTGGCGGGTTCCCGCTCACGGTCCACGGGGAGCGGATGTGGCGTGCCAACGACTCGAACCGCTACGACTGGACGCCGCTGACGCAGCTTCGGGTGTCGACCAAGGAGGCCCCCGACGTGCTCATCGACCAACTCCAGGTGGCGATCCCCGAGGGCATCGGTGACCTCTGCCACGACGGGGTCGCGCTCTGGGTGCTCGGCAACGTGCCCGAGGGCAACCCGGTCCCCGGGGCGAACCTCTACCGGGTCGACGCCGAGAGCGGCCAGATCACCGAGGCGTATCCCGGCTTCTACGAGTGCGAGAACGGGCGGCCGGCGGGGCTCGCCTGCGAGGGTCCGCGGGGATGGCTCTTCTGCTTCAACGAGGACGCCCAGGCCCCCGGCGGCCTGGTGGAGCTGCGGCTGCCCGTCGGCGAGGCGTGCGTGGATTGCTTCGAGTGCGGGGACGGGGAGGTCGAGGGGGAGGAGGCCTGTGACGACGGGAACCAGGAGGCGGGCGACGGATGTTCACCGGAGTGCGAGGTGGAGGTCCGCGAGGGCGCGCCGGTGCTCGTCGGTGAGGTCGCCCTCGCCGCCGCCTGGGTCGGGCAGCATTCGAACTTCCACCCGCAGGGCGCCGCTTACGACGCCGAGACGGGGGCCGTGGTCCTCGCGCTCCAGGGCCGTCGACGCCTCGACTACGTCGATCCGGCGACCGGGGCGCTCGATGGGGGGACGCCGCTGCCGGAACACAGCCACGTGGTCTCGGTCGGCGTGTGGGGCGGACGCTTCGTGTTCAGCGATTACACGAGCAACGGCAATGGGCCGGACCTGCTCGCGGTCCCGCGCGACGGCGGGAGCGTGGTGCAGCAGTCACCGGAGACCGACGCGTTCGCGGGCTACCCGCTCACGGTCTTCGGCGACACGATCTGGCGGGGCGTGGCGACGCCCGGCTACGACTGGCGAGGGATGCGGACGATCCGGGTGGCCTCGATGGTCGATCCGGACCAGATCGAGCGCCGCTTCGAGGTCCCCGCGGATGTCGGGGATCTGTGCTTCGACGGCGTGAGCCTGTGGGTCCTCGGCTACGAGCACGAGGGCCCCGAGGCGAGCCCCGACGTGAGCCTGTACCAGGTCGATCCCAACACCGGCGCGCTCCGGGTCGCCTTCGAGGGCTTGTACCGGTGCCGCACGGGGCGCCCGGCGGGGCTCGCCTGTGATGGAGACCGGGCCCGCGGATGGGTCGTCTGCTACGACGAAGACGGCGGCGATGGGACGTTGGCGGAGTTCGCGCTCAACGGCTGCGACGAGGGGTGCGAGCCGCCCGAACCGCCCGAGCCGCCCGAGGCCCCGGAGCTTGTGGGCGAGGTCGCCACGGACGCGGCGTGGTCCGGCGCGCACAACAACTTCCACCCCCAGGGCGCCTGCTATGACCGGGCGTCGGGTCGGGTGGTCCTGATGCTCCAGGGGCGCCGGCGGCTGGACTTCGTCGATCCGGCCACCGGCGGGCTCGCGGGCGGCTTGGCCTTGGATGCCTACGGGCATGGGGTGGGCGTCGCCTGCGGAGACGCGGCCTTCTACTTCAGCGACTACAGCGGCAACGCTGGCGGTCCGGACCTGTTCCGGGTCGCCGCGGACAACGCCGCGGAGCAGATCGGCGCTGGCGTCGCCGCCTTCGGTGGCTTCCCGCTGGCGGTAGACGGGGGCACGATGTGGCGGGGCGGCGACTCCCTCGAATACGACTGGAGCGTGCTTCGGAGCGTGCGCGTCTCCCCGGTGGACGCACCGGACGACATCGACGCGGTGCTCGAGGTCGACGTGCCCATGGGGATTGGTGATCTCTGCCACGATGGCGCCGGGCTCTGGGCGCTGGGCTATGTGCACGACGAGGCGCCCGTCCCCGAGGCCGACCTCTACCTGCTCGATCCGGCGACGGGGGAGAGGCGCGGCGTCTACGAGGGGGTCTACCGGTGCGCGCGGGGCCGCCCGGCGGGCCTGGCCTGCGACGGAGAGGCCGCGCGGCTCTGGATCTTCTGCTACGACGAGGGCGAGGGCGACGGCGTGCTCGCGGAGCTCCGGCTCGCCCAGACCGAGGTGAGGCGGGGCCGGCCCGAGCTCGTAGGCGCCGTCGATCTCGACGCCGAGTGGGCCGGCGTCCACGGCAACTTCCACCCCCAGGGGGCCTGCTACGATGCGCCCTCGGGCGACGTCGCCGTAGCGCTCCAGGGACGCCAGCGGATCGACCTCGTCGATCCGGCGACGGGCCAGCTCGCCGGCGGCGTGGCGCTCGGCGTCGACTACAACCACGCCACCGGCGTCGGCTGCGACGCCGACACCTTCTACTTCGCGGACTACAGCGGCAACCGCGGCGGCCCGGACCTGTTCAGCCTGCCTCGGGGTGGCGGAGAGGTCGCGCAGATCTCGGAGGCGGTGGCGGCCTACGGAGGCTTCCCCCTCGCCGTCCATGGCGATCTGATGTTCCGCGCCAACGACTCCCAGCGCTACGGCTGGGGTGATCTCCAGCGCGTCCGCGTGTCCAGCAAGGCGACGCCAGACATGGTGCGTGTAGCCTACGAGGCGCCCGTCCCCACCGGCATCGGCGACCTCTGCCACGACGGGGACACGCTCTGGGCCCTGGCCTACGCCCACGATCCCGGGGGCTCACCCGAGGCCAGCATCATCGGGATGGCGCCCGAGACCGGCGAACTGCGCGCCACCCACGACGCATTCTATCGCTGCCCCCGCGGCCTCCCCTCAGCCTGGGCCTGCGACGGCGAGACCGGCCGCGCGTGGTTGCTGTGCTACGCGGGCGGAGGTCAGCGCGGCGTCCTCGCTGAGTTCGAGATGGGCCTGGGGCGGTGATCAGGCCCCGACAGCCCCCAACGTTGCACCGACGATTCGGTGCAGCGTTGGCGCAAAGGCTCGGTCGTCCCCGGTAGCGGACTGACCCTACCCGGACTATGCGCAGCTCAGCATGGTCGGGGCGACGTCACCGACCGCAGGCTCTCGCCCCGCAGGGCGTCGATCTCATCGAAGAAGAGCACCAGAGGTCGCGGGCACGCGCGCGCCCACTCGGCGAGCGCCCTTCGCAGCGGCGTCGCGCTCGAGTCGTTCGGCCACGCGGGTGCGCGCAGCGGCTCCGGCAAGTCGCGCTCGGCCGAGAGTCGGATGGCATCGGGCACAGCGGCCTGGCCCGCGGCGCAGTCCTCGCCTGCGGGCTCTTCCATCTCGCAGGAGAAGTGCAGCGCCGCGTAGCGCCCCTCGACCGTGGGCTGTCGCGCCAGCGCCCACAGTGTGGTCGTCTTCCCCGTCCGCCGACCACGAAGTACGCCTGCTCGTCGCTCAGCAGGCGCGCCTCCGGCAGTCGCGCCTCGGGCAGGAGCATGACCCCCAACGCTGCATTGAAGCGTCGAGGGCAGACGCGCCAGAGTGCGTGAGCTGGGGCCGAATGGCTCCGTCGGAGGGACGAACGCGTATTCACTGGACGTGGAGTCTCGCCGGAGTGACGGCCGGCCCCAGATTGCGTGCTCTGGTGCGGGCGACAGCGGTCTGCACCGACGACTGGGTGCAACCTTGGGGTGTCGTGCGTGTCGCGACGGCGGACCACGTCATGGGTCTTGCCCCCCCCCCCCCCCCCCAGCGGGGGGGGGGGGGGGGGAAGCGGCCCCCCCGGGCGGGGGGGGGGGGGGGGGGGGTCGGGGGCCCACGGTGTTGGGGGTCCCCCCCCCCCCCCCCCCCTGCGGTAGCTTCGACCGGATTAGCAGGCCCCGCGTGCAGGGTGTGGGTGGGGCGGGAAGGCGGAGACGGCGATGAAGCGAACTGTTGTGTATGTGCTGTGTCTGTCAGGCCTCACGGGGGTTGGTATGGCCGCTGAGGTGTGTCCCGGCGGGCGTCCATCGCAGTTGGCGCCTGCGTCGACGGCGGCAAGCGCGATCTTCGCCCGCGTTGCGCGAGCGGCGGGCACCCGAGTGGCGCTCGGTGTCAGCGGTGAGGTGAACGGGGCGTGCATCGCGCCTGCGGGTGTATTCCACGCCGCTGGGTGGCTCGCCGAGGAGGACCTCATGGGCGACGCACCCGCCACGGTCTTGTACGCGTGGCTCCTGGCATCGCACTCGGCGCTCTACCGGCGAGGGGTCGGCGCTGCGGCCGACTCGGACTTCGTCGCTGGATGCACGATAGCCAGACTTGGCGTCACCGGAGACGCGCTGGCCCGTCACGCCGCGACGCTGGTCGAGCGTACGAGCGCGGTCGGTGCTTCCGGCGCCGAGAGGGCGTCGCGCCGGGCGGCGGTCGCGAGGGGGGCTCGGGCATGTCGTTAAGACTCCCGTTGCTCTGGACCCTCTTCCTCGCGGTGCCCGCCACCGCTCAGATCTGCGGCGAGGCCGACGCCGATGGAGATGGGGTGGCGGATGCCTACGACAACTGCCGCGCCGCGTTCAATTCAGACCAGAGCGACATCGACTACGGCCAGCGCGGCGACGCCTGTGATCCAATGCCCGACTTCGACCACGATTGGGTGGCCAACGGCGCGGACAACTGTGAGTGGACGGCCAACCGGCTCCAGGTCGACCAGGACGGCGATGGAGTAGGTGACGCGTGTGACAACTGCGTCGGCGTTTGGAACATCGACCAGAGAGACACCGATTGGGACGGCCTCGGCGACCCCTGCGACGACTCTGACGCGGACGGCGATGGCGTCGCGGATGCGACCGACAACTGCCTCTATTCCGGCAACGCCGATCAGCCTGACGGCGACACTGACGGGGTTGGCGACCTCTGCGACAACTGCCCCTCGACGCACAACCCCGACCAACTCGATGTCGACTTTGATGGATTCGGCGACGCCTGTGACGGCTGGATCGATGTCGACGACGACAGCGTCCACGATCCTGATGACAACTGCCCCAGCATCGCGAACACCGATCAGGCGGACGTCGACCTCGATTGGGAGGGCGACGATTGTGAGACCGACGGTGACACCGACTGGGACGGTTGGCCGGACGGCGCGGACAACTGCCCCGAGTACCCGAACGGCGATCAACTAGACGGCGACTACGATGGGGTCGGCGACGTCTGCGACAACTGCGCGACGGCCGCGAACTTCAGCCAGTCCGACGTCGACTGCGATGGGCTCGGCGACGTCTACGATACGGACTCGATAGCCGACATCGACGACGACGGAATCCCCGACGCCGACGACCTGTGCGCGGCGTGGTACGACCCGGCCAACGGCGACTCGGACGCCGACGGAGTCGGTGATGTCTGCGACAACTGTCCGTCGGAGATCAACGCCGACCAGACCGATGGGGACGCGGACGGCGTCGGCGACGCGTGCGACGCGTTCCCGGACCTCGACTCGGATGGCCTGCTCGATGGCGCCGACAACTGTCCGTCGATGGGCAACCCGTTTCAGGATGACGGGGATGGCGATGGCGTCGGGGACCTGTGTGACAACTGCCCCGACACGCCCAACTCGGGCCAGGCGGACGCGGACGAAGATTGGGTCGGCGATGACTGCGACGCGCTCACGGACCGGGACTGGGACGGTCACGCCGATGCGGTGGATGTGTGCCCCGCCCGCAACGACCCGCACCAGGCGGACACCGACGGAGACGGAGTGGGCGACGCCTGCGACAACTGCGTCGCGGTGCCGAACGGGGATCAGCACGACAGCCATGGTGACGGCTATGGCGACGCGTGCCAGTCGGAGCTGGATCAGGATGGTGATGGATACGCCGCCACCATCGACTGCGACGATGGCGACTTCTGGAAGCACCCGGGTGCCTTCGAACAGTGCGACCAGCTAGACAACGACTGCGATGGGGTGGTCGACGAGGACGCGAGCTGCCCCGTGGGGGCCTCGGGTCCAGCGTTCTTGGTCCACAGAGGCAATCGAACGTGGCCGTTGGGCACTGATCTGAGGGTCGTGACCCGGTCGGATTTCGAGGCGGCGCTCGCGGTGAATGACTATCACCGTGCCCCTGCGGGAGACGCCGAGCGTGTCGTGCGTCTCGCGTCGCAGCTCTACCACCCGGCGGTCATCGGCGTGACGGCGTCCTGGACCGACGCGCCGCCACCGCAGCCGCTCTTCGGGGCGATGTGGCTCGTCGTGGACGACGGCTACGAGCTCGAGGGCGCCCAGATGGCGGTCGCCCAGGGGAAGTTCGACCTCGTCGCGGTGGACACCTATGTCGCGCCCGCAAGGTACGGCGAGTTCCCCGAGGCCATCGTGGCCGACGGGAACGTGCAGAGCGAAGGGCGCGGGGCATTCCCCGCCGCATGGGGCAAGTGCTGCGGTGAGCGGGTCACGGGGGAAGGGCAGATCTGCAAGCCCGAGGGCGGTGGGGCTCCCGGACCAGACCCGTGTGGTGGGCCCGTCGACTGTCCACCCCTCGACCGCTTCATCAGCGATGAACAGACGGTCCCGGCGGCAGGTTCTGTTCCCTGCGAAGGCGACGATTGGCCAGCCGAGGACTTCGCCAACTGCGGGGATGAACCGCTCGGGCGGGCCTATGTGCTCCCGAACCGAGAAGCGGACGACCTCCCGGGGATGCTGGATGCGGCGGACGCGCTACTCTGCAGTCTGTGCGAGCTCATCCTCTGTGGGCCCGACGGCGCACCGGTCGCGGAGGTCGGCGACGATCCGGGCGTGGGTGGCGATGGCTGTTTCGCCGAGGGGGGCGCCCCGCCCGCGACGCCCAGACACTGTCTGGTCGCTGGCGACGATATTCCGCCAGATTGCTACGGCCGTGGCGGGAACAGCGTGGCGGCGTGCGCGCTCAACGCCGACGACGAACGCTGCAACGGCGCGATCCCGATGTGCTCGCTCCTACGACCCGAGGACGGCGAGGAGTGTCCCGTCGCGGACTGCGTCGCGCAGGGCGAGCAGTGGTGCCTGCCCCGCGAGGGGAGCGAGACAGGCCTGGACGAGGGTACTGTTCGCGCGCTCTGCGGCGCGGTCCCTGCGCTGCCGCCCGGAGCTGACGGGCTCATCGAGTGCTGCGGGACCAACTGTGCGTGCGTTGTCCTGGCCGGCGAGGCGCTGGCGTGCACCGCATGTGGCGACGCGGGGTGCTACGACTCGCTGCACGGTCCCTTCGCTGGCGACTTATCGGCGCTGAGCGGTAGCGAGAGTTGCCCTCCGGGAAAGTGCGCCGTCAGATACTACGATTCGACAGGGGACACCTACTACACCGAATGCGGTCCTTGCCCAGAACCAGAACCAGAACCTGACCCCAGCGATGCCGGCTCGGGTGGGGGTGGGGAAAGCGATGGCGGGGCAGAAGGCGAAGGCGAAGGCGAAGGCGAAGGCGAAGGCGAAGGCGAAGGCGAAGGCG
>CAYOBQ010000170.1:0-21359 GCA_964402225.1 uncultured Nannocystaceae bacterium | reverse complement strand
GCTGAGTGCTGAAAGCCCTCCACACTCCCTCCGTCAGAATCGGGATATGCACCCTTCTTTTTCATCGCGAGGGCGCCACGTGAAGCTCTGCGTCGACTTCGAGTTCTCCGCCTCCCACGTTCTGGAGGGGCTGGCCTCGAGCTGCGCCCACCTGCATGGGCACAACTACGTCCTGGAGGTAGAGGTCGGGGGCGCCGTCGACTCCGGCAGCGGCCTGGTCATCGACTTCGCCGACATCGACACCCTGGTCTGCGAGCACGTGCTCTCGGTCGTCGACCACCGCCACCTCAACGACTTCCTGGAGACCCCGACCGCCGAGGTCATGCTCGTCTGGTTCTGGCGGCTCCTCAGCCCCCACCTGCCGTTGACCTGTCTGCGCCTCCACGAGACCCGGCGCTACGTCGCGATCTACGAGGGCGGAGGCGACACGGAGGTGCGCTACGCCAAGGGCTACGAGGGCCCTTGACCCGTGTCGGCGTCTTCGACGTCGACCGTGTCGTAGAGGTGGCCCATCCGGCGCTTCTTCGTCGCCAGGTATTCCTGGTTCAGGTTGTTGATCCCCGTGACGTGCGGGATCCGCCCAACGACATCGATGCCCTCCTCTCGGAGCCCATCGACCTTGGCCGGGTTGTTGGTCATCAGCGCCACGGACCGAACGTCGAGGGCTCGCAGCATCTCGGCGGCGATGTCGTAGCGACGCAGATCGTCCTCGAAACCCAGGAGCCGATTGGCGTCGACCGTGTCGGCCCCGCTCTCCTGGAGGGCGTAGGCGCGGATCTTGTTGCCGAGGCCGATGCCCCGGCCCTCCTGTCTCAGGTAGAGTACGAGGCCCTTCTCGTTGGTCTGGATGAACTGGAGCGCCGCGTCGAGTTGTGGCTTGCAGTCGCACTTCAACGAGCCGAGGACCTCGCCCGTCAGGCACTCGGAGTGCACCCGCGTTGGGAGCTCGATGGCGCCTTGGAGGTCGCCGACGCTGATGGCCAGATGCTCGTTGCCGTCGGGGCCGACATGGACGCGCACGTCGAAGGTGCCGCTCTCGGTGGGCAGCCGGCTCCGGGCGTAGAAGAAGGGGGTGGCGGGGTCGCTCATCTTCAAAGCGGCGAAAGGTAGTTGCGCACCCCGCGAGCGTCAAGCGGAGAGCAAGAACTTGCTATGTAGGACATGTGGGTGATCATCATACCGTGCGCACCTCGCTTCTCGTAATCTACGGATGCGCGGCGGTCGCCTCTGGCTGCACGGGTTTGGTGCGTCCATCCACTCTTCGCCCTCCGGGCCACGCGTTCCTCGAGGGCCTCGCCCCCAGCGGACTCTCCGCCGTTCGTCCCCGTCTGCGGGGGCGCGCCTCCAACCCGCGCGCCTCCCGCGCCGCGGTGCGCGCTGCCTTGAGGGCGGCCATCGGTCGCAGTGACCTCGACGAGCTGGGCCTCGTCGCGACCGTCTTCGCGGGGGTCCGGGGCGTCACCGTCCACACCGTCGATACCAGCGCGCTGCGACGCGCCAGCCGCCCCCGCCGAGGCCCCCCCCGGCCCGGCGACCTGCTCTTCCTGCACGCGTCCCCGAACGGTCCCTCCGTCTGCGTCGCCCGGCGACGCCTGAAGGCCGGCGTCACGGAGGCCGCCTGCGTCACCCGGGGGGCCGTCCGCAGGGTTCGCTTCGATCCGGCCCATCCCCACACCCGCCGCCGCGGACGCCGGATCGTCAACAGCTTCTTGCGCCCGATTCGCCCGGGGGACTCCGGTCGAGAGGCCTATCTCGCTGGCGCCCTGCTCGCCTCTGTCCGCACCCTCCTCGACTGACGCCGCGGGGTGGGCGTACGATCACCTCGAGCCATGGACTGCGCCGCCATCGCCAACGACCTCGTCGGGCTCCTCGACGACACCACCGACGCGCTGAGCGCCGAGGCGGTCAACGCCCACTTCCGTGAGTGCAGAAGCTGCCGCGCCTTCTACCAGTCGCTGCGGGAGCAGATGGTGCTCCACCAATGGGCCGCCTCCGACGCCTTCGAATACGACGACGCCGTGCTGCCCGGCGACGTGCCCGACTACGACGCGATCACGGCCCGTGTGCGCGACGCCGACCTTGGCACCCTCGGCCGGGTGCTCTTCGAGATCCTGAAGGCCGAGTTCCTCTACGACTACGGGGATGGGCTCGAGGCCGCCGAGGCCCCGATCGAGGACCCGCGCGCCGAGCGCCACCGGGGGGCCGGCATCGTCGACGAGCTGCGTGACTGGCACGACGCCGACGAAGTCGCGGGCGTCGATCTGCTCGACGTCGCGCATCAACTCGATCCGCCCACCCTCGCCGACGACCGGCTCGACTCGCTGATCCGCGGGATGGACGCCGTGGCTCGCCTCTCCCCCGCCCTGGACCTCCCCGCGCGCTTCTACCAGGCGATCGCCCACGTGAAGGCGGGGCGGGAGCCGGACGCCCGGGCGTCGCTGGTCCGGGTCGCCGCGGAGGGACCGCCAGCGCTGGCCCGCCCGGCACGGGTCTGCCTCGCGACGCTGCCGGTGCTGCTCGGCGATCGGCCCCAGGAGTCCATCGACGCGTTGGAGGCGTGCCTCGCGGCCCACGAGGAAGACGCGGTCGCCCACTACAACCTGGCGAAGGCGTTCTACCTGCGCGACGCCGAGCTGGGAGGCGACGCTCGACGCCACCTCGACCGGGCGCGCCGGTTGGACCCGGACTTCGTCGCTCGGCAGCTCGATCGTCCGAGCGAGCGGGGGCTCAGGAGAGCGGCGGGCTCGCTGGCACCAGATTGAACTCGGCGAGGGCGGCGGGGCACAGCCCGGCCCCGACGTCGGCGCTCCACCCGAGCATCTGCAGGCGCAGGTCGCGGTTCTCTTGGATCGCGCTGAACCCAATGTGCCCCTCAAGACCCGGGATCGTCCGTAGCTTGGGGACCAGGGCCCGATCGCGCGCCAACCTCGCTCGACGAACGACGTTGCCGACGTCGGTGCGCTTGACGCCCAGGCGGACGGCGACCTCGGGGTAGCCGAGCCCGTGGATCTCCACGAGGACCAACGCCGCGCGCTCCAGATCGGGCAAGCGGTTGACGGACGCGAGGACCGCGTCGCGCAGCTCGACGGCCAGGGCCGCCCGCTGGCGCTGCCAGAGCGCGTGCTCGGGATCGACGCAGGCCGTGTGCAACGCGAAGTCACCGCCCGTCCCGCAGCCGTCGTCCATCGTGTCGCGGTACTCGGGTCGACGCCGCCGCAGGTAGTCGATGGTGCGGTGGTCAGCGATCGACACCAGGAGCGCGTAGCGCAAGGTGTGGCGCTCGCGCCGGGCCCCGCGGATGAGCTTCTGCACCGCCTCCGCGGTCTGCGCGACGAGGTCTGAGACCTCCTCCGAGGCCGGGTCCTGGCCGGACCGGGCGAGGCGCCGCCGCACGCGGGCCGCGAGCCGCCGTTGCAGCGTGTCGAAGACGAAGGCGGCGAGGGGCCTGGCGCGGTAGCCGACGTCGAGGCAGCCGTTGAGCGTGTCCTCGAAGACGACGACGGTGTCGCAGTCGGCGCTGCGCAGGCCCTCACGGATGATGTTGAGCACCGCGCGGCGGCGAGCCTGGCGGATGTCGTCACCGCCGCGGACATACGCGGCACGAACGGCGCTCTCGAAGCGGCGGAGGGCGGGCAGGACGCGCAGGGGCGCAGCCACCCGAGCGGGGACGGGGACGGCGACAGCGTTCACGCGCAACCCCCTTCCCGGCGCCGAAGAACCAGCAGTAGGAGGCCCAGCGCCCACGGCGAGGGGCCGCGCCCGCTGGTGGAGCAACCGCCCAGGCCCAGATCGGGTGCGGGGTCCTCGACCTCCGAGATGTCCGCCGGCAGCGGCGCTGGCTCCTCCTCGTCCGGGGGGGCCGCGCCCTCTTCACCGGGACGTGGCCCCTCGGGGACGGTGACCCGATGGGTGCGAAAACCGGGACTCGTCGGATGATCGACGTCCCCCGAGCTCGTCGACAGTGTCGGGATCTCCGGCGCGAGGCTGTCGTCGACGGCCGGCTTGGGGATCGGCAGCACGAAGGCCACCTCTCCGTCGAACTCCTTGCAGAACTCGTCGGCGCTCATGGCGCCCTTGATCTCCGCCTCGGGCACCGCGACCAGCACGACCTCGTCGCCGATGGAGACCAGGGCCGACTCCGCGAAGCGCGGCATCTCGACGAGCTCTCCCCCGAGCTCGTCGCACTCGATCCAGGCCGCGTTCGCGCTCGCCGTCAAAACCAGGAGCGTGGTGATCTTCCGCATGCTGTCCTCCCCACCGAGGGTGCCCCCGCAGATCCACGTCGTAAGAAACTGCACGAGGCGGGTTGATGGTTGGACACTGCAAGACCGACACCAGCGAAAGGAAACCTGTCAAACGACTGAAATTGCAGGCCTATTCAGGAGTCGCCGGCACCGATCAGATCGAGCACACGTCGCGCGGCAGGGCCCGTGGCCCACAGCTCGGCCCGGCGTCCAGCGCCCTCCCTGCGCAGCCGGATCCAGAGCACGTCGGCGGGGCACAGCTCCGGCACGCGCCCCGGCCACTCGACGAGGGCCACGCCGTCGGTGCCCAGGACCTCCTCCAGCCCGAGGCCGAGGACCTCCTCGGCGTCGCCGATGCGATAGAGATCGATGTGGTGGAAGACGAGCCGCCCCGGGTGGCTCTGGAGGATCGCGAAGGTGGGGCTGTTGACGTAGTGGGTGGTGGGCACGCCGAGTCCCTGGGCTACCCCCTGGGCCAAACAGGTCTTCCCCGCTCCGAGCGGACCGTCCGCGCAGACCACGTCGCCGGCCCGAGCCGCCACGCCGATGCGTCTGCCCAGGGCCTGCGTCGCCGCGGCGTCGGCCAGGTAGATGGAGATCATGCGTCTCGCTGTCGCCGGAGCCGGTCCACGACCGGGGCGTCCGCGGGAGGCAGCGGCAGCTCGAGGAGCTCGTCGACCGTGAGCCAGCGGAACTCGGCGACTTCGCGGCACTCCGGATCACCGCCAACGAGGCGGCACTCGTAGACGAGCAGCAGCACCTCGCGGGTGTCGTAGACGTGGTGTCCCACCGCGAAGATGTCGCCGACGGCCACCTCGATCCCGAGCTCCTCGACCAGCTCCCGCCCAAGCGCCCTCTCGGGCGCCTCCCCCGGCTCGAGCTTGCCCCCGGGAAACTCCCACCAATCGGCCAGGTGCGCCCCCGCCGGCCGACGACTCACGAGGACTCGCTGAGCCTCGGGGGTCCCCACGCGACCGCGGACCAGCCCGGCCGCCACGACGACGCGTGTCGGCTCCACGGGCGGCGGTTCAGGCCCGGAAGCCGGTGCGGGATCGCGAGGCCGTCCGGCGCGGCTTCAACCGGATGCCCATCACGTCCTCGTAGGCCAGACACCAGGTCTGCTCGTCGGCGTCGAGGGTGAGGAAGTCGTCGCCGAGGCTCAACATCGACACCTTGCGCACCGCCGACGGGCCCCCGGACGCGCTCGCCAGGAGCAGCTCCAAGCCCGCCTCCTCCCCAGCGCTGTAGCAGGCGCCATCGCAGCTCAGCTCGTCACGGGATCCGAGCATCTCGCCCAGTAGCTCTCGAGTCATCGGTCCTTACTCCATTCGGTCGTAGTCGCAGCGTCGGATGCACAGCTCGGCCACGACGTCGCCGTCCTGGTCCTCGAGCGGTTGGCAGCCGTAGCCTTGGGGACACTCGTTCGGGGCAGCGGCGCACGGCTCGAAGCAGTAGCTCCCCAGGTCGTTGCCGTCCTCGTCCTGCAACGCCAGGCAACGCTGACCCGTCTCGCCGCAGCTCGTCTCGCTCGCCATCGCATCGCAGCCGGGCTCGCAGTGCCGCCCGGGGGCGGGCAAGCAGGCGTGGCTCTCGAGCTCGCAGATCTCGCCGAAGCCGCAGTGGAAGTTGCCGTTGCAGCCCCGCGGCCGACAGCGCCCCGCGAGGCACTCCTTCGTCGCGTCGAGGCAATCGTCGTCGGTCTCGCAGCCCGGCACGCAGCGCCGCTGGTCTCGATCGCAGTGGGTCTCCGGCTCGGGGCACTCGGCGCTGCTGGCGCAGCCGCCGGGGACCTTGCAATGGCCCGCCCCGTCGCACTCGCGTCCGTCACCGCAGTCCTCGTTGGTGGCACAGGCCGGGCCGCACCGCAGGCCGTGGCAGACCTGCTCGTTGGGGCAACCCGTGTCGTCACCGCAACCCGGCTGGCAGAACAACGCCTCGCTGCAAAACGCGTCCGGCGGACACTCGCTGTCGCGCTCGCAGTCGCCCCCCGGATCGCTGCACGCTCCGCCCCGCGGCCGGCACGTGTGCTCGCCGCCTGCCTCGACGCACTCGTAGGTCGGGCCGAGCCGCTGGCAGCTCACGTCCCCTGGCTCGGGCGAACAGCCCCGAAGGCAGTAGGTCAGCCCGCGCGGACCCACCGGGCGGCACACGTCCCCTCCCCGCGCGCACGCGGCGTCGTCTCCACAGCGTCCACAGGGCTCGACCTTCGCCGCGCAGCGCCCCCGGCACCCGTCGCAGTACTCGTCGACCTGACATTGCAGATCACCCTGGCAGACGTTCCCGGCGGCGGGGATGCACACGCCGTGGCAGTCGCAGGCCGCCCCCTCGGGGCAGCCCCCGTCGGGGCCACACGCCGGCAGCGCCCCGCAGAAGCCACCGACGCACTGCCCTCGGACCCCGCAGTCGAGATCGTCGTCACAGCCCGTCCGACAGGCGCCTTCGCCGTCGCAGAGCGTCCCGGCGGGGCAGTCGTCGTCGTCCATGCACGACGCCACGCCCCCGCCGCCACCCCCGCCACCCCCGCCTGCATCAGCGCCATCGGCGCCCCCGGCCCCGCCTCCGCCAGCGCCACCGGAGCCGCCGAGCGCGGCGTCATCCGCGCCACCGCCGCCGCCGGCCTGGCAGGCGGCGAAGGCCAAAGCGAGCAGCGCGCGAGTCACTTGCCGATGGAGAAGGGCAAGGTGACTGCGTGGTTGGTCCCGTCGAACGCAGGGACCCGCAGGCCGCCGAGGGCCTGGCGCACGCAGCGATTGGCGGCCTCGGTCCCCGTGGGCATGTGCACGTTGATCAGCCGACCGCTGGGGATCACGGTGATCTTCACGTCCAGCTTGGACGCCTTGGGGTTGCGCCCGGCTTCGCGCTGGAGGCACTTCGTGAGGCGCCCATAGCGCTTGCCGACGACGCGGTCGAAGGCGGCGCGCTGGAACTTCTGGCCGCTCCCGGAGGCTGCGTTCAGGTTGCTCGACGCCGCGAGGCGCGCCTCTTCGATCTGCCGACGACGGTCCGCCGCCGCCGCCGCCTTCCGGCGCCCGGACCGCTTCGACGCCAGCCGGTCGCGCTTCTCGGCGTCCGTCTCCGGCAGCGCCTCCTCGGGCAGCGGCACCGCTGGAAGCCCGGTGTTCATCGCCACGACGAGGGCGCCGAGGTGCGCCCGCACCGGCTCGGGGAGCGACGACTGATACCAGAACCAACCGCCGATGCCGCCACCGATCACCAGCGTCAACGTGGCAAAGACGGTGAGCGCCATCCGGGTGCGGCGCTTCGCGGCGTTGACGGCGGCCTGCTCTGCGCGCTGCTTCTCGAGATCGGCCCGCTCGTGACTCCACGCAACCAGCGCCACGTCGAAGGCGGCGAACTCGGCGAGGGCGAGCCGACGGTCGGACTCGATGTCGTAGAGCACGGTCTGGGCGTCGATCTCCTCCTTGCGGAGCTGCTCGACGACGTGGTTGCGAGTGTAGGGGCCGTAGTCGACGCCCTCGCGCTCGACGAGCCAGCGCTCCGCCGTCCCGTCGTCGTGGTCCTCGGAGGACGCGGCGTGGAGCTCCGGGATGACGAAGCCGCCCACCTCCTTCTTGCGCTCGCCCTCGGCGCGATTCTTCCGCCGGGAGGACGAGATCCGGTTCGAAGGTCGCGGGGCCGGCGTGTCCTCCATCACCTCGATCGAGGCGGCGGGGATCGGACCGGTCTCGGGGACCCCGGGTCGGCTCTGGGCGGGGGCGACGGGTTGCGCGCCGCGGGCGATCTCCACCACTTGGAGCAGCTCGGTCTTGAGCTCGTTGGGGTCCTGGAAGCGCTGCTCTGGATCCGTCGAGACGCAACGCCTCAGCACCGAGACCATCGCCTCCGGGAGCCGCGCTCGCACGGCCTCGGGCAGCTCGAAGATGGGGCCCTCCGGCGGCTGGCCCGAGAGCAGCGAGTACAGCAGCACACCCACCGCGTAGATGTCGTCGACCTCGGGGGCGTCGGCGACCTCGCTGGTGTCCGGCAGGCAGGCGGCATCCCAACGGGAGAGCTCGGGGCGCCGCGCACACAGCGCGGGACGCAGCACCGCGGTGCCGAAGCCGGACACCTTCACGCGGCCAGTCCGGTTGATGAGGATCGCCGAAGGTCGCAGCGTGCCGTGGGTCATGCGAGAGCGGGCGTATTGGAGCCCGTTGCACACGTGGGCGACGAGGTTGTAGGCGCCCTTCAGCGTGAAGTGCTTGCCCGCCATCGCCTTCTTCTCGAGGAGCTCGGCCAACGTCTGGCCGTCGACGTACTCCCGGGCGATGTAGCGGCGGCGCCCCTCCTTGCCCATGCCGAAGGTGCCGACGATGTTCTTGTGGGCGAGCTCCGTGGCGGCCTTGATCCCGGCGCGCAGGGCCTCGGTGGTCTCTTTTTCGCCCGCGATGCCCGGATCCATCATCAGGATGGAGATCTTCTTCCCGCTCTTCTGGTCGACCGCGCGGTAGACCCCGCCCACGACGGCGCGGCGCAGGCGCTCGTCTACGACGAAGCGACTCCCGACGGTGTCACCCTGCTTGAGCAGGACGGCGTCAGGGCGCGCCGGTGCCGGCTCGACGCTGTCGTCGGTGGCGGGCGAGTTGACGGACTCCACGCGGTGAGCTGACTCCGGGCCGAAGAGCGCAACGATTCATAGCTCGCCACGCCCCGGCGTGCAACGCGTGCGAGAAGCTCGGGCCCTCAATCGGCGTCGTCGCGTAGCTGACGCTGGGGCGTGATGCGCATCACGGTCAGCAGATCCGCCCACTCCTCCGGACGGCAGAGCACGTCCCAGCAGACCTCCGGCGACGCCGCCGGCCGGTCCACATCAACTGCGCCCTCGTCGGTGAGGTCGTCGCAATGATAGGCGCCGAGACACGCGCAGCGCGGCCCGCGCCGGCGGCCGGACCACCTCCGACCCCGTCGGGATCGACCACCAGCCACGCGCGCAGCACGTCCGCCGCGGACACGCCGTCGGTGACTTCCGTCGGGCCGCGTGAAGAAGCGCGTCATTGACCCCGCACACAGCGGACGTGTTCGTGTCGGTCGCGGGGTGTCCCGTTGCCGGCGACGCCCGCGACGAAGTTGGTGTGCCAGCCGTCGTCACTCGCCCAGGTCGGGCAGGCTGGAGCGTCGGGGAAGGCCTCGACATCGACGAAGGCGAGGCCCCCCACGTGGTCGGCGGCCCCCGGGTAGAGCCACGGGCAGGCCTTGAAGGGGGGCAGCGGGTCGTGGCGGGCCTCACGGCAGCGGACCAGCGTCGACAGCTCGGCGATGGTCGGCAGCCGCCAGTCCCCATGGCCGCCGAGGGCAGAGGCGGCGCACGCGGCGTGGGCGTCCGGCTGGCTGAGGGTGCCGGGGGCCTCGTGGCACATCGTCCCCGGCGCCGGGGCGTCCCCCAGCGTCGCGCGGGCCCAGAGGAGGCCCGTGGAGTAGTCCGCGACGGTGCCCTCGGGCCGGACCTCGATGGCCGCGCGGCAAGCGCCCTCGCGGCAGGCGGACTCCGTGCTCAGGACCCGGCACTCCAGGTGGTTCGCGCACTCCGGGTGGCACCGGAGCACGCCGTCGTCTGTGGCCACGCACAGGCCAACGCGCCCCTCGACCTCGCAGCGCGCGTCGGCGGCCGCGCAGTCGGTGGGAGCGATGCAGCGACCGTCGGGACCGCAGCCGAAGCTCGCCGCCGGGCAGTCGGTGGGGCCCCGGCACGGCGGGGCGCAGACCGCGGCCCCCGGCACGGATCGGCACGGCGCCCCTCCGTAGTCGGTCGGGCAGCCGACGTCGGGCGCGCAGGCGCGGCGGCAGACGAGCCCTCGACCCACGGGATCGGCGTCGCGGTCACAGATCCCGGGGAAGGGCGCGTCGCAGGGGTCACCACGCCGGAGATCGGCGCAGGGCTCGGCCTCCGGGAACAGGCAGCGTCCGTCGAGGCAACCGAGGCTCTCGGCGGGGCACGCGCCATCGGCGGCGCAGGGCGCGACGTCCGACGGGCGCCCCTCGAGGTGACGCAGAAGCGCCGCCACGGAGCCGTCGCGAAACAGCGCCGAGAGCGCCGGTGTCCAGGCGTCCTCGGGCGTGGCCTCCTTCAGCAACTGAGCGAGATCGGCGTGGGCTCGCGCCTCGGCGATCGCCTCCCAGGTGCGGGTCGCCACCGGGCCGTGACGCGCGGGGAGCACCATCACGCCAGCGTCGGCGAGGTGCTCGTAGGCGGTGTCCCAGGCGTCACGCAGCGGGTACCACGCGGCGAAGAAGGCCACCCCTCGGACCGCGCCGCCGTGGGTGGGGGCGGCGCGGATGCGGCGGTACATCTGGCCCGGCAGCGTTGGGCTCTTGTCGGCGTAGACCGGGGTCGAGTAGGGCAGAAACGGCCGGGAGCGGATGATCGCCAGCTTGGCCTCGAGGGTGGCCGGTGGGTACTCGAGGTGGATCTCGTAGGGTAGCCAGAGGTCGGCGTAGGGGGCGAGCGTCTGAAAGGTCGCCAGCGTCGCGGGCTCCCCGGGGTTGAAGGCGACGCGCACCGCGGGATCGATGGCCTCGATGGCGCGGGCGATCGCGATGTAGTCAGCGAGGGTCGCCGCGTCCCCTCCGGTGGGCTCGTCCTTCACCAGCAGCGCGAACTCGTCGTAGGCGTAGCCCTCGGCGGAGAGGCGGTCGAGGAGCGCGCCGATGGCGGCGGGATCGGGGCGGATGACCTTGAGCAACAGGAGCTGCAGGCCGCGGGCGTCGAACTCCGCGTGGGGGATGACCTCGTGCCACACGTCGAGGCCGTGGGCCCGCATGTCCTCGAGGTAGGCGTCGCCCTCGGGCATCTGGCGCCACCCCCACACGGCGATGGGCGCCTCGGGGGTGGCGGCGATGGGCGAGACGCGGACGTGGAGCACCACCGTTCGCGGCGGGGGGTCGTCCCCGCGGAGGGCGACCGTCGCGGTGTACTCACCCGGCGGCAGATCCCCGGCATCGATGGTGAGCTGAATCGCGGCGTTGTTGAGGGGCGGCACCGTGATCCATGGCCGGCGGAGGAGGGCGAAGGGCGACCAGTCCTGGCGCGCCTCACCGTGGGGGACGAAGGCCTGGACCCGCCAGCGGATCTGGCCCCTGCGCCGCTGGCCCTCACCGACGAGGGGCCCCGGCTCCACGCGCAGCCGGAGGGGATGCTCGACCACGCTGCGCAGGAAGAGCTGCACGGCGCGGGCGCCGCCGGCGGGCAGCTCGAGGCGCACGTGGGGGACGAGGGCGGGTGGCGTCGCGGGCCACGCGTGTTGGAGCAGCGGCGTCGTGGCGTCAGCGGCGGCCCAGAGGAGGTATGCGTCGCGTGCGGGATCGGCGCCCAGGTCGCGGGCGCGGCGCGCGTAGCCGGCGGGCGTCGAGGGCGGCGGGACGACGCCGCTGGGCGTCCAGCCGAGATCATCGCTGAGCACCATGTCGTAGACGCGCCGATAGGAGAGCCCCTGCTGGGCGGCGCGCGAGGCGGGGATGGGCTCGACCCGAAGCGTCACCGGCTCGTGACCCGCGATCTCGAGCTCTCCCAGCTTCGCCCAGGCGGCCTCGCGGTCGGCGACGTCGCGCAGCGCTGGATAGCTGCGCTGGTCGCGCGTGAAGGCGACGCGGGCCCCCGAGGCGGTGGTGGCGCTGGCCCGGAGGGGCTCGAAGTACCCGTAGTCGCGGAAGCGGACCCACACGGCGTAGGTCCCGGCCTCGCGGACGGAGAAGCTGTGCCACGCGGGATCGTTGAAGTCCCAGTAGGGTCCGTGACAGCCGCCGGTGCTCAGGTTGCGGCTCCAGAGCCCGGGGACGTAGTCGAAGTCGGCGCAGTCGAACCAATACGTCGTGGCGCGGCTTCCGTCGTCGACGTCCGTCGACAGCGCCGCGATCTGGCGGGCGAGGCGCACGGGGTTTGCGACCAGGTTCCAGTCTGGATCGAAGACGACCTGGCGCTCGGGCCGTCGGTAGTCGGGGGGCTCGGCGTCGCCCCAATCGAGGCGGGCGATCGCGTCGATCTTCTCGCGCCAGAGCCGCAGGCCCAGCTCGAACAGGGCCGGACGGGCCCCGCGGGCCTCCCAGGGTTGCGGGCGGATCCGCCAGGCGGACCACGCGCGGCGCTCGTCGGGTCCGAGGCGGGCCGTCGCGACCCATTGGAGATCGCCGTTGGGCGCGCCTTCGTCGCGGACCGCGGCGAGCCGGACGTCGTCGGGGGCCGGGGCCCACACCTCGTCGGTGAGGTAGAAGACGCCGACGCGCCGGGGCTTGTAGGGGACGCCGGCGGGGGCGTGCCACCAGCGGCGGACGTGGTTCAGGCGGACGACATGGTCGCCGGCCTCGAGATCGAGGAGGGCGTCCTTCCAGCGTGGGCCCGTCTCGGCCTCCGGCGTGTCGTGGATCTCGTCCTCGAAGACGGGGCCGTCGGCGATGGCCCCGTCGCGGTAGAGGCGGACGCGGGTGAGGGCGGTCCCGTCGGACCAGCCGTGGTAGCGAATCCAGAGGCGGTAGAAGCCGGCGGTGGGCACCGCCAGTGGGAAGCGGAGCTCGGGCCCGTAGTCGGCGGGGCCGCTTTTGACCTCGTCGCCCTGGGCGTACCACGCCGCCGGCGTCGGTTCGACGGGCAGACCGGGGAGACGCGCGGGCTCGATGAGCAGCCGGGTCGCGACCTCGGGGGCGAGGAGGGCGTCGGGGGGGAGCAGGTCCTCGGCGGAGAGCCCTTCGCGCTCCATCAGCGCGTGGAGCTCCGCGATGGCCTCGGGGTCGTGGGCCAGGTGCCACAGCGTCAGCCCCAGCGTGTAGCGATGGGTCGGGCCGACGGGCTCATCGACCTCGAGCCCCCAGTCGGGGGGCGCGACGTCCGGGCGGGTGGCGTCGGGGGGGTCGGCGTCGGGCGGCGCGGTGACGGCGTCGGGGAGAGCGGCGTCGGGCGAGACGACGTCGGCGACCGCGATGTCCGGGGCCGCGATGTCCGTGGCCGCGTCCGCCGGCGCGACGAACAGGTCGGGGCCGGCGTCGGCGATGGCGTCTGGCCGAGGTGGGGTCGCGTCCGGCGCCTGGCCCCCCGAGTCGGAGCAGCTCAAGGCGAGGAGAAGGCAGAGGGAGCCGAGTGACCGACGCATCGAGGGTGACTATACCAGCGTTGACAGGCTTCACACCGCGGGGCGAGGCTCGCGCCACCAGACGGCACCGGATGGAGGGACCCATGTCGGAGGCGAAGGCGGAGCTCGAGCACTTCATGGCCGGCCTCGTCCGGCGAAACCCGGGAGAGCCCGAGTTCCATCAGGCGGTCCAGGAGGTCGCGGAGACGCTCGTCCCGTACATCCTGGACCACCCCGAGTACCGGGAGGCGCAGATCCTCGAGCGGATGACCGAGCCCGACCGGGTGGTCATCTTCAGGGTGAGCTGGCAGGACGACGCGGGGCGGGTACGCGCGAACCGAGCGTGGCGCGTCCAGTTCAACAACAGCATCGGGCCCTACAAGGGCGGGCTGCGCTTCCACCCCTCCGTCACCCTGGGGACGCTGAAGTTCCTCGGCTTCGAACAGACCTTCAAGAACAGCCTGACGGGCTTGCCGATGGGCGGAGCGAAGGGCGGCTCGAACTTCAACCCGAAGGGGAAGAGCGACGCCGAGGTCATGCGGTTCTGCCAGTCGCTGATGGTCGAGCTCCACCGATACATCGGGGAGAACACCGACGTGCCCGCCGGGGACATCGGCGTCGGCGCGCGCGAGATCTCGTACATGTTCGGCATGTACAAGCGGCTCTCGAACCGCTTCGTGGGGACCCTCACGGGCAAGGGGCTCGCCTTTGGCGGAAGCCTCGTGCGGACCGAGGCGACGGGCTACGGCGCGGTGTACTTCATGCGCGAGATGCTCGCCCACAAGGGCATCGACCTCGCCGGCAAGGTGGCCGCCGTGTCCGGCTCGGGCAACGTCGCCACCTACTGCATCGAGAAGCTCAACCAGCTCGGCGCCAAGGTGGTGACAGCGAGCGACTCGGGGGGCTCGATCTACGATCCCGAGGGCATCTCCCCCGAGAAGCTGGCCTGGCTGAAGGACCTCAAGGAGGTGCGCCGAGGGCGCATCCGAGAGTACGCCGACCACTTCCCCGGCGTGCGTTACCTCGAGGGCCAGCGACCTTGGGGTGCAGAGGTCGATCTCGCCTTCCCGTGCGCGACCCAGAACGAGCTCGAGGGCGACGACGCGCGGACGCTCGTCCGAAACGGCGTCCTCGCGGTCGCGGAGGGCGCGAACATGCCGAGCACCCTGGAGGCGGTGCACACCCTCCAGGGAGCGGGCGTGCTTTTCGGACCCGCGAAGGCCGCCAACGCCGGTGGGGTCGCGGTCTCGGGGCTCGAGCAGAGCCAGAACGCGCTGCGCATCTCCTGGTCCCACGAGGAGGTGGAGGCCCGCCTGGTCGGGATCATGCAGAGCATCCACGCCAAGTGCCTCGAGTACGGCGCCGGCCGCGGAGACGCCGTCGACTACGTCCGAGGCGCCAACCTCGGTGGCTTCGTGAAGGTTGCCGACGCGATGCTCGCCTACGGCGTCGTCTGACCCGCCGTCGATCGCCCCCTCGGCGACCGCCATGGGTCTGAAGACGGCGCGAATGGGAGTGCGCCGCTTCGCGGAGGATGCTGCTCCCCCGGTGGCGCCGGCCGAGACCACGCTGGACGCGGCGGTCTTGTGGACCGACATCGTGGGCTTCACGCCATTGACGGAGCGCATGGTCGCCGCCGGGCCGGAGGGCGTGGAGCAGCTCAGCCGCTCCGGCGCAGCGAGCTCGATCTCTCTGGCGCCCTCGGGATGAGGGCCTCTCTCCCCGGCGCGGTGCTCAGCCGCGCGGCGCTCGGGCAGGGGCAATGGCTCGCGGAGCTGCGCACGCACGTCCGCTCGCGTAGCCGGAAATGTGGGTAACGGGCAGCACGAGGACGGCCCGCTGCGGGCGGTCGAGGCGGCGCGCTCGAGTTGGTCGAGCGTCTCGGTGGGAGCGGGGTGGAGGTGGGGGTCGGCGTCGCCACCGGGCAAGTCCTTTCAGCGGCGTGGGTCACGGACCATGCCAATGATCAGGGGCGCGGACAGGCGAAGGGCAGCCCGTCGTTGGGCCAGCCGCCGTCGACGAACCACGTGCGGTGGTACAGCTCGATGGCGGACCAGTCGTCGTGGTCCTGGAGCAGATAGGCGCCGGGCTTGTCGTTGATGTCGGCGGAGATACCCACGTCGTCGGCGTCGCCATCACAGTTCCAGTCGACTCCGCCGCTGATCTGGCCGCCGAGCCCGGCGGTCTCATCCAGGTCACTCTCCAAGAGGTCGGCGTTGAGGCCGTCGAAGTAGTCGACGCGGAACAGCCACCAGGGACCGAAGGGTCCGCTCTCCAGGTCGACCTTCGAGAGGCCCTGGATGGGGCAGTAGGTGTCTTTGTCCACGTAGAATCGGTCGCCCTCGCTCTCGCCGCCGAGGGTCGGCAGCCCGAAGATCTGATAGGGCGCGTTCATGACGCTCAGGTAGTTGGGCTTGTGTGTGAGCCCATCGTCCCCACCGTGCTTCAGACCCAGCAGATGCCCGAACTCGTGCATCAACGTGCCCGCCTGGTAGTTGATGATCTGGTAGGCGCGCATCTCGTCTGTGACCCCGTCGGCGGCGGTCTCGAAGATGGGGCCCCAGCCGGAGCCGAAGGTGACGATGGCGTTGGCCCCGCGGCGCATCGCGAGGCCGGACTTGCTCGCCGGGCCCACCTCGTAGGTGTAGGTCAGAAACGGGAGGTAGTAGAAGGACCGCGCCCGGTTCGGCAGAAAGCGAACGTCGCGGATGGTCTCGAGGAAGTTGTCCTCCGGGAAGTAGGTCCACTCGATGTTGTCCTCATCGCAGTCCACGCTCGGGCTGGCCCAGGGGACGGGCTCGAGGAGGGGGATCTCGCCGCCGCCGCCCAGGTTGAACAGCGCCGCCTCGAGGTAGGCGCCCCCGAAGAGGTCACCGGCGTCGAAGTGCACGCGGTAGCCCCGATTCAGAAACGCCAACCGGACACGCTCGAGGGCCTCCCAGGTCGGCGTGATCCAGGGACGGTCGGCGTCGACCATGTAGTCGACCTCGATGAAGATGTCGGTCTGGTCCTCCCGGGCCCCGTACGCGTAGAGCGGCACGCCGTTGTAGTACGAGCCGAACCGCTCGCCGCAGTCTGGGATCCCGTCGGCGTCGTCATCCACGGTCCAGGGGAAGGGACAGATGTAGGGCAGAGCAACCCACAGCGGCGGATCGGGGACCGGGAAGTCGCCACGAACCTCCCAGGCAAACGGGAAGCGGGTGTCCAGAGGGCGACGCGGCGTGAACCGAGCGCGGCCCGTGCGGCGGTCGTAGGCGAAGTGGCCCCGTACGCGGCGGCCCCGGTGCGTCACGCGCACCGGGCGGCGGCCCAACTCTCGCCGGGAGAGGCCCGCGGGGAAGGCGAACTCGATCCGCCCACGCACCCGCCAGTCGGCGGCCGAGCGAGGCGGGTCGCAGTCCCCCTCGGGACATCGCTGGGCCGAGGCCTCAGCGACGAAGGAGAACGTGAACAAGAGCGAGACGCCAAGGAGCGACAGGGCGCGCAACGACATGGCAGAACCTCCAGAGGTGGTGGAACGGAGGCGAGCCGGGCTCGACCCCACGCCCCTCCGTTCGCCCGCGCCCACCCATTTCTGACATGCGAATCGGAGTTTCTTCACAGAGCCGTCGGCTTCGCGCGACCCGCGAGCCCCGCGATCGACCTCGTCCCGGTCGGGTGGACGGTCTTGGGCACCTCTTCAGAACCGAGAGAACACCGGGCCCGCCGCGAGGAACGCCGCGTGGAAGTCCGCCGGCGGCAGCTCCGAGGCCGCGGCCAGCGCCTCGATTCGCTTCCAACCCAGCGCGTGGGTGATCGCCCGCAACGGGAGACGCTTGTGGCGCTCTACCTCGCCCTTGGCGGCCTCCGGTGAGACGCACGCCTGCTCGACGAGGAAGCGCTCGGCGGTGTCGGTGTCCATGCGCCCGGTGTGCAGCGAGATGTCCACCACCACGCGGGCCCAGCGGACGGCGTGGGAGGCCCACACGCACAGCTCCTCCTCGTCGTCGGCGAAGAAGCAGGCGCGCCGCATCAGCTCCTCGGCGTAGACGGCCCATCCCTCGACGTTGAGCATCGGCGCCCAGTACTGATGGGCCGCGGCGACGAAGTCAGCGAGGTGGAGGAAGCGCACCGGCGCCGGATCGTCCTTGAAGACGTGCCGCCAGATGGCGCTCTGCAGGTAGTGGCCCGGGATGCCCTCGTGGACCGCCAGACCCGCCGCCGGGGCCCGGGGATGCGGGCGCCCGTCGGCCTGCACGACGAAGTGGCCGCGCGCCTGCCTGTCGAGGAGCGGAGCCGGCCAGTTCGCGACCAGCGGGAAGCCCGGCTGTGCGGGCACGAGCTCGAGGGCCAGATCGTCGGGGAGGTGAAGCAGGCCTTCCATCGCGACGAAGCCGGTGGCGCAGTCGAGGATCGCCGCGTAGCCCGACAGGGGATCGTCCAGGCGCTCGCCCCCGACCTCCGCTACGAAGGCGGCGGCGGCGGCCAGATCGGGCAAGGCGTTGGACGACATCGCGCGCGCTCGATGAAGGAGCCTCGACTGGACCTGCTCGAGCTCGGATCGCGCCCGCTCGATCAGGTCAGCCGGCGTGTCGTCGATCCCGAGTACGTTGCACAGCCGCCATCGATAGGCCTGTCCGCCGATGGCGTAGGACTCGCCCGCGTGGGGGAGGACCTCGGCCCGCAGGAACTCGCCGTGGGCGGCCCACGCGAGGCCAGCCTGTGGGTCGTGCCTGGCGGCGCCGGCCGCGATCTCGGGTAGATACCGGAGGGCGGCCTCGCTCAGCACCGACGCGTCTGGGACGACGCCGCGCGCCAGGGCCGCGCGCCAGTTCCCCTCGAGCTGTCCGACCAGCGCCGGCACCGCCGCGAGCCGCTGTGCCACGTCCCAGCCGTGGGCCCGCTGGAACTGAATGACCGCGTTGGGCAGAAGCGACGCTTCGACGTGCCCAAGGTGTAGCTCGATGTCCCGCCACGCGTGGATCTTCCAGCGAGCGAATCGCGCCATGACGTCGCGGTCGATGATCTCGTCCGGGCTCGCGGGCGCGGACGCCTCGAGCTCCCGGAGCCCCCCTTCGTAGAAGGCGACCTCGTCGGCGAGCGCCTCCGGGGACCAGTCCTTCCACCGCCCGTTGGCCTCGCGCACGCCGAGGGTCGTCGCCTCCTCCGGCTCATACGCCAGCACGCGCTGGAAGAACCGGGCCCGCAGCGTCGCGAAGGCGTTCACGCGCCTCCGGCGAGCGCCTCGTCGAGGACCTTCAGCGCCTCCATCTCAGCGTCGCCGACCCCCGCCCGACGCCCTGCTCGGATGATCGTCTCGACCTCGGCGGGCGCCACCTCGCCGTCGGCCGCCGCCCTCCGCGCCATCAACTTCAGCAACTCGATTTGGTAGACATCGCTCATGGTCTGGCCATAGCACGACGGCTCCTCAGACGTACACCTCGGGCGTCCCGGGCCGGTCGATGAAGATGCGCCCCGCCTTCTCCAAACGCAGCGCCGTCGCCACGATCTCCGCCTGGGCCCGCTCGACATCGGTCCGTCGCTGTCTGGGCATCGTCGCGAGGTCGTCGAAGAACATCTCGCGCGCTCGCCAGGACAGGTTCGACCGCAGCTTCTGGTGGACGGCCTCCCCCGCCGCGCGCATCGCCAACAGCCAGGTCCCCCGGTCGACGGCGGTGAAGAGCGATTGGAAGCTGCGGTCGCGGACCTGCACGAGGTCGTCGAAGCGGAACATCACGATGCGCAGGGCCTCCGCCAGGCGGGCGTCCCGGGCGGCGAGACGGATCAGGAGACTCTGCGCGTTGGAGTGACCGAGGCGGTTGAGCACCGCGGCCATCTGGAGGACACGCTCTGGGCGGGGTCGCTCGCGCACGACACCGAGCATAGCGTCATTCCCGCTCACATGAGGCGTCGAAGGCAGGGTTGAGCGCGCGGATGGCCGCGATGACCTCGACACACGTCCGCTTCGAGAGGATGAGGCCGGCGATGGTCCGGTTGCTCCCGCAGGTGGGGACGCAGCCGTCGATGATGATCGAGCGCGACTCCGGACCGAGGGCGGGGCAGAGCTCGTCGGTCACCGCGCAATCGGCGATGCGCGCGCACGCACGCTCGCAGGGCGTCTCCTCGGCGGCCATGTCGACCACGGGTGCGACGTCGGGGGCAGGCGCCGCCGCGTCGAGCTCGGAGACGACGCACGCGCCCTGCGCGCACGCTTCGCCCCTCGGGCAGTCGCGCGCGTCGCGACAGGGCAACAGGGGATCGACCTCGATGCACGCCACCGCACAGAGCACGATCGCCGGGGCCCACTTCACCATCGGACGCGGATCCCCGCGCCCCGGGGCGTCACCCCGAGGGACGCCTGGGCGTCCCCCGATGACGGCCACAGCAAGGCCGCGCCGCCCGCGAGGGCGAGGACGCCGACGCCGAAGCCGAGCCAGGCGACCGTCTCCTGGCTCTCGACGTCGTCGCTCAGGGCTCGGTGACGGTCGGCGTCGACGGGTCGGAGGCCGCCGGCGGTCTCGGCGTCGCCGAGGGCCGCCGTGATGAAGAGCGTCCCCACGACGGCTCCCGCCACGCCGACGCCGAGCAAGCCCCAGCCCAAGGCCGGGCGAAGGCTGTCTGACCCCGCGGTGGCTGACGCCGGGGTCGCCCTTCGGCGCTCCCGTTCGAGCATCGCCCGAGCCACGCGCACTCGACGCTCCACCTCCGCGCGGTCGCTCCCCGTCGGGTTCCGGTCGAGGTAGAGCTCGTAGTAGGTGACGGCCTTCTCCGCGAGCCCAGCCTCTTCGGCGGCCCGGGCCATGTTGAAGATGAGGGCTGGCGCGTTGTCGAGCAGGTAGGCGCGCTCGAATCGCTCGAGGGCGGTGAGGAAGTCCCCGCCGGCGAAGGCCGCGCGCCCTTCGTCGTAGGCGGTCCGAGCCTTCTCGACCGCGGTCTGCGCCGCGGCCGGCGACGGGGCGAACACGCAGACGAGCAGGAGGGCGGTGCGCGCGAACATTGCGGCGCACAGTCTCTCATGTCGAGGACGGTGCGGCAGACAAATCGACCGGGTGGTGTGCGTGCCCGCTCCGCCCGACCGCTTCACGAAATCCCCACATCAGGCGAACGGCGACGGCGAACCGGTCCGCCCTGCCCCGCGGACGTCGGCGCAGTGGCTCCTCACCCTCGCGCAGGTGGCCCTGGCGGGTGCCACCGAGGACGTCGTCGACGGGCTACGCTGGCCGCTCGTCCCGACCGTTCGGGCTAGAGGCCGATCTGGCTGAACGGGCTCGGCCTGACTCGGGCTCGCCGGCGGCAGCGACACATGGACACCACCGCGGGCGACGCCACACGACGGTACCCGGGACGCGGGTCCCGCTGGCGAGCTGCGGCGCGGTGGTCGAGAGGCTGCAAAATCCGCCCCGAGGGCGTACGGGGCCCGGTTCGGCCCGCTGGACGCCGATCGGTGCTGCTCGCGACCCTGATGACAGCGCTCTGCATGCTGCCCTCGTGTAACCTCGAGAGGCTCCGCCGCAGCAGCACGCACACGGACTGAGAGGACCTCCGGTTGCCGACCCCACCGCCCACCACGCTCCGCCTTCGTATCTATTGGTCCTACGCCAACCTCGCCATGGCCCACGCCGCGGTCTCCAAGGGCGCAGCCACGTACGGCCGCTCGCACTACATGATTCGCGCCAAGCTCTACCGTGGCCTCCACAGTCGCACGATGAACATGAGGTCACTCCTCGACGACGAGCGTCTGAAGATGAATCTGCCCCGCTGCTGCGCGTACTGCGGGGATCCGGGCAAGCTCAGCCTCGATCACCTTCTTCCGCGCCACAGGGAAGGACCCGACAGAGCAGACAACATCGTGTGGGCGTGCCGAAGCTGCAACAGCTCCAAGGGTCAACGCGACGTGCTCGTCTGGTGGCCGACCCGCGACGCGGGCCCAATCCCGCTGTTGCTCGTGCGACGCTACCTGAAGCTGGCGCTCATTCTCGGCGACCAACTCGATGTCCTGGACAGGCCGCTGGACGCGCTCCCCGAGTTGCCTTTCACCCCCGACGCGATCCCCGTCACGTTTCCCCCGCCGACAGAATGC
>CAYOBQ010000169.1:0-21417 GCA_964402225.1 uncultured Nannocystaceae bacterium | reverse complement strand
CCACGGCTTCGCGCCTTGAACTCGGCCGGCGGGCACGCACATCACTTGGTCGCTTTGTCTGCCGCAGCGTCCTCGGTCACCCGGCGTGGGTCGAAGCGCGGCGGATCCGGCGGGGGGATGACGAGCCGTCCCGGCGGCGGAGGGCCAGGACCGTCAGCGGGAGCAACGTGGCGATGGTCCCGGCCGGGGCTTGCCGGCATCCACCCTCGAGTCGGGCGTCGGTGCCTGCGGTCGGAAGCGGCAATCCCGCGTCGGCCACCGGGTGACGCGTCGCGTCGGGCTCGGCGGATCGGTGCCCGTCGGCGCCGAGGGCGGCGTCGGGGACGCTCACCTCCGGGGTCAAGAAGGCGTCCGTCTCCGCGGCGTCCGGGGGCGGGGCTGCGCCTGCGTCCGGTGGCGTGGGGTCGGGCCGGAGCACGGAGCGGCAGGCGACGTCCGCCGGCTCTTCCGGGGCGTCCGGCTGACTGAAGCGCAGGTAGAAACCCCAGCCGCCGCCCTTCTCCTCGACCTTCAGCAGCACCGCGTTCTCACCGGCGCGCAGACGCACCCGGAGGGTGTCTTCGTCGGGCGTGGGCGCTCGCGGCTGGGCCGCCTCCGCCACCCGCTCGCCGTTGATCCATAGGCGAAAGCCGTCGTCGGTCCCGAGGTGCACATCGAGCTCGCGGTCGGGCCCCGGGTTGTCGCAATAGGTCATCGCGTAGGCGACGCGGTCGTCTCCGCCGAGAAGCGCGTCCAGATCGATGTAGGGACCATCCGACTCGTGGGCGCGCCAGCCGGGATCATCGGGGAGCGGGCGGAGCGTGCCCTCGTCCCCGAGCGGCGCCTCCTCGAGGCGGTCTCGGGGGCCGCCGTCGGTGAGCAGCGCGTCGCTGATGGCGAACCGGCGTACGAAGGGCACGGGGAAGAACCAGTAGGGCCCGGAGCTGGCCTCGCAGGTGTGTCCGGCGGCGTCCCAGGCGCGAATGTGGGCGGTGTGGCGTCCGAGCCCGGCCCAGCCTACGTCGAGGTGACCGTCGGCTGAGTCGCGACCGCGGAAGTCGAACTCGGGCTCGTCGTCGGCGGGGATCGGGCCGTCCCAGCTCTGGCTGGCGCCGAGGAGGCCGCCGCCGTCCTCCACCCGCCAGTGCAGGCGGGCGCCGCCGTCGGTGAGGACCCTCTGGATCGGTGGCGTCTCGGGGAAGCCGCAGCTCGGGCTCTCCCCGTCGGGGGGTGGGCCGATGTCGCCCCCGTAGCGGCGCGGCTCGAGCCACAGGCCACCGTCGGGGTCGACGGACCGCCCCTGCGCATCCTTGACTTCGAAGTGCAGGTGGCAGCCGGTGTTGCCGCAGGTCCAGCCCACGTTGCTGGACCGGCCGATGGGTTGCCCCGCCTGGACCTCGTCCCCCACGTCGACCCGGGCGCTGCCCTGCTCGAGGTGCAGGTAGCGTGTCTGATAGCCGTTGCCGTGGTCGATGTAGATCTGGTTGTTGGCGCAGGGCCCGTCGACGTAGGCGTCGCCACAGCCTCGGTAGCAGTCGTAGCAGCGCCGACAGCCGTTGTGGTCTACCGCCTGGCTGACGCGCCCCGCGGCGGCGGCGAAGACGGGCGTCCCGCAAGGGGACACGAAGTCGATGGCCGTGTGTCCCGCGGAGAAGCCGCGGCTGCGCCCCACATCATGGTCGAAGGGGAAGTACAGGAAGGCGTGGGCGGGGAGGCTCCACGCGAGGACGAGCAGGGCCAGGCGGCGCATGGTGACACCATAGCGCTACGGGCCGAAGGAGGCGTAGGCCCATACGGCGCAGACGAGCGTGGTCAGGGCGCCGTGGAATCTCCAGACGATGGGGCGCAGTGCGCCCTCCTTCGACAGGGTGGGGCCTGGCAAGGGGAACGACATCTTCAGCAACGGGACGGAGCTCGGATCGTCGATGACGGCGTTGTACTGGTTCCGATAGTTGCGCTCGTGGGCGAGGAGGAAGCCGTCGAGCCACCAGAAGAGCAGGACCGGGAAGTAGGCGAGCACGGCGAAGCGCCAGTCCGTCGCGCTGGCCGAGAAGGCGAGGAGGGCGATGGTGACGGACACGCTCCAGCCGCGGACCACGAATTGAAGCGTGGAGAAGCGGTTGATGGCCACGACCCCCTCCATCCCGCCGGCGTAGACCGCCCCGCGCAGCTCCGGGGCGGCGGTGATCATCAGCTCGCGCATGTGCCGCAGGCTCGCCTCGCGGTCGTCATCGATGTTGGCCGTGAGACACATCTCGGCCCGGGCGTCGGCGGCGAGCTCCAGCGCCTCGGGGGGGAAGACGTCGTGGTCGAGGAAGAACCGTGATTGGAAGATCGCCACCCGCGGGCGCTCGTCGTCGGGGTCGAGCACGTCCCGGGCGACCTGGAGGACCATCGGGGTGATGGCGGGGTGACCGCCGAACACCAGATCGTAGCCGTTGGTGAAGGCATAGCGGCACAGCAGGCGCACCGCGTCGCGGACCTCGCGGGGGCGGGCGTCGTCCACCCACGGCGGGCGGTTGGGGACGCTCGCCGACAGGAAGATGCTGGGCCCGCGAAGGCCGAGCCGCTGGGCGTGCGTGAAGGCGCGGGCGCCGCGGGGGCGTGCGGGCTTCATCGGAGCCGACCGTCGATGGCGTGCAGTTGGCAGGCGGAGTAGCCCGGGGCCGCGTCGCTGAGCTCGCCGAACCAGCGGAGGGCGCCAGCGGCGGGGCTTCGCGGCGCGGCCTCGGGGTAGACGACCTGGAGCGGCGCGGCGTCGGTGGCGGTGCGCAGCGCGTCGAGCTCCGGCAGGCGGGGGCGGAAGGGGAACGCGCGGCCGACGAGGCGCCCGTTGCGCGACAGGTCGCCGAGGCCGACGCCGGGCTCCAGATCGAGGCGGCGGTGGGCCCAGCGCAGCAGGTGCGTGACCCGGCGCAGGATCGCTGGGCCGCGGGCGCGATGGACGGCGGCGACGACCTCCGGCAAGACCCTCGCCTTGAGGCGGCGATCGTCGCCTCGGCCGGAGAGGTCGCGGGCGAAGACGCGGTGGCGCTGGTCGGCGTCGAAGCGGGACCACCATCGCCAGAGCTCGGGGGCGTTGGGGAGCCGCAGGGCACAGACGCCCACGCCGCGACCGACGGCCAGATCGATCTCGCGCTCGACCCAGCGTGACTCGTCGATGCGCCGCGAGACGAGCAGGAGCACCAGATCGACCTCGGAGAGCGCGTCTTCGCGGTGGGCCTGGAAGTCTACGCCGCGGGGCACCGAGAAGTCGTCGAGGAAGACCTCGAAGCCGTGGCGCGTCAGGGCCTGATGGAGCTGGCGCGCGATGCGCTCCGCATCGGCCCGCCGGTAGCTGAGGAAGAAGATGTTGGCGTCTCGCTGCGCCGCCGGGAGGCGCCGGGCGTCGCTGGGCACGTCGAGGACGGTGAAGACCGGCAGATCGGGCGGCGGACGCGCGCCCGGTGACCACGCGCTGGGTTCACCGGGGAACAGCACCCAGGCGGCGGCCGAGGGGTCGTCACCGGGCGCCAGGCCGGCTGTGCGCAGCACCCGCCGGACCTCCTCCCAGGCGTGGGCGAAGGCGTCGCGATCCCCAGCTCGGGCGGGGTCGGACCAGAGGTAGAGCGGCGCAGACATCGCGTCGCAGCGTGTCACAATCCGGCGCCGGTCCCCACAATCCCGTGGATCGGGGCGCGCGATCATGGCGAGGATGGGACCTCTTGAATCGAGCATCGATGTGGGGTCGGGATGCAGGTCGAGCGTGAGGTCTACGTCGTCTCGGATCTCCACATCGGGGGCGCCTGGCCGGCGGCGGGGGAGGGGGGCCGCGGCTTTCGCATCTGTACCCGGACCGACGCGCTCACGGACTTCGTGTCCACCCTCGCCGCGCGCCGTGGTCCCGCGCTCGAGCTGGTGATCAACGGTGACTTCGTCGACTTCCTGGCGGAGCCGGATCCCGGCGGCGGCTGGCGTCCCTATATCGCCGACGGGGCGAGCGCCGCCGACACGCTGCGCGGGATCGTGGCCCGCGACCGCCCCCTCTTCGACGCGTTGCGCGCGCTGATGGCGGCGGGCCATCGGCTGACGGTCCTGCTCGGCAACCACGACCTCGAGCTCTCCTTTCCCCCCGTCCGCCGGGCGCTGCGGGCCGCCGTGGGGGCCACCGACCGCTTCGGCTTCGTCTACGACGGGGAGGCCTACCGCGTCGGAGACGCCCTCATCGAGCACGGCAACCGCTACGACGGCTTCAACGTCGTCGATCACGACGCCCTGCGTCAGGTGCGCTCGCTCCAATCGCGCGGCCAGGCCGTGGACGTGAGGTTCCCGCCACCCCTCGGCAGCCGGCTGGTCGCCGAGGTGATGAACCCGATCAAGGCACGTTACCCCTTCGTCGATCTGCTGAAGCCGGAGACCGAGGCCGTCCTGCCGATGCTGCTGGCCCTCGAGCCGGGGCTCCGCGACAGGGTGCGGCGCATCCTGCGGCTCGCGGCGGAGGCGGAGCTGCGTGACCCGAAGGCGCCGGCTCGCCCGCGCTTTGACGCCAACATCAGCGATCGGGGCGGTGACCAGGACGCCTTCGACGCCGACGTGGGGAGCGGCGTCGTCCGCATGCTCGGCTGGGCGTGGCTGAAGCGTGGGCCGGATGGCCTCGGCCGCCGCCTCGAGGCTCTCGCCGACGCCCTCGGGGCGCTGCGCGACGACACGTCCTTCGATCGGGGGATCGAGGGGCAGGCGAACTACCTCGAGGCGGCCCGCGCGCTCGCGACGGGCCCCATCCGTCACGTCGTCTTCGGCCACACCCACCTCGCCAAGCGGGTGTCTCTTCCGAGCGGTGGTTTCTACTTGAACACGGGGACCTGGGCCGACCTGCTACGCGTGCCGCCGGAGGCCATCGCCGGCGACCGTGACGCGCTGTGGCGCTTCGTCACGGATCTCGCATCGGGCCACCTCGAGCCGTGCATCGAGTTCTCCCCGACGTACGCGCGCCTGGATCTCGTGGGCGAGCACGTCGTCGAGGCGGCCCTCCTCGACGCTTGACCCCGTCAGTCGTTGTCGATCGGGTTCTCCGAGACCTCGTCGCGCTCGAAGACCTGGATGGCGCCGTTCTCCATGACCCGCACCTCCATCGCGCCCCAGTAGTGGTCCTGCTCGTTCATCTCCCGGCTCAGCTCGAGGGCGAGCAGGTCGTCGACGAAGACCGAGACCGTGGCGGTGCTCGGCGGGTCCTGTAGGGCGCTGAAGTAGTTGACCTCGACGAGGTAGGTGTCGGCCACCGGCGCCATGTAGTCGATGAACTCCGGGCCGAAGCCATCGACGTCGTCCCGGTCCAGCCGCGCGTCGTCGCTGGCGTCACCCTCGACCCCCCAGTCCGGCGTGCGGCGGGCGAAGTAACAGTCGTCGGCGCTGCCGAAGGCGCCCCCGCCCCGGATGAGGTGCAGATCGAAGTCCGTCTCGTCGGCGTCCCAGCGCAGCGCGATGTGAATCCTGGGCAACCGCGCCCCGCCGGGGGTCGGCGACGCGCTCGCGGCGAAGTCCGCGGCGTTGTCGTCGGTGTCGGTGTCGTTGGCGTCGCGCGTCAGGCTCTGCCCGGCTTCCAAGGCGCCGGCCGCGACGCCCTCGCCGGCGTTGGACGCCGGATCGTCGAAGTCCACCGGCGCCTCCGGCGTCCCCCCGAGGTATCCGAGGGCGTCGATGACCTCTCCGTTCCAGGTCAGCCGCAGGCTGTCGGGGCCGTTTTGTAGATCCGCGTCGGGGTGCACCAGATCCGCGATGTCCCGCAGGGTCGGCGTCGCCTCGTCCGTCACCACGAGGAAGTAGCCGTTGAACGGGATGCGGGCGCCATCGAGCGGGATGCGCTCGTAGACCACACCGCCGTTGCCGTTGACGGCCTCGAGCACCATCCCGTTGAGCCGCCGCCCGGGCTCGCCGGCGAGCTCGATGAAGACGTTCGGCCCGTCGGCGGCGACCCCGTCGTAGAGCAGCTCGCTGATGACCACGGCCGGCGGCGGGCACCCCTCGTCGGTGGTCCCGTCGCAGTCGTTGTCGAGCCCCTCGCACTGCCCGTCCTCCTCGGCCACGAAGTCGAGGCCGTAGTCCTCGCCACCACATGCGAGCCAGCCCGCCTCGTTGCCGCATCGCTGGGCGGCGCCGGTGCACACCCCGAGCTGCAAGGCGCAGGGCGGCGCCTCGAGCTCCTCGTCTCGCTCGCCGTCACAGTCGTTGTCGAGCCCATCGCAGGCCTCGGCCGCCGGCGCGACCTCACCCACGCAGTCGCCGAAGTGGCCGCCGACACACTCGAGCCGCCCCGCCTCGCACTCACCCGTGTCCACCCCACAGATCGGCTGCTCCTCGCCGACGAGGCACTCGCAGCCCTCGTCGATCTCCCCGTCGCAGTCGTTGTCGACGCCGTCGCAGTCCCCGTCGCCCTCGTCGAGGCGGTACGCCTCGCCGTATACGTCGCCGTCGCACGCCGCGAAGCCCGCCGCCCCGGCGCATTGCTCCCGGCCCGCTGCGCACACGCCCACCTGGAGCGGGCACAGCGCGCCGACGACGTCCTCGTCGACCGTATCGTCACAGTCGTTGTCGACGCCGTCGCAGACCTCCCCCGCCGGGTCCGGCCCGACCTCGCCGTCGCAGGCCGACCACGCCCCGCGCACGCAGGTCTGGGACCCACGCTCACACGCGCCGACGTCGGTGCCGCAGTTCTGGATCTCGCCGTCGACGCACTCGCAGCCCTCATCGACCTCGCCGTCGCAGTCGTTGTCCCGCGTGTCGCAGCGTTGCTCGTTGGCGCCGTCGTAGCCCGCGCCGTACTCCGCCTCGCCACAGTCGGCGAACCCGCCGTCCACGCACCGCTTCGCAGCCCCCGCGCAGACCCCGAGCTGCAGCGCGCACTCGGGGGCCTCGACCTGCTCGTCGGTGTCACCGTCGCAGTCGTCGTCGGCGCCGTTGCAGAGCTCGCCGGTGGGCCCGACGCCGTCGCACTCGTCGAAGGCCCCCATCACGCACCGCTGCTCGCCCTGGGTGCAGGCCCCCACGTTGACGCCGCAGACCTGCGTCTCGCCGTTCTGGCATCCGCAGGCCTCGTCGGTGACGCCGTCACAGTCGTTGTCCACGCCGTCGCAGTGCTGCTCCGTCTCGTCGGCGGCATAGGCGGCGTTGTGGGCCGCGTAGCCCTCGGCGTCGCAGGCGAGCCACCCGGCCTCGCCACCACAGCTCTGCACCGCCCCGGCGCAAGCGCCCTGGTTGAGCGCGCAGGCGGGCGCCTCGAGCCCCTCGTCAGGCGTCCCGTCGCAGTCGTCGTCGGCGCCATCACAGATCTCGTCGGAGGGCTCGACGGCGCCACGGCAGGCGTCCCAGGCACCTCGAACGCAGGTCTGGACGCCCTGCCTGCACGCGCCGACGTCACCGCCGCACGGCTGCTCGGCGCCGTCGACGCAGCCGCAGCCCTCGTCGGCCTGGCCGTCGCAGTCGTTATCGACCCCGTCGCAGCGCGACTCCTCGGCCTCGTATTGATCACCGTACTGCGCGGGCCCGCAGCGCCACCCGTCCGCCCCCGCGCAGATCGCGCGGGCCCCGGCGCAGACCCCCTCCGTCTGCGGACAGCCGGGGATCTCCAGCTCGTCGTCGGCGATCCCGTCGCAGTCATCGTCGATCCCATTGCAGGTCTCGTTGGCGGGCTCCACTGCGCCCTCGCAGGGGCCCCACTCCGCTCCGGCGCAGCGCTGCACACCCGCCTCGCACGCGCCCTCGCCGCTCCCGCAGGGCTGCTCGTCGCCGTCCTCGCAGGCGCAGCCCTCGTCGGTGCGCCCATCGCAGTCGTTGTCGTCTCCGTCGCAGCGCGTCTCGTCGGCCTGGTAGGCGTCGCCGTAGGTCGCCGGCCCGCACGCCTCGAAGACGGTGTCCACACACGCCGCGCCCGATCCCGCACACACCCCGAGCGTGAGCGGGCATCCCATCGGGTCGATCCCGTCGTCGACCCGGCCGCTACAGTCGTTGTCGACGCCGTCGCAGATCTCCTGGGCGTTGGGGTTCACGGTGGGATCCCGGTCATCGCAGTCGGGAGCGCGGCAGGCGACGCCGTCGCCGAAGCCGTCTTCGTCCTCATCCGTGCAGCCGTTGACGGCGTTCCCGTCGGGGACCTGCTGGGTGCCCCCATCGCGGGGAACGGCGCCGCCCCCGGCCCCCCCAGCGCCCGGGGAGTTGTCATCGCTGCCGGCGGGGGCGCACCCCACCAAAGCGGCCAGCGCCAGCAAGAGCGTCACGTCGCGGAGCATTCGGAACCTCTCGGATTCTCGGATTACGGGCGGCACACGATGTCGTAGGCCACCGGGATGTTGCAGAACCCGCCCCAGTTCTGGTCGAGATTGTCGGGCAGGCGAGCGAAGAGGTCACAGTCCATCCCGCCGGGGATCTGGTTGTTCAGATCCATGCACAGGCCATCGAGCCAGGCGATGGCGGGTCCGTGACCGTGGAAGGCGCAGGCGGCGTCAGCGCACGTCTGGGCGTTGCCGCACTCGTTCCAGGTCTCGCACGAGCCGTGGTGCCCAAAGCCCTGGTTTGCACCCAGACGGACGCCCACCTCGAAGCAGCCCCGAGCGGCGTCGGTGTCGCACGCGTCGCCGATGGCCTCGCCCAGACACTCACCGATCTCGTCGGCCCAGCCATCCACCGGGAGCCCGCTGGCGATCTGGCCGGTGCACAGCGCCGCGCAGGCGGCGTCGTCGGCGAAGAGCTCGTCGCACGCCGCGGCCCCGACGCAGGCGGCCAGGCAGCCCTCCTCGAGGTCCGCGGGCAGGTCGAAGCACGCGTCCTGGGCGTCGCCGCAATCGACGAGCCCGGCGCAGCCGAGCTGCACGGGCAGCGCCGGATCGGGGGGCGTGCAGTCGAGCCTGCACAGGAAGGGATCGAGCTCGCGGTCGCATTCGACCCGCAGACCGCAGGCCTCGATGCATTCGGCGCCGGCGGGTGGAGGCTCGTAGGCGACGCAGGCGGCCACCGCGACACACCCGCCGCCTGCCCGACCCGCGTCGGCGACACACCCGCCCCGGTCCAGATCGACCGCCCCCTCCGCGCAGCCGTCGGCGCACCCAAGGGCGGGGATCCGGCAGGCCTCGAGGGCGCCGCAGTGCGCGTCGCAATCGATCGTCACCTCGTCGTCGATGCACGCCCGCAGGACCCGACACTCGGCTTCGGCGAGCACGCCCCGCAGGCAGTCCGCCGACGCCGCAAAACGCAGGCCGTTTCGGTCCTGGAAGCCGCCCACGCAGCCGTTGAGGCAGTCGATGAGCGACCCTTCGGCGCCCTCCTCGCACTCCGTGATGCCGCGACAGAAGCCGAGACAGGCCCGCGCGCCGGGGCCGGGATCCGCGAGGCACGCCTGGACCCCCTCCTCACCGTCGCACCCGTCGGCCCCGAGGATGCAAGCCACCTCCAGCGCGGTGTCCAGGGGCGCCTCGTGGTGCCGGTCGTCGCAATCGTCGGCGCAGGCCGGATCCACGACGCCGCACTCGGCTCGCGCCGCGCACGCGTCGGCGCAGGGCACGCCTTGCGCCAGCTCGCAGGCGGAGACGTCCTCGCAGCCGTTCGCCCGCGCGACGCAGTCTCGCCAGTCGAAGTGCCGCAGGCGACCAAAGCCCTCGTCGCACTCCGCCGCGCAGGCGTCTGCGTTGGCGACCGCGCCGCACTCCGCTTGCCGCCCGCAGTGCTCGGCGCAGACCGCCTCGGGCGCGCTGTTGTCGAGGCACGTCTCGAGATCGGGGCAGGACCAGGCTCCGGCGCAGGCGAGCCGCGGGGCGAGGCGCGCCGCGGCGTCCCGCTCGTTCACGTTGAGGCGCCCCTCGCAGGCCCGGCGGCACGCGCTGTGGTCCTGCGCCGCCTCGTCGCCACAGAAGGCCCGCGCCTCGCACAACGCCGCGCACGCCCCCGCGATGGGGCTGGGCTCCGGGCCGCCGCCGCCACGACACTCGAGGACTGCTTCGATGTCCCGGGGACATCCGTTGGCGATCAGCCCGAAGACGCAGCGCTGGGCCGCGGGCGTCGGTGCGAAACGCGGCAGCACTTGCGGGCAAGGTCCGAAGCGCTGCAAGTCGGGGCATGCGTTCCAGGCCCCGCAGAGGGCCGCTTCGTCGACGGGGGCGACGACGTCGGGGGGCTCGATGACCGGGATCAGGCAGGCTCGCACAGAGGCACAGTCATCGCCGGCCTCGCCCAGGCAGTCCTCTTGCTGGAGCACGCGCAGCCGGGCGAGGCTGTCCTCGGCGCAGGCCCCCTCGCAGTCGGCGAGCTCGACGTCGCAGGCCGCCGCTCCCGCGCAGAAAGCTGGGCAGTCGGCGTCGAGGTCGTCGGGGATGCACGCATCGAGGGCCTCGCAGGCGGCGCCTCCGGGCAGCGCCGCCAGGCACTCGCGGGCGACGCGGAAGCTCAGCCCGTCGTCGTCGACGAAGCCGCGACCGCAGTCGCGCAGGCAGGCGCCCAGCTCCGCCTCCCCCCCGCACTCCGCGGCGAATCGGCAGTAGCCGAGGCAGGCGAGGCCGTCGTCGGGGCGAGCCCGACAGCCGGCGGCGCCGTGATCGTTGGGGTTGTCCGCCCGGCAGACCGGCGCGCTGAGCACGCAGGCGTCGTAGAGCAGCTCACCGACGGGGTTGGCGAAGTGGGCGTCGTCACAGACCGCCTGGCAGCGGTCCGCGGGTTGCAGGCCACACTCGGTGGCCCGCTCGCAGAACTCGGGGCAGGGGGCGCCCGGCGCGAGCTCGCAGGCGGCGACATCTTCGCATGCCTCTGCGTCCTCCACGCACCCGCGGTAGGCGGCCTGCCGGTCCCGGGCCCAGCCCTCGTCACAGGCCGCCTCGCAGTCGTCCGCGCCCAGATCGCACTCGGCTGTGCGCGCGCAGTGGGCGGCACACTCGCCCGCCGGACCGTTGGCCTCGAGGCACTCGACGAGGGCCGGGCAGCGGTCGGCGTTGGTGCAGACGAGGGCCTGGGCCGCGCGCTCGACGTCGTCTGGATCAGCGTTTCTGCCCCCCAGACAGGCCTGGGTGCACGCCTGCTGGGCGAGGGGGTCATCGCCGTCCAGGAGCCCACAGGCGCCCTGACCTTCGCAGACCCGGGTGCAGTCGCCGAGGCGCGGATCGGGGCCTCCGCCCCGTTCGCAGATCTCGAGCAAGAGGAACGGGTCGCGGGGACATCCGCGCCGGAGCTGCTCCAAGGCGCAGGCGAAGAAGCCCTGGCCGACGCCGAATCGGTCGACGAGCTGGTCGCAGGGCATGAGCTGCTGGTCGAAGCCACACGCGTCGTAGGCGCGACAGAAGGCCGCCTGGCTGGCGGCGCCGCCCATCCCCGGCTCCGGCGGGTGGTAGCAGAGGTCGACGGCCAGGCAATCGTCGCCGGCCCGGGGGACGCACGTGTTGCGCTGGCGGGCGCGCAGGGCGAACAGCGGATCGGGATCGGCGAGGGCGCCGACGCACTCGAGAAGGCAGCCCTCCGGCAGCACTACGTTGCAAGCCACGGCGGCCTCGCACGTCGCCGCGCAGCGTGGGTAGATCTGCTCGCCGAGGCACTCCAGGAAGTCCGCCGCGCCACAGTCATCGACGAGGGCCTCGCCGCAGAGGCGGAAGGGCACGTCGGCCTCGGCGCAGGTCGCCGCGCAGCCCGGCACCGCGGCCCCGCACTCCGTGGCGCGCTCGCAGACCGCGTCGCACGCGAGGGGCTCGGGCTCCGGCACGCGACACAGGTGCAGCAGGTTGCAGCCCTCGACGCCCAGGCAGCTCCACCACACCTCGGGCTCGCGGTCCCCGCGGGTCAGCCGCGCGCAGTGGGCCAGACAGGACGCTTCGTCACCGAAGGCCTCGCCCAGCCGGTCGCAGGCCGCGTAGCGGTCGCAGGCGTCCTGGCACGACTCGATGTCCGTGCCGAGGAACATGTCGGGGGGAGGGCCCTGGTCTGGGATGGGGCCGTCGGGGAGGGGGGCGAAGTCGGCGGGGCGCGCGTCCTCGGTGCGCGTCGCGTCGGTGGTGACCGCGTCACCGGCGAGGTCCGCGGCGTCGTCCCCGCCGTCCGTGGCGCCGGCGTCGGTGCCCTCGACGACCAGGATGTCGGCGCTGCCGTCGTCGGCGGGCTTGTCTGCGACGCAGCCCCCGTGCGTCAGCACGGCGAAGAGCAGCAATCCTCGGAACCTCATCGCGCCTCCCCGGTCGAATCCGCCGACACCCTACCAGGAGGTTCGGCCCTCGATCAGGGGAAGAAGTCCGGCTCGGGATCGCCGCCATCCTCGCCGCCGCCCTCACCACGACCCTCATCGCGCGGCGCGCAGACGGGCTCGTCGGGTCCGCACTCGCAGATCTCCTCCCCGTCCTCGCCGATGGCGCACGCGCAGTCGCCGCCCGCGTCGATGAGGTGGCAGTGGGGGGCGTCCTCGCAGGCCTCGGGATCCATGTCCCAGCACGCCCAGGCCGCCGGCAGGCAGATCGCGACCTCCTCGCACTCGGGCGGTGCGATCGGGAGGTCCTCGCAGGGCTCGTCGTCGTCGCAGGGCGCCGGCGCGCCGCCACCGGCGCAGGCCTGCTCCTCGACCCACGCACACCACTCGTCGTCCCCGCAGGCGTCGGCGCCCAGGCCCCGGCAGTACTCGGCGGCGTCGCGGCAGAAGGGGACCGGGTCGCAGACGCACTCCTCGCGGTCCCCTGCCTCGTCCGGGTCGCAGTGGCAGGGCGGGTCGACCCACTCCAGGACGCACTCGGCGTTGTCCAGGCAGGCGTCGGCCCCGAGCTCCGGGCAACCGCGGGGGCGACGCGGCTGGCAGAGGCCCTCATCCTCACACTCGCAGATCTCCTCGCCGTTGGGGCCCTCGAAGCACTCACAGATCCCGCGGCCGCCGATCCACTCACAGTCCTCGCGGTCCCCGCAGCGGTCGATGCCGAGGTCCTCGCACTCGCGCCGCTCCACGGGCCGGCACACCACGTCGCAATCGCAGGGCGGGGGCACTGGCTGGGCGCAGACGCAGTCGTCGCCGTCGGCGCAGTCGCAGGGCGCAGGCTCCGGCATCTCGCACTCACAACCATCTTCGACGAGCTCGCAGTCGTCGCGCGCCTCGCACCGGTCGGCGTCGAGCCGCTCGCACTCACCCGGCGGGACCTCGCGCTCGACGCAGATCTGCTCGAGGCGGCACGGCGGCGGGGGCTCGTCGGGCTCCGGCGCACGGAAGCCGTCGGCGTCGCCGGCCTCGGCGCCCTCGGCACAGATCTCGCGTTCCTCGACGCGGCAGCGCGCGTCCCGGGCGCACATCGCAGGCGTCAACGCCTCGCACGGGCCGGGCCCGGCGGGCACGCAGCGCTCGCGCTCCTCGCAGTCACAGTCGGCGCCGGGGGGGCAGTTGCACTCGTCGACGACGACCTCACAGCCCGGGGTGCGTTCGCAGGCCTCGACGGGCACCCGGTGGCAGTCGACCTCGGCGCCCTGGCAGGCCACGAAGACGGGCTCGCAGTCGACGCATTCGGGGTGCGCGTACTCGGGGACGCAGTCGGGGCGCGCGATGCACATGCGCTCGTCGAGGTCATCGCAGTCGCCGTGGCGGAGCTCGACGCAGCCTTCGTCGCCCCAACCGCAGTCGCCGCGCACGAGGCAGTCCATCTCGCCGAGATCGGCGCACTCGAGGTGGCCCGGATCGTCCTGGCACTCGCCGCCGATGAAGCGACACTCCGGGCGCGCCATGCAGGCCTCGCGACCGAGAGCCGGGCACTCGGGGAGCGGCTCGCGGCAACCACGCGCGGTCCACTCGCAGGCCGCCGCCTCGCAGGAGGCCGCATCCGGCTGGTCGCAGCGGCGGGGCTGGCGCTCGTCGTGGCAGGCGTCGGCCCACCAGTAGCAGCCGCCCTCGACGCAGTGGTCGTCGCGGTCGTACTCGTCGCACTCGATGGGCCGCTCGCGACAGGCGTCGTCGGCCCACTCACACTCCTCCCGCGCGCCGCACTGGTCTGGATCGAGGGCGCGGCACATCGCCTCTCCCGCGTCGCGGCAGTCGGCGAACTCCCCGAAGACGTCGTAGCGCGCGGCGCAGTCGTCGCGGGAGACGCAGGTGGCCTCCGCTTCGATCTCGTCGCAGGCGCAGTCGGCGCAGCCGCCGCCCTCGCCGCCCCCGCCAGCGTCTTCGAGCCCGCCGTCGACGCGCGAGCCGCCCGCGCCGCCCGCGCCGCCATCCCCTTCCTGGGGCGCTTGCGGCAGACAGGCGAAGAGCAACGTCGCCGCGAGACAGGTCGCGGCGTGGATGAGTCGTGTGTTGGTCATGATTCCCCGAGGGTCTTGGTTCTGGTCTTCGAGGGGGGACGATGCAAGGCGGGGGCCAGCCGCCGGGGCCCGTGGTCACGGCCCGCATCGGCGGCGGCGTCGGTGAATTCTGAGGCCGCGCCTCAGACTTCCGTCAGGTGGGCACGCAGAGGCCGTCGCCCTCGGGCGGCGGGGCGATCAGGGCCTCGTCGCATTCGCAGATCTCGTCGCCGTCCGGGCCGATGTGGCAGGCGCAGCCCTCGCCCATGTCCTCGGGGACGATCCACTCGCAGCCGGGCATGCGGACGCAGGCGCCGAAGTCGAGATCCGCGCAGGGATCGGCGACCGGGGCCTCCTGGCACCGCCCCGGGGGATCCTCCGGCGGATCGACCGCGACGAGGGCCTCGTCGCACTCGCAGGGCTCGCCGGGCGGACAGGCGCAGGGCGGCGGCTCCATCTCGTCGTCCACCCACTCGCAGGCGTCGCGGTCCCGGCATTCTGCGAAGCCGAGGGCGGCGCAGGGGCCTTCGTCCGTGGGCTGACAGCCCCAGCACTCCGCGGGGCACTCGGGCGGCGGCGGCGGCGGGATCGGATCGGCGCACTCGTCGCCGTTACAGGGGACGCCCGCCCCGCCTCCGCCCGCTTCGCGGCAGTCGCAGCCGGGCATGAGATCCCACGCGCAGTCCTGGCGCGCATCGCAGGCCGGCTCGCCGTCGATCTCCTGGCACAGGTCGACGGGCACGCACTGCTGCTCCTCGACGCAGACGCACTCCTCGGGGGGCGGGGGCGCGCGGCGCCCGTTGGGGTCGGGGGGTGGCTCGGGCATCCCCGGGCCGCCGTCACATACGCAGACCTCTTCGCCCACGAGCTGGCATCCGTCGCGGTCCTCGCACATGTCGATGGAGAGGTCCCAGCAATCGACGCCCTCCACGGGGACGCAGGCCTCGATCCGCTCACAGGGCGGGGGGCCGATGGGGCGCGCCTCGTCTCCGTCGGGGGGCGGGGCGCCGTCGGCGTCGCCGGGGACATTGCCCATGCCGCCGCCGCCACCGTTCTCACCGTCGACGTGACCGTCGCCATCGCAGTCCATGCCCGCCTCGACCTCGCAGAGACCGTCGAGCTCGCAGACGTCGACGCCGCGCTCGTGGCAGTCCGGCGCCTCGTCGGGGACGCACAGCATCTCGCCTTCGTCCCCGCCCTCGACGTGACAGCCCGGAGTGCGGTCGCAGGCCTCTACCGGAACGTCGCGGCAGTCGAGCTCGCGGGGGTGGCAGCCGAGGAAGTCGGGGGGGCAAACGCAGGGCTCGTCGGCCCCCGCTCCCATCCCTTCACCACCGCCGGGGCGATCACCGCCGCACTCGCAGACGTCCGGCTCTCCCCACTCGGCCTCGCAGTCGTTGCGCAGCGCACACGCCCCCTCGCCCAGCGCGTCGCAGGGCCCCTGGGGTCGGTCCATGCAGGCCTCGCCGGTCCAGACGCAGACGTTGGCCCGCTGGGCGCAGTCACCGAAGTCGAGCTCGGGGCAGGGGAGCTGCGCCGGGTCGGGCTCACAGTGGTTCTCCACCCAGCGGCACTCGCCCCGGCCCAGGCAGACCTGCTGGTTCAGGCGCCAGCAGGGGTGCACCTCCTCGGGGTGCCCGCAGCCCATCCGGGTCCAGATGCAGCCTGCGGCCTCGCAGGTCGGCGGGTTCGGCTGGTCGCAGTCCAACTCACCCTCGCCTTCGCCTTCACCCTCGCCTTCGCCCTCGCCTTCGCCTTCGCCTTCGCCTTCGCCTTCGCCTTCGCCTTCGCCTTCGCCTTCGCCCTCGCCCTCGCCTTCGCCCCCCTCGATGATCTCGCCTCCAGCGCCGGCCCCGCCGTCGCTGCCCCCAACTGGGTCCAGTTCGCAGCCGAGCGTCAGACAGGCGACCGCCGAAATGAGCCAGAGAACCCCCACACGCATCGCAACTCCCCAGGTGCTGTTTGAGAAACGTCGGCAGTCTACTGACCGCGCCCGGTTGATCGCCAACCGGCGTCGTCAGTCGGCGCCTGAGACCTTGGGGTTGAGGGCCCGCGCCTTGGTGAGCGCTGCGCGGGCTCTGTCGGTCTCGCCCAGCCGGTGCCAGGCGTCGGCGACGCCGACGTGGATCTCGTCGACCCGCATCGTCGACCCCTCCACCTCGGCGAGCAGCTCGCGGGCGCCGGCCGAGTCGCGGGCGGCGGCCCGCGCCCTGGCGGCGAGTACGATCGAGGCGGGATCGCGACGGCGCTCCAGGTTCGCCTCCGCCCAACGCCGAGCGTCCGCCGGTCGCGGGAGGTCCTCGAGCCAGAAGGAGACGGCGTGGGCCGCCACCGCCGCCCCGTGCTTCTCGATCAGCGTCCGCCAGCGGACATCGGCCGCCTGGATCGCCGCGGCGGCCTCCTCGGCGCGGCCCAGATCGCGCAGCACGCCGGCCCGCGCGGCGATGAACTCAGGCAGCCTCGTGGCGCGCACGACCTCGTCGTAGAGCGCGAGGGCCGCGGCGTGATTCCCGAGCAGGGCTTCGGTCTCGGCGAGGTGCTCGGCGACCACGTAGTAGCTCGGCAACCGGTCGTAGGCCGCGCGGAAGAAGGCGCGCGCCTCGTCGTAGCGACCGGTGCGGAGGCGCAGGAGGCCCCGTTGGAGATCGATCCACGCGACGGGGACCGGGTGAACGTCGCTGTAGCTCCCGTGGGCCAGGCGCAGCCGCGCGTCGGCCTCCTCGATACGCCCGGCTTCGAAGAGCCGGACCGCTTCGACCCCGTAGTCTTCGTACGTGCGTGGCCGGGCAAACGGGATCTCCAGCAGCGGCGCCGCCTCAGCGTGGCGGCCGGCGTGGTGCAGGTTCCAACCGAGGGCCCGCTTCGCGTCCGCGTCCAACGGATCGGCGGCGATGGCCGCCTCGAGATCGACGCGGGCGTCGCTGAAGCGATGCAGGTGGGCGCGGACGCTGGCGCGCTGCTTGCGCAGCGCCGGGCTATCGGCCTTCGCGATGGCGCGTCCGAGCAGCCGCTCGGCCTCGAGATCATGATCGAGATCGCCGTCGAGGTTGCGCTTCTCGACCTGCCACGCGGCGAGCCTGGCCAGCGTGGCGACCTCGTCGGGCTGTCGCTCGAGGCGGGCGGCGAGGCCCTTCGCCCGCGCCTCCAGGTTGCGCAGGTAGATCTGCGCGCTCGTCGTGCGCACCGTCGAGGGGCCGGCGGGGCCGAGCTTCGGCGCCTTGGGCGAAGGCAGGCCCGCCTTCAGGTCGCGCCCGACGCCGCGCGCGGAGATGGGCGTAGGTGGAGAGGTCCGCGCCGTCGCGTCCGCCGCCACCACAGGGGGTGGGGCCGGCGGCGGCTCGGATGGCCGGTCGCAGCCGGCCAAAGCGAGGAGGAGGCACGCCACGGCGGCGTGCCTCGAGTTGAGTCGAGCGTCCAGGGGACTACTCGTGCGCGGGAGCCAGCCAGGGGAAGTCCGCTTGGAACTCCACGTCGTTGGCATCTACGCAGTCCCAGTTGGCGTCGAGCGGTGCCCCCGTGAGGGCGCTGAGCGTGAGGTCGACGACGTTCTGGGAGAGGCTGCGGCCGCCGCTGCTGGCGTCAGCGGCGTCGAGGAGGTCGAAGAGGACGAGCTCCTGGTGCAGATAGCCGGCGGCGGAGTGAGGCTTGCCGGCGTCGATGATCAGGTAGTCACCAGCCAGCGCGGGCCCCAGCATCGCCGGGGGGATCACCGCCGGATCCGGGTGGAGGCCGTCGAGGGCGGTGAGCACGCCCGTCGCGGCCTCGCCCCAGTTGTCGGCCCAGCCGGCGGGGTCGTGGTCCTGGTTGTAGGCGTCGAGCACCGGCCCGGGATCCATGCCCTGGAGCGCGAGCACGCGACCTACGGCCGAAGACACGGCGGCGCGCCCGGCACGGTCGATCGGCGTCACTTCGCCTTCGCCCTCGCCTTCGCCTTCGCCTTCGCCCTCGCCCTCGCCTTCGCCTTCGCCCTCGCCTTCGCCTTCGCCTTCGCCTTCGCCTTCGCCTTCGCCTTCGCCTTCGCCTTCGGCGCCCATGTCGGCCGTGTCGTCAGTCGAGTCGTCGTCGCAGCCGATGTTGACGGCCGCCAGCGCGAGGACGCAGAGCAAGAGCAGGTTCCATTGGAGTAGCCTCTTCATCGGTCAGCCCCCCCGCCGCGCGGTGGTCGCAAAGACCGCGATCCGCTGGTCGTCCTGGCCAGCGACGAAGACCTCTTTGCTGATCTCGACCGTGATGCCGATGACGTTGGCGCCCGCGAGGGCGTCCTCCGCCACCCGCTCCGGGTTGAGCAGGCAGAACTGCGGCTGCACGGGGTCACCGTTGTCGTCGACCTCGCCGACGTTCCCGAAGGCCGCCAGATCGAAGAAGAAGGGGTCGTCGGCGACGCCGGCCCAGACGCTGATGCTGTCGCCGTTGACGCGCTCGCCGTAGGCCCCCTCGGCGCGGACACCATCCCCGGCGTCACAGGCGAAGTTGGTGCCGTCGTACCAGCAGCGGACCGTCTTCCAGGCGCCGGTGGCCAGCGATTGCACGTGGAACGAGTAGTCCACCGCGTCGCTGGGGACCGCGTCGAGACCCGAGAACGGGTTCACGGTCATGATGAAGACCAGCTTCGAGTCGTCGCCGGGCGACACGAAGGCGTACAGGTCGTTGATGTCGGCCTCGGGGGCCGCTTGCACCCCCGGACCGTCGGTGTGGTCGGCCGCGGCGGCCTGAGACACCAGTCCCAGGCTCGCTGTGACGGCGAGGTATTGGAGCAGACGCATCTGCTGATTCTCCCCTTTTGAGTTGAGGTCGGTGGGGTCCCATCACCCACCGTTCAAGGATCGAGTGGAGATTATCCAACTCGGGGATCCCAAGCCACCCCGGCGCGTCGCTTTCCCTGTGGACATGTTTGTGGCACTTTTCCGCGCTCACTGGACCCGGGGGTCAAATGCCGAAGACGCTTGTCGTGGGGTGCGGCGGCATCGGAGGGATCGTCGCCGGCCACCTGGCCGAGCAGGGCGCCGACGTGTGCGCGGTCTCGCGCAACCCCGCCGTCGTGGACTCGGTCACGCGGCGCGGCTATCTGCTCCAGGGCGATGGGGCCCGGCGGGCCGTGCCCGGCCGTGTCTCCTCGGAGGTGCCGGGGGCGGAGGGCCCCTTCGACTACGTCCTGCTCGCGACGCAGCCCACCGACGTCGAGGCCGCCGCCCGCGCCGCGGCGCCTCACCTGGCGCCCACCGGCCGCGTAGTCTGCTTTCAGAACGGACTCTGCGAAGAGCGGGTCGCACGCGTCGTGGGCGCCGATCGCGTGGTGGGCGGGATCATCGCCTGGGGCGGCTTGATGGTCGAGCCGGGGGTGTACGAGCGGACCTCCGCCGGCGGGTTCACGCTCGGACGGTTGGACGGCGCTTTCGACCCGGCCCTCGCGGCGTTGGCCACCCGCCTGGAGGCCATCGGCCCGGTGCGCGTGACGGAGAACCTGGCGGGGGCGCGTTGGAGCAAGCTGGCGCTCAACTGCGCCGTGAGCTCGCTGGGCACCCTGAACGGCAGCACCTTGGGGCGCGTCGTGCGCCAACGTTCGGCGCGGCGGCTCGCCCTCGAGATCATGACCGAGGCGGTGGCCGTCGCTCGCCGCGCGGGCGTGACGCTCGAGAAGGTCGCGGGCACGCTGGACTTGGATTGGCTCGCCCTCGGTGAGCGCGAGGGCGCGGCGGCGCTGGCCTCGAAGCACGCCATGGTGCTCGCCGTGGGCGCGCGCTACCGCCGGATGCGCAGCTCGATGCTGCGCGCCATCGAGGCGGGTCGTCCGCCTTCTGTTGGCTTCCTCAACGGCGAGATCGTCGAGCGGGGACGTCGCCTCGAGGTGCCCACGCCCCTCAACGCCGCGATCTGCGAGCGGGTGTGGGCGATCTCGCGCGGCGAGCTGACGCCGGGTCGCGCGGTGATCGACGCGCTGTACGCCGCCACGCGCTGACCCCTCTGGCTCGCGCTTTTGGATCTGACCTCCGTAGAGGACGTAGAGCTATTCCAAGCGTGCGGAGATTTCCATGCAGCCCACACCCATCATGTCGCTGGCATGCGCCGAGACGCCCGTTCGTTCGTTCGTGAAAGAAGACGCCGGGGGCCCCATGCACACACCCGAAGTAGAGCTGATCGAGCCGGTTGACGCGCCGGAGGTCGACGTCGAGTCCTTCGAGGCCCATCCCCTCGATGGTGGTCCCGGTTGTAGCGCGGCGGCGACCTCGCACGTGGGGATGGTGCGCGTGCGCAACGAGGACGCCTTCGGGACGGCCGACGGCGGGCGGCTGCTGGTGATCGCCGATGGGATGGGCGGCCACGAGGCGGGCGATCTGGCATCGCGCATCGTGGTGGACACGGTGCGGGAGCTGTTGGGCGACATCGTGGTCTCGGACGACGCGGAGCGCGTCTTGCTGCTCGAGTCGGCCTTGGAGGCGGCCAACCGGCGCGTGCAGGAGCGGTCGGTGGAGGAGGGGTTTGCCCGCGGGATGGGGGCGACGGTGGCGGCGCTCTGGCTCGGCGAGTGCTGCGCCGTCTTCGCCCACGTGGGGGACTGCCGGATCTACCTCGCGCGCTCGGGACGCCTCGACGCGTTGACCCTGGACCACTCGCCCTACGGGGATCTGGTGCGGGCGGGGCTGCTTCGCCGCGACCAGTACGACGTCTGCCCGTCGACCCACATCGTGACGCGCTCGGTGGGGCTCAACCCCGACGTCGCCGTGGAGACGGGCGCTGTCCCGTTGCAGGCCGAGGACCGATTCCTGATGTGCTCCGACGGGCTGACCGACGAGGTCAGCCGGTACGTGGTGCACGACGTGATGATCAGCGACGCGTCGCCGGCGGGTCAGGTGGAGCTGTTGACGCGCCTCGCCCTCGACGCGGGCGGCAACGACAACGTCACGGTGGCGGTCGTGCAGCCGGTGTAACGGCTTTCAATCGGCGTGCCCACTTTGTCATAGTGCGCCCCTTTCCGCCGCGTCGGCGGTGTCACCCGGGGGTGTCTGGATGCGTCTCGAGATCTGGTTGGTTGCGTTTGCGCTGATGCTGGCGGTGCCCGGTTGTGAACCGGACGGCGGCGGCGGGTCCGAGGCGGATATGGGGCCGGGCGGGGACGGCGAAGGCGACGGGGAGGGCGAAGGCGAAGGCGAAGGCGAAGGCGAAGGCGAAGGCGACGGCGAAGGCGAAGGCGAAGCC
>CAYOBQ010000168.1:0-21650 GCA_964402225.1 uncultured Nannocystaceae bacterium | reverse complement strand
CCTCGCCTTCCCCTTCGCCTTCACCCTCTCCTTCGCCTTCGCCCTCACCCTCGCCCTCGCCCTCGCCTTCGCCGCCATCGACGCCGCCGTCGGGGACCACTGTGCCCCCTTGGCCGCCCTCACCACCCTCACCACCCATACCGACCACGCCGCCGGTGCCGCCGTCCTCGCCATCGCCGCTGTCGTCGGTCGGCGTACAGCCGACCGCGAGCGCCCCGACCAGAACAGCGAAGTACGTCCATCGTGCGAATGCGTTCACAGGTCCCCCCGGATCCATCTACGAGCACAGGAATGTCGGAGTTCTACACGACCTCGGTCGTTCGATGCGACGGTGCAAGCCGTCTCGCGAGCGCGAAGGCCATCTCCAGGCTCTGCCGATAGTTCAGCCGCGGGTCGCAGCCGCTCTCGTAGCGTCGCTCCAGATCCGCTTCACCGATTCCGTCCGCGCCGCCGATGCACTCCGTGACGTTGTCTCCCGTCATCTCGAAGTGCACCCCGCCGAGGTGCGTCCCCTCGGCCGCGTGGACCTCGAAGACCTGATCGAGCTCCGTGATGATGTCGTCGAAGATCCGTGTCTTGCGCCCTCGCACCGTCCGCGTATTGCCGTGCATCGGATCGCAGCTCCACACGACGGGCGCGCCCTCGAGGGCGCGCACCAACGCCGGCAGATGCTCCGCCACGCGGTCCCGTCCGAAGCGCGTGATCAACGTGACCCGCCCGGGCTCAGCACCTAGCTTGTCGACCAGCCGCACCAGCTCCTCGGGCTTGCAGCTCGGCCCGACCTTCACCCCGATCGGGTTGCGGAGGCCCCGGAAATACTCCACGTGGGCGCCCTCGAGCTGTCGCGTCCGGTCGCCGATCCACAGGAAGTGGGCGCCCAGGTTGTAGTGCCCTGGCTTGCGCACGACCCGCCGCGTATGAGCCTCCTCGTAGGGCAGCAACAACCCCTCGTGGCTGGTGAAGAACTCGATGCGCTTCAGCGCGCTTTGCTCGACCCCGCCGAGGCTCTCCATGTACGAGACGGCGTCGCGGATGCGCTCGGCCATCCGCTGATACGAGAGCCCCGCGGGGCTACCCGTCATGAAGTCCAGCTCCCACGACTCGGGGTGGTGCAGATCCGCGAACCCGCCGTCGATCAGCGCGCGCAGGAAGTTGAGCGTGGCCGTCGAGCGGAAGTACGCCTCGAGGAGGCGCCTCGGATCGGGCCTGCGCCCGCTGGCGTCTGGCTCGAGGCCGTTGACGATGTCGCCCCGGAAGGTCGCCATCTCCTCGCCGCCGACCACCTCCGTCGACTGGCTGCGCGGCTTCCCGTACTGCCCGGCGACACGGCCGATGCGGACGATGGGCCGACGCGCCCCGTAGGTCAGCACCAGGCTCATCTGCAGCAGGATCTTCAGCTTCCGAACCACCGCGTCGCTGTTGCAGTCATCGAAGCGCTCGGCGCAATCGCCCCCGTGCAGGACGAAGCGGCGACCCTCCGCGGCCTCGGCGAGCTGCGCGCGCAGATCATCGACCTCCCCGCTGAAGACGAGGGGCGGCAGCCCGCGCAGCTCGTCACAGACCGCGTCCAGCGCGCTGGCGTCGGGGTAGTCGGGCTGCTGGGCGGCGGGGCGGTCGCGCCAGCTCGACGGGCTCCAATCAGTCACTCGAGTCCTCACAAGGCGTGGGCGCTTCGAGGGTCACGACGGTGCCGTCGCGGTGTGCGACCAGCTCCAGGTTCAGGTGTTCCATGAGGCGCCGCATGGGAAGGTTCGTGGCCAGCACTTCGGTGTAGACCCGACGAATACCACGCTCGCAGGCCGCTTCGAGCAATCGTCGCATCAACGTCGTCCCGAGGCCCCGCCCATGGAGCTCGTCGGCGACGACCACGGCGAGCTCGGCGGTCGTCGGCTCGTCGACCAGGGCGATCAACCTCGCGTAGCCCAGCCCCGTGGCGCCGTCCATCGTCTCGGCGCCGATCGCGTAGTGGTGCACGCCATCGAACTCCGTGAGGTAGCGCAGCTCGCCGTCCGTCAGCCGCGGCTTGTCGGTGAAGAAGCGCAGATAGCGCGACTCACTCGAGAGGTGCGCGATCGCTGCGCGCAGCATCTCCTTGTCGGTGGGCTGCACCGTGCGGAGGCGGACCCACCGCCCGTCCTTCAGCGTCACCTCTTCGACGTATCCCGAGTCGTAGCGCACCGCCGGGCATTGTGGCCGCGGGCGACCGCCCTGTGTCAATCTGCGGGCCATGCGCACCGCAATCCCGTTGCTCATCGCGCTCGTTGGCTGCGGCAAGACCGACGACGGCTGCCCCGAGGGGACCCAGCGCTTCGGCGAGCCGCCGCCACGCGGCTTCGAGGTCACCTGCAAGAAGGAGGTCGGCGACGAGTGGGTCGCCCACGGCCCGCAGACGAAGTGGCACATGAACGGCAAGGTGCAAGTCGAGACGACCTTCGCCGACGGCCTCGAGCACGGCCTGCGCACGGAGTTCGGCGACAAGGGCGACAAGAACCGGGCGACGACCTTCGCGAAGGGGGAGCGCCACGGGACCCGAGTGGAGTGGTACCCCTCCGGGGCGAAGCGCAAGGAGACGCAGTACGCCGAGGGCAAACGCCAGGGCGTCGAGACCGAGTTCTACCCGGAGGGCCAGAAGAGCGCCGAGACGACCTACAACGCCGACGCCCCGGTGGCCCCGACGCGGCGCTGGTACGAGAGCGGGCTGCTCATCGGCGAGATCGAGTGGGTGAAGCTCCCCAGCGGCGCGTTCACCATGGGCGCGAAGGGCGAGCGCAACAACGAGCCGCGGGCCGTCAAGGTGGCCCCCTTCGAGATCTCCAAGACCGAGGTGACGGTCGACCAGTATCGCCGCTGCATAGAGGCGCGCGCGTGCACGCTGCCGAAGCGGGGCCCCATCTGCAATTGGAGCCAGCCCGGGCGCGGCGCCCACCCCATCAACTGCGTCGACTGGGAGCAGGCCACCCAGTTCGCGACCTGGGCCAAGGTGCGACTCCTGACCGAGGCCGAATGGGAGTTCGCGGCGCGCGCCGGCGGCAAGAAGCAGCGCTTCCCCTGGGGACAAACGGAGGCGAGCTGCCAACTGGCGGTCATCGGCGAGGGCGGAGACGGCTGCGGAAAACGATCGACCTGGCCAGCGTGCTCCAAGCGCAAGGGGAACACCGCCCAGGGCGTCTGCGACCTTGGCGGGAACGTGTGGGAGTGGGTCTCCGACTCGAAGGGCCGCTCCCGGGTCTTCAAGGGCGGCAGCTTCAACAGCATCGGCAAGCACCTGCGCGCGTCGAACCGTCGGGCCGTAAAGCCGACGATGCGCACGCCGATCCTCGGCTTCCGCGTCGGGCGGGACGCCCGATAGCCCAAGGTGGTATCATTCGGCGTGGACTTCGCTGCACTACGGCGTCGCCGCGAGGACGAGTTCTGCCTGAGCGAGGCTCAAGTGGCGGAGCTGAGCGGCTTGACGACGGCGCGAATCGTCGAAATCGAGGAAGGTCTTGGCACTCTCACGCTCACCGAGCTGAGTCGCTTGGGCGTCGCGCTCGCGTTCGATCCCTCGAAGGCCCTCGCTGAGGTCGACGCCGAATTCCAAAGCGACGCGAGGCGAGTCGCCCGCTTCAAGGCGTCGCAGGACGGTTCCTTGGGGCTCGAACCGCTCGACGTCCGTCGAATGGCACGCGCCGCGGAGCTCTCTCGAATCGGGGCGTTCCTTTGGAGAGGTCTCGGCCGCTCGCCGGGGGCAGCCATGGGCGCTCGCGAGGCCAAGGCTATCCGGGTCCCGGACGGACGCGTATTCCGCGAGGGCTACAGCCTCGGCCAGCAGGCACGTTATCACCTCGCGCCCACGCCTCGGGAGCCGCTGCCATCCGTTCAGGCCACCTTTGAGACCCTCGGAATACACGTGGCCCTCATCGACTTCGACACGCGCGGCGTGTTGGCGGCCAGCCTGTTCGAGCCGGGCGGGCTGCCGATGATCCTCCTGAATCGTCGTGCCGAGCGAGTTCGCGAGCGTATTCTCCGCCGATCGATCCTCGCACACGAGCTCTGCCATTTGCTCCACGATGGATCTCAGAAGACCGACCTCGTGACGCTGATCACTCGGAGCAAGGCGACCGACGACCCAGAGCAACGCGCCAACGCTTTCGCCCCCAACTTCCTCGCGCCCGGCGACTGGGTACGCAAGGGCACCGGCGACCCCCGGGCTGTCGTCTTGCGCCTGGCAGAGTCCTGGGGAATGACGTTCAGCGGGGCGACCTGGCACGCGAAGAACCTGCGCTGGATCAACAGCCATGAGGCTGACGCACTCCAGCGGGAGTCCGTCGAGGTTCGACATGAGGTCGACTTCGAGACCGATCCAGACAGGCTCGCGTGGGCTGATGTCGACATCGCGGGGCCCGGCGAACTGGCGACTGGACTCGTGAGTGACCTGGCGGTCGAGGCCGCTGAGCGGGCAGTCATCAGCGCCGGCCGCTGCCGTGAGATCCTCCGCTTCCGCTGACGCCCTTTGACGCTGGCCCGCGTACGCCTGAACCTTCGAGGTGGCGATTGGTACTTCCGGGTATGAAGCAATGGATCGTCGATGCAGGCCCGCTCACACCCCTCGCGAAGCACGCGGTCGAGCACCCGGAGTGGGAATGCCCACTCGGCGTGCTGCATGTCGCTGCCGCGGTCAAAGCCGAAGCGGACACCGAGAGTCCCCACGCACCGCGTCATCAGCTCCTTCGGCGCAGGACCGGGGGGCAGTTGTGGATCAAGAGCCACGACCTCGTCGTCGGCTCTGACGCGGAGCGGATGTACACGAGCTACCTGCGGCCAGCGCAGGCGAGTGCCGACAAGCACGAGGGGGAAGACCAGTCGATCGCGCTTTGTCGACACGAGCTTCCCTCCGCGATCTTCGTCACCGGAGACGCACGTGCGGCTTTGGTCGCGCTCGCCGAGCTCGGCCTGGGCCGCGTCGCCACCCCCTTCGACCTCTGGGCCTACCTGTCGGCGCACGGCCTGATAGCCGCCGAGGAGCGGGACAAACTCGACGAGGCGACCGTACGAAGCAAGCAGGGGCTGTTCCCCGGTGTTCCGTCGCGGTTGCGCTGAGATAGCCTGGTCGTCTCTGGAAGGGCTGGATTCTGGTAGAGAACCCTGTGCGCCTCATCCCACCCCTGCTGCTACTCGCCAGTTGCACGACGGCCCCCGTCGAGGCTGACCCCGACGCCGCCCGTTGTACCTCCGCCTGCCGTGCCGGCGCGCTGCGATGCGGCGCCACCGGAGAGGTCCAGACCTGCGCCGACGGTGACGGCGACGGGTGCAACGAGTGGGGGGGGGACTCGCCCTGTCCCGTCGGCGGGTACTGCTCGGGTGGGGGCTGCGTGGAGCCCTGCGAGGACGCCTGCGCGGTGGGTGATCTGAGCTGCGCTGGCGGGGTCCCGCAGGCTTGCGTCGACGATGACGATGACGGCTGCCTGGATCTGGCGCCGGACCTCCCCTGCCTCCCCGACGAGCGTTGCGACGCGGGTGAGTGCGTCCCGCTGGGCGCCGATTGCGAGGATGTGTGCCCCGGTGAGGGGCAGCGCGCGTGCACCGGCGAGATGGGCTACCGGACGTGCGGTGACTTCGACGTCGACGCCTGTCTGGATTGGTCGGTCAGCGTGGGCTGTGACGCGGACACGACCTGCCGAGGGGGCGAGTGCGTGCCCGACTGCACCGACGCCTGCGTCGCGGGCGAGCGCCGTTGCGAGGGGAACGCCTTCGTGACCTGTGGTCAACACGACGCCGACGCCTGCCTCGACCTCAGCCTGCCCATCACCTGTCGCGAGGACGAGCGCTGCGACAACGGGCGCTGCGTCCCCGCGGCCCGGCCCTGCGAGGACGAGTGCGCGGCCGACGGCGTCCTCGAGTGCGACGGCGAGGGGGCCTTTCGACGGTGCGGCCAGTACGACGCCGACGCCTGCTTCGAGCGCTCCGGGCCGGTGCCCTGCGCGGCTTTTGAACGCTGTGAGGACGGGGTCTGCGTCGCCGTCTGCGAGGACGCGTGCAACGCGGCGGACCGCCGGTGCGGCGGAGGTGGCGTGGAGGCGTGCGGCAACTTCGACGCCGACGCCTGCCTCGAGTGGGGGCCGGCCCGCGCGTGTCGCGATCTGGAGCGCTGCGACGAAGGGCGGTGCGTCCCCGACGAGGCGGCCTGCGAGGACACGTGCGTGGTCGGAGCGCGGATCTGCGACGACGGGGTCCGCGTGTGCGGTGAGCACGACGAGGACCCGTGCGTCGAGTGGAGCGCGCCTGCGCCCTGCGCCGAGGGCTCGCGGTGCGAGGCGGGGCGGTGCGTGGTCGATTGCGAGGATGGCTGCGCCGGGAACGAGCGGACTTGCGTCGGCGCCGGGGTCGCCGAGTGTGGGGACGAAGACGGCGACGGCTGCCTCGCCTTTGGCGCCGCGCGACCCTGCGCGGACGGGGAGAGCTGCTCCCAGGGGGTCTGCCGCGCCGACTGCGTCGACGAGTGCGACGCGGGGGCCGCGGGCTGCGTGGCCGAGGGCGTCAGGCGGTGCGGTGACTTCGACGCCGATCCCTGCCGCGACTGGTCGAGCCCAACGCCATGCGGTGCGCGGGAGGCTTGCGCTGACGGCGCCTGCGTGGCGGTCTGCGACGACGAGTGCGCGGCGGACGCCAGCCGCTGCCTCGGCGAGGGCTTCGAGCTGTGCGGCGACTTCGACGCAGACGACTGCCTCGAGTTCGGCGGCGGGGTGGGCTGCGACGTCTCGGAGCGGTGCGAGGCGGGCGCCTGCGTGGAGCAAGCGCGGCCCGTCGGGCTGCGCATCAACGAGGTGCTCTACGACGTGGACGGGCACGATCCCCCCGCCGTCTTCGTCGAGCTCTACGGACCTCCATCGACGAGCCTCGCGGGCTTCCGCCTCGTCGCCATCAACGGCGCGACGGGCGGGACGTACGCCGATCTCGGGCTCGTCGGGCAGACCGATGACTCCGGCCTCTGGTTGCTGGCCCACCCCGACGCTGGCGACGCGCTCCGCGGGTTGGCGGACCAGCTCGACCCGGCGGCGGACCTGCAGAACGGACCCGACTCAGTGCGCCTCGTGTGGGGCGAGGAGGTGGTCGACGCGCTGGCCTATGGCGTCGGCGCACGGCACGAGGCCGGCGAAGGGGCGCCGGCCCCCGCGACGCAACCCGGCGAGTCGCTGACCCGCGACGCGGCGCACACCGACACCGACGACAACGCCTCCGACTTCGCGGCGGCGGTACCGAGCCCGAGCGACTGACGTCAGCCCGGCATCGGCAGGACGGTGACCGCGCAGTGCGCGGTGCGCAGGACCTTGTCGGCGGTCCCTCCCAGGGCCATCGCCGCCATGGTCTGCGGGCCGTGGCGCCCGATGACGATGAGGTCCGCCTCCTCGGCCTTCGCGGTCTCTACGAGGACCTGCGAGGTCTTGCCCCAATGCACCTGGCTCTCGATGCAGTAGGGCGAATCGTCCGGGTGCGCGGGCTGGAAGTCCGCGAGGGCGTCGCTGGCGATGGTGAGCAGACGGTCGCGCACGTCTTCGACCGAGTACTCCCGTGAGAGGGCCGCCCAGACGTGCTGGTCGACGTCCACGACGTGGAGCAGGATCACCCGCGAATCGGTTCCGTGGGGAAGGGCGAGGGCCCACTCGACGAGGCGCTTCGTCTCCGGCGCCAGATCGGTGGCGACGAGGATGGTGTTCGGCATGTCAACCTCCGGGGTCGTCCTCACCTATCCGAATCAAGCGGCGTGCCAGCGTCAAGGGCCCTGAGCGCCGTGGGATGGGTTACAGCAGGGTAGCGATGGCGGCGGGGCGGTAGCGGCGCGCGCGCCCCCGCGTTCACCTTGCCCGACCATGAGGGGAGGCCGGTGTCGTTGGGCGACGTAGCTCGCGCTACCTTCCCAGCCAGCCTTCGTCAAACCGGCCGTCGGCGGGGATGTCCTCGTGGGACTGGCGGTAGTGCTGGTCCACGAAGGCTTCGATCTCCTCGGGCCGCACGCACTCGGCGGTGTAGGTCCACTCCCACGCGACCACGGCGACCGCCTGTGGCAGGTCGGCGTAGGGCGTGAGGATCCACCGGAAGGCGCCGGTCTCGTCGTCGGCGCGCGCCTGGGCGACGGAGCGCAGGGCGTCGACGACCGCCGGATCGGCGCAGGGGTGGTACAGGAAGGCGACGCCGCCGTGCTCGAGGTTGTGGAGCCAGCGCTCGGGCGGCAGATGGCTGTACTCACCCCAGCGGGCCCACTGGGAGCGATGGTCTCCGGTCGACGGCGGCGCCAGGTCGTACTCGATGGCCTCGGCCTCGCGAACGTGGCCGTTGCCGCGGGAGTCGTGGTGAACCCCCTGCCCGGCGACGCACCGACCGGGCTCCCAATCGGCGTCGGTGCACAGCGTTGTGGGTCGTGGACCGGCGTCGACTGGCGCCGAGTCGGCGTCCCCGCAGCCCGCTTGGGTGAGGAGCCCGGCGAGAAGCCAGCGCTTCACTTCTTCAGCAGATCACCGAAGAGGTCGCCGAAGGTGCCCATCCCGCCGGCGCCGGACTCGTTCTGCTGCTTCTTGTAGTCGCGGAAGGCCGTGTGCTCCTCGTGGTGCTCCAGCGCCTTGCGCGAGAGCCGCACGCGACCGCGCGACTTGTCGATCTCCATCACCTTCACCTCGAGCTCGGTGCCCACGGGGAAGGCGCGACGGTGGTCGGTGCCGCGGTCCGTCGCCATCTGGCCGTTGGGGCATAGCCCCACGACGCCGTCTGCGACCTCGATGAAGACGCCGTAGGTCTCCACCCGAGTCACGGGCCCCTTGCGGATGTCGCCTACCTTGAAGGGAATGTCGACGGGCTTGCGGGCCTCGGCGACCTCCGGCGTCACCAGCCCGACCTTGCGCTTCGCGCGGTCGATCTTCTCGATGACCACGTCGACCTTGTCGCCCTCGGAGAGCACCTCGCTGGGGTGCTCGATGCGGCGCTCCGCGGTGATCGCGGAGACGTGCAAGAGGCCGTCGACGCCCGGCGTCAGCGTCACGAAGGCGCCGAAGTCCTGGAGGCGCGCGACGGTGCCCGACATCGGCTGGCCGATCTCAAGGCCGTCGAGGAACTCGGTGACGGGGTCGCTCTGGAGGGAGCGCATCGAGAGCGAGACACGGCCCCGCTCCGGCTCGACGCCCTTGACCTCGACCTCGACGGCTTCGCCAACGGTGAGGCGCTCGTTGGGGTGGGCGATGCGCTCGTGGCTGATCTCGCTGACGTGGACCAGGCCCTCGACGCCCTCACCGATCTCGACGAAGGCGCCGAAATCGCGGAGCTGCGTGACCCGACCCTGGAGGCGATCGCCTTTACGGTAGGTGACGCCCAGCGTGGTCTTGGCCACCTCGCGCTTCTTGTCGAGCACCCTGCGACGCGAGACGACGAGGGACTTGCCCTCGGGGAACTCGGTGATCAGGAAGTCGAACTCCTGGCCGAGCAGCGACGTCGCGTCCGCCGGGGGGCGGTCGGCGATCTGCGAACGCGGGCAGAAGGCGCGCACGCCCGCGATGCGGACCTCGAAGCCTCCTTTGTTCATCCCGGCGACGCGCCCTCGGACGGGACGCTTCGCCTCGAAGGCCGCGCGCAGCTCGTCCCGGGCCTTGTTGGCCTGGGCCTTGCTGTAGCTGAGGCGAACGGCGCCGCGGGTCTCGAGGACCTGCGCGTCGACCTCGTCGCCGACCTCGACGCTCACCGCGCCGTTCTCGTCGCGCAGCTCCGCGAGCTCGATATAGCCCTCGTTGCGCGCGCCGTAGTCGATGAAGGCCACGCTGCCGGCGATCTTGACGATGCGCCCACTCACCATGTCGCCAGGCGACACCGTTCGCGGCGTGAAACTGCTGGGGCGGGGGTTCTCTTCGCTCATGGTCTCCGCTCAATCACCGCTGGGCTCACGGCCGCGGATCTCGGCGACAAAAGGCGTGCACTTATAGGCAACGTTGCGGCGCACGGCAATAGACGCGTGTCGCAGGTGCGCATATGGTGGCCGAGATCGATCACTGAAGCGGCCAGATCGGCCAGGAGCCAACCATGGGGAGCCTCGTCGGGAAGATCGCGGAGCTGCAGAACTTCGAGGAGTTCGCGGACCTTCATTGGAGCGGGAGCTTCGAGGACTACCTCGAGCTCGTGAAGAAGCAGCCGCAGATCACCCGCACCGCGTTTCAGCGCGTCTACGACCTCGTGATCGCCGAGGGGTCGCGGGAGGTGATCGACAACAAGAAGAAGGTCATCCACTACAACTTCTTCGACGATCCCCACAACGACGGGCGCGACGCCATCTTCGGCCTCGACATCCCGTTGATGCGCCTGGTCAACGTGCTGAAGTCGGCGGCGCTGCGCTACGGCACCGAGAAGCGAGTCATCTTGCTGCACGGCCCGGTCGGCAGCTCGAAGTCGACCATCGCCCGCCTGCTCAAGCAGGGGCTCGAGCGGTACTCCCGCTCACCGGCCGGCGCCGTCTACACCTACGACTGGCACATCCCCGAGGAGCTCCAGCACATCACCGGCGGTGAGGCGATCTTCCCCTGCCCGATGAACGAGGACCCGCTGCGCCTCATCCCCATGGAGTGGCGCAAGGAGGCCTTCGCGCGCCTCGGCGTCGAGCTCGACGGACAGCCGCTCCAGCTCAAGGGCGACCTCAACCCGGCGTGCCGGTTGATCTTCCGCGAGCTGATGACCCACTACAAGGGCGACTGGTCCCGGGTCGTCGAGCACATCCAGTGCCGGCGCATCGTGCTCTCGGAGAAGGACCGGGTCGGTATCGGCACCTTCCAACCGAAGGACGAGAAGAACCAGGACTCGACCGAGCTCACGGGGGACATCAACTACAAGAAGATCGCGCTCTTCGGCTCCGACTCGGATCCGCGCGCCTTCAACTTCGACGGCGAGTTCAACATCGCCAACCGCGGGATCATCGAGTTCGTCGAGATCCTGAAGCTCGACGTGGCGTTCCTCTACGACCTGCTCGGGGCCACGCAGGAGCACAAGATCAAGCCCAAGAAGTTCCCCCAGACGGACATCGACGAGGTCATCATCGGCCACACCAACGAGGCCGAGTACAAGAAGCTCCTCAACAACGAGTTCATGGAGGCGCTGCGCGACCGCACCATCAAGGTCGACATCCCCTACATCACGAAGCTCAAGGAAGAGGTGAAGATCTACCGCAAGGACTTCTCCTCGGCCCGCGTGCGCGGCAAGCACATCGCCCCGCACACCGTGGAGATGGCGGCCATGTGGGCGGTCCTCACGCGCCTCGAGGACCCCAAGAAGCACGACCTCACGCTGCTGCAGAAGCTGAAGCTCTACGACGGCAAGACCCTGCCCGGCTTCACCCAGGACAACGTCAAGGAGCTGCGCAAGGAGGCCAATCGCGAGGGCATGGACGGGATCTCCCCGCGCTACGTGCAGGACAAGATCTCAAACGCCCTCGTCAGCCAGCGCTCCGACACCTCGATCAACCCGTTCCTGGTGCTCAACGAGCTCGAGAGCGGGCTGCGCCAGCACTCGCTGATCACCAACGAGGACCAGAAGAAGCGGTTCAACGAGCTGCTCGCGGTGGTGAAGCAGGAGTACGAGGAGACGGTGAAGAACGAGGTGCAGCGCGCGATCTCGGCGGACGAGGACGCGATCAAGCGGCTGTGCGGGAACTACATCGACAACGTGAAGGCCTACACCCAAAAGGAGAAGGTCAAGAACCCCTACACCGGCCAGGACGAGGAGCCCGACGAGCGGCTGATGCGCTCCGTCGAGTCGAAGATCGACATCGCCGAGTCGCGCAAGGACGACTTCCGGCGTGAGATCATGAACTACATCGGCGCGCTGGCGGTGGAGGGCAAGACCTTCAGCTACAACACCAACGAGCGTCTCCACCGAGCCCTCGAGCAGAAACTCTTCGAGGACCAGAAGGACACCATCAAGCTCACCAGCCTGGTCTCCAACGTGATCGACAAGGAGACGCAGGAGAAGATCCAGGTCGTGAAACAGCGGATGGTGCGGGACTTCGGCTACAACGACGAGTCGGCGACGGACGTGCTCAACTACGTCGCGTCCATCTTCGCCCGCGGCGACGCGCGCGAGTAGGCGCCGGTGTCGCGCATCAAACAAGACCACAGCCGGTTTCGGAAGATCGTCCGGGGGCGCATCCGCAAGAACCTCAAGGACTACATCTCCAACGGCGAGCTGATCGGCAAGCAAGGCAAGGACAAGGTCTCGATCCCGCTCCCGCAGATCGAGCTGCCGCGCTTCCGCTTCGACAACCAACAGGGGGGCGGCGTCGGTCAGGGCGACGGCGATGAGGGGGACAGCCTCGGTCCCGGCGACCAGCAGCCCGGCGAGGGTGAGGCGGGCGAAGGTGAGGGGGACAAGGCCCTCGAGGTCGACGTCACGCTCGACGAGCTCGCCGAGATCCTCGGCGAGGAGCTCGAGCTGCCGCGCATCGAGCCGAAGGGGGCCAAGCAGGTCGTCACCGAAAAGGATCGCTACACCGGCATTCGTCCGGTAGGCCCCAACTCGCTGCGCCACTTCAAGCGCACGTACCGTCAAGCGCTCAAGCGCTCGATCGCGATGGGTACGTTCGATCCCAAGAACCCCGTCGTCCTCCCGATCAAGGACGACATGCGCTACCGATCGTGGAGCACCGTCAAGTCACCCCAGTCCAACGCGGTGGTGATCTACATGATGGACGTGTCGGGCTCGATGGGTGACGAGCAGAAGGAGATCGTCCGCATCGAGTCCTTCTGGATCAACACCTGGCTCAAGAGCCAGTACGAGGGCATCGAGACCCGCTACATCATCCACGATGCCACCGCGCGGGAGGTCGATGACCACACCTTCTTCCACACGCGGGAGTCGGGCGGCACCATGATCTCGAGCGCGTACAAGCTCGCGGCGCGCATCGTCGACGACGACTACCCGGCCAGCGAGTGGAACATCTACCCGTTCCACTTCTCTGACGGCGACAACTGGAGCGTCGACGACACCGCGACCTGCATCCGCGTGCTACGCGAGGGGCTGGTACCGGACTCGAACCAGTTCAGCTACGGGCAGGTCGAGAGCCCCTACGGGTCGGGGCAGTTCATCAAGGATCTGCGGGAGCACTTCCCCGTCGGCGAGGACGACTGCACGGTCGTTTGCTCCGAGATCAAGGACAAGGACGCCATCGTGGGCTCGATCAAGGAGTTCCTGGGAGCCGGCCGGTGATTCAATACCTGAAAGTCCGCCCGCTGCCGCCCGAGCTGTGGCGTTGGAATCAGAAGATCGAGAAGATCGCCGCCGACGCGGGCCTCGACTTCTTCGAAACGGTCTTCGAGATCGTCGCCTACGACAAGATGAACGAGATCGCGGCCTACGGCGGTTTCCCGACGCGCTATCCCCATTGGCGTTTCGGGATGGACTACGAGCGGATGTCGAAGTCCTACGCCTACGGCCTCTCCAAGATCTACGAGCTCGTCATCAACACCGACCCTTGCTACGCGTACCTGCTCGAGGGCAACGAGGTGGTCGACCAGAAGCTCGTGATGGCCCACGTCTTCGGCCACTGCGACTTCTTCAAGAACAACTTCTGGTTCAGCGCCACCAACCGCAAGATGCTCGACACGATGGCCAACCACGCCACGCGCGTGCGCCGCTATCAGGAGCTGTACGGGCACACCGCGGTCGAGGAGTTCATCGACGTCTGCCTCTCCCTGGAGAACCTCATCGATCTGCACCGCCCCTACGTCCGGCGGAAGCGGCACACCGAGGAGCGTCGCCAGGAGGATCTGCCCGACGAGCTCATTGGCGATGTCGACGAGCTCCCGCGGATCCGCGCCAAGGAGTACATGGAGGAGTTCGTCAACCCCGAGGCCTACCTCGAGGCGCAGCGCAGACGGCAGAAGGAGGAGGCGCAGGTGCGCTTCCCCGAGAAGCCCGAGCGCGACGTCCTGCTCTTCCTCATGCAGAATGCGCCGCTCACGCGCTGGCAGCGCAACATCGTCGGCATCATCCGCGACGAGGCGTACTACTTCGCGCCGCAGGCGATGACCAAGATCATGAACGAGGGCTGGGCCTCCTACTGGCACACCCGACTCATGACGCAGAAGATCCTCAAGCCGAGCGAGGTCATCGACTACGCCGACCACCACGCGGGCACCACGGTGATGATGCGCGGGCGGATCAACCCCTACAAGGTCGGCCTCGAGCTCTTCCGCCACATCGAAGAGCGCTGGAATACAGGCCGCTTCGGCAAGGAGTACGACGAGTGCGACGACATGGCCGAGCGGGCCAACTGGAGCCGGGACACCGGCCTCGGACGTGAGAAGATCTTCGAGGTGCGCCGCCACCACAACGACGTCACCTTCCTCGATGAGTTCCTGACGCCCGAGTTCTGCGCCGAGCAGAAGCTGTTCACCTTCGAGCACAACCCGAAGGCCAACGAGTGGCAGATCGCGTCGCGCGGGTTCGCCGAGGTGAAGCAGAAGCTGCTCAACCAGCTCACGAACATGGGGCAGCCGATCATCGAGGTCGAGGACGCGAACTTCGAGAACCGGTCAGAGCTGTTGCTCAGGCACGCCCACGAGGGCGTCGACCTCCAGGACGACTATGCCCGCGCGACCCTCGCCAACCTGCATCGCGTGTGGAAGCGCCCGGTGCACATCGCCACGAGCAAGAAGTCCAGCGGCGCGCTGCTGAGCTACGACGGAGAGAAGCACTCGGAGCGTCAGTTCGAGATCGCCTGACCGCTCCGCTTCCCGTGGGCGACCACGACGGCCTCCATCGCGGCCATGAGCTGCGCCAGCGTGAAGGGCTTGCCGAGGAAGGCGGATTGTCGGTCGGCGATTTCTCGCTTCTCCGGCGGGCACGCCCCCGAGCAGAAGACCACGCGCCGCTGGAGGTCAGCGTCCATCACGCCGAGGCGCTCGAAGACCTCGAAGCCGTCGAGGCCAGGCATCGCGATGTCGAGGAGCAGCGCGTCGAAGGCCCGGTCCTCGCGCAACAACGCCAGCGCCTCCACCCCGCGCTCCGCCGTCACCACCCGTGCCCGCGTTCGCAGCAGGCGCTTCATCGCTCGGAGAACGTAGCGGTCGTCGTCGACGACCAGCACGCGCGGGAGCTCGCCGGGGGGTGGCCTCTCCTCGATGGGCAACGACGACGTGATCGCGCGCCGCGCGGGCGTCAGGGCCTCTTCGAGCTCGTCGAGGAGCGCGTGGGCCTCCCGCGTCGGCGCGACCCGACGGAGGCGCTGCGCGATGTTGCCGACCAGCGCGCGCAGCTCACTGAGCTGGGCCTCCTGAGCCGCCCGCCGCTGGCGCGCGCCCGCCTGCTCGTCGAGGCGTCGGCGCTCGAGCGCGCGGCTGACGCAGGAGACCACCGCGCCGAGATCGTCGAAGGGCTTGAGGAGGTAGTCGAAGGCGCCCAGACGCAGCCCTTCGGCCACGCCCTCGACGCTCGCGTAACCGGTCATCAGGATCACGACCACCCCGGGGGTCTGGTCGCGAATCCAACGCGCGAGGTCCAAGCCGTCGCGGTCCGGCAACCGGACATCGCTCACTACGACGGAGGGCGGGCGCGCCTCGATGCTGGTGACGGCGGCCTCGAAGCTCTGCGCCGTCTCGACCGCGAGCCCCTCCTCAACCAACGCCCGCTCGAGGACCCGGAGGACGGGCGCCTCGTCGTCGACCACCAGCACCCGATCGGTTGCGCGCACGCGTCGGCTCCTCGTTGCCCCCCCCGACCGAGGAGCAGTGTACTCCATGCCGGCGTCGGAATCGCGCGGAACCCACACGGGACGTGGAGCTCATGACGCGACGTCCGGTCGTTGCGCGCCTTGTGGACGCGCGGTATGGTCCACCGGATCTCAATCGATCGGGTCGCGCCCTGTCTACGCCCAAGACCAATCGCCGCGAGGTGCGCAGCCAACTGCCCCGGCTGGAGACTGCGCAGTCCGACTTCCGGTTGACCAGCCACGGCGACACCCACGTCGGCCTGCGGCGCGAGGCGAACGAAGACTCGTTCCTGATGATGCCCCGAAACGGGCTATGGATCGTCGCCGACGGCATGGGCGGGCACGCTGGCGGACAGGTCGCGAGTCGCATCACGGTGCAGACCACGGGCACGGAGCTGGTGCGAGGGCTCGCCGACGCCGAGTCCAGCGCCGCTAGCAACGGGGGGCGTGTGAACCCCCCCCACCTGTTGGCCGGCGCCGTGCGCACCGCGTGCGAGCGGGTCTTCGACACGGCCCGCGAGCAGCCGGAGCTGACGGGCATGGGCAGCACCGTGACGGCGATGTTCGCCTACGGCTCCGTCGCCTGGTTCGGTCACGTCGGCGACAGCCGCGCCTACCTCGTCCGGGGTGGCGAGATCCATCAGGTCACGGAGGACCACAGCCTGGTCCAGGAGCAGGTCGCCGCGGGGTTGATCACGCCCGAGCAGGCGAAGGTCTCCGTGATGCGGAACATCATCACCCGCAGCATCGGCTTCGAGCGTGACGTGAAGGTCGACACGGGCGCCGTCCCGCTTCAGCGCGGTGACCAGTTCGTGCTGTGCTCCGACGGCCTCACGGGGCACGTCGATGACTACGAGATCCTCGACCTCGTGAACCGCCACGACCGCCGGCGGGTCCCGCGCGTGCTGATCGATCTCGCCAACGCCCGCGGTGGCGATGACAACTGCACCGTCGTCACGGTCACGGTCACCGGCACGCGCGGCAAGCAGCGCGAGAAGCGCCGGAGGCGGTGAATCCGCGGCGCACGGTCTCCCTCTGCCTCATCGTCCGGGACGAGGCCGAACACCTCTCTGCCTGCGTCGAGTCGGCCCGCGATGCCATTGACGAGATCGTGGTGGTCGACACCGGGAGCACCGACGACACGGTGGCCATCGCCCGCGACCTCGGCGCGCGGGTGCGCCACTTCGACTGGTGCGACTCCTTCGCCGCCGCACGCAACGCTTCGATCGACGCCGCGAGCGGCGACTTCGTCCTCATCGTCGACGCCGACGAGCGCCTCGACGCCGACGCCCCCCGCGTCGTTCGACGCCTGGTCGAGGCGGAGCCCGCAGACGCCGCGCCCACGCTCTATCTCCCGTTGATCGTGAACCTCGACGCGCGGGGGCGCCACCTCGGCGCCGACCGCATGCCCCGGCTGTGGCGGAATCGACCGGCGCTGCGCTTCGTTGGGCGCATCCACGAGCGAATCGGCGCCCGCGCCAAGATGGCCTACGAGGACGGCTTCCGCATCTTGCATCTGGGCTACGACCCCGAGCTGGTCCGCAAGCGAGGCAAGCGCGGGCGCAACCGGACACTGCTCGACGCGGAGTTGGCGGAGTCACCGGATGACCCGACGCTCCACTTCTACCTCGCCAAGGAGCTCTACGCCGCGGGGGATGACGAGAGCGCCCTCGCTCACTTCCGGCGGGTCATCGACGACGGCACGGCGCTGAACCTCGCCCTCTCGAGCCACGTCTTCGCCGCCGAGTGCCTCCGTACGTTGGAGCGCCCCACCGAGGCCCTGGCCCTGGCGACCTCGGGGCTCGGCGCGAACCCGACCTACGGCGCCCTGTGGTTCGTAGCCGGGCAGGCCGCGCTGGATCTCGACCGCGCCGACGCCGCCCTCGACGCGTTCCAACGCGCGACGCTGGCCCCCGAGGGCATCGCCGCCCTCGCGTTTCGCGATCCATCGATCGAGGAGTGGCGAGCCTCCCTCGGGCTCGCCCGCGCCCTCCTGCTCGCGGGGGAGATCGGCGCCGGCGTCCAACGGCTGGCGGAGCTCCCGGCCGTAGCCGCCGACGAGGCCCTGCCCGTCTTGCTCCAGGTCGCCGAGGCGCTGATGGCCCACGGCGATCCGAGCGGCGCCGCGTCGGTGCTGGCGCTGGCGCGCACGATCTCGGATCGATGAGCCTCGCGGCGATTGAGCGGCCACGATGAGCCTCGCGGCGATTGAGCGGCCACGATGAGCCCGTGGCAGGCGCGCCTGGGCTCGGCGGCCCTGGGGTTGCTGGAGCCCCTGTCGACCCGCTGGCCGAGCATCGCGGTGCAACGCCTGCGGCTCCTGGTGGACGGCGGTGAGAGCGAGCGCGCCATCTTCTATGGCTGGCGACACCTGGTCGAGCGACCGGCCGACGCGTGGCTTCAGTTCCAATCGGGCCGCGCCGCCCAGGCGAAGGGGCTCCCACAGCAGGCGCGCGTCCGCTTCGCCCACGCGGCGGCGCTCGATCCCGAGGAGGCGACCTTTCGCTTCGCGTTGGGGTACGCGCTGCGCCAGGAGGGGCATCTCGACGCCGCGGCGCGAGAGTATCGAATGGCGCTGCGGGAGGTCCCCGACGAGCCGAAGATCCTCTTCAACCTCGGCGTCGTCGAGCGTGAGCGCAAGCGCTTCACGACGGCCCAGCGTTGCTTCGAACGCGTGGTGGCGCTTTGGCCCAAGGACGTGCGCGCGCTGTACACCCTGGGCGTATGCGCCTTCGAGGCGGGGGACCAGGTGACGGCGATGGACGCGCTGCGGCGGGCCGTCGAACGCGACGCGCGGCACCACAAGAGCCACTACCAGCTCGCGCTGGTCCACCTCGACGCGGGCCGCACCCACCCGGCCCGCGCCGCGCTGCGCGAGACGCTCCGAATCAAGCGCGACTACGGCCCGGCCCACTACGCCCTCGGGCGCTCGCTCCTGGACGAGGACCCTCCGCGGGCCCACCACCACCTCCGGGAGTCGCTGCTCGCCGAGCCACCGATGCTGCGCGCCCACCTCGATCTGGGCCGACTCCACCAGCGGAGAGGGCGGCTGAAGGAGGCGCGGGCCGAGTACAAGCTCTACGCGCGCCACCACCCGAACCGGCGCCGCGCCTGGGTGCGCGCGCGGCTCGCCGAGATCGACGCGGCGTTGAAGCCGTGAGCGCCGACGACGAGGGCCTTCGAAGGGTGCAGCTCCGCCGATCCGGCGGCGCCGTGGACGACACGCTGGCGGTGGAGGAGCCCCTCGAGATCCGCGTCGATGGGCGGCCCCTGGCGGTGGTGATGCGGACGCCAGGGGAGGATCTGGATCTGGCCGCCGGTTTCCTCGCGACCGAGGGTGTCATCGACGGCCCCGACGATCTCGTCGGCCTCGCCCATTGCCCGGACCCGGCGGTGCCCAACCCCGGGAACGTGGTCCTCGCGACCCTCGGCAGCGGCATTCGGCTGGAGGAGGGGCGCTTCGCCAGGGCGCAGCGCGTGCGACACGCGATGTCGGGCTGCGGCATCTGCGGCAAGGCGAGCATCGACCGGGTCTTCCTCCACGCGCCACCCCTCGGCCAACGCATCGAGCTCGATCCGGCGCTGGTCTGCGACCTCCCGAGGCGGCTGCGCGTGGTCCAGCCCCGGTTCGCCGTGACCGGGGGCCTGCACGGGGCGGCGCTGTTCACCACCGACGGGGTCGCGCTGGCGGTCGGAGAGGATGTCGGCCGGCACAACGCCGTGGACAAGGTCTGCGGCGCTCGGCTGCGGGCCGATGAGTGGCCCTTGGAGGGCGTGGTGCTCGTCGTGAGCAGCCGCGCGGGCTTCGAGGTCCTGCAAAAGGCCCTGGTGGCGCGGATCGCCGCCGTCGTCTCCATCGGGGCTGCGAGCAGCCTCGCCCACGAGTTGGCGGTCGCCGGGCGCCTCGCCCTCTACAGCTTCGTACGCGACGGCCACTTCAACGAGCACCGGTGACCCATGCTGAAGACCACCGCACCGCACCGACGCGCGAACTTCATCGCGCGCGAGAGCAGGACGCTGACGGACATGTTCGCTCGCCGCGTCGCCCTCGGCGGAGACGCCGCCGCCTTCTTCGACAAGGAGCGCGGTCACTGGCTGCCCACGAGCTGGCGCGCCTTCGACGAGGGCGCAGCGAGGGTCGCCCATGGGCTCGTCGAGCTCGGGCTGGAGCCTGGCGATCGGGTCGCGATCCTCGGACCGACGCAGAAGCCCTGGGCGCTCTACGACATCGGCGCCCAGATCGCCGGCTGCGTGAGCCTCGGCATCTACCCCAAGCAGTCCGTAGCGCAGGTTCGCTACATCCTCGACCACAGCGAGGCGAAGGTGGTCTTCGTCGCTGACCGCACGGAGCTGCGGACGGTGCTCGATGCGACGGAGGGTAGTGAGTGCCTGCGCGCCATCGTGCCCTGGGATGCCGCGCTCGCAAGGGGGTGCGATGACCCCCGCGTGACCTCACCGCGGGCGTTCACGCTCACCTCGCTCGCGGGGGATGTCCGCGCCGGGAGGCAAGCCGCGCGGTCGCCGGAGGACACGGCGATCTTCGTCTACACCTCGGGCACGACCGGTCCGCCCAAGTGCGCGATGATCAGCCACGCGAACATCCTCGCCGTCCTCGGATCCCAGGACGACTTCGCCGAGTTCTACCTCGATGACATCTCCCTGAGCTTCCTCCCGATGGCCCACGTCGCCGAGCGCGTGCTCGCGTTCTACGGGCGCATCAACGCGGGCTTCGCGACGGCGTACGCGTCCTCCATCTCCGCGGTGCTTGAGGAGCTGGGCGAGGTCAAGCCAACGATCTTCGGGTCGGTGCCGCGGATCTTCGAGAAGGCCTACTCGAAGATCCGCAGCGAGCTCGAGAAGAGGCCACCGGCCGTGCGCAGGCTCTTCGCGTGGGCCGAGGACGTCGGGCGTCGCCGAATCCGTTTGCAGCTCGCCGGCGAGGAGGTGCCGCTCCCCCTCGCGATCCAGCACCGCGTCGCCGATCGCCTCGTCTTCTCGAAGATCCGCGCCGCCTTCGGGGGTCGCGTGCGGCAGCTCCTCACCGGGGCAGCCCCCACCCCGATGGAGGTGCTGGAGTTCTTCTGGGCCGCGGGCCTCCCGATCTACGAATGCTATGGCCAGACCGAGGCGACGGTCGTGACCCACGCCAACACGCACCTGCACACCCGGCTCGGTACCGTTGGGCGCCTGCTGCCGGGCCTCGAGCAGCGGATCGCCAGCGACGGCGAGGTCTTGGTGCGTGGACCGTTCGTCTTCCAAGGCTACTTCAAGGACCCCGACGCCACGGCGAGGGCCGTCGTCGACGGCTGGCTCCACACCGGCGATATCGGCGTGCTCGACGACGACGGCTATCTGCGGATCACCGACCGCAAGAAGCACCTGATCATCACCGCCGGCGGGAAGAACCTGACGCCCGCGAACATCGAACAGGCGATCAAGGCCGTCGATCCGCTGGTCAGCCACGTCCACGCCCACGGCGACAAGCGTCCCTACATCTCGGCCCTTATCGTCCCCAGCCCCATGGAGACGCTCGACTTCGGGCTCGCGCGCGGGCTCGTGACCGAGGCGGAGGTCGAGGCCCGCACGGCGGAGTTGATGGCGAACCCCGCCGGCCGCACCGAGGCCCTCGCGCGGGCGATGGCCCCCGTCACGCGGCACCCGGAGTTCGTCGAGCGCGTTCGCGCGGCCGTGAACAAGGGCAACGTAGCCCTCTCCCAGGTGGAGAAGGTCAAGCGCTTCACGATCACCGAGCGCGACTTCAGCCAGGAAGGCGGCGAGCTGACGCCCACGATGAAGGTGAAGCGCAAGGCCGTCGAGGCCGCCTACGCGGAGACCTTCCGGCGAATCTACGAAGAGGACGGCTACGCGGTCGAGCCGTGAGGGGAGGATCTAGGACGGTGCGGCAGAGTCGCGACGCGGCGCGCTGCACGCGCCCGCCAAC
>CAYOBQ010000167.1:0-21671 GCA_964402225.1 uncultured Nannocystaceae bacterium | reverse complement strand
TCGGTTGGCGGGCGCGTGCAGCGCGCCGCGTCGCGACTCTGCCGCGGTGTCCTAGAGCCCGCAAGGGCCGTGGCTACTCGGTGGCGGCCCGGCGGCGGGCGCTCTCCTCGTCGACCTCGTCGAAGGCCCGGCGGGCGTTGAGGCGGATGATCTCCTTGGCGCGCTTGCTCAGGGTCGCCATCTGCTCGATCTGGGCCTCGAAGGCGTTGGCGTCGAGGCGGGCCAGGGCGTATTGGGCGTTTTGGTCGAGGTCGAAGAAGCGGTCGACGATGGTGACCCCGGCGAGCTCCATCTCGGTGAAGACCTTGGTGGCCTCCTGTCGGTGCGCCTCGGCGGACTCCTTCTCCCCGTCGTTGGTGCTGGCCTTGTAGTCCTTGAGCAAGTTCTGGACGCGGCTGCTGAAGATCTTGGCGACCTCGGTGCGGGCCGAGGCATCGGCGGTGCTGCGGCGCAGACCGATGTCGCTGATGTTCGAGGCGACGCCGACGGCGTAGACGGCCTTCTTGGCATCGTCCATTCCGGTGCCGCCCTGGTCGATCCACTTGGGGCGGTCGTCGTGCCGTCCTTCGCCCTTGATCTGGTCGCCGCCGCAGGCGACGAGCATGGCGCCCGTGAGCGCGAGTGAGAGTCCTCGGAGCATTTGCTCTTCCCCTTAGTCTTTCGGCCGGCGCGCGCCCTCGCGGTCTGCGTCGCGATGGGCGTCGTCGGCGTTGCTGCGAATCTGGTCCTTGTCCACCGGTCGGTCCGGGGCGGCGCCGCATGCGGTCACCGACAACGCCGAAAGCGCGAACACCAAGGTCACCAAGTACTTCAATTTGCGACCTCCTAGGCTTACGGATGCCGACTGACGCGGCAAAGGTCCACGTTATTCGATGGACCTGGCATCAAATCAACGCCGACGTCCCTATTCGAGGGAGGCGTTGACTTCGTAGTCGGCCCCACGCTCGGTGGCGCTGTTGGCGATCGCGTCGTAGGGCTCGGCCCATTCCATGTGCACCAGCAGGTCGTCGGCGTCGAGGTAGTCTCGCTCGAAGATCTCGACGGTGATGGCGCCGCCCGTGGGCACCAGAGAGCCGAGTGGAATCTCGAAGCCATGCGAATCACCGTCGTTCATCTTGACGGTGTCGGTGCTGAAGTTCCCGGCGGTGGTCGCGACTCGCACGCTCACCGCGTCGCTGCCGAAGGTGTCTTGATTCTTCACGGTGGTGACGGAGACGCGCATCTTGCGATGCTCGAGCTCGGCGCGGAGGCGATCGTCGAGCCCCTGGTCGGCGGAGATGAGGAGCTCCGACGTGGTCTGGGAAGAGAGGTCCTTCGGCGGCGCGACGAGGAGGTGCGCGGACTGCGCTTCCTTGGAGATCTCCGAGATACCGGCCAGGTACCGTTCGAGCACGAGGTCGGCGGCCTCGACGCTCAACAGGCTCCCGGCCATGAACTGATTCTCGCGCGTGCCCAGGAAGATCCCGTGCAGGCGAGCGTGGAGGGCGGGGTCGTAGAACCAATCGCCAGGCTCGACATCGGCGAATGGAACGATCGACTGGGCCGGAGGCACCCCGGTCCAGCCCTCGAGGTTTGCGATGATCTGGGCCGCCTCGGCGCGATTGAGCGGACCCGTGTCCCCCTTCGACACCGCGCCCCTCTCCTTGGCCTGCTCCATGAGATCGCCCGGATCGTCGCCCTCGAGGTCGAGGAGCTGCTTCAGGAAGCCGGGCCGGGTGTCGAGGGCGATCCTCCCTCCTGGGCGGAGGGGATCCAGCAGCGCCAGACTCTCGTGTATCCGGGCGGCGAGCTCCGCGACGTCGCCCTTCTTCTTCAGAAAGGGCGACAACCGCTCGCCGACCTCCCTCAGCGCCGGAAGCTGGGCGCCCACGGCGCTCTCCACGGCGGCGTGTAGCAAGCCGGAGTCACGCAGCTCTCCGATACCGAAGTGGCCGGACTCGCCGTCTGAAATCTCCATCGAATCGTCGAGGCCGGTCTCGTTGTTCACCTCCCACCTGGTCTGCAGGAAGTGCCCAAGCGCGACGAGCCGTGCGTAGACGGAGTTCAGTGGGGAGCCCGGGTCGGGCTGGGGCGAAGAGGCGAGGACTGCCTGGAGCGGTGCGACCACGTCCTGTGCCACCTCTGCCGCCGAGAGCTTCGTGCCCGGGGCCGTCGTGAGTCCCTCGTCGCGGGCCTCCGCGTCCACTAGATCCTGGGCGTAGTCGCCCGACATCTTCCTCCAGATGGGCCCCGCCACCGGGTCACGCAGAATCGCGGCCTTGTCGGGCGCCGCCGGCTCGATGGCGGTCCATTTGGACTCCTTGCCGGACGCCGCGGCGAGCACCTCGTAGAACGAGCTCGCGGTCTGCTGGCCGATGTGCTCGAGGTCGGCGCCGTCCATGTGCGCGTCGCCGTGGAAACGGCCCTTGTCGGTCGGGAGGCCGTCCGGCAACGCGCAGAGCAGGTCGTGCCAGTTCTTGCTCCGCATCGGGTCCTTGGCGGTGCCTGGGCCGGCGTTCCCCAATGGGTCGAGGGCTCGCGGCGCCATGTGGCCAGAGGCGAAGCTGTCTTGAAGGAAGTGGCCGGCGAAGCCTTCGAGGGTGATGGCCTTGCGGAACTGGAGCTTCTTGTCGAAGGCGGCCGGCACCTTTCGCGCTTCCTCGAGTGCCTTCGCGTGGTGCGCCCGGTACTCGGCGCCGGCGAGGGGGAAGAAGTGCGAGTAATTCGTGATCGCGAGCACATACAGGTTGGCGTAGTCCTGCTCGAGCAGATCAGCGGCCGTCTTGGTGTGGTCGCCGCCTAGCTTGGTCGCTTCGCCGGCGGTCATCTTCCCGGAGCCAGGCAGCACCGACTTCCCGTCCAGCTCGGTCTGCTCGAATGAGTGCGGCGTGCTCCCGACCATCGCGGATGGCGACCAGATCGACTCCTCCTTCGCCCCGCCTACCTCGAGCGTCATGCCCTGCCGCTTCTCGATGGCACCGCTGGCCCCCGCCTCTCTGACGTCGATATCGCGGGCGCGCGCGAACGCGTTGAACGCGTCCGTTCCCTCCTCCGAGAGGAACCTCTCGATCGCTCGGTTCGCGCCGAAATCCCCCATCATCTCGTGCTCCGAGCCGATCCAGCACTGCACGCCGGTGGCCCTCTCTCGGATGCTCGGCGCTCGCCCGGAGAGGACCGCCGCCGCCGCGGCATCCGCCTCGCGCTCGGCCCCGCCGCCGCCGCTGGCGAGCTCGAGGCTCTGTCCCATTGCTGCCGAGCCTTGCTGGATCGTGTGCGCGAGCTCGTGAGCGACCAGGGCTCGCGAAGGGCTGGCTTGGGAGAAGACGATGTCGGATCCGAGGGTGAACGCCTTCGCTCCGAGGGCCTGGGTGGCCCGTTGGGCTTCCTGTCCGAAGTGTGCCCGGACGTGGCCGAGGCCGCGGCCGAATCCCGCCTCCATCTCCGAGAGGTAGGGGATGGGCGCGCCGGCGCCCTCTACGGCCTCTTGGATCTCCAGGCTCTGGGCGTGCGCAGCCAGACCGTCGGTGGTGCTCGCCGCATCCGGCTCCTGGTGCGTTGGCGATTGCGAACCGTGGCCGCGGGCCTTGCCTTTCGATTGGAAGTCCACAACCACCCGTCGCCCCACCCGAGACAAGACGATTCAAGAAAGCGGGCTGGTGCCTCCAGCCCCCGACAACCTAACCCGCGCCAGTGGCCGGAGCAATCGAGTTGGGCCCGGCTCCGTTCCTGCGAGGTCATCCAGAGAGCGCTCGACCGAAAGTGCTGCTCAACACGCTTTTCGAGTGCGGATGCCAGCGGGTGTGCTCGATATTCCGGTGCATGCTCTCTGCACCGCTGGATCAGCAGCCGAATCTGATTGAAGAAGAACGGTCGGGACTCGTCGGAGGCGATGTGATGCGCCTGTGCACTGCTCTGCTCCTCTGCGTCGGCTGCGGCGCGACCCCCCTGCGGGAGGTGTCTCCTTCGCCGGTGGGGGACCGGCTCCCCGAGGTCCCGCGGGGCAGCCTGTGGGGGGACGGCCACGGGCCTACGGCGCGGGAGGCGGTGATCGATGGGCGCCGCGCGGTGAGCGAGCAGTTGGTGGCGAAGATGTCGTCGGCCACCGAGTCTCGGATCGCCGAGAGCAATGGCGTCGCCGACCGCGATGCTCACCAGCGGGTGCGAATCGAGAGCGCCTTCGACCACGTGGAGCTGCTGGTGACGCTGGGGGTCGTCGAGCGAGACGGCGGCTTCGTGGCGCGCGTCGCCCTCGACCGTCGGCGCGCCGTCGAGGTCTACACCGACGAGCTTCGGGCCGCCGAGGAGAAGGTCCGCGCGACTCAGCCCGCCGTAGGCAAGGCGCTGACCACCCTCGACACCTCGGTTCTGCTGGTGGCGGACCGCGCCCCGGGACACCACCTGCATGAGCGCAGCCGCGTCGCGCGGGTCCTGGCGCTGCTCGGCGAGCCCAAGGCCTTCGAGGCGCCGCGCGTGGCCCTCGAGTTGGAGCGAGACGCCTCGGCGCTGCGGCGTCGGGCGGTGCTGCGGCTCGATACGGCCGGCCGGGTCGAACCGGCCGTGCTCGACGCCAGCGTCGGTGCTGTGGTTCGTCAACTCGAGGCCCGCGGTTGTCAGGTCGTGGGACCCGAGCACGCGCTCGCCCCGGGCGTCCCGACCGCCGACGCCGTGCTTCGGCTGCAGACCCGGGACCACGTCGAGGCGGGGATCAAGTGGCGCTACCTGGGGCTCGCGTTGGAGATCACCGACAGCCGCAGCGAGCGGCCGGTCTTTCGCTACGTGGCGTTGCCGGACTTCGTCCACGCCGGTGGCCCGTCGTGGGCCCAGGCCGACAAGGCGCTGGCGCGCCGGCTGGAGGAGCGCATGGCGAAGAAGGCCGCCCCCGCCCTGAAGCGGCTCACTTGCAGGTAGCGCGGCCTCCGTGCTCGCATGAGTGCCATGCTTGATTCGTTTAATGCGCCCGGCGCCGTCGTTGTGGTCGCGCTCCTCGCGCTTGGTTGCGTCGAGGACGAGCAACTGGTCGCGGACTCCGGGGCCGCCGACGCCGCCGTCCTCGATGGCGAGATCGAAGGCGCCGACCAGGGCGTCGCGCCCGACGGCTGCGTGCCCCGGACGTGGTATCCCGACGTCGATGGCGACGGCGCTGGCGACGATCGCAGCCCGGTGAGGGCGTGCGAGCGACCGGAGGGCTACGCCGACAACGGCCTCGATCCCGAGCCGGAGTGCGCCACCGACGACACCGACGTCTGTGGCGTGTGCGCGGGGCCGGGGCCGGCGACGTGGTACTCCGACGAGGACGGGGACGGGATGGGGGCCGACGGCGTAGGGCTGGCGGCCTGCGTGCCCCCCGAGGGCTGGGTGCTCAACCGCGACGACCCCGAGCCGGACTGCGCGACGAACGACACCGACATCTGTGGGATCTGCGCCGGGCCTGGGGAGGAGCGGTTCTACCTCGACGCCGACGGCGACGGGCTCGGTGATCCAGAGGTCGCGGCGGACGCCTGCGTGCAGCCCGATGGCTTCGTCGACAACGCCGACGACCCGGAGCCCAACTGCGAGACCAACGACAACGATGATTGCGGGGTCTGCGCGGGGCCGGGGGCCCACCTGCAGTACCGCGACGCGGATGGGGACGGGCTGGGCGACCCGGAGGAGAGTCGAGAGGCGTGCGGTGCCGCGGAGGAGGGCTGGGCCGTCAACGGCGACGACGAGGAGCCGGACTGCGCGACCAACGACACCGACGCGTGCGGCGTCTGCGGCGGGCGAGAGGGTGACCGCGACTGCCACGGCGACTGCTTTGGTGAGGCCTGGCGGGACGATTGTGACCTCTGCGTAGGCGGCGAGACGGGGCAGGAGCCCGCCGCGGTGGACACCGACGGCGACGGTCGCCCCGACGCCTGCGACGAGTGCGCGCAGCCCAACCCCGCGCGCTTCATCGTGCAGTGGAACCGCGTGCGCCCCTTCAACATGCCCGAGGAGCATGGGCCCTACACGTTTCAGATCGTGCTCTACGAGAACGGGGATTTCCGCTTTCAATACACCGAGATCGAGCCGTTCGGCGTGAGCGCTACGATCGGCTGGCAGCTCGGGGCGGGGGTTGGCCAGACGCTGGCTCGGGACAACGACTTCGTGCTCGAGCACCGGGTCCTGCACATGTCGCCGGAGGGCGAGGATCGCTATCTGGTGGAGCACAACCGCCCGCTGGACTGGATCGACGTCACGGAGGTGGGCCGCGGCCTCGAGCTGGGCGACGACGAGGTCGTCTCCGTCGAGCTGGGCTTCTGGTTTCGCCTCGGTGGCGGGCGCTACGACCGAGTGCAAGTCAGCTCCAATGGGCACCTGACGTTTGCGGGGGAGGCGCTCAACTTCCAAAACGGCCAGCTCCCCGACGACGAGGCGCGCGTGATGTTGGCCGCGCTGTGGGACGACCTGAACCCGGGGGGCGGCGGGGACGTCTTCGTCTACACCGCGCAGCCCGCCTGCGAAGAGGACTGCAACGGGGTGGTCGGCGGCTTCGCCGTCCTCGACGGTTGCGAGGTGTGCGTCGGAGGTGACACCGGCCGTCAGCCCAGCGAGAACGTCGACTGCACAGGGGCCTGCGATGGGCAGGCCTTCCTCGACGATTGCGGCAACTGCGTCGGCGGCGACACCGGCCTGGAGCCCGCCGCGGAGTGCTTCCCGGACCTCATCGTCGATGTCGACTACCTGGCCTCGACCCTCGAGTTGACGATGCTCGACGCCCAGGACCAGTGCCTGGTCGACGAGGGCTGCCTGGGGGCCCTCGGTCCGCGGCGGATCATCCGCTTCGGCACCCGAATCGCGAACATCGGCCGGGCGGACCTGGTGCTCGGCGTGCCCGAGGAAGGCGTCGACCACTGGATCTGGGACGACTGCCACAGCCACTTCCACTACGAGGCCTACGCCGACTACGCGTTGGAGGATGTCGAGACCGGGGAGGCGCTGCCCGGCGGGCACAAGAACGGCTTCGCGGTGATCGACATCGGGGTCTTTGTGCCCGAGATCGCGGTCAACGGCTGCCGTGGCTACAACCCGCGCAACCAGGGGATCACCGCCGGGTGCCAGGACACCTACGGCCGGGGGCTGCCCTGCCAGTGGATCGACGTGACGGACACCGAGGACGGGATCTACGACATCGTGGTGACGACCAACCCCGACCGGGTCATCGAGGAGGCCCACTACGGCAACAACGCCGCCCGCGTTCGGGTGCGGCTCGCCGTCGACGGCCTCGAGGTGCTCGACGCGGAGTAGCCTGTGCCGCTCGCCTTCCTCCCACTACTGGTCGTCCTCGCCCACGGGGGACAGCCCATCGTTCGACGGCTCGAGGCGCCAGCCCAGTTTCCCGGCAGCGTGTGGGCCGTGACCGACTCGCAGGGGATCTTCGCCGGCGACGCGGACGGCTTCCTCTGGCTCTGCGAAGACGCGGTGGCGCCCGCCGCGGAGCTGCGCTGGGCGACGCCGGTCGGGCTCGGGCAGCGGCGTTGGCTGGTGGGGGCGCGCGAGTCGGTCTTCGTGACGGAGGATCGTGGCTGCTCCTTTGCGCCGGTGGACGCGGTGCCGACGGCCGTGGCGGCGTCGGTGCACCCCGAACGCCCGGACGAGGTGGTGCTGGCCAGCGACGCCTTCGGGATCCCCAACGACGTCTTTCGTTCGCTGGACGCGGGGCGGAGCTGGGTGGCGGCGGGCATCGAGACGGAGGGGCGGATCACCTCACTCGTGCGGGCCGCGGGCGCGCCGGAGGTGGTCTACGTGACCCACGAGTTCGGGGCGGCGCGCAGTGACGACGGGGGGGCCTCCTTCGTGCGCATCAAGCCCGGCCCCGACGCGGTTCGGGAGTTCGTCGCTCTGGCGGCCGCCGGACCCGACGCGGTGATCGGCTACGGGCTGCGCTTCCCCGAGGCGGTGGTCGCGCGCTCCGCGGACGCGGGGCGCACCTGGTCCGAGGTCACCACCTTCGACGACTTCCCCGTGGAGCTGGTTCTCCACGGGGAGCGGGCCTTCGCGGTGACGCTCTTCGATGGGGCGGCGCGCAGCGAGGATGGCGGGCGGACGTGGCGGCATGTGGAGACGCCGGTGGAGCGGCTGGGCTGCCTGCGCATGGTAGGCGAGCGGCTCTGGGGCTGCACCAACGTGTGGTTCGGTGGCCCCTGGGCGGTCGGCTTCAGCGACGACTTCGGGGTTCACTGGCGGGGGCGCCTCGCGACCTACGGGGACGCCGCGGGCCGCTGGCCCTGCGTGCGGGAGGCGCCGGCCCGCGCGTGCTGCCAGCACTTGTGCCCCGGAGAGCCCGCGGGGGCGAGCTGCGCCGACAGCGTGGCGGCGCCGGGGCCCACCTGCGCCGACGCGATCCGGCCCGACGCGGGCCCCGACGGGGGCTCGCTGGTCGACGCGGCCGGCGTCGACGTGGGATCGGCGAGGGAGGCGGGGCCGGGCGACAGCGACGCTCGACGAGCCGCGGCGGACGCGGGCCACGACGGGGACCCTGGCGTGCCTCGCCTCCCGGCGGACGCCACGGCGAGGGACGCGACGCTGGGCGCGGACCGGGGTAGCGACGGGTGCGCCCTCGGCCTCGGGCCCCTCGGGCTCCTCGCGCCGGTCGGCCGGCGGATCAAGCGGCGGCGGCGATGACCTCCGGCGTCGGCTCGCGGCCCATGCGGCGCAGCCAACGGTAGTGGGAGCCGATCGCGGCGCGGACGGAGTCGACGGTGCGGTAGCGCACGCCGAATTCGGCGCAGACCTCGGCGACGATCGGGGAGAGGTCGGGGTAGTGCACGTGGCTCACGCGCGGGAAGAGGTGGTGCACGACCTGGTAGTTCAGGCCCCCGACGTACCACGTCACGAAGCGGTTGCCGCGGGCGAAGTCGACGGTGGAGTCGAGCTGCAAGCGCGCGTAATCGAGCTCGACCGGCGGCCCGTCGGGGGGGAGGGCCGTGAACTCCGCGTCCTCGACGCAGTGGGCGAGCTGGAAGACCACCGCGAGGGTCACGCCCAGGACGCATTGAGAGAGGAAGTAGTAGGTGAGGAACCGGGCCCACCCGAGCACCAGCAGCGGGGTCACGACCGCCCAGGCGAAGAAGATGATCTTGCCCGCCACGAGGAGGGCGATCTCCGAGCCGCGCGGTCGCGGGAACCGGTGCTCGAGGAGCTTCCCCCGGGCGAGCTGCACGAAGTCGTCGTACCAGTGCCACTTGATGGAGATCATCCCGTAGAGCGGCCACATATAGAGGTGCTGCCATCGGTGGGCCGCGTGGTGCGGTTGTTGGGGCGCCATCCGCGCCAGCCCTGCCACGTCGATGTCGTCGTCGGCGCCGACCACGTTCGGGTAGGTGTGGTGCATCACGTTGTGCTTCTGGCTCCAGATGTAGGAGCTGCCCCCGACCAGGTCGAGGGTGAAGTGCATCGCGCGGTTGACGAGCTTGCTGTTCGCGACCGCCTTGTGTCCGCCGTCGTGCATGATGTCGAAGCCGATGCCGGCGGTCGCGAGCCCCAGCGAGATGGCGCCGAGCACCAGCCCCGGCCAGCCCCCCGCGCCGCTGAGGACCAGGGCATAGGAGGCCGCGAACCAGCCAAGGATGAAGGCCGTCTTCCGCGCCAGGCGCGCGCCGCCCCGCGGGCTGCGACCGGTCTCGGCGAACCACGCCTCCGCCCGCGCCTCGAGCGCCTGCTGGAGCGCGCTGCGCCGTATCAGCCGAATCCTCGTGTCCTTCATGCTCCCCCCAAAGCGGTGGACCCCAAGGACACTGCGGCAGAGTCCTACTGGGGGTCGACGGGAGGTTACCTGCCCCGGAGCCGTCGTGGGCCCGGTTGACCGAATGGCCACAGACGATGACGAAACCGTGACACGGGCGGGTATGCTGCCCGCCGTGCGTCTGGCCCCACTCGTCGTGAGCGTCTCGCTGGCCGCGTTGGCCGGTGCGCAGGAGGGCGCCCACCAACTCGAGCGATTCGAGCCGCGTCCGCCGGGGGCGGGCTTGCTGGGTGTGGCGACGCCGGCGGAGCTGCCGCCCCTGGGCTTCGGGCTCGCGGCGTGGGCCTCGTATGCCGTCGAGCCCCTGGTGCTCGCCCCCACAGACAGCGACGACCCCCGGCCCGAGGGCGCCGTGGTGGCTGATCGGCTGCGTCTGGAGCTGGTCGGTAGCCTGGGGCTCCTCGACGGTCTTCAAGTCGGTGCCGCGGCGCCGTTCTCGCGCTCTCTGGAGTCCGGTGAGTACGCCTTCGCGGGTCGCGTCTCGCGCGACTTCGAGTCGTGGGTGCCCGGGGACGTCCGGCTCTACCTCGACGTCGCGCCGCTCCGGCTCTTGCTGGGATTGGAGCACCTGCTGGGGTTGTCCGTGGGCGCCGGAGTCACGGCGTGGGCCCCGACCGGCGACGAGCTGGCCCTCGAAGGGGAGGGGGCCTTCCGCGTCCAGCCCCACCTCACCGCCCGCTACGACCTCCTGGGGCTGGTGTCGGTGGCCGCCGACGTCGGCTACCACGCGCGACCGGAGGAGCGGTTGTTCACCTTGGGGGTCGATGACGAGCTGCGGTGGGGGCTCGCCGCCGATCTCTGGCTTCCCTTCGGCGTGGGCGCGACGGCGGCGGCCTTCGGCTCGCTGAGCACCGCCGGGCGCCGCGACCCCGACGACCTCGACCGCACGCTCGAAGGCCGCGGCGGCGATCCCGCGGAGGCGCAACTCGCGCTGCGGTGGTCGCCCTTTGACACCTTCACCTTGCGCGTCGGCGCCGGGACCGCGCTGACGGCGGGGGTGGGCGTCCCCAGTTGGCGGGGCTTCGCGATGCTCGGCCTGCGATGGCCCGGGCCGCGGGGGCCCGAGGGCCGGGGCATGGAGCCCGACGCTGACCGGGACGGGGTGCCCGATGGGCCCGACGTGTGTCCCCACGAGCCGGAGAACATCGACGGGATCCGAGACGAGGACGGGTGCCCGGAGGCCCAACCGACGCAGGTCGCCGCCCGCGTGGATGGAGGTCCGGTAGGGCCCGAGCCCGAGGCTGAGCCGAAGCCGTTGCCCGCGCTGGTGCGGCCGCCCGACACCGATGAAGACGGCCTGACGGACGACATCGACGCCTGTCCGAAGGCGCCGGAGGACGCCGACGGCTACCAGGACTCAGATGGCTGCCCCGATCTCGACGACGATCGCGATGGCGTCCCGGATGCCGCCGACGAGTGCCCGCGCCAGGCCGAGATCCCCAACGGCGTCGCCGACGGGGACGGCTGCCCGGATGTCGGCGACGACGCCGACGGGGACGGGGTCGAGGACCGGATCGACGTCTGCCCCTACGAGCCCGAGGACAAAGACGGCGTTCGTGACGGGGACGGTTGCCCGGACGCGGCGCTGGTGGCGTTCGGGGCGGGCGCCCCCGCCGCCGTTGGGGGGACCGCCCCGCCGCCGAGCGCGCCTCGCGAGGGCGCGCCGTCGCAGGAGCTGCCTCCGCTCCCGGTCGCCTCCGACCTGGATGGTGATGGCATCGCGGCCTTCGAGGACGCGTGCCCGAAGGCGGCGGAGGACCGCGACGGCTACCAGGACGCCGACGGTTGCCCCGACCCCGACGACGATGGTGACGGGGTCCTCGACGCCGAGGACCGCTGTCCCCGGATCGCCGAGAACCCCAACGGCTTCGAGGATCTCGACGGCTGCCCCGACACCGGCCCTGACGGCGATGGGGACGGGGTCGGCGACGCGGACGACGTCTGCCCCGAGCTCGCGGGGCAGGTCGAGGCGGACGGTTGTCCCGTCGCCGATGCGACCGATGGGCCCAAGCTGCGGCCGCCCCCGCTGGGCGATCTCGACGGCGACGGCCTCTGGGGCGACGACGACCGCTGCCCCCGGGCGGCGGAGGATGTGGACGGCTTCCGGGACGCCGACGGGTGCCCCGACCCAGACGACGACGGCGACGGCGTCCCCGACGTGAGGGACCGCTGCCCGCGCGTCGCCGAGACGCCGAACGGCTACCAGGACGCGGACGGTTGCCCTGACCGGCGCCGCCGCAGACGACGACGCAGAGGTGCTCGATGAGACGAATTCTGTGCGTATTCGCGCTCCCGCTGTGCGCGCTGGCGCAGGGGCCTGACCCGTGCGAGGGCATCGCGCTGAAGGATGGCGTGGTGCGAACGGCCCGCCGGTTGCCGGTCTCCGATGCCCTCGGCGGTCCGGTCCTGGCGTGTGCGGAGGCGGTCGGCGCGGCGTTGAAGGCACGCGGCGGGGTGCGCGCCGTGACGGTCGCCGTCCGCATGTCCGACGCCCGTCGCGTGGGGCCGCTCGGGCAGCGTGTCGCCGACGCCTACGTCAAGGCCCTCGCCAAGGGGGGCGTGCCGGAGGCGCGGATCTCGTCGGTGGTGCCCTCGGCCTCCCACGGTGAGCGAGACTCCGTGGCGATCACCTTCACGGAGCGTCGCGGCAAGCGCCCCGTCGGTCGCATCGACGCGGCGGAGGGGAGGGTCGAGGCGGGCAAGGAGAAAGCGAAGATGCAGCCCGCGCGCGCGGGCGACGCCCTGGCGGCCCAGTCGCTGGTGGGGACCGCGGCGGTGAGCACCGCCTGGGTGGCGTTGGCAGACGGTAGCCGGGTCAAGCTGTTGCCGGAGACCCTGTTGAAGCTGGGGCGGATGTACCTCGACGAGGACCTGAAGCGCGTGGTGCAGCTCGATCTTCTGGGCGGGAAGATCGAGGCCGACGTGAAGTCTGGGGGGCCGGGGTCGAAGTTCGAGATCACCAGCGGGGCCGCAGTCGCGGGGGTGCGCGGCACCTACTTCCGCATGGCCGGCGACGCCTTTGGGACGCGGATCGAGACCACGGAGGGCACCGTGGCCCTCACCAGCGAGGGCGAGACGGTCGAGGTCAAGGCGGGCTTCGCCGCGAAGGTCGAGGCGGGTAAGCCACCGTCGGCGCCCGTCGCGTTGCTCCCCGCGCCGGAGGTGGAGGGTCCGTTGAAGGGCGCCGCCGCCGCAGGGGCGGCGCTGCGCTGGGTCGCCGCCGACGGGGCGGCCAGCTACCGGGTCGAGGTCGCCCGTGACGCCGAGTTCGTCTACGGCGCGCGCTTCCTGGACACCCCGGGGACGACGCTGCCCATCGCCGAGTTGAAGCTCGTCTCCGGCAAGTGGTTCTGGCGCGTACGGGCGGTCGATGGTGACGGCTTCGGCGGTCGGTCGAGCAAGGTCTACGCCTTCGAGTGGGGCGGTTGAGCGGGAGCCGTCGCGAGGAGCTGGTCGCCACGGCGGTGGTCCTCTTTGCCGTCGCGATGGCGCTCGGGCTGCGGCTGGACGCCGAGGGCTCGCTGGCGTACGCCGACGACGCGGTCTACGACCTCGTGCAGCGCGAGCTCCTGACGGCGCCCCCGGCGGATCCGGCGATCACGGTGGTGCTGGTCGACGACGAGACCCTCGTGCGCCTGGGAGAGCGGTGGCCCATGGGGCGCGACGTCTGGGCGCGCTTCACAGACGCGGTCGCGCGCCACGGGCCCAGGGCGGTCCTCGTCGACGCCTGGTTCGAGACCCCGGCGCCGCGGGCGGTCGTGGAACTCGCCCTCGATCTGGCCGACGTGATCCGCGACGGCGAGCTGGGAGACCTCGAGGCCGGAGAGGCGCTGGCAGGGGCCCTCGACAGGAAGGCCGCGAAGTTGGACGGAGACCGCCAGCTCGCGAGGTCCATCGCCGACGCCGGGCAGGTCGTGCTGGGGGTGATGTGCGCGCGCTGGCAGCGGGACACCCAGGCGCGCCCCGAGCCGGTGAACCTGACCGCCATCGACGCCGACGCGCCCGCCGGTGCGCTGCGTTGTCCGCGTGTCGTCGGGAGCGTGCCCCGGCTGGCCAACGCCGCGCGGGGCCAGGCGGCCATCGCCCTGCGCCTCGACCCGGATGGGCTCGCTCGTCGGTACTCGTACGTCCTCGCGCGGCGGGGGGGCTTGCACCCGAGCCTGGCGCTCGCCGCCGCGCAGCTCGCCGAGCCCGAGGCGCCGCTGCTCGAGCGGGCCATCGCCGCGGACGCCGGGCGGCCGGGGATCCTGTCGCCGCGTCGCGAGGACTTCCGCGTCGTTCGATTCAGCGACGTGCTCGAGGTCGAGGACACCGCGTCGCTGACCGACGCCTTCGCGGACCGGCTGGTCTTCGTGGGCGTGAGCGCGCTGGGCACCCAGGACTACGTGCACACCCCCCGGGACGTGGACCAGCCGGGGGTCTTCCTCCACGCGGCGGCGACGGGGGCGCTGTTGGCGGACCGATTCCTCCACCACGAGGGGCCGATGCTGCGGTGGGGGGCGCTTCTGGGGTTCGTTGTGGTGCTGGTGGTCGCGGCGTTGGGCCTGCGGGTGGAGCGGACGGCGGTGGTCGTGTTGTTGGGGGTGGGCGGGGTCGTGGCGTGGGGTGGCGTGGTCGTGGGCGCGATGGGCGCGGGCTACCTGGTCCCCGCGTGGCCGGTGTGGGCCGGCGTCGTCGGCTGGCTCGCGTTGCGGCTCGGATCGGGGTTCCGGCGGGCGGCGGAGGCGCGCAAGCACGCGCAGAGCATCCGCCGCGCCTTCCACCAGTACCTGGCGCCCGCGGTCGTCGACGCCTTGATGTCGGATCCCGAGAAGCTCCGGCTCGGCGGAGAGCGGCGCGAGATCACGGCGTTTTTCAGTGACATCCAGGGCTTCACCAGCTTGAGCGAGCAGTTGCCGCCGGCGGAGTTGGTGCAGGTCCTCAACGAGTGCCTGGGGCGGATGAGCGCGGTGATCACCGAGGAGGGGGGGATCATCGACAAGTACATCGGGGACGCGATCGTGGCGATGTTCGGCGCCCCCCTCGACCAGCCCGACCATGCCGCGCGCGCTTGCCGTGCGGCGCTGCGGTGCCAGCGGGTGATGGCCGAGCTGCGCGAGACCTGGGCCGCCCGTGGGCTGCCCCCGCTGCACGTCCGCATCGGGCTCAACAGCGGGGACGCGCTGGTCGGCAACATGGGCTCCGAGCAGCGCTTCGACTACACGATGATCGGCGACACGGTGAACCTCGCGGCGCGTCTCGAGGGGGCCAATGGGCAATACGGCACGTGGATGATGTGCAGCGAGGCGACGGTGGAGCGGGCGGGGGAGGCGGCGAGCTTCCGCGAGCTCGACCTCATCCGGCCCAAGGGTAAGAAGGTCGCCGTCCGGGTCTTCGAAGTCGCCGACGCCGAGGCGTCGACGCACGCGCGATACGCCGAGGCCCTCGCCCTCTATCGGGCACAGCGCTGGGACGACGCGCTGGCGGCGTTTCGCACCTTGATGGACGAGGGCGACGCCCCCGCGGCGGCCTTCGTGAAGCGCATCGCGCTCTACCGCGCGCGCCCACCCCTCGATGGGTGGGACGGCGTGTTCACGATGACGACGAAGTGATCTACTCCCGGGTCGGCAGCGCCTTGCGGATGATCGACGCGGACTTCGCGGAGAACTCGTTGGCCGTGATGTTGTAGCTCGGGCTCATCAGCCAGCGGCGGTCGCGCTCGTGCCCGGCGCCCATCGTGTGGCCCCACTCGTGGAGCAGCACCATGACCTCACGATGTCGTCTGCGGCGGCGGTAGAGGGCGTCCCGCTCTTGGGCGGGGAGGGCGTCGAGCTGCTCTGCGAGCTCGTGCTCACCGAGGTCCGCCATGGTGCGCATCACGAGGTGGCGACCGCCGACGTCGGCGATGCCGAGCTGGTGGATGTTCGGTGACGCGACGGGTCGGCCGCCTACGAGACCGAGGACCCAGCGGTCGGGGGCGCCCGGATCGAGGGCGCGCAGCGACTCGAGGGCGGGGAGCAGGCCGCCGACGCCGTCGACCGGCGAGCCGTCGCGGGCCCAGGGTTGCGTCGTGCGGACGACCAGGCGGCGCCCGAACTCGAGCTCCAGCACGGGGCTCGCGGCTCGGACGACGTCGCGGATGTGTCGGACCCAGCTCCGCTTCTGCATCCGGTAGGTCTCGTCGGCGTAGACGTCGAGGACGATGGTGGGGAGCTTGCGGCGGGCGGGGGTCGCGATCTCGTCGGGGAGATCGGGCGTCAGCCGGTCCGCGTAGTCGCGGTGGACGTCTTCCTTGGTGCGCCAGGACCAGCAGCCGAGGAGGAGCGAGGCTACGAGCGCCAGGCGGATCACGCGACCCCGCAGTCGCCGCCGCGCCGACGGTCGCCAGCGCCGCCGAAGACGCCGCCGATGCGCGTCGCCGTGTGGACCCCACCGAAGAACATATTCGGGCCCCCGAACGCCGCGGCACCGGGCCAGGCCTGCTCGAGGGCGGAGGCCGCCTCGGCGGTGAGGGCGGGGCGCTCGTAGGCCAGGTGGTAGCCGTCCGAGGCCACCTCGAGGTGCATCCGGGGTGCGTCGACGGCCGCCCGCACGGACCGTCCGTGGTCGATGATGTGGCTCAGCGTGAGCATGATCGCGTTGCGGAGCCGGTTCGAGCCGCCGCTGCCCATGACCAGCAAATCGCCGCGCCGGTGGCGGGCGATGGTCGGGGCCATCATCGTCGTCAAGGCGTAGCCCGGTGGGTCCAGATGGAAGCCGCGGGGGTGGATGTCGTCCTCGCCCATCAGGTTGTTCACCTGGATTCCGGTGCCGGAGAGCAGGTAGCCGCAGCCCTCACCGTTGGTGAGGGTGATGCTCACGGCGCCGCCCTCCGCGTCCAGGGTGCTGATCTGGGTCGTGGAGCCGAGCGGGCTCTCGGGCTCCGGAGCCGGGGGCGCTTCGGGGGGGGCGGTGAGCAGCCGCGAGACGAACTCGGGGTCGCGCACGCGCTCATCGAGGCCCGCGCCCCGGATCTCGTGGAGCCGACGTTGGACGTCCACGGCGGCGCGGACGTGGGCGGGGGAGAGGAAGCCGACGCCAGCGGTGTCGTGCATGAGGCGCAAGCCGAGGGCGACGAGGACCCCGCCGGTGGAGGGGCCGGGCATGGTGCTCAGCGACCAGTCGCTGTGGTGCAGGCGGATCGGCGTGTGCTCCGTCGGGCGCAGGCCCGCCAGGTCAGCCTCGGTGATCAGGCCGCCGCGGGCGGGCCCGAACTCGGCGGCGAGTTGGGCGTGGAGCGCGTCGAGGGTGCGTGGGTCGCGCGCGAGCGCTTCGAGCACGTCGGCCATCTCCGGGTTGCGCAGACGCGCGCCCCCCTTCGCCGGGGCGTCACCGCCTCCGTAGAGGCCCATCGCGGCGGGGGAGCTGCGGGCGATGGGCCAGAGCAGGTCGAAGACGTAGGCGATCCCGTCGCTCAGGAGGTACCCGTCTCGGGCGAGGCGGACCCCGGGCTCGGCGACGACCGGGAGGGGGAGCTGCCCCCAGCGGCGGTGGATCTCGAAGAGGCCCGGGAGCGCCAACGGGACCGCGGCGCTCGCGCGCCCGGCGTGGAAGACCTGGGTGGTCGCGCCGAAGTCCACCTCGATGCCGGTGAAGTCCCGGTCCGTGGGTGCACCGCCGAGCCCCGGCGTACGCGCGAAGAGATCGAAGGCGTGGGCGGCGCCATCGGGTCGGGTCAATACGAGGGCACCGCCACCCAGCGGGCTGCAGAGAGGCGCCTCGCAGACGAAGGCGGCGAAGGCCGCGCCGACGGCGGCGTCGATGGCGTTGCCGCCGCGCCGAAGCGCCGCGAGCCCCGCCCTGACGGTCTGGGGATCGCCCGCGGCGACCGCCCCCTTGGGCTTGCTCATTCGAGGGAGGGTACACCGACCCGAGCCGGGAGGCGATCGGTCATGCCGCTGGACCACGAGCCGCGGAGGTCGGCCGCACGGTTGGTGACGCCGACGCTGGTCTCGTGATGCTCGTCGCTGACAGCGAGCGCATCGTGTGGTGCGGGGCGCGGGGGGCCATGGACAGCGGGGGTGTGGGCGGCTTATGAGGATGGAGTGGACCGATACGATTTTCTGGCGGAGACGGACGCCTTTGGCGAACTCGATCACGAGACGCTGAAGACCTTGGCGCTGCACACGCGCGAGTGCACGTTTGCGGATGGGCAGCAGATCATCCGGGCTGGGGCGCCGGGGGACGCGCTGTACGTGATCTGCTCGGGGATCGTGCGGGTGGAGGAGGGGGAGCGGCATCTGGCCTGGTTGGGGGCTGGGGACATCTTTGGGGAGATGGCGTTGGTGACCGGTGCGCCACGGCAGGCAGACGTCTTTGCGGATGAGGAGACGGTGTGCCTGGCGGTGGATCGGGTGCCCTTCTACGCGTTGCTGGAGGCTCGGCCGGAGGTGGCGGCTTGCTTGACGGAGCTGGTGGGGCGGCGGCTGTGCGCGGGGGGACAGATCGCTCGGGTTGGGAAGTACCGTGTGATGCACGAGATCGGGCGCGGGGGGGTGGCGCGGGTCTTCGCCGGCGTGCACCCGGGGCTGCGGCGGCCGGTGGCGATCAAGATGCTGGACCATGGGTTGGTCTTCGACGAGGAGTTCGCGGCTCGGTTTCGGAGTGAGGCGGCGATCGTCGCCGGGCTGGTGCACCCGAACATCGTGCAGGTGTACGACCACGAGCAGGCCTACGCGACGGAGTTCATCGTGATGGAGCTGTTGGGCGGCTCGACGCTGGCCGAGCTCCAGCGGGCGAAGGGGGAGCTGGACGAACACGAGGTCCGGCGCATCCTGGTTCAGTTGGCGCGGGCGCTGGAGTACGCGCATCGGCAGGGGGTGGTGCACCGGGACCTGAAGCCCGAGAACGTGATGGTGCCGCCGGGACACCCGATCAAGCTGATGGACTTCGGGATCGCGAAGCCCATCGGGGAGGCGACGAAGTCCGACGACATGGTGGGGACCGCGCAGTTCATGTCCCCGGAGCAGGGACGCGGGCGGCCCGTGGACGGGCGCACGGACATCTACGCCCTGGGGGTGATGGCCTTTGAGATGCTGACCGGCCGGGTCCCCTTCGATGGGGCCGATCCGCTGGACATCATCGCCGCCAAGGAAGCGGCGCCGGTCCCCGACGTACGGTCACTTCGGCCGAACGTGTCCCTGGAGATCGCGTCGTTTGTGGCCCGCGCCTGCGAGCGGGATCCCGCGGATCGCTTTCAGGACTGCCGGGCTGTGTTGGCCCACCTGGGTGGGCAGACTCCGCTGCTGCGGCCGGGGGTGCGCGGGCGGACGGTGACGCTGTTGTACGACGCGGGGGAGGACGCGGCCGTGCGGGACGCGCTGGACCGCCTGAGCGCGGAGCTGGCGGGTCGCGATGTGTTGCTCACGGTGGCAGAGCACCAGACGCTGGCCGAGGGGTAGGCGTGGTCCCGATCCACGTGCTCTACGGGACCGAGACGTACAACTCCGAGGGGTGCGCCGAGCGGGCGGGGGAGGCCATCGCTGCCCTGGGCCTCGAGGTCCTGGTCGCAGATATGGACGACTTCGACCACGCCCTGCTGCCGCGGCTCCACACGGTGCTGGTCATCACGAGCACCTTCGGCAGCGGTGAGCCCCCGGCGAACGCCGAGGCGTTGCACGCCTGGCTCCACTCGGAGGACCCACCCTCCCTGGACGGCCTGCGCTTCTCCGTCTGCGGGCTGGGGGACCGCGCCTACGATGAGTTCTGCCAGTGCGGGGTGGAGTTCGACGCCGCCCTGGCGACGCTGGGGGGCGTGCGCTTCGCGGACCGCGTGGACTGCGACGCGGACTTCGAGCCCGCCTTCGAGCGCTGGCTGACCCAGGTCACCGCCGCGTTGCCCGAGATGGCCTTTCCCGAGGACGATGAGGAGGCCTTCGCCTCGGTCTCGCTGGCCGCCTCCCGGGAGCGCGCCGCCCCGCAAGCAGGCACTCGGAAGAACCCGTTTCCAGCGACCGTGCTGCGCAACGAGAACCTCAACGCCCCAGGCTCGGAGAAGGAGACGCGGCACGTCGCGCTCTCGCTGGTCGGCTCCGGGATGCGCTACCGACCGGGGGACTCGCTGGGTCTGTTCCCCCGCAACTGCCCGGACCTCGTCCGCCGCCTCCTCCTCGCCTTGGGCGTCGATCGCGACGCGCCGGTGACCTTCGCCGGTGAACGCAAGACGCTCCGCTACGTGATGGTCCACCACAAGGACGTCAACACCATCGACTCTCGCTTGCTCGCCCTCGCCTTCGAGGGCCCGAATGGCCGCTACTTCAGAGACCTCGACCGCGACTCCGACGCTCGAAAGGCGTACACGGACACGCATCACATCCTCGACTTCGCGGAGCACGCGAAGATGCGCTTCGATGCCCAGATGGTGGCCGACCGGCTGCGCACGCTGGGTCCTCGCCTGTACTCGATCTCCTCGAGCCCGCTGATGCACCCCGGCGAGGTCCACGTCACGGTGGATGTGTTGCGCTACGAGCTGCACGGTCGCGGGCGCAAGGGGGTCGCCTCGACCTTCCTCGCGGAGCGCGCCGGGCCGGAGATCGAGGTGCCCGTCTACCTGCGGCAAACCAGCGACTTCTTGCTCGCCCCCGACGACGTCCCGATCGTAATGATTGGCCCGGGGACCGGGATCGCCCCCTTTCGGGCCTTCCTCGAGGATCGCGCGGCGCGTGGAGTCACCGACGGCTACGCCTGGCTCTTCTTCGGGGCGCGGCGATCGTCGACCGACTTTCTGTATCGCGACGAGCTCGCGCACTACCAGGAGAGCGGCGTCCTGACGCGCCTCGACACCGCGTTCTCGCGCGACCAGGGGGCGAAGGTCTACGTACAAGACCGAATGCGGGCCCACGCCGCCGATCTGTGGGCCTGGCTCGAGGCCGGCGCGGTCATCTACGTGTGCGGTGACGCCCAGCGAATGGCCCGGGACGTGAATCACACGCTGGTGCAGATCGTCGCCCGCTTCGGGCGCATGACGGTGCGCGACGCAGAGGGCTGGGTGCGCCAGCTCGCCGCGGACGGACGCTACCTGCGCGACGTCTATTGAACGGAGGAGTCTCGATGCGACTGGCCTGGATACCGCTGGCGCTCGCTGCCTGCACGCCAACCTCCGATGGCGGCGGCTCGGCGGACTCGGAGCCCTTGGGGGACGCGGCCGCGTCCGACGCAGCCCCCGCCGACGACGCGGTGGTGACGGACATGGGGCCGGACGGGCCCCCGCCGCGTACATGCGACGAGCTGGAGGCGGCCATTCGCGGCGCCGTCGCGGACTCCCAGCGGTGCGTCCTCGACACCCAATGTGTTGTCATCGGCGGCCCGCTGGGGTGCGGGTGCGGTCCCGTGATCGGTGAGCCGTCGGGGGCGGTGGTGCACTTCAATGAGGCGCGGACCGCTCTGGGTGCCTACGGCGAGCTGCTCGAGCGCTGCATACCGACCGGGGAGGAGGTCTGCGACACCCAGCCGTCGATGGCTGTGTGCAACGACATCGGGCGCTGCGAGCTGGTGGCCGGCGGTGGCTGCGTGCCCGACGCCGGGATGCAGCAAGATCCCGACGCGGGCCCACCGCCAGCGATGTGCGGGCGCCTCCGCGACGAGCTGCTGGCCACCGTCGCCGCCGAGGGGGACTGCGTGACGCCCGACGACTGCGCGGTCGTTGCGGGCTCGCTGGCCTGCGCCTGCAACCTCCACGAAGGACCCGCGGAGGGCTACGGCATCCGTCGCGAGGCCGCCGCCCGCGCCCAGCAAGTCGTCGATCTGCTCCACCAGGGGGGCTGCCCGGAGCGCGAGAGCTGCGGGGTGCCGCCAGCGGCCAATCGCACCCCGAGCTGTGTCGGCGGCACCTGCCGCAGCGGGGAGGCGCCGGCTTGCGAATAGGGTGCATATCCCGATTCTGACGGAGGGAGTGTGGAGGGCTTTCAGCACT
>CAYOBQ010000166.1:0-21708 GCA_964402225.1 uncultured Nannocystaceae bacterium | reverse complement strand
ACATCTATCTGATATTATTGTATATTCTTGTCGCACCACTGGATCTGCACCCATTGCTATCTGACTTGGATCATGTGAGGTTGGATTCGGAGGGGGAGCGACTGGTGGCCGAACGAAGCGCTGGGGAGATCGCACCGCTCGCCGCGGGCCTCGCCCACGATCTGAACAACCTCCTGTTGGTGATCCAGAGCCACGCCGAGTTCGCCCTGGAGGCGCCGAGCTGCCCACCCATCGTGGCCGAGGATCTCGACGCGGTGGTGCGCGCCGTCGAGGCCGCGGCGAGGTTGACGGCGCAGTTGCTCGATCTGGGTCGGGCGCGACCCCGGAGCCGGGCCGAGTTGGATATCGCGGAGCTCTCCGAGAGCGTGTTGCGCCTCCTGCGGCGTTCCATCCCAGAGACCGTGGGTGTCAGCTTCGAGGTCGTGGAGGCGGGCTTGGTGGAGGCCGACGCGGGAGAGCTCGAGCGCGCGCTGACCAACCTCTGCCTCAACGCCCGCGATGCCATCGAGGGGACGGGCCGAATCGCGATCACGATGGACCGCGCCCGCACCCGCGGCGCGGATTGGGCCTGCATCGCCGTCGCAGACGACGGCTGCGGGATGTCCGCCGAGACGCGCGCTCGATTGTTCGAGCCCTTCTACACGACGAAGTCGACGCAAGGCGGCACCGGCCTCGGTCTCACCGTGACGAAGACCACCGTGCGTGAACACGGCGGCTTCCTCGAGGTCGAGAGCGAACCCGGCGTCGGGAGCACGATCCGGGTCTTCCTTCCGCTGTCGGAGGCGGCGGCGGCTCGATCGAGCGAGACGCTGGACCTCGCCAGGACCGGACCCGTGGTGCTCGTCGCGGAAGACGACGAGCTCGTGCTCGGCCTGGTGCGGCGCATCCTCGGGGCCGCCGGCTACCAGGTCGTGTGCGCCGTCGATGGAGAGGCGGCGGTGGCCCTCGTTCAGGGCGGCGCCCACATCGACTTCGCCGTCCTCGACGCGGTGATGCCGCGCTTGGACGGGCCGCAGACCTACGCGGCGCTCCAGATTCTCCAACCCGACCTGCCGGTGCTGTTCATCAGCGGCCAAGAGCGGATGGGCGCGTTCGGCGACTTCTTGGATGCGCAGGGCTTGCCGTTCCTACGCAAGCCCTTCACCCGGGACGGCCTGGTCCGCGCCGTTGACGCGCTCATGGTCGAATCGGACCTGTAGTCGGACCGTCAGCCGTCCTGCGCTTCGAGCCAGCGCTCCGCGTCGATCGCCGCGGCGCAGCCCATCCCCGCCGCGGTGATGGCCTGCCGATACACCGGATCCGCCACGTCACCGGCGGCGAAGACGCCGTCGATGTTGGTGTAGGTGCTGGGCGCCTTCACCTCGAGGTAGCCGACGTCGTTCATCGTGAGCTGGCCACGGAAGAGATCGGTGTTGGGCTTGTGCCCGATTGCGCTGAAGTAGCCGGTGACCGGGAGCAGGCGGCTGTCGCCCGTCTTGGCGTGCGTGAGGGTAACGCCGGTGACGGAGGCCTCACCGTGGACCTCGGTGACGTTGGTCTCCCAGACGAACTCGATCTTCTCGTTCTTCATCGCCCGTGCCTGCATCACCTTCGAGGCGCGCAGGGCGTCACGGCGATGTACGACGTAGACCTTGGAGGCGAAGCGCGTGAGGAAGTTGGCCTCCTCGAGGGCCGTGTCGCCGCCGCCGACGACGACGATCTCCTGATCGCGGAAGAAGAAGCCGTCGCAGGTGGCGCAGGCGCTCACCCCCCGGCCGAGCAATCGCTGCTCACCCGGCACGCCCAGGTACTTGGCGGTGGCTCCAGTCGAGATGATGACGGCGTCGGCGGTGTGCTCTTCGCCGTCGTCCTCCCACAGCCGGAAGGGGCGGGCGGAGAAGTCGACCTTCTCGACGATCTTCTGTTCGACCCGCAGACCGAAGCGCTCCGCTTGCTTGCGGAAGAGCTCCATCATCTCGGGGCCCATCACCCCGTCCGGGAAGCCGGGGTAGTTCTCGACCTCGGTGGTGGTGGTGAGCTGGCCTCCGGGCTGGAGCCCGGCGGCCATGTAGGGCTCGAGGCCCGCGCGACCGGCGTAGAGCGCCGCGGTATAGCCGGCGGGGCCGGAGCCGATGATGAAGATGCGGTGGTGGGGCATGGGTTCCTCGCTGTCGGTCGCCGGACTCTGGGCACGGCGGGCCGAGCCGTCAAGGCCCCTACTTCTTCCCAAACCCACCGGCCCCTGATTCTGACGACCCCGGTTGGGCCGCGTCAGGGAGGCTCGGGCAATGTGCCTGTGTGGTATGTGAGACAGCGGCCCGATGCTCGTGCTTCGAGCACGCCGGCCCCGGCGCCGCGCACGGCGACCGCACACACCGGTCCGTCCCGGCTGCGCTGCGTTCTTCTTCAGGAGTCCGGGGGGGCGAGCGAAGCCCTACGCCGGGGCTGGTGGAGCCTGAGCCAGCGCGAGAATGTTGCCGCGCGCCTTACGCAGAAGCGCGAACGCCGGGTGGTGCCGGGACACGCGGACGATGGTCTCGCGGGCGTGGCGGACCAACCGCGCGGCGACGTTGATGAAGCCGAACCGGATGGCCTTCGCGCGTTTGCGGCGCCACTCGCCGCCGAGCACGAGGTGCTTCAGCGCGCTCAGCAGGTTGTAGGCGAAGACCATCAGCGCCCACCAAGCCGCGTTCGCCCCGAATTTGCCGGACGGGAACCGCCCGCCAGCGAGGTCGTACTTCATCGAGGTGTGGACCGCCTCGCTACGCCCGCAGCGCTCGCGGTGCCACCAGATGACTTCATCACCGAGGCGGTCGATGTTGGTCACGACGGCGAAGAGCTTGCAGCGAACGCCGTCGTCGTTGTCGATGGTCTGGAACGGCAGCTTCCGGTCCTCATCGACTCCGGGCAGGTCGAGCTGGAGGAGCGGCTCGCGAATGGCGAGGAAGCGGTAGGTCGGCCCGTTCTTCCGAGTGCTCAGCGAGTTGGGGACGTAGCAGACCTCCGCCCACTGCTGGCCCGTGTCCGTCGAGACGCCGTTGACGTCTCGCATCAGCGGTTGCCAGCCATCGGCGGGCACCTCCGCCACCGCGGCCTTGAACTCCTTCGTTACGTTGGCGGCGATGGCGAAGTCGATGACGCCGAAGCGGTCGTCGCGCCCCTCGGCGCAGTACCGCAGCAACTCGGCCTGGTAGCCAGCCGAGTCGGAACGAAGCTGGACGCGCTCCACGCCGTCGGGGAGATACGCGAGCGACTCGCGCAACACGCGTAGCTGCTCAAACCCGGCCGGCACATTGCCATCCCGGAATTCGGAGTGCAGCACCACGTCCTGCTCTGCCCAGTAAACGTTGAACGGCTGGTAGGCGGGAAAGCTCTTGTAGCAGTACAACGCCTCGCGCTTGTTCGTCTCCACCAACGTCGCATCCATGTCCAGCGTCGCCACCGACTGGGGAGCTCGGCTCTGGATGAACCCGATGAAGTCGGCGTTGACCTGCCGCAGGCCTGCGAGCGGGGCGGTGGTCGGCGGAATGAAGGCAGTGCCGGAACCTCGCTCTGCCTCGGCATCCGCATCGTGGAACGTGTTGAAGTAACGGAACCCCGCCGACGCCGATGGGAACATCCGCGACCGCGCCCCTCGGAATCGCCGCTTGAATTCGCGTCGTTCACGGCCCGTCAAGCCTCGGAGCTCCGCCGCCCGGACGATCGTTCCCAGCCCCTCATCGCCTTCCAGCACATCGAGGTCGCTGACGCCATCCCCGCCGAGCACGTTCAGCAGCGCGCCAGCCATCAGGAATTGCGCGTCCGTCCAGCCTCACCTCGGCGCAAGCTCCGACCGACAAGTAAGCCAACGTCGCACAACGTATACTATGTTAAGTCGATTGAATACATGCACGCACACGCCAGCCGGCTTTGAACCCTCTATGTCCCGCCAGAACCGGGCTCGGGACGGAGCCGAGCGGAGCCCGCGCTGGCGACCCCGCGGAGACGGAGCGGTTCGGAGTCCGCGTCCCCTTGGAGCTGCCAGCCGAGATCGAGTTCGTCCTGAACCTGGGCAAGTCGGTCTCCGACGCGCCATACGTCAGCGTCAAGCCCAGCAACTACCCCGCGCTCACGGCCGGGTTCGAGGCCCGCGACGCGCGGCGATTGCTGCGCATGCTCCCGCCGGAGCCGGACTTCTCGGTCCTGGGCGGGCTACCGGCGGATCTCCAGCGCCGATACCTCGGCTTCCTGGCGATCACGCAGATCTCGGAGGTGGCCCGGGGTGGTCTGGCGGCGGGCGAGCTCGCGCGGCCCTTCCTTGAGGCCATCGCCGCGGGCGCGGAGGGCTACAGCTTCGCCACGGTCTTCGGGGTGGAGGGCGGCCCAGCCCCGGCCTTCGGCCCCGCCCTTCGCCCGGGGGGTGAGCGGGTCATCGGATTGTGGGCCGCCGCAGAGGGGCTGTCCGCCGGCCTGCGCTTGCCGCTCCTCGAGGCCCTGTCCCGCGACCCGGTCCGCGCGGGGGAGGCGGTCCGCCGACTGCACGCAGAGCTCAACGGGCCCGAGGCAGCGGCGGTCCGGGAACAGCGCCGCGCCCTCGACGAGCAGCGCCAGGCCTTCGACGCGGAGACCGAAGCGTTCCTCCAAGCCGAGGGCCTGGACACCACGCAGTTCCTGGCGCATGTAGAGCGATACGTAGAGCGACGCGACGCGCTCCAGAGGCTGGCGGCGGCCGTCCGCGCGGCGGTTTCCAACGAGGCCGATCGCCAGCAACGGGCGGCGCGACGGATACTCCGGGAGCTGGCCGCCGGGCTCCCGTCCAGATCGGAGAACTGAGATGGCCGTCCCCGTGAGCTGGCCCGAGTTGTTCGGGCGAAAGCCGGTCGACTTCCACGCGCGCGGCGTCGCGGCTTGCGTTGAGGAGCTGGCCTACGCCGAGGACCCCGAGGAGCTCACAGACGTGCTCGCCCTGGCGGAGATCCACGGCGCGGCCCTCGCGATCGTCGGTGGCCGCGAGCGCGCCCGCGCCGCGCTCGCCCCCTTCGAGCAGGCCTACGTGGCGGTGCTGGACTACTGCGGAGACCACCCCGCCGGCGTCCGCGTGGTCCCGGTCCTCACGGCCCTGGACTTCCAGTGCCTGACCGGGTGTTCGGGGGTCGAGCTCGGAGGGCTTCAGGCCAGCGGCTGGCTCGCGGCCTTCGCCTGCGAGGCGCGAATTAGAGACGGGTTCGAGATCCGCCTGGCGAGCCTCGATCTGGCTCTCTCCGACGGCACCCAGGTTCCGACCCTCTGCGGCCAACCAGATCCGTTCACCCCCGGTCTCAGCTTTGGTCACGACATCCCCGGGCTGCTGCGCTATCTGGCCGCCGCCCGCGCCGTCGGTGCCCCCTTCGAGGCGGTCGCCCCAGCCTGGAGGAGCTGTCTGGTGGGGTTCCCCCACAAGCTCGCCGCCAATACCCTGAGGTGGCCCGAGGTGCTCGCCATCGGGTGCGCGGTCTACGTGCACCACGGCGGGCTGCCCCCGGGCGAGGTGGCCGACCGACTCCACCAGGACGCCACGGAGGCGCCATGAACCAGCGGCTCGTGGTCGCTCCGGAGTGCGGCTTCGAGGAGCTCGCCCGCCGCCTCGCGCCCCTGCGTTGGCGCCGTGACGGGACGCGCCCCTTCACCCCCGACCCCCTCCCCGGCGAGCCGGAGCTGGCCGGGTGGCGCCGCGGGGCCGCGCGGCTGACCTACACCTTCAACCCGGTCGTCTCCCTGCGCGTGCTCGACCTGCGAGACCTCTCCGCGCCCCGCGCGAGAGCTGCGCCGACGCCTGCCCCTCCTCGACGAGGCGGCCGTCACGGCCCTGCTCGAAGCCGAAGCGCCGCGCACCCTGCTCCTGGGGCTGCTCGCCGCGCGGGCCCTGGGCCTCGCGTCCGTGGCGCCGCGGGTCGAGGCCCTCCGCGACCACCCTGAAGGCGCCGTCGCCCGCTGCGCCGCCGAAGTCGCCGGCCACCTCTCGGGCGACCAGGAGATCGGCGAAGCGCTGCTGCGGAGCCTGGGCGTCATCATCGCCCAGGCCACCCCCGTATTGGAGCCGCTGCCCCACGACCCAGAGGCCGTCGCCGAGCTGCGACCGGACCTCGACGACACCTTCGCGGCATTCGCCCCCGAATGGGCCGACCGGGTCTTCGGCGCCTACGACGCGCTCTGGACGCATGACCCCCCCGATACTCGGCCCGCCCCCGCAGAGAGCCAGCTCCGGGTCGTGGCCAGCTCGGCGGGCCTGTTGGCGAGCGAGAACCTGCTATCGCGCCAGTTCCCGAGCGGCTACCGGGGGATCGCCGGCCGGCTGCAATCCAGCCGCCTCTGGCTCACGTGGACCTACCACCGATTCGGCGCCGACGACGGCACCCGCTTCGACGGCCTGGTGTGGCTCGACGACCACTGGGCCTGGTTCCCGAAGCCCTACCGAGTGTTCCGAGCACTCGCCGGCTCGGCCTCGTAGACGAAGCGTAGAACACGGCCGAGCCACGGGACCCAGCCCGGATCGACGTCGAGCGCCGGGTGGCGCCGACCCCGGAGGTCGTCGCAGCGGACTGCCCTGGCCTGTGCCCAGGTGGCACCTACTCACCTCGGCGCAAGCTCCGACCGACAAGTAAGCCAACGTCGCACAATGTACATTATGTTAAGTCGATTGAATACATGCACACATACGTCAGCCGGCTTTGAACCCTCTATGTCCCCATCGCGCTCTCGGAACAATCCCACCACGACGAAGCCCGGGCGCTCACGCGCGACGCGCTGGAGCGAGCGCGGGCCACCGGAGACCGCACCGCCGAGCGGTACCAACTGTCCAACCTCGCCACGTTCGACGAGGTCTCCGGTGAGCTCGAGCTGGCCGCCGAGCACTCGTCGGAGGCCCTCGCGCTCTCGACCGAGCTCGGGGACCGCATCGCCCGGAGCTTCGATCTGGCCGCCCTCGGGTCAGTCCTTCGCTTGCTGGGTGAGGCAGAGCGCGCCCGGGACGCGCTCACGCAGGCGATCGCCCTCGCCCAGAAGGTCGGAGCGACGCCCGCCTGGTCCACGGCCCTGCGCGTGCTGGCGCTACTCGATCTCGAGGCGGGGCGCCTGGACGCCGCCCTGGCGGGTGGGCGTCGCGCAGTGGAAGTCGGCGCGTCGATGCCCTTCCCCCACGCGATGGCTCTGCAGGCCTTCGCGCGCGTCGCCGTCGCTGCGGGAGAGGTCGCTGCCGCCCGTCGGGCCATAGACCGGGCGCGCGGCCCGCGCCAAGGCGGCCGGGCCCACGCGCTGGTCGCCGTGGCGGACGCGGGACAACTCCCTGGCGAGGCCACGCCGGCCCGCGACGAACGCGGGACAACTCCCCGCAATCTGCGCGGGCCACCACAGCCGCCACCCGCGAAGAGGGTGGGACCTTCCTCGGGACCTTCCTCGAACCTCCCTCAGCTTGAGCACGCTCCCCCCCCCCACGAAAATGGTGGAAGCATCGTTTTTTTTCATTTTCTTGACGGTGAATCAGGGTTCTTCGGCGGAGCGGCGGTCTTGAGGCGGGCGAGGGTGGAGCGGCCGACATAGCGCGTCGCGGCGAGGTCGGCGAGGGTCGCGAAGGGACGGGCGACGACGATCGCCTTGGCCGCGCGCGCGTTGAGGCTGAGCTCGTAGTCGAGCTCGCTGAGGGAGGCGACGTTGACCAGATCGAGCAGCGCGTAGGCCTCGGCGACGGAGAAGGCGACGCCGTCGTAGATGCCGAGGAGTTCCTCGCCGATGGGGACATAACCGTGCTTGTCGGCGAAGGCGAGCAGGCGCAACAGCGCGCCCTCGCCGACCCACTTCACGGCGTCGACCTCCTCGATCGACCCGAAGAGCGCGTCGTCCCACGTCCCGAGGACGCCGTCGGGGCCGTTTCGGTGGTGCATGAGGCCCCGTGCCGAGCGCTTGTCGAGGTCGGCCTCGATGTCGAGCCGCTCGAGGTCCGTCAGCGGATCGTTGAGCAGCCGGAGCACACCGACGCCGTCGGGCGTACCGGTGACGATGAGCGCCTCGGTGCTGGCTTCAACGCCCTCGTAGGCGTCGTTGATGTCGGCGCACCCGAAGGTGAGCGCCGCGAAAATGGCGATGACGGACGTGTGGCGTGGCATCACGAATCCTCCCTGCGCGGCTGTCCGCTACGGGGGCGGATCAGCCGGTGAATGGTCAAAAGCAGGGCGGGGCGCATCTGCGCTCGACGAAGCCGAGCGGGGTAGGCCGTCGATCGTTGCGACCGACTCATTTTGCGCGCCTGCGGCGAACAGCGGCGCGCATCTTATCCACGACGCCGGGCTTGGCAACTCTTTTGTGACGTCGCCCGTGACACGGGGCGTTTCGGGCCCCGGGGTCGCGCACCGTTGCCTCCGTTGTGGAGGTCATGATGCGCACATCGTCAGTTCTTGCAGCCCTCTTCCTCATCGCCTGCGACTACGGGGCCCCGGTCGAGATGCCCGCCCCGGTGCCTCCGGCGACGCCCGGCCCCGACGACGTCAGCGGCGCCTTCGACCGTGAGCCCGCCGCCGCGGCGCCCGCGGTTCGGGTCGCGGCCCACGCCCCGGCGTCGGTCGGAGCGCCGGACACGTCCCCGGGCCAGGCGCGGATGCCGCAGCGAGGGGCGCCGCCGGAGGACACCCCCGACGAGCCGGCGCCGGTTCCGGCCTGCCCTGGGCCGCTGAGCGCCTGCCAGCACCCGGCCTCGGCGGTCGACGCCGGGGCCCAACACACGTGCGCGCTGCTCGACGATGGTCGTGTCCGTTGCTGGGGGAGCGACGCGGCGGGTGAGAGCGCCGCGCCGGATGCGCGCTTCGTCCAGGTCTCCGGGGGCGTGGGCTTCACCTGCGGGCTCGAGGACGACGGCGAGCTCGGATGCTGGGGTGAGGGCCCCGAAGGCCCGGGGGGCACGTATTCGCACATCGACGTCGGCTGGACCCACGCCTGCGGCGTCCGGCGGCTCGGTGGCTCCCTCACCTGCTGGGGGGCCGACGACCGCGGTCAATCGACGCCACCGGCCGGCGCGTACGTGAGCGTGAGCGCCGGAGGGCGCCACGGCTGCGCCCTGGACGCGGGGGGACGCGTCGCCTGCTGGGGCAACGACGGATACGGCCAGGCGACGCCGCCCGAGGGTCGCTTCCTCGACGTGAGCGCGGGCTTCGAGCACACCTGCGCGGTGGACGCGGGGGGGACGATCCGGTGTTGGGGCTTTCACCTGTCGCGTCGGCTCGACGCCCCCGCGGGCCGCTTCGTGCGCGTCAGCGCGGGCGTCAACCACTCCTGCGCCCTGCGGGACGACGGCGAGGTCCTCTGCTGGGGCGCGAATCGGCGTGGGAAGGCGTCACCGCCCGAGGGCCCGTTCGTGGACGTCACGGTCGGCGACGACCACTCGTGTGCGGTCCGCGCCCACGGCGAGGTCGAGTGCTGGGGCCACAGCCCGGCGGCGCAGACCATCGCCCCCGCCGACGCCCACGTCGAGGTGGCCAGCGGCTCGCAGCACGGCTGCGCGTTGAGCTCCGAGGGTCGCCTGCGATGCTGGGGCGTGGGCATCGAGGGCCAGACCGAAGCCCCAGCCGGACGGTACCGCCACGTGGTCGCCGGCTGGCAGCATAGCTGCGCCCTCGACGAGGACGGCGCGGTCCATTGCTGGGGCGATGATGACCACGGACAAGCCTCCCCGCCCACCGGACCCTGCGCTGAGCTGGTGGCCGGCGTCGACTACAGTTGCGGCCGCGACGGGCAGGGGACGGTGGCCTGTTGGGGTGCGCTGCGCGCGCCGGCGGGGGCCTTCGTCGCCATCTCCGGGGGCGATCACCACGCGTGCGCGCTGGACTCGAACGGGGGGCTCACGTGCTGGGGCGAGACGGAGCCCGCGCCCCCGGGCCGCTACGTTGACGTAGCCGCTGGAGGCGAGCACACCTGCGCCATCGGCGAGGGCGGCGCCGTCGACTGCTGGGGCGCGGACGACTCCGGCCAGGCGTCCCCGCCGGAGGGGGACTTCGTGAAGCTGCGCGCCGCCACCTGGCACACGTGCGGGCTGCGTGCGGACGGTCAGATCGCCTGCTGGGGCGCGTTCACGACCGGCGAGTTCGCCCCGCCCCACGGTGAGTTCACAGACCTCGCCACGGGCCTCGGCCAGAGCTGCGGAGTTCGCGTGGACGGCGCCGTTGTGTGCTGGGGCGAACGCCGCCTGCTCCTCCCGACCGTCCTCGAGTAGCGCCCCGCGTCGCGCCGAGCCGGCCGCGCTGCCCCCTCCCTCCCCCGTCCCTCCATGGCCCGCAGAAAATTGGTCTGATAAACAGACCACATTGTTTGATTATCAGACCAATTCTCGGCGGGTGGCGGGGCGACCGGCGGGGCTGGCCCTACCGGAGCAGGAGCAGACCAAGGGCCGCGCCGAGGAGGAGGAACCCGACCGCGGCCGTGATCAACCAGGTGATCGACCTGGGCGTCTGGGGCGTCGCGGGGGTCTCATCGACTCGCTCCAGCGCCGCTCGAGCCTCGGTCGCGTCCTGGAAGCGGGCCGTGGGGTCGCGGACGAGCAGGCGCTCGATGAAGCGCTGCGTGCCGGGCGCCACCTCCGCCCGAAGAGACCTCAGGGCGTTCGGCGTCCCCGTCACGTGCGCCTTGAGCATGTCGGCCAGCGAGTCCCCGCGGAACGGTCGCTCCCCCGCGAGCAGTTCGAAGAGCGTGACCCCGAGGGCGTAGAGGTCGGTCCGCGGGTCGAGCACGCCCTGCATGATCGTCTCCGGCGCCATGTAGCGCGGGTTGCCGATCACCGCCCCCGTCATGGTGATCGCCGTGGGGTCGTCGTCTTCGTCACCCATGTGCTTCGCGAGGCCGAAGCCCGTGAGGCGCGCATACGGCTCGCCGTCGGGCCGCCGCCCCATCACCAACGCGTCCGGCGAGACGTCACGGTGGAGGACGTTGGCCGCGTGCGCGGCTTCGAGGGCGCGAAGCGCGTGGTCGGCCACTACCGCCACCGTTGCCACCGGGAGCGGTCCCTCGGCCCGCAGGCGTTGACCCAGCGATCCGCCGTCCACGAGCTCGAGGGCCATGTAGGGGGCGTTGTTCTCGGTGAAGCCCGAGTCGTAGAGACGCACGAGGTGGTCCGATCGCAGCCGGCCCCAGGTCTCGACCTCGCGCTGGAAGCGGGCGTGATCGGAGGGTCGGGTGATCGTGTTCTGCGGTAGCACCCGCAACTCGACGACCCGGGCGAGTCGAGTCTGCCTCGCCTTGAAGGTGCGCCCCGCGCCCCCTCGCCGCTCCATCTCCTCGAGCAGCTCATACTTGCCCGCGACCGTCTCGCCGGGCTTCAGCTTCGGCCCGTCGGCGCCGCCCTCGCCCAGGGCGTAGAGCAGTGAATCGTCCTCCGGGCACCGTTCGTGGCTCTCGGGCGGGTACATCCGCTCGCAGACGGGGCAGATCAGCACCGGCTACTCCGCGCAGGCGTCGAGCCCGACCACCCCGGCCGGGGCGCGCACCGCCTCGAAGGTGAACGGGAGTTGGAATCCGCGGCACGTCGAAGGGTCGGCGCACTCGTTACCGTCACAGCCCTGGAGCAGCAGCGGTTGCTGAAGACAATCGAGGCCCAGAAAGCCGATGGGGCCGCAGAGATCGTCGGCGTTGAGCCCCAATCGTTCGAAGCGCTGCTGAAGGCCCGCGTCCCCAAAGGCCGACTCGCCAAAGCGCGTCCGCTCGAGATCGGCGAGCGTCACGACCAGCACCAACGTCCCGCTGAGCAAATCGGCGGCAGGCTCGTACTCCGCCTGCATCCCGAACGCCGAGAAGCCGATGCTCACGGGGGCGGACCGGAAGCTCAGCCGGCCGCTCCCGCGCGATGCGTTGCACACCGGGCGCAGCGCGCGAGTCCCCTGGACCGTGCGGGTCGTGAACTCGATGGTCTCGGCCTGGGCGCAGATGCCCTCATCGAACTCACCGAGCCACGCCAGCTCGCCGTCGCCGTTGATCTCCGCGCTGCCGAAGTCGCCGTTCCACTCGCGGCTCTGATCGATGCCGAAGTTCTCCGGGAGGCTGAACGCGAAGAGCGTCGAGCCGCCCCCGGGCGCGAGATCCGCTTGCAGGACCGTGTTGAGGATCCCGGCGATCTCGGCGTCGTCGAAGACCACCGCCGGGAGGCGGAGCTTCGACACCAGGAAGCTCCCGCAACCGGCGATCTCGCCGGGGGCCGCGCAGAAGTCGGTGAGGCCGGCGACGCAGTCCGAACCGGCGCGCCCCTCGGCGAGCGCCCCGCAGGTGGTGCGCTCGAGGGGCGAGCTCTGGGTGAAGTCGGGGCCCGGGCACGCCGCCATCGCCGCCCCGTCGGGTCGGCACGCGCCGGGGACATCGGGCATCGCGACGTCGCACAACGCCCCGCCCTCGACCACCGTTCGAGCGCAGCGGAAGCCGATGACCGGGGCGCGAATCGAGTCGAAGAGCGGGTTGCGGTCGACCAGCCGCAGCCGCGGCGTCGTCGAAGTGTAGGCCTGCCCGCGCGTCATTCGCTTGCGGGGGAAGGTGCCCGTGTCGCAGGCCGGGCCCGTCGGATCGGTGGTGTCCACCAGCGCGTAGGCGCCGTCCCAGTCGAAGACCCACTCCGTGACGTTGCCCGACATGTTGAGCAGACCCTCCGGGGTCGCTCCGTCCGCGTTGGCATACACCGGGGCGGGTCCGCCGATGCCCGCGCACTCCGGCTCGTCGAAGTTGTAGGTCGCCAGGCACGCGAGGCGGGTCTCTTCAGGGGGCGCAGACGCGCAGACCGGGAGACCGCCTTCGCAGAGCCCGGGCTGGTCGCCGCCGAAGCCCGCCGCCCGGCAGCACTGCGTGCCGGGGCACAGCGCCGGCGCCTCGTCACCCCAGGCGTAGGCCCGCCGCGGGCGCCCGACGCCCATCGCGCCACGCTCCCACTCGTACTCCGTGGCCAGGCGCTTCCCGGCCCAGTTGCAATAGTCGCGCGCCTGGCACCAGGACACGCCGGTCACCGGCAGATCCAGAATCCGCGCGTCCCCCGGCTCCACGCGGAGCGGCGGCGCGCAGCGGTCCGGCGCGTCGGGGCGGTCGACGATCTCACCGGCGAGAATCTGGCGGGCCAGCGCCCACGTCCGCCCGCTCGCCGGCAAACAACAGCCGGACTCTACGCACGCCGCGTAGGCGCGAACGGAGACCTCTTCGCGATCCAGGGCGAAGGCGTAGCTCAAGTCGATCATGCGTGGGCAGGGCCCGCCCTCACACGTGGAGTCGCTCACCGACTCGGCGCCACGGACGGTCGCCGAGTCCTCGCAGCCCGGGGCGCCGGGATCGGGGCACAGCCCCTGTTGCCTGGCCTGACCCCGTTGATCGAAGACCGCCATGCACGGATCCGCGCCACCCAGCGTCCCGTCGACCAGGCCATCTCCGTCGTCGTCGACCCCGTTGTTGCACAGATCCACGTCCTCCTCGCAGCCCTGCCCCGCCGGTCGCTGGCCTTCGGGGCAGTCGATGGCGAGGCAGACCGGGCCGCCCTCGCCGCCGGTGCAGGACCACCGCGTCGCGACCTGCTCGATTTGGCGGCAGCGGTTCATGCACCCGGCGAAGGCGCGCTCGACGACGTCGGCGCAGTCACCCCAGCAGGTCGCTCGCTCGAGCTCGCTCTCGCGCCGCGGACAGTCGGCGCGGCAGCCATCGAGGGACGTGTCCCGGTCGTCTGTGCAGTTGCTTCGGCAGCCCGGCTCGACGCATGGATGGGGCGCGCCACATCCGACGCGGCGCGGATCCTCGTGATCGCAGTCCTCCCGGGCCGGCGGCGCGACGGCGTTGGCGCGATCTCCGCAGTCAACCACGACCGCTTGCTGCGCCGGCGTGCGCTGCGGGACCGCCTCGTCGCCCTCATCGGTGACCCCGTCGCAGTCGTTGTCGATCAGGTCGCAGGCCACGGCGGTCCCCGGATCCGGGAGCCAGGACTCACAGCGCATCTGACCGCCGATGCAGATGAAGGCCCCGACGGCGCACACGCCCTGGCGATCCGCGGCGCCGCAGAGATCGCACTGGCCCGGAAAGTCCTCGTCGACCGCCTGGTCGCAGTCGTTGTCCTCCCCGTCGCAGACCTCCTCCGAGGCCTCGCAGGCGGCGTCCGGCGCCGCGTCCGGCGCCGCGTCCACGACGACATCGGGCGCCGCGTCGGGCTGGCCATCGGGCGGTGGGACGAACTGGTCGCGGGGGATCCAGCGATCGGGGGCCGGTCCGTCGGGGGCCGCGTCGGGGAGCGCGTCGGGGGCCGCATCGGGGGCCGCGTCGGGATCCTCCGAGACGAAGGCCTGCGGATCGTCGAGCGCCAGGCTACAGCCCCCGCCGAGCACGCAAAAACAGACCGCTGCGACCGCCGCCTTCATGGGGGTATCCTTCGCGCGAACCCGGGACGGAGTCAACGTACGTGGACGAGATGAAACGGCGAGCGAGTGCGTGGTTCGCTGACCTGCAAGACCGTATCTGCCAGGCGCTCGAGTCCTTCGAGCCCGAGGCGCGCTTCCGCAGTGACGAATGGAGGCGCGCCGGCGGCGGTGGTGGCCACACGCGCGTGCTGGAGGGCGGCGACTTCATCGAGAAGGGAGGCGTCAACACCAGCGAGGTCCACGGCGAGCTGCCGGCGGACTTCGCCGAGACCCTCCCCGGTGAGGGCACCGCCTTCTGGGCGGCGGGGATCAGCCTCGTCTTGCACCCGCGCAACCCCTACGTGCCCACGGTCCACGCGAACTTCCGCATGATCCAGCAGGGCTCGGCGGCGTGGTTCGGTGGAGGCGCCGATTTGACGCCCTACTATCCGTTCGAGGAGGACGCGGCGCACTTCCATCGCACCCTCAAGGCCGCCTGCGACCGCCACGACCCCGCCTACCATCCTCGCTTCAAGGCGTGGTGTGACGACTACTTCTACATCCCGCACCGCAAGGAACACCGCGGGGTCGGCGGCATCTTCTTCGATCGCCTGGAGTCGGACTTCGACTTCGTCCAAGACGCCGGCGAGGCCTTCCTGCCAGCCTACCTCCCCATCGTCGAGCGACGCCTGCCCATCCCGTACGGCGAACGGCAGCGCGCCTTCCAAGGGTGGCGCCGCGGTCGCTACGTCGAGTTCAACCTCATGTATGACCGCGGCACCCTCTTCGGGCTGAAGACCGGCGGGCGCATCGAGTCGATCCTGATGTCGCTGCCGCCGGTGGTCGAGTACCGCTACGACCACCACCCCACCGGCGACGAGGCCCGCATCTTCGACTTCCTCGAGCCGCGCGACTGGGCCGCGATGTCCGGGTGATCTCTTCAGCCGCCGTGGTCCGCGCCGTCGTGTCCGTGGGCGGCTTCGAGGGGGCCGTGGACCACCAGCTCGAGAGTCGAGGCGCCCGACAGCGCGAGTCGGTGCATCGCCGGATGCAGTTCGTAGACCTGGGCGGACATCGCTTCGGCGCAGTCGTCCCCAGGCGCCCGGCTCGATGCGGGCGCGATCTCACCGCCATCGTGCCCCGTGACCGCCAACGTCGCCGCCGCGTGCCCGAGCAGAATGATGAAGGTGCCGCCCTCGGACGGGTGGAAGACGAGCTCGCCCCCGTCGTCGGGCACCGCCACCGTGTAGTGGTGGTGTCGCTCCACGCTCGGCGCCTCTTCGCCCATGGCGGCGACGAGGTCGCTGACGTGGGGGCCGTGCTCGAAGTGCTTGCAGCCCTCTTGGATCTGCATCGCCACGACATCGTGCTCGTCGGTGCTCTCCTCTTCCTCGCCGCAGCCCAGCGTGAAGACCAACGTGGAGGCGAGGATGACGGTTCTCCGGGTCATCGGGTCTCCGATCAGAGTGAGGGGGTCGGCGCGGTGGTGAAGATGGCCTTGAGATCATCGTCGTTGAAGCGGATCCCGGCGCCCACGAAGACGTCCGTGAGCTCGTCGTTGAACACGTCGTCGATGCCCGCGGCGATGTAGAGGTGCTCGAAGAAGGTGTACATCGCCCAGGTCTTGAGGCGCGGGTTCACGTTCCCGTCGAACTGGAAGAGATCGACGGAGAGCTCCAGATCGTCGTCGAAGAAGTGGGCGTCGAGCCCCAACCCACCGGTGTTCTCGATGATGCCGATGCGCCCCGTGAGGAAGTAGTACCGCTTGGCGAACTGGAGTGAGAGGCGGAAGCGATCCTCGGTGATGGTCTCCTGCTCCCGGACCACCGGGTCGTCGGCCGAGGCGCTGCTCGCCGTCACGGTCTCGCGGAAGCGCGTGCTGCCGCGCGGATCGTCGACGAGGCTGAGCATGTAGTACTTGTCGGGCTTGGGCTGGAAGCGGATGGAGAGGTAGTTCTTCACCGCCGTCTGCCCCAGATAGTACTCGCTGCGCATCGCCACGATGGTCTGCAGGCGGGTGATGCGGCGCACGAACTGCGAGGACTCCTCGACGAGATCGGCGACGCCATCGTGGAGTTGGTCGTCGTTGACGAGCTTGCCGATGGTGCCCTCGCCCTCGTCGATCTTCGTGGCGATGGAGCGGGTCCGGTCGAGGGTGTCGTCGAGCTTGTCGAGGGCGCCTTGCAAGCGGCTCACGGCGCCCTTCACACCCGCGAAGCCCTCCTTCACGTCGCCTTTGTGTTCCCCGATGATGGCCCGGACGTTGCTGGTGACGGCCCGCGCGTCCTTCAGCACCTGGCGGGCGTCGAGGCGGAACTCCTGGGTGAACCTGCGGGCCTCGAGCGTGACGGCCACGGCGTTGTTGAAGGCGTCGTCGACCTTGGGGGTGTTCGCCGCGACCGTGCGGTTTATCTCGGCCACCGTGTCGTTGATGTTGTCGAGGATTCGCTCGAGCTTCTGCTCGCCCTCGTCCCCCGCCACGACGTTCTTCACGCTGTCGGTGATCTCATTGACGTTCTTGACGATGTCCTTCAGCTCGTTGAGCAAGTCGGCGGGGGCGACGTCGTACTCCACCGTCTTGATCTGGTCGCCATCGCCGAGGGCATCGCCGGTGTAACCCGGCGTGAGCTGGAGGTAGTACTCCCCCAGCAGGCTGGCCTGCCGCTTCGCGATGCGTGCGTCTGACTTCAGCGGGATGTTGACGCGCACCCACACCCGCGCCTGGTCACCGTGGAGCTCGATCTTGTCGATCTGCCCCACGTTGATGCCCGCCACCACGACCCGCGACTTCTCCGCGAGGCCGCTGACGTCGCGGAAGATCGCGTTGACCCGGTAGCCGGCGGCGTCGTCGTCGATGCCCTCACGGACCTGGCCGACCATCCACAAGAACGCGCCGAGGCCGGTGAGCACGACCAGGCCCACCGAGAACGGCGTGACGACGTCTTTGGCCTTCACTCGTACATCATCGCAGTGAGGAAGTAGTCGGCAATGAGGATGAACACGCTCGAGACGACGACGGATTGTGTGGTCGCGAGGCCGACGCCGCGCGCCCCGCCACTCGCGTAGAACCCCTTATAGCACCCCACCATCGTCAGGATGCCGCCGAAGGCGCACGCCTTGATGAGGCCGCTCGTGATGTCGTCGGGATCGATGAACCAGCGAACCTTCGACATGAAGATGCCCTCGTCGATCCCCAGCAGGACCACCCCCACAAAATAGCAGCCGCACATGCCGACGAGCGTGAACAGCGCCGACAGCAGGGGCACCATCACCAGACCCGCGATGAACCGCGGCACCACGAGGTACTGCACCGGGTTCACCGCCATCGTGTACAGCGCGTCGATCTGCTCCGTGACGCGCATCGTGCCCAGCTCGGTGGCGATCCCGCTGCCAGCCCGACCGGTGACCATCAACCCCGTCAGCACCGGCGACAGCTCGCGCGCCAACGAGATGCCCACGGTGGAGCCCACCAGGCTCTCGGCGTTGAACAGCTTGAAGGCCCCGGCACCTTGCAGCGCGAAGACGGCGCCGGTGAACAGGCCCGTGAGCAGCACGATGAAGAGGCTGCCGACACCTACGAACTCCATCGACTCGAAGAGCAGCCGCACCCGGTAGGGGGGGCGCAGCATCCACGCGAACGTCTCGAAGAGCAGCATGAACCAACGGCCCACGCCTTCGATCTTCTCGATCACGACGCGGCCAACGCTCTCGATGAGTCCCTTCACGCCCGGGAAATACCATGCTCGGGGACTTCATGTGGTATTGCGAGCACGTGAAGGTGGTCATCGTCGGGGCCGGCGAGGTCGGTTTCAACATCGCGTCGCACCTCGTAGGCGAGGGCCAGGACGTGGTGCTGGTCGAACGAGACGAGGCCGTCCTCGCGCGCGCCACCGAAGGCCTCGATATCCAAGGGTTGCGCGGCCACGGGGCACGCCCGGACGTCCTCGAGAAGGCGGGGATCGCCGAGGCCGCGATGCTGGTCGCGGTCACCGACGCCGACGAAGTGAACATGGTCGCCTGCCTCAACGCGGCCATCCTCGGCCCCAGCGAGATCATCAAGATCGCCCGCGTCCGCGCCCCCAGCTACCAGGATCCCCGCATCTTCGAGGACCCCCGGGTCTCGATCGATCTGGCGATCAACCCGGAGCGGGTCAGCGCGACGAAGATCCTCGCGTTGTTGCGACTCCCCGCCGCCACCGAGGTCCTCGAGTTCGCCGGCGGCCGGGTACAGGTCATCGGCCTGCGCGTCGGGCCGACGAGCCCGCTGGCGGGGATGCGGCTCATCGATCTGCCGGAGCGGCTCACCGACTCCAAGCTGCTCATCGCCGCGATCCTGCGCGAGACCGAGGTCATCATCCCCCACGGCTTCGACGTCGTGCTGCCGGGCGACGAGATCTACGTGGTGGCCCCCGCCGAGTCGACGGAGCGCGCCCTCGCCGCCATCGACGTGGTGCCCGCGCCCATCCACCGCGTGATGATCGTCGGCGGCGGCCAGACGGCGCGCTTCCTGGCGAAGGATCTGTGCCGGCAGGGGCTCAAGCCGAAGCTCGTCCAGCGCGATCCGAAGCTCGCCAGGTGGCTCGCCGAGCAGATCCCCCAAGCGGTGGTGGTGTGCGGAGATCCGACCGACGCCGATCTGCTGCAGGAGGAGAACGCCGGCGAGATGGAGGCCTTCATCGCCTGCTCTCGAAACGAAGAGTCGAACGTCATGTCCGCGTTGGTGGCCAAGCAGCTCGGAGCGCGGCGGGTCATCGCGACCTCCAACCGTGGCGACTACCTGCCGGTGATGAAGGCGATCGGCATCGACGTCTGCATCAGCCCGCGGATGGAGGCCGTCAGCTCGATCCTGCACTTCATCCGCAAGGGGCGGGTGATGGCGGTCCGCGCCCTCGGCGAGGAGAGCGCCGCGGAGGCGATCGAGTTCGAGGCGCAGCTCACCAGCGACATCGTGGGGACGCCGCTGCACGAGCTGCGCTTCCCCAAGCGCTCGTTGGTAGCGGCGATCGTTCGTGAGGACGAGGTGCTGATCCCCAGCGGCGGCACGGTGGTCGAGGCGGGGGACCACGTCCTGGTCGTGGCGCACAGGTCCGCCATCGACGCGGTGGAGCGGTTGCTCACGCGGCGTGTCGATCGGGCCCGATGAAGCGGCGCCTCACCTGGCTGCTGCGCGTGGCGCTGCTCGCGAACCTCACGGGCGTGCTGATGGTGCTGCTGTCGGCGGCGATGATCCCCTCAGCCCTCGTGGCCTGGCACAACGGCGGCCCCGACCTCCCGGGGCACATCGCCTCGGCGGTGCTCTGCGCCGCCCTCGGGTTGGTGCTTTGGATCTCCACCCGCGGTTACGCTCGCAGCATCCACGTGGGGCACCGCGAGGGTTTCCTGATCGTCGGCGTGGGGTGGTTCGTCGCGGGGCTCGTGGGCGCGCTACCCTATATGCTCTACGCGCACCTCTCCGGGGTGTGCGGCTCGGGGGCCGGCGTCGTCGGCGCCGACTTCTGTAGCTTCACCAGCGCGTTTTTCGAGTCGGTCTCCGGCTTCACCACCACCGGGGCGAGCATCGTCAGCGACGGGCTCTGGGGGGAGGTGCCCGGGCTCACGCCCGACGGGCGCGTGGGCTTGCCCCACGGGGTGCTCCTGTGGCGGTCGATGACCCACTTCATCGGCGGCATGGGGATCATCGTGCTCGGGGTCGCCATCTTGCCGCTCCTCGGCGTGGGCGGGATGCAGCTCTTCAAGGCGGAGGTGCCCGGGCCCACGACCGACAAGCTCGCGCCGCGCGTGGGGGAGACGGCGCGGTTGCTCTGGAAGGTCTATCTGCTCTTCTCGGCCGTGCTCTTCGTGTTGCTCGCCGCTGGCGGGATGGGGGCCTTCGAGGCCGTGTGCCACACGATGGCGACGATGGCCACCGGCGGGTTCTCCACCCGGGCGTCGAGCGTGGCGGGGTTCCACAGCGGCTATGTCGAGTGGGTGATCGTCGTCTTCATGTTCGTCGCCGGGGTGAACTTCACGCTGCACTTCGCCGCGTTGCGAGGGCGGGTGGGGGCACATCTGCGCGACCCGGAGTTCATCGTCTACGCGGGCGTCTGCGTCGCGGCGACGGTCACCGTCGCCCTCGCCCTGGGGCTTTCTGGGCGAGTCGAAGGGGCCGCCAACTCCGCCCGCGTCGCGGCGTTCCAGGTGCTGTCGATCATCACCACCACCGGCTACGCGAGCGCCGATTTCGAGCAATGGACCAACGCGCCGGTGGCCCTCTTCGTGCTCCTCGCGTTGATGTTCTGCGGGGGGATGGCGGGCTCGACGGGGGGCGGCGTGAAGATCGTTCGCCACCTGCTGGTCGTCAAGACGTGGGTCCGGGAGCTCTTCTTTCTGAGCCACCCCCACGCCGTTCGGCCCGTGCGCTTGGGGGGCCGCGGCGTGCCGCCCGACGTGCTGCGAGCCACCTCGAGCTTCATCGGCGTGTACCTCGCGCTGGTCTTTCTCGGCACCGCGGTCTTCGCCCTCGACGGCCAGGACTTGCTCACGGCCTTCACCTGCTCGGCCTCCAGCCTGGGCAACATCGGCCCGGGGTTGGGGGAGATCGGGCCCTTCGACAACTACGCCGGCCTGACGCCGCAGTCGATGTGGTTCAGCGCGTTTCTGATGGTGCTAGGGCGCCTCGAGATCTACACGCTGCTCGTGCTGCTGACGCCCTCCTTCTGGAGACGGTAGCCGTCGCGCGGGCTGTGCCACGCAGGATCGTGTCGAGTTCTTCCGCTGGAACGAGTCAACCTCGCGGTCACCGAATCCACGCGCTTCTTCGAGGGCAAAGGCGGGCTGCACGAGACGCTCCGCCGCCTCACGTCAAAGTTCGACGAGCTTGGCATATCCCACGCGGTGATCGGCGGAATGGCCCTCACCGCACATGGCTATGTGCGGATGACGGAGGACATCGACTTGCTGGTCACTCGCCCGACCTTGAAGGCGATCCACAACGACCTGTTGGGCCGTGGCTACCGGCCGGTCTTCGAGGGGAGCAAGAACATCCGCGACACGTCCACAAATCATCAAGGTCCTGCACCTCTCTCGCGACTTCGCCAACCACCTTCTCGGAGATCTCCGCGACAAGTACGAAGAGCTGCGGCGGATGAGGGCGGACGGTGTCACCCTTGACCCCGAAGGTGGAACCGCGGACGACTACGCACGCCTCGTGACCACGCATCCGGCGGTGGCCGAGAAGTACGACATGCACGAGGAGTCCGAGTTCTTCGGTGACCACGACTGATTCGACTCCGTCGAACCAGCGTCCCTCAGTCGACGCTCCTCCGGGGAAGGGCCATCGACGTTGCGGCCCCGCCGTCCTAGGACGCTGCGGCAGAGTCGCGACGCGGCGCGCTGCACGCGCCCGCCA
>CAYOBQ010000165.1:0-21766 GCA_964402225.1 uncultured Nannocystaceae bacterium | reverse complement strand
AACGCCGAAATCGGTTGGCGGGCGCGTGCAGCGCGCCGCGTCGCGACTCTGCCGCACCGTCCTAGCCCGCTAGCCGAACGCCTCGTCCCCACAGCGAGCATCGGGCACCATGAAGGTCGGGAGACCACTGGGGCCCTGCCGACCGGGGTTCGGACCCGATGCGGATGTGGTAGACGTCCAGAAAGAAGAGTGTTCCCGTGCCTGAATAATGGAGTGGATCGCACGTCCGGGAACCCGCGCCGTCGGCGCACCAACAACAAGGGGAAGATACAAGATGAAGAAGTTGAGTGTCGTGATCGTGGCTAGCGGGGTGCTCGCCTTCGCAGGCGTCGCCAACGCGGCCGGCAACCCGTGCCGTTCCTATTGGCAGAAGGCGGGCTCGGCCTTCCAAAAGCTGGGACCGCCGATCTCCAAGCTGCTGTGCAGCGCCTTCAACAAGGATGATCCCGATTCCGCAGCCAAGTGCGTCAGGGACTACGAGAAGGCGAAGGACAAGATCGAGAAGCTCGGCAAGGCATACAACTCCAACGCTGGCGCCGGAAAGATCGGCCCCCGCGGCCTCGGCGTCGACCGCCACTACACCGGCAATTTGAAGGCCGAGCGCGTCTTCATCGGCCCCCCGCTGGAGAGCGATTCCTGGAAGCTGGACTTCGAGGTGACCGGCGGCAAGGCGAAGAAGGCGTGGAACGTCAAGGTCTGCCTCGTCGACGACAACGGTCAGGCGCCGCAATACAAGACGAAGAAGTTCAAGAACGCCAAGCGCGGCCAGAAGTGGTCGCACCGTTTCAAGGGCGTCTATGGCCTGCGTCCGGTGGTCTACCTCCACAAGCCGGCTGGCGTGAATGGCGTCAAGTACAAACTCCGCGGCCACGCCAGCGGCGAACCCGCGGTCATCAAGAGTGCCCGCCTCGCGATGAAGAGCAAGAAGGGCAAGAAGCGCAAGCTCAAGAAGCGCCGTCGCCGGTAGCACGACGTTTGCGCGTCCAAGGATTCCGGCGGGTGTACGAGGCTTTGAGAGCCCGCTCGGTGGTCACCTCCTGACGGACGTTGGGAGCGCCCCTGGTCGGCGCCGAAGGCCGACGCCGGACTCGCGAGGCGGACCATGCGTCCGCAGACCGGGCCCGCCACGCGTGATCACTTCGGCGTACTTTCAAGTGGTTACAGCGCTCCCGACGACAACCTGCCACCCTGGACCGGAAGCGTAGAGTTCGGCGGGCTCGTGCTTTCTCGCCGCAACTCCACGCGGAACTCGTGAAGTGCGCGGTCGTATCGGTCGGTTGCCGTCGCCATCGCGAGTCTGGGCAAGTAGCCGGTGACGAACGAGGCGGCTCGTTGAAGGGCTGGCGCGTGCTCTGGGCGAGGCTGATGTCCCGCGAGCGCAGACGACGGCCTCCGGGCTCGCCACCGATGTCTTCGACAGCTCGCGGCCGACACGTCGTTCAGGCTACACGCTCCCGGGCGTCGCGAGACGCGGGAGCGCGAGGGCCAGGACGCACAGAAGCGTCGCGAACGGCGCCCACGCTGCGAAGGCCGGGTCGAGGAGACCGGCGCGCGCGCTGAGCTCGCCGGTCCGCAACAGCCAGTAGGCGGCGGCGACCGCGGCGGCGGCCACCGCGGTGGCTCGGGGGCCGCCGAGGGCCGCGCCCAAGAGCGCCCCGAGGAGTGCCCAGAGGGGGGCGAGCGCCGGGAGCGACAGGCGTCGGTGCCAGGTGAAGCGCTGGTGGGGACCGTCCCCCAGGCCCGCGCTCGTCGTGGCGTTCGGGGGACCCAGCATGCCCAGGCGCCGGAACAGGCTGGGATCGTCCAGGCGCACCTCGGCCTCGGCTGTCTGCACGCGGAGATCCGCCCCCCAGAGGTGCACCCCCCTCAGCTCGAGCGCGAGCCCGCTATCGGTCGCCTCGACCCGTGCCGATCGGGCGTGGAGCAGCGTCGGAGCCTCGTCACCGTTGGGGAGCGCGGCCCACAGGCCGGGGTCGGTCCGGACCACGCCGCCGCCGGGGAGGCCGACGGCCCCGGCGTCCACAACCACGCCGGTGACCGCGGCGTGGAGCAGCCGGCCGCGCAGCGCCGTGACCGCCTCGGGGACCGGCGCGTGGGCGAGCCAGGCGGCGCAGGCCCCGAGCGCGAGCCCCACGAGGGCCGGCGGCGCCCAGACGCGAACGGGACCTTGGCCGAGCGCCGCGCGCGCGACGAGGGCGCCGTCGGCGCGGAGGCGCCCATAGACCAACCCCGCCGCGACGAGCCCCGCGAGGGGCAGCGCCGCTTCGAGCAGGATCACTCCCGTCGGTGCGAGCAGACCAACCCAATCGGCGCCGCCGCCGACGAGATCGGCGAGCTTGGCGAGTTGGCCCGCGCCCAGCACCAACAACAGCGTCGCCGTTGCGAGCGCCGTGAAGGCGACTAGCTCGAAGGTGAGCCGCCGCTCGAGCACCTGTGTCAGAGCGCTCGGTGCCCGATGTCGCGGCGGAACTGCATGCCGGGCCAGCGGATCTGCTCCACACCTCGGTAGCAGGCCGCGAGGGCGGCTCGTAGATCGTCGGCTCTGGCCGTCACGCCCAGGACGCGCCCACCGTTGGTGAGCACGGCCTCGCCGTCCGCGCGCGTCCCGGCGTGGATGACGGTGGCCGTCTCGACCTGGTCTAGGCCCTCGATGCGGTCGCCCTTGGTGCTGGTGGCCGGGTAGCCCGCCGACGCTAGGACGACGCAGGCAGCGGCGCCTTCGTGGAAGCGCAGGCAGTCGGGCTTCAGCTCACCGTCGGCGGCGGCGACGAAGGCGTCGAAAGCGTCGGAGGCGAGCAGCTCGAGGAGCGGCTGGGCCTCGGGATCCCCGAAGCGGACGTTGAACTCCAGAACGTAGGGGCCCTCGGCGGTGAGCATCAGGCCCGCGTAGAGGAAGCCATGAAAGGGCGCGCCACGGCGCCGCATCTCCGCCAGGACCGGCTCGATGACGGTGCGCATCACCGTCTCCGTGGCCGCGTCGTCGAGGCAAGGCGCCGGGGCGTAGGCCCCCATCCCGCCGGTGTTCGGGCCGGTGTCGCCCTCGCCGATGCGCTTGTGGTCCTGGGCCGGTGGGAAGCAGACGGCACGCTCGCCGTCGCACAGCGCGATGACGCTCACCTCCTCGCCTGTGAGGCGGCGCTCGACCAGGACCTGGGCGCCCGCGTCGCCGAAGCGACGCTCGCCGAGCATCGACGCCAGCGCCGCGTCAGCCTCCGCCCGGTCGGCGGCGACCACGACGCCCTTGCCCGCGGCGAGCCCGTCGGCCTTCACCACCACGGGTCCGTCGGGGAGCGCGGCGCGGGCGGCCTCGAGCTCGGTGAAGACCTGCCACTCCGCGGTGAGTACCCCCGCCGCTCGGAGGACCTCCTTGCAAAAGACCTTGCTGCCCTCGAGCTCCGCCGCCGCGGCTACGGGGCCGAGCACCCGGAGGCCACAGGCCCGGAAGCGATCGACGAGCCCGGCGACGAGGGGCGCCTCGGGGCCCACCACGACGAGCGCGATCTCGGCGCCCCTGGCGAGCTCCACGAGGGCGTCGAGGTCCGTGGCGCGGATGTCGACGCAACGGGCCCCAGCCTCCGCGGCGATGCCCGCGTTGCCGGGGGCGGCGATGACCTCCTCGACCTGCGGTGAGCGCAGCAGCGCGCGCACCAGGGCGTGCTCCCGCCCGCCGCCGCCGACGACGAGGCAGCGCTTCAATGCCTGAAGTGCCGCGTGCCGGTGAACACCATCGCGAGCCCGAGGCGGTCGGCGGCCTCGACCACCAGGGCGTCGCGTTTGCTACCCCCCGGCTGGACCACCGCCGTCGCGCCCGCCTCCGCGGCGGCCTCCACCCCATCGGGGAACGGGAAGAACGCATCGCTGGCGACCCCGCTACCCACCAGGTCGTGCCCCTGGCGCCGCGCCTTGTCGGCGGCGATGCGGCTCGCGTCGACTCGACTCATCTGCCCCGCGCCGACCCCCAAGAGCTCACCGGCGCGGCTGAAGACGATGGCGTTGGACTTCACGTGCTTGCAGATCCGCCAACCGAACTCCAGCGCGGCCCACTCCGCCTCGGTGGGCGCCCGCTTCGTCGCCACGGTGCCCGCTCGGACGTCGTCGACCTTGGCGTCGGCGTCCTGGACCAGCAGGCCGCCAGCGACGTGGCGCACCTCGAGGTACGAGGCGGCCCGAGGCCAGGGCGCGTGGCGGAGCAGCCGGAGGTTCTTCTTGCGTGTCAGGACCTCCATCGCCTCCGGCGCGAAGCTGGGGGCGATGACCGCCTCCAGGAAGGTCTCGGCGAGCTTGGTGGCCGTAGCACCGTCGACCGGCCGGTTGAGGCCGACGATGCTCCCGAAGGCGCTGTCTGGATCGGTGGAGCGGGCCCGCACGTAGACCTCCGCGAGCCCCTCCTCCCCGACGGCACAGGCCGCGCCACACGGGTTGCCGTGCTTGATGACGACCGCCCCCGTGGGCTCGAGATCGACGGCGATCCTCAACGCGGCGTCGAGATCCAGGAAGTTGTTGTAGGAGAGGGCCTTGCCGTGGAGCTTCTCGGCGCGCGCGAGCGATGGCGCGCCCGGCGCCGTCGGCGCCTCGTAGAAGCCAGCGCGCTGGTGCGGGTTCTCGCCATAGCGCAGCACCCCGAGCTGCGGCGCCGCGATCAGCAGCGGCGCCGGGAGCGCCTCGCCGCCACCCTCGAGGTAGCCCACGATGGCCGTGTCGTAGGCCGCCGTGTGGCGAAACGCCTTCAAGGCGAGCCCCCGGCGGAGCGCGCCGATCGTGTCGTCGGCGATGGCGTCTGCGACCCGGACGTAGTCCGCTGGATCGACGACCACCGCCGTATGCGCGTGGTTCTTCGCCGCAGAGCGCAGCATCGAGGGGCCACCGATGTCGATCTGCTCGATGGCCTGGGCGTCGGTGACGTCCGGGCGCGCGACGGTCTCCCGGAACGGGTAGAGGTTCACCACCACCAAACCGATCGGCTCGATGCCGTTGGCCCCCGCCTCCTCTCGGTCCGCGCTGTGGTCCCAACGCCCGAGGATGCCACCGTGGATGGTGGGGTGGAGCGTCTTGACCCGACCCCCGAAGACCTCGGGCGCCCCCGTCAGGTCGCTGACCTTGGTGACCGGCAGCCCGGCCTCGGCGAGGGCGCGGGCGGTGCCGCCCGTGCTGACGAGCTCGATCCCCAACTCCACCAAGCGGCGGCCTAGCTCGACGATGCCGGACTTGTCGGAGACGGAGAGGAGCGCTTTGCGCAGCGGTGCCATCGGGGACTCCCGGTCGGCGGGTACCTAGTCGACGTCGAGGTGGGCTTCCAGGAAGTTCAGGAAGTCCTGTAGCCCCAGTCCGGTCGCGGTCTCACGGAGCTTCTGCAGCCCCTTCACCTCGACCTGCCGGATGCGCTCGCGGGTGAGGTTGAGGATCTCGCCGACCTCTTCGAGCGTGATGCCGCCGCGATCGGCGACATCGAGGGCGCAGGTCTCGGCCATCTTGAGGACTTCGAGATCGGGGAAGTTGAGCTTGATCGACCCGGTCTCGGGGTTCACGTCGAGGTAGAGGTGGTGCTTGCAGCTCACGTAGGGGCACGGCCGCAGGCCGCTGGCGCACTCCGCGCGGAACTTCGGCCGCTCGTAGACGACCGACTTCAGCTCCTCGGCGAGGGCCAACTCCTCCTTGGACAGGCGCTTGGTCGCGATGGTGCGCGACCGGCGGCGGCCCTTCTTGCCGGGCCGACGCCGCTGATCCTCCGGAGCACGACGAGTCGAGTCCGGGATCGGCGTGTTTGCGAGGTCTGCCCCAGGCGAACTCATCTCACCGTTTCCCTGTTCCAACCGACGTATCCCCACCCCGGGGATCCGCTCCACCGATTGGACGACTAGCACACCGCGATCACGGGGGTCAACGCATACAGTTGACGAAATCTCCGCTGCGTTTTCAGCGGGTTGCGCAGATCCCATCAATCCGAGTCCGTCAGGAGCAGGTACACCCCCGTACCGACCAGGAGCACCCCGGAGCCGATCGCGATATCGGCCACGAGCGCGTTGTTCTTGGCCTCGTCCTTGTCGCTCTGGGCCCCCGCGGCGCTGAAGCGGTCGTCGGCCTCGAAGGCCGCGAGCGCGAACCACGTCGCCGCTCCCCAGGAGGCGACGCCGAGGCCGGCGAGGGTAAAGCCCGCCGCCGAACGCGTGAAGCGCCCCCCCGCCGACGCTTCGACGGCCGAAGGCCACAGCGCCTCGATGACCTCCGCCGGCGCCAGATTCGAGGCGGCGCCGGTGGAGCAGAAGCGCCCCAGCGCTCTCCAGCCGGACGCGTCGCTCGGCGGCGAGGCGGAGTGCGCACCGACGACCGCGCGGCGGGTGGCGTCGAGGCGAGCGACGACCACCGCCTCCTCGTCTACGACGGCGAGGCAGGTGGAGTCGGCCTGAAAGCTGGCCTGCAGCCGGGCAGCGGCGGTCCACCCCGCCTCGGCGTCGCCGCGCGCGATGCTGGTGCGTAGCTGGTCGACGGTGGCGCTGGCCGAGACGACCTGCACCTCGGCCGCCCCGCCAGCGAGGTCGACGAGGCGAGACTCGGGCGCCCCACCGGGCGGCGTCACGGTCACGCGGACCGGGCGTCTGGCGAGCCCGTCGACCTCCAGCGGCGTGACGCCCAACGCGACACCATTGACCAACACGCTCGCGCCGGAGCGCGCGCTGGTGATCCGCAACGTCGCGCCGAATTGGTGACGCAGCCGGCGTCGCGCCGTCTCGATCCTTCCGCGCAGGTCCGGGGGCGGAGACGTCCCCGCGGGGAAACGCGGCAGCGCCAGCAGCGCCCGCTCGAGCACCCGGTCGGCCTCCTTGCGCCGCTTCAGGGCAACGCAGACCTGGGCGAGGCGAAGCACCGCCCGCGTCGCCGGGCGAGCGTCGATCAGGTCCGTCGGCTCATCGAGGAAGACGTCGACGGCGGTGGTCAACGCCGCCTTGGCGGCCTTCAACTCGACCTCGAGGTACTTCTGCTCGCCGAGCTTCAGCGCGGCCTCGCCCTCGTCGAAGCGGCCACCGGCGGGGGCCGCCGCCCCGATTCGTCGGGCGCGGCCCCCCGGCGCCTCGTCGACGCCCGCCTCGAAGGCGTCTACCGCGCCGGACGGGAGCACCGCGGAGGGTCGCGCCACCACGCCGCCGACCACCGGGCCGGCGAGCGCCGACGCGGGCGCGCCGGTGAACGCGAAGATGAACGCGCAGTTGAACGCGAGGATGCGCTCTCGACTCACCCGCGACGCTCGGCCTCGGCTCGAAACGCCTCCAGATTGGCGGGCAGGGTGCGCTCGATCAGCGCGCGGGTGATCGAGCGGGGCACGAAGCCCTTCAGCGCGACGTCGATCCGGTAGGTCGCGTGGGTGCGCCCGTCGGGCAACGGCTCGAGAGTCCAGCCTCCGGTGTTGGTCTTCATCATGTCGCCGGAGACCAGAGTCCAGCTCAAGCTACGCCCGGGCTCGCCCACGAGATCGAGTACGTAGCGGAGCCGCTTGGCGACGGTGAGCTCGAACTCCACGCGCCACCGGTCGCCCTCGTGGGAGAGGATCCGGGCCGCGCTCTGGTTCGGCACAAAGGTGGGGTACGTCTCGAAGTCGCAGACCAACTCGTAGAGCCGCTCCGGTGAGACATCGACGACGACTGCGTGACCCGCGTGTTGGGCGCCCATCTTCCTCGCTTTTTTGGCGAGCGCGAATGTAGCAGCGTGCCTGCGGACACGCCAAGGGTCCGGGACTACTCCGGTCGGCAGACGTCGGCCCGGCGCGACGCGTCCGGGCGCTCGCCTGGCGCACAGGCGTAGCCCTCGCGACAGCCCGAGTCGGAGAAGCGGTCGAAGTCGCACTGGCTGCGGCACAGCCCCGCCCCCGCCTCGGCGGCGCAGAAGGTCAGCGCGTTGTTGCCGGGTCGGTCGGGGCAACCTCGCTCGCAGGGCCGCGTGCAGTGGCCCCCAGGGTGACCCTCGAGCAGACAGCGGGCGTCGTCCCCCAGCGAAGCGCAGTCGTCGTCGGCGGCGCAGGCGCCCCCAATGAAGCGGTGGTTGACGGGGACCTCCGGCGCCACCTCCTCGGGGCAGTCGAGGGTCGACTCGTCGTCCCGGCATCGGCGTAGATAGGTCTCGAGCAAGATCCCCTCCGCGGCCATCTCCGCCGCCGCGTCCACGCCGATGTAGCGGTAGTGCCAAGGCTCGAAGCCGTAGCCGGTGACGGCCTCCGCGCCGTCCGGGTAGCTCAGCGCGAAGCCAAAACGGTGGGCGTTGCCGACGAGCCACGCCGCCTCGGCCGTGAACGCCACCTCGGGCTCGAGGACCCACCCCCAGGACTCCGCCGTGAGATCGACCGTCGTGCCGAGCTGGTGCTGGCTGCGTCCGGGCCGCGCGCTGAACCGGTCAGCGTGCTCGGCCCCCTTCTGCTCGACCCAGTAGTTGAGGGTGAAGCACTGCTCGCGAAAGCCCCGGTAGGCGGAACGGACGCGCAGGTCGAAGCCCTCCTCGAGGGCGTCGGACGCCAGCCGCTCCAAGGCGGCCGCGGCGCCGGCCCGCAGCAAGGCGCCGCGGCCGGGCATCACGTTCGCGGGATGGAGCGGCAGCAGATCGACGGGCACGTAGTCGGCGCGGAGCTGACCACCGGACGCCTTGTTGACGAGCACCAACAGCGCGCCCCCGTCGACGTCCCCCTCACCATGGGCTGCGCACGGATCGCCGTCGGACTTCGCCTCCTCACCAGCGAGCACGTCGGGCGAGATCTCGGTGTCATGCCCGGCGGGGACGTCCGGTGGGCCTTCGCCCGAGCAGGCGACGAGCAGGACCAGGGACAACAGGGCGCAGCTCTTCAAGGGTGTGGTCGCGCGGCTGGCAAATCGGCGCCGAAGCGTACCACGAGGTCGTAGGGGTCGGTTGAGTTCTCGCTCGGGCGCTGGCCCTGCACCCACATCTCGCGCACGACGACAACGAGCTGTGCCCGGTCGACGCGGCCCCCGCGGACGCGCTCGGCGGCGCCGACGCCGGCACCGTTGTACTTGAAGAGGCGCTTGCCGCGGGTGTCGAAGCCCTCCACGACCAGATCGATCCCCGGCACGCCCTCGAGATCGATCTCCGCGAAGGGCCGGTGAGGCGGCACGTCCACGAGGTAGACGTCCCGGTCGCTGCGGTTCTTGTCGCGGCGCCGCCCGAGGTAGCCCTTGATGCTGACGCCTTCGACGATGCGCGTGGCCTGAGCGGGGTCGTCGTTCGGCTCGACCTCGAAGGTGGGCGGCACGTAGGGGCGATGCGTGAACTCGTACCACAGCGCGCCGGCGCCGCCGATCACGAGGGCCGCCAGGGCGAGGCGGGTGAACCACGCTTTGGCCTTGAGGCGGCGCTCGTAGCGCGCGAACTCGTCTCGGGTGGGCGCCACGAAGGCCGGCGCGGAGGTCGAGACTGAGTCGAAGGCGTCGGAGTCGAGCAGCGCGGATGTGGAGAACGCCGACGGGAAGTCCAGCGCCGGGGGATCGAGCGCAGGCAGCGGCGCGGGGCCAGGGGCCCGGGAGACCGGCCGGTCGAGGGCCTCGAGGAGACCGACGATCGTGCGGTCTGCCTCGAGCGCGGTCGCCGGTCGCTCGTCCCGGTCGCGAGACATCAGCCGCCGCACGATGTCCTCGAGGGGCTCGGGCACCTGGAGGTCTGGAGCGACCGAGTTCAGCGTCGGCAGCATCCCCGAGAGGTGACCCTCCAGGACCTCCATCGGCGAGCGACCGCGGTAGGGGTGGTGCCCCGTGCACATCCGAAAGATGAGCGCCCCCAACGCATAGAGGTCCGTGCGCTGGTCGACGCCCTCGCTGCGGACCTGCTCGGGCGCCATGAAGTACGGCGTGCCGAGCAGCATCCCGTCCTGCGTCTCGAAGCGCCCCTCGGGCTGGTCCATCGGGGAGAGGATCTTCGCCAGGCCAAAGTCGAGGACCTTCACCAGCTCGTCCCCCGACGTCGTCCGGCTGATGAAGATGTTCTCGGGCTTGAGGTCGCGGTGCACGATGCCCATCGCGTGGGCCTCCGCGAGGCTCGAGCAGATCTGGTGGGCGACGCGCAGCGTCCGCACGATGTCGAGTCGGCGCTCGCGCTCGAGGACGGCGGCGAGGTCGGCCCCCCGCAGGTACTCCATGACGAGGTAGACGAGGCCCTTCCAGACGCCGAAGTCGAAGACCGTGATGGTGTGCGCGTCGGTGAGCCGCGAGACCGCCATCGCCTCGCGCCGGAAGCGGCCCACGATGTCGCGCTGGCCACGCAGGTCCGCGCGCAAGACCTTGATGGCGACCTTCTTCCCGATGCCGACGTGCTCCGCGAGGTAGACCGCGCCCATCCCGCCGGCCCCGAGCAGCCGCAGGATGCGGAACCGGCTGTCCACGACCCGACCGAGGAGGCCGTCCTCGCTCGCCGTGCTCCCGGTGATCGGCACCCTCGCCCCGCACGCCCCACAAAAGGCGTTCCCGGGCGGAAGTTCGCTTGCACAGACCAGGCACAGGCCCCCATCGCGGCCCGGCTCGGCGGTCACGGGATTACGAACCTGGCGTCGACACGCGGCGCTTGGAGCGTGGCGCCGCCGCGTTGGAAGGTGTGGACGCCCGCGAGCACGCCCACCACCGTGATCTTGTCCCCCTGCCCGACGAGCACCGGACCGTCCGTGGCCACCCACACCGGGCAGCCGCCCTTGCCGATGCAGGTGACGAGCTGAAGCTGGTCGGGCCCGCCATCCTTGCCGCGTCGCACCTCGACGAGCTGGCCGCGGATCCGCACCTTGCGGCCCTCCACGGCGCCGGGCTCAGCGAGCATCTGGTCGTACTTCGGCGTCCGCTTCGCGCCGCGCAGCCACTTCCGGGTGTCGCGCTTGAGGCGCAGCCGTTCCCACTTGGCGGCGTGGGCGCTCAGCCGTTCGACATTCAAGCGACGAGTGATGGTCTTGCGTCCAGGTGCCTTGATCTTCAGATCGATCTCGTTCTTACCGAGCGCCACGGGGACGCTCAGATCGAACGCGCCGCCGGCCCCCACGGTGGCGTGGGCATCTCCGACATGCACCTCCGCGCCGGGGAGCGTGAGTCCGCGCACCGGCACCGTCTCCGCGGCGCGCCGCCACCGCTGGGCGGGCGTCGTCAGGTGCAGCGGCGCGTCGGGGATGGGGACGCGCAGCGCCTCTACGAAGTGCTTGCTCTCCCCCGTGGGCGAGGTCAGCGCGAGGCGTACGGAGAGCGCCCCCGGGCTGTCGGGCACGAGGACCGGCTTGGGGTCCAGCGCGAGCTCGATGCGCCCCTTGCCCACTTCGGTAGAGGTTCCGCCCTCGACGGCCACCTTCCACCCCTCGGCCACCTCGACGTACGCCTTGATCGGCGTCGCGGCCTTGGGTGGCGCCACCGGCGGCACCTTGAAGCGGTAGTAGAGGACGATGCGGACGGGGATTCGGACGGGGTCGCCGCCGGCCTCGGCGACGGCATCGAGATGGATGGTGTTCGAGCCGACGTGCATGTCCGCTTCAGGGACGGAGAACTGGAGCTCCCATTCACCGGCTCCGCGGGCCTCGCCGCCGGGGTAGCTCACGACGGCGGGCTCGGAGGTGCGGACGGTGGCGACGACACCGAACCGGTCCGCGCTGCGGGTGACGGCGGGCTCGCTGGCGAGCTCCGCCTTCAGCCGGGTCTTCTCCCGGAACGCGAAGGCCGCGGCCACGGCGGCGGCGATCGAGACGAGGAGCAGCGCGAGGAGCGCGGTTCTGTGGCGGGACGTCGCGTAGACCTTCTCGTCCTCGGCGATGGCGGCGGCGAACCGGGCGGCGGCGTAGAGCTCGGCCGCCTCGCGGTCACGCGCGGAGTGCCCGCTCGGGTGACCCTTGGGCGGCGCCTGGACCGCCGCGGGGGTCCTCTCGCGGGGGGGGGCCGTCTGCTTGGACTGGAGGTCGGCGACGCTCATCGGCCGCGTGCGGGGTTGCTCGACCTTCGGCGTCGGCTTCGCCTGAACCGGAGCCCCCGCCGCGAAGGGGCTCGGTAGGCCCATCACGGTCTTCTGGGCGGCCTGCTCGGCGACGGGCTCCGCGGCGACGCCCTCGTCGGTGGTCAGCCCCGCCAGAGGGGACGGGATGCCAAAGACCGTCTTCTTTGCCTCCTCGGGGTCCACCTTGGCGAGGGGAGAGGGCATCCCAAAGACGGTGCGGCTCATCTCGGCGGCCGCCTTCACCTCGGCGGCGTTGGGCAGGTCGCGCTCCGTCTTCAGATCCGGTAGCGGGCTGGGCAACCCCAGCATGGTGCGCTTCGAAACGTCCGAGGATGGCGACTCGCCGGTCTCTGCGAGGGCCAACGACTGGTCGGACGAGACCTCGATGGGGGCCATGGAGTCGACCGTCGCCAACGCCCGGCCCACGCCGCGCAGGACGGTGTCGCAGTGGACGCACCGGTCTCCGTCGGAGCGGTTCTCATGCCCGCAGGCGGGGCAACTCAACATGGGCGCGCACGCGTGGCCACGACCCGTGGAGTCTCCGTCAGCCCCGCTGAGCTGTAAAGCTTGCGCGGGAGGCGCGTGTTAGCCTCGCCTCGATGCGACGATCCTGCGCCCTCACATCGGTGCTCCTCATCCTCGGCTGCGGGAGCGCGCCGCCGCCTGAGGTGACCCGGCTCGATCGGGCGGCGGCGGACGCGGCGTGGGGCGCCGAGCTGCTGCGCGTCGAGGGGGCCCTCGCCGCCGGCCGGCTGTCCGCCGACGAGCGTCGCGCGATGTCGGACCGCGTGCGCGCGCGCCGCGACGCGGCGTTTCGAGGCGAGGCGCCGCCGCTGACACCAGCGATGATTCGCCGCACCGCGGCGCTCGTGCGCCAGCTCGAGGCCTCCGTCGGGCCAGTCGGCGGACCTGTGGCGCCCGTCGCGCTGGTGTTCGAGTGGCCCATCGACGGGGCCCCCGTCACCTCGGAGTTCGGCGACCGGCCGGACCCCTTCGACCGCCGGGTGCGAGCCTTCCACAACGGCATCGATCTGGCCGCCCCGAGGGGTCGCGCGGTCCAGGCCGCGGCGCCCGGCGTGGTGGCGGACGTGGCCCGGCGCGCCGACGGGTGCGGGCTGACGGTGGCGGTGGACCACGTGTACGGATACCGAACCGAGTATTGCCATCTGGCGGAGGCCATCGTGGCCCCGGGAGACGAAGTGCTGAGCGGACAGGTCATCGGGTTGGTCGGCGCGAGCGGGCGCGCGACGGGGACTCATCTGCATTGGATCGTGCGCCACCTCGGCGCGCCCGTCGATCCGCGCACCGTCCTGGGGGCCGGGCGATGACGAGGTGGCTCTGGGTGGCGATGCTCATCGGCTGTGGCGGCGTCCCCGACGAGGCCGCAGCCCCTCCGGGGCCTCCGCGGCTGCTCGTGTTGTCCTCCACCATCGGCTACATCGAGCCCTGCGGGTGCACCGTCGACCTCCTGCTCGGCGGGATCGACCGCGTGGCTTCCCTCGTCGAGGCGGAGCGCAAGCTGGGGCCCACCGCCGTACTGGTGGTGGGGCCCCACCTCTTCGAGAAGGCGCCGCCGGACCACCAGATCGGACAGGAAGAGGAGAAGGCGCGCCTGATCGCGCGCTCGCTGCGGGCCATCGGAGTCGACGCCGTCGCGCCGACGGCGACGGAGCTGGTGCGGGGGCGAGACTTCTATAAGTCCTTGTGGAAGACCGGTCCCCTCCCCGACGTCACCGCGAACGTCCCCGGCGGTCGCGGGCGGGTCCTTCAGCTCGGCGCGCTGAAGGTGGGCGTCTTCGGGCTGGTCCCGATCGGCGCGGAGGTCCCCGCGGGGACGGCCACCGACCCCGCCGCCGCGGCCTTGGCGGAGGGCGCTCGACTGCGCGCCGAGGGGGCCCACATCGTCGTCGCGTTGGGCGCCATCCCGCGAGCGGATCTGCGCGGGTTGGCCGAGTCCGGCGACGGAGTCGATCTGTGGGTGCTCGGCGACCATCCCAAGGAGCGCACGTCGGTGTCGCCTGCCGGGGGCTCGTACCTGCTGGAGGCGGGCGATCGGGGTCGAAACCTGGGTCGGATCACGCTCCACGACGCGACCGCCCCAGGCAAGCTCGCCGATCCGGTGGGCGACGCCGCCCGCGGGCGAAAGGCCCTGCAACTCCAGATCGACATGCGAAGCCAGATGTACGCGCTGAACCGCGCCCCCGCGCTCGCCGACGCCATCGCCGAGTTGAAGCGGGAGCTCGCGGCCCTCGAGGTGCCGGAGGTCGAGGGCAAGCGCTTCGAGTACACGCTGCTGCCGGTGACCAAGGAGGTGCCACAGGATCCGCGGCTCGCGGGGTGGGTCGCGGCGTACAACGCGGATCTGAAGCGCATCAACCTGGCGGCGGCGGGCGAGGCCCCCCCCGTGCCCGAGGGCGGGAGCGGCTACAGCGGCGGCGCCGAGTGCATCGACTGCCACGAGAAATCCCACGAGGTGTGGGCCGCCACGCCCCACGCCCGCGCCTGGCAGACGCTCGAAGAGGCCGGAAAGACCTTCGACGCGGGGTGCGTGAGCTGCCACGTCACCGGCTGGCAGCAGCCGGGGGGCGCCGTCCTCGGACGCACCGAGCGGCTCGAGGCCGTGCAGTGCGAGGTCTGCCACGGCCCCGGCGCCAGGCATGTCGAGCTCGGGGGCGACGAGGACTCCACCGAGCGCCACGCCGAGGAGTCGGTCTGCGTGAGGTGTCACAACGAGCACCATTCCCCGAACTTCGACTACGCGACCTACCTCCCGAAGATCCTGGGCCCGGGGCACCAGGCGCGGAAGGACTGATTCTCGTCTCGTGCACGCGCTCTTCGCCGCCGCCACGACCCTCGGCGCCTTTCTGCTGTTCCTGGTCCAGCCGCTCTTGGGGCGCTTCGTGCTGCCGTGGTTCGGCGGCGGCTCCACGGTCTGGACCGTGTGCATGCTCTTCTTCCAAGCGGGCTTGCTCGCCGGCTACCTCTATGCGCACCTGCTCGTGCTGCGGCTCCCGGCGCGCCGCGGCGTGGTGCTGCACGCGGCGCTGCTCGCGCTCTCGCTGCTCACGCTGCCCCTGACCCCGGAGGCGCCGGCCCCCGAGACACCGCCGACGGTGGGCATCTTGCTGGTGCTCTTCCTCTCGGTGGGCGTGCCCTACGCGATCCTCTCGGCGACCGCGCCGCTGGTGCAGGCCTGGGCCGCCCGCGTCGAGCGCGCTCGCGAGCCCTATCGGCTCTATGCGTGGTCCAACGCCGGATCGCTCGTCGCGCTGCTCGCCTACCCGCTGCTCGTAGAGCCGGCCCTGGGGCTGAGCGCCCAGGCCGCCACGTGGTCGGTCGCCTACGCCGCCTTCGCGCTCCTTCTGGCGGCGTGCGGCGTCGCCACCTGGCGGCGCGCGGGGACCACCGTCGCGCCCGTCGACGCCGAGCCCGTCGGGCCGCCACCAAGCCGCGCGGACCGGGTCCTCTGGGTCGCGCTGTCGGCCTGCGGCTCGACCCTGCTGCTCGCGACCACCGACCGGATGAGCGAGGACATCAGCGCGACGCCATTCCTCTGGGTCGTCCCCCTCGCCCTCTACTTGCTGAGCTTCATCATCTGCTTCGGACGCCCGCGCCTCGCGTCCCCGGTCTTCTGGATACCGGCGCTGGTCATCGCGCTCTTCGGCCAGACGATGGCGCTCCACCGAGGGGCGGTGCTGGGCCTCCCCTGGCAGCTCGCGCTCCACGCCGGCGGCCTGTTCGCAGGCTGCATGGTCCTCCACGGCGACCTCGTGCGCCACAGACCGCCCCCCGGCTGGCTCACCGGCTTCTACCTCGCCACGGCCACCGGCGGCGCCATCGGCGGGCTCCTCGTCGGCGTCGGCGCCCCGCGACTCCTCCCCCTGCGCGTCGAGCTCCACGTCGCGATGGTGCTCACCGCCGCCCTCCCGCTCTCCATCGCCTGGCGAGCTCGGCGCCGGGTCGCGATGCGCGGCGAGCCACGCTGGGTCTGGCTGTTGCCCGCGATGGCCGTGGCGTTCCTCGCCTGGGGCCTCTACCGGCACGCCGCGACCAGCTACGCCGGCTCCCGATGGATGGCCCGTGGCTTTCACGGCGTCCTCAAGGTCAAGCACACGCCCGCGCGTGCTCCCGAGGGCCCCTCCCTGCGCCTCCTGCACGGCCGGATCATGCACGGCCGCCAGTACACCGACGCGAGGCGAAGGGACCCGACCTCCTACTACGGCCCGCGAAGCGGCCTGGGCCTGCTCTTCCGCTGGGGCCAGGACCTCCCGCCGCGCCACATCGGCGCCATCGGTCTCGGGGTCGGCACCGTCGCCGCCTTCGGCCGCTGCGGCGACTCGATCACCTTCTACGAGATCGATCCGTTGGTCCTTCGCGCCGCGCGCACCTGGTTCAGCTTCCTCTCGGAGACCTGCGCCGAGGTCGACACCGTCCTCGGAGACGCCCGCCTGACGCTCTCGCGTACAGACGCCGTCTACGACGTGCTGGTCCTAGACGCCTTCAGCGGCGACGCCATCCCCGCCCACCTGCTCACACGGGAAGCGATGGAGCTCTACGACGCCCGCCTCGCCCGCGACGGGGTCCTGGCGATCAACGTCTCCAACCGCCACCTGGACCTGCGCCCGATCGTTCGCGCCCACGCCGCGCACCTGGGCATGGAGCTGTCCGAGATCACCAGCGAGGGTGAGCCGAAGCGCGCCCTCAACCGGGCCCGCTGGATCCTGCTCACCCGCCGGCCCGAGCTCAGAAGCTGGGTCACCAAGGAGGGGGAGCTCGACCTGGTCGACGCTTCGGTGCGACAAACGTGGACCGACGACCACGCCCCGCTGCTGCCGATCCTCCGGGCATTCCAGAGACGATGAGCCCAGCGGCGACTGAGCGGGGACAACAAGCCCAGCGGCGACTGAGCGGGAGCAAGGGGAAGCATGCGCGCCATCGGCATTGACTTCGGCACGACCAACAGCGCCATCGCCGTCGCCGACGGCGCCGCTGTTCGGCTCGCCACCTTCGAGGACGACGCCCTGAGGGTGTTCCGATCGATCCTCTTCTTCCAGCGCCCCGACCCCGGTCAGCCCCCGCGCCCCACCGCCGGCCCGGGGGCGATCGAGCAGTACATCGACGACAACGACGGCCGGCTCATCCAATCGATGAAGTCCTTCCTCACGTCGGAGAGCTTCCGCGTCACCGACATATTCGGACGCAAGTACACGCTCGAGCAGCTCCTCACCTACTTCCTGCGCCGCCTCCGAGAGCGCGCCGAAGAGACGCTGGGGCCCCTCGGCCCCCGCGCCGTCGTGGGTCGACCCGTGCGCTACGCGGGGGGCGGGCGGAGCTGCTCGGAGGATCTCGCCCTCGAGCGAATGCGAAACGCCCTCGCCGCGGCGGGGTTCACCGACGTGAGCTTCGTCTACGAGCCCGTGGGGGCCGCCCACGAGTACGAGGCGACGCTCGACCACGACGAGGTCGTGTTGGTCGCCGACTTCGGCGGCGGGACCAGCGATTTCTGCCTGCTCTGCGTCGGCCCGGGGCGTCGCAACGAGAGGAGCGACGCGATCCTCGGCACCGACGGTGAGCCCATCGCCGGGGACGTCTTCGACGGGCACATCGTGCGGCAGGTCGTCGCCCCCCGCCTCGGCTACGGCAGCCGCTACCAGTCGTCCCCCTCCCGCACGATGGAGGTGCCGAAGTGGCTCTACGCGCACCTCGAACGCTGGCACCTCCTCAGCTTCCTCAAAGCCCCCAAGACCATGCAGCTCCTGATGAGCGTGGCCCAGACCTCCCTCGAGCCCAAGAAGGTGCGGGCGCTGCTCGAGTTGGTCCGCGGCGACCTGGGCTTCCACCTCTTCCGAGCCGTGGAGCGCGCCAAGGTGGCGCTGTCGACCCAGGAGGCCGCGACGCTGCGCTTCCGGGAGGAGGGCATCGACATCGAGCAGGCCATCACCCGAGCGGACTTCGAAGGTTGGATCGAGCCCGACGTCAACCGCATCGCCGCCGCCGTCGACCGCCTGCTGGCGAAGACCGGCGCCTCGGCCAAAGACGTGGACCGCGTGTTCATGACCGGCGGCACCTCGCTCGTGCCCGCCGTTCGCCGGGCCTTCGATGAGCGCTTCGGTGCAGATCGAGTGGTGCTGGGCGACCGCTTCACGTCGGTCGCCGCAGGGCTCGCGCGCGCCTGCAGAGGCTAGCTTCCTTCGCCTCGGTGCCCCCGCGATCGTTGCAAGATACCTACCCGGGAAACCGCCCCGCGACACGGTGGACGTGGGCGCTGTGGGCCGGCGACCAGTCTTCGAGCGCGCCGGAGTTGATGAGCTGCCAAGCCACGAGCTGCTCGCTCGCCCGGTAGCGATCGGCAAGGCGGCGTAGCAGCTTCGAGTCGCCTGGGACTGCCTTACCGACCCACACCACCAGTTCCTCTTGCGGCGCCAGCAGCTCGGCCGCGAATGCCCGGGCGCGCACCTCGACGTGCTCCGGGACCGCGCCGCCCAGCACCTCTGCGACGGGGAGAGCTCCGTCACGGTCCAACAGCAGGTGCGCGATCTCGTGGGCCAGCGTCGCACGACGCCCGCCGACGTAGCGACTGTGGATCCCCCGCTGGTTCAGCAGAATGGCCGCGGACGTTTCGGTCCAGACCGCCATCGCGTCAAGGCCGCGGTAGAAATCCCCGGCCTCGACAGCAACGCCCCACTTGCACAGCAGTCCGTCGAGGTCGATGCGGCCCTGCTTGCCCAACCTCTCTCGAAGCCAACGCGCAAACTGATAGCCCTGGTCGTACGAGCGTTCGTACTCCAGACACTGAGCCGCGAACCAGGCTCTCGCATCCGCGGTCAGCTCGATCAGTCCCTTGGCCGTCGGGGTGGGCACGAGGCGCAGCACCGCGGCACGGATCGTCGCGCGTTCCTCGTCGGTCAATGGATGGGAACGCGTCATCCTCGCCGCCGCCAACACCGGTACTTCCTGCAAGAGCGCCTGCCCTTGGACGGCCGCAAGTAGCGGGGCAACCGCAACGTCGGGGACCGCCGCCTCGATGCGAATTCGCTGGGCCGCAGGGATCGCCTCTCGTTGACGCCACCGCTCCACGAGCGCCTTGGCTTGGGGGGCGTCGGACTCACCGACACGTGCGGCGATCGCCTCGCCGATGGTCTTGAGGTCGCTCACGACCTCGATGAGGGGAGCCCGCCAGAGTTCGCTGTCGCTCCAGACGACCATCTGGAGGCCCTCGCGCAAGACGAAGAGGCTTCGCACGTAGAGCGCGCCCAGCCCACGGTGCAGTCCGTGGCGTCGCTCCCAACGATGCAGCACTTCGTCTTCGGCTTCGACCTGCTGGTAGGTCATCGATCCCCAACGCACCTCGGCCGCATCGCGCAGACCCCGCGGGTTGAGGGGGCGCAGGTCGAGAGGGCAGCCCTGTTCCAAGAGAAGCCACTGCCAGTTGTCGGCGAGCTGCTCGAGCAGATCGCACCAACTCCACGCGAGCGCATCTTCGTTCTCGAGGGTCCGACCCCACAACGGCTCTCCACCGACCGACAAGCAACCGGTGCCCCACGCACCCGCGATCGGGTCGACAACATCACCAGGCTCGCTCCACTCCACGGCGAAGTCGATCATCTGGGCGCCCTCATCGGCTTGCGGCCGTGCCTCTTCATCCACCGATTGAAGCTCGCGAGTTCGCCGGTCTGTTTGGCCACGGCGCGCAGCTTGCGCTCGACATGTCTGGGCATACCAGCGCTGTCGCGCCTGGCCCATGGGAACCCGTGGAGGGACCGTTTCTCCTTGTTGGTCCACTTCGTGGTGTAGGGCACCCCGTCGATCAGCACGTAGAAGGCGGCTGGCAGCTTCCCTCCGCGGAGGCTGTCGGCCGGGTCGACGACGAGTTGGGGCTCGTGGTCCAGATCCGCAACGCCGTGCTCCGCAACCAGACCGGCGATCGACGCGTCGGTGATCGCGAGCTCCTTCGGGCACTTCCCAACCATCTCACTCCCGACCTCCACGAAGTGCGCGACCTCGGCATCCGACACGCGCTTGGTAGGACGCCCGTCGCCGCGATCGTAGATGAAGGGCGTCACCGTGGGCGCACGCAGGTCACGTGCCCATTTGGCTGTCCGAGCGGTCTGCGGTCAAGCCGCGGGGCCGGCGGCCGACAGGGCGCGGTGGTGGCGTGGCTACTTGCGCTCGTCAGACACCCACGAGCCTCGGCGACGAGATCAGCCGACCCTGGCGAATCGCCCCGGGGTCGTTGGGCTGTCGAACACCGAACTCAGGTAGTAGCGCGTGCCCGCAACGTTGAGGTACGCAAGCTCGACGCGACAGTGCCGGTACAGCCACTTGCGGTGGCCAACGACCGGGAGCTCGGCCCGTGGTCTGTGCTGGGCGACCGCTTCACGTCGGTCACCGCCGGGCTCGCCGCAGCGCGCCGCGTCGCGCCCTCTGCCGCAGAGCCCTACGAGCGGGCGCGGCGGATGCGCTCGCGGATGCCGCGGGCGCGCGACGAGAGGCGGTCATCGCCCTGCCGCAGGATGAAGGAGTCGAAGCCGCCGGCGTGGTCGATCGAGCGCAACGCGCGGTTGCTGACCCGCAGGACGACCATGCCGTTGAGCGACTCGCTGAAGATGCGGCGCTTGCGCACGTTGGGCTTCACCCACCGCTTGGTCTTGGTGTGGGAGTGGCTGATCAGGTTCTTGACCATCGGGCCCTTCCCGGTGAGCTCGCATCGCTGGGCCATGGATTCCTCCCGTGTCCTCGAAGGCGCGGGAAGATACTCGGATGCGGGCGCGGGCGCAACTCACCTGTGACATGCTGCGGCGATGCGAGCTACGGACGAACGACTGGCGGCCCTCGGCGAGCTGCTCGCGGCGGGGCAAACGCAGGCGCAAGCGCTGGCGAGCCTCGAGCGGGTGGGGGGCGGCGCGGGGGTGTGGGCCCGGCAGCTCGCGGCGACGGCGCAGGCCGGGGGGTTGGGCGCGGCCCTCGCCCAACAGCGAGCCCTCGACGCCGACGAGCTGAAGCGGATCGGCGGCGCCCGCGGGGCTGGCACGGCGACCGCCCTGGCCTGGGTCATCCACCGCCGGCGCACGCTGCGTCGACGCGCCCGCGCGCTGTGGGCGGTCCTCGCGCTCCCGGCGCTGCTCACCCTGGCCACCGCCGGCGCGACGCGGGTCATGGCGCTGCTGCTCGGCGCCGAAGGCAGCCTCATCGGCGACCTGCTCCCCCTCGCCGTCGTCGCCGCGGGCATCGCCGTGGCCACCCTGCGCCCATTCGGATCCCTGCGCTCGCTCTTCGCCGGTCTCCCCCCCTTCAGCTTCCTTCGACACCACGACGCCGAGGCGGAGTTGGCCGCCGTGGTGGCCGCCACCCCGGCCCCCGCCGAGGGCTTCGCCGCCGCCGCCGAGCTCGTCGAGGAGCACCGCGCCGCGAGTCAGACCACCGCCGCCCGGCTGCGAGACGGCGCGCCCCTCGCCGAAGCGCTCCCCGGCGCCACCGCGGTGGGCGAGCCGCTGGCCCTGCGCCTCGCGGTGGGCGCCGCCGACGACACGCTCCGCCACACCCTGCGGGCCCACGCAGAGGAGATGGCGGCCCGCGTCACCCGCAGCGCCGCGTGGATCATTCGCGTCGCCGCCTACACCGTGCTGCTGTGGGTCTCGCTCCGCTCGGCGACGCAGCTCACGCAGATCGATCTCGGACCCGACCGCGCCCGACAGTTGAACCTGGAGGAGCTCCACGTCGATCCGAAGCAACGCCGGGAGGCCGAGGAGCTGATGCGGGAGCTCGGTTTCTAGGACGCTGCGGCAGACAAAGCGACCAAGTGATGTGCGTGCCCGCCGGCCGA
>CAYOBQ010000164.1:0-21837 GCA_964402225.1 uncultured Nannocystaceae bacterium | reverse complement strand
CAGCTCGTGTGCTTTGCGCCACACTTGGAGTTTCCGGAAGTTCTTCACGGTGTCACGGTCCTTTGAGCAAACTGACGGCTGAGTGCTGAAAGCTGACAGCCTCTCCAAAGACGACCGCAGATCTGGGGTTTGCGCCTATTTATTTTTGGGCAGACCCTCAGGCGGGGCGCATCCGCAGCACCCTCGCCGGGTTGCCGGCGACGACCGCGTAGGGCGGGACATCCCGAGTCACGACCGCCCCGGCGCCCACCTGCGCGCCTCGCCCGACGGTGACCCCCGGCAACAGGATCGCCCCGACGCCGATATCGCAGTCGTCGCGGACCACGACCGGAGCGAACTCCAGCGGCGAGTCGAGGATCGCCACCCCTCGTCCGGCCTCCCCGTGGTGCGAGGTGAGCATCTTCACGAATGGCCCGACCCCAACCCGCGCGCCGATCGTGATCCCGCCCGCCGAATGGAGGAAGACGCCCTGTCCGAGCCAGGTGTCGTCCCCGACGCAGAGCTCGCCCTTGTAGTAGCCCTTCAGCATCGCCCCATGGCCGACGTACACGTTCTCGCCCAGCCGGATCATCTCCGGGTGCCAGACGCGAACGTCGGCTTCGAGCACGACGTGCTCGCCGATGGCTTGGAAGTCGCTGCGTTCGAAGCGACCGTCGCCGTGGGAGCGAAAGCGGCGCACGCCGGAATGATTGCACACCCGGGAACTCGCGTCCCGCATCGCGGCGCCGTACGGTGCGCCAATGGTCTGGCGCCGCCTCACCCCCATCCTCATCCGCGCTGTCGTGCTCCTGGTCATCGGTGCCTGGCTGTTCTGGGGAGCAGACTACGAGAAGCTCGGCGCGGCCTTCTCGCGCCTCCCGGCGTGGGCCGTCGGCGGTGCGATCGCGGTGGGTGGGCTCAACATGGTGGTGGCCGGCGTCCGGTGGCGCTGGTTGATGCGCGGCTTTGGCGCCGAGCCGCTCCCCCGCGTTCGAACACTGGTCCGACTCTTCGTGGTGGGGCTCTTCTACAACACCTTCGTCCCGGGCGCGGTCGGAGGCGATGTGGTTCGCGGCGTCGTCTCCCGCCGGCACTTCGACAACCCGACGGCGAGCTACGTGGTGGTCGTGACCGAGCGTCTCATCGGGTTGTCCGCCCTCGGCGTCGTCTTCCTCGCCGGCCTGCTGCTGGGCCCCGAGCTCGTGGACACGCGCGAGGCGCTGCCCTGGCTGCTGGGCCTCTTCGCCGTCGGGGGCGCTGTGCTCGTCGGCGCGCGGCTGAGCGGCCGGCTGGCGAGTTGGTGGTCGATGGTGCCGGAGGTCACGCGGTGGCGAGATCTGGCCGCTGCCTTCTTGATCAGCCTCGGTGGCCACGCCCTCAACGTCGTGATCTATATGCTCCTGGCGCTGGGGCTCGCGTTGCCCGTGGGCGTGCTCGATCTCGCCGTCATCGTGCCCCTCGCCCTCGTGGCGTCGGCGCTCCCGATCTCCATCGCCTCCCTCGGGCCCCGCGAGGTCGCCGTGGTAGCGCTGCTCGCTCCCCTCGGGGTCGCGAAGGCGGAGGCGTTGGCCCTCTCGCTGGGCTACTGGGGGGTCCTGGTGTCGCTCGCCCTGACGGGCGGTTTGGTCCAGCTCGTCGTTACCCGCGGTTCCGATACCAGTAGATCGTCCGCAGGAGGCCCTCCTCCAGGTTGACCTTCGGTTCGAAGCCCAGCAGCTCGGTGGCCTTCGCGATGTTCGGGATGCGCAGCTCGACGTCGGTGTACTCGATGGGCTGGAAGCTCAACGCGCTCCCGGAGGACGCGAGCTGAACGATCTGCCGCGCCAGGTGATAGATCGTGAGCGTGCTGCGGGGGTTGCCGATGTTGAAGGAGTGTCCAACCGCCTGCTCTCGCTCCAAGGTGGCGCACACCCCATCGATGATGTCGTCGATGTAGCACCACGACCGAATCTGCGAGCCGTCACCGTGCACCACGACGGGATCGTTGCGCAGCGCCCGCGTGATGAAGTGGTGCACGGCGCCTTCGCCGACCTGCCCGGGCCCGTAGATATTGAACGGTCGAATGCTGACCGCCGGGAGCTCGTACTGCTTGTGGTAGCTCAGCGCCAGGTGCTCCGTCGCGAGCTTCGACACGGCGTAGGTCCAGCGCGCCTCTCCCACCGCGCCCAGGTGCGTCGCGTCACCCTCCGTGACCTTGTACGCGTAGCGTCCGAAGACCTCGCTGGTGCTGAAGTCGACGAACCGCTTGCAGCGCTGCCCCTCCTCCGCGACGCGTAGCGCGTTCATCGTTCCCAACAGCGCCACGCGCATCGTCAGCGTGGGGTTTCGCAGCACCGTGTCGACGCCCGCGATAGACGCCATGTGCACCACGATGTCCGCGTCGCCGAGGGCGCCCTGCATCGCCTCGAGATCCATCACGTCGCCCTGCACCAGCGTCACGTTGGGGTGATCGAGCAGGTCGGTCCCCGTCACCGCGTCGCGATGCAGGTTGTCGAAGAGCGTGATCCGGTTGTCCGGGGAGAGGCGACGGGCCAGCGCGCTTCCGATGAAGCCGGCGCCTCCGGTGATGGCGATGTGGGCGTCTTGAATCATGGGCGAGGATCTCCTTCGACGGCGATGTCGGGCAGCAGCGTGCGCCAGCTCACGTCCTGCCAGCGTCTATCGGCCGGCTCGCCCAGGTGGATGAATAGCAGGTCCGAGGCGTAGGGGAAGGTCTGCTTGTGCGCGCCGCTGAAGGCGTGCGCCGCCTCGGCGAGATCCCCCGCGTCGTTGCTCGCTTGGAGCCTCGCGATTCGCGTCTTCAGACCGGCGCGCGCCAACGGATCCGTCTCCTGGACGAGCAGGTCGAGGATGTACTGTATCGCGAGCTGCGTCTTCCCCAGGCGTCGGGAGATCGAGGCGACGAGGTTGCGCATTCGGTGGGGCGCCCCGGGCATGTTGGCGGCCATCTCGAGATAGCTGAGGCCCTTCTCTTTGTTGCGCCGAGCCTCCTCCGGGTCCTCGCTGCGCAGCTCGACGTAGTAGTTGAGCCCGAGCCGGTAGGCGGCCTCGTAGTCGTCGGGGAAGCGCACCAGCGCCAACTCGTAGAAGCGGTTCGATAGCCGCACATTCTCGTTGGTGAAGGTTCGGCCGTAGAGCACGTTGGCCCCGGCCCAGTGGTAGACCTTCCGGAAGCGCGGATCGAGCACCAGAATCTGGTTGATGAAGTGCTCCAGCCACTCGTAGCGACGGTCGGTCGTGAAGTGGTGCGCGAAGTAGTCCAGCGTGCGCAACCACAGCAGATCGGCGGCGGCCTGGTCGTAGCCGAGCGTCAGCAGCCGCGAGACTCGCCGGTCGGGGACGTAGAGCACTTCGGCGGCGCGCACGAAGGACGTCTCATCGAGGGCGCGCTGCGCCTCGTCGAGGTGCGCGAAGTGAAGGACCGCCAACGTCATCAGCGCAGAGCACGTCAGCAGCACCCGCGCCAGCCGTGGTAGCCGGATGAATCGGTCGGCGATATCGAGTCGCATTCGCGTCTTTGCAGCATGCGTCGCGCGTGATGCGCGATCAACCTTCGAAAAGCAACGCGGCCGCCTCCACGAAGGAGAGCGGCCGCGCCGTCTCGAACAGGCCGGAGTGCTACTCCAGCTCGTTCTCCTTGAAGATGCCGGCGCCGCCGTTGACGTTGTTCTCGGCGTCGATGGTGCCGATGCGCTCGAAGGTCGAGAAGAGCGCGTCGCAGTTCAAGTCGCCGCTCGCGCGCGCCGTGAACTGCGCGGCGTTACCGGTGTTGGCCGCGTCGTAGCTGTACTGGAAGTAGAACGGGTCCTCCACCGCGAAGGTGAGGCCCTGCCACGTCGGGCTGTTCCACATGTTCGAGGTCGGCAGGATCTTCTGCGAGGTGTTACCGGCGCAGGCCTTTCCGGGCGGGGTGCTCACGACCGTGGTCGGGAACTGGCGCGGCAGGATGTTGCCCCCCCGCGAGGCGTGCTCCTCGGTGTAGTAGGCGATCGAGGAGTCGAAGATCTTGCGGAGGTTCATCGTGGCCTCCGTGGTCTTCGAGCGGCGAATGTACTTCATGAAGGCCGGGATCGCGACGGCGGCGAGGATGCCGATGATGGCGACGACGATCATGAGCTCGATGAGGGTGAAACCCTTCTTCTTGTTACGCATCTGCGTCTCTCCTGCTTGGCTCGGCTCCGCCGACCAGCGATTGTTGGGGAGGGTCGATTCGCTCAAAGACGACCGGCCCCTCCCGTGAGCCGCTCGTCGACCAGATCATTTGGGCGCTTCCCCCGAACCGCCCCCTAATGGTTCTCGAAGTCTCGCCAGACGTCGTTGCGCTCCGAGGTGATCTCGAAGGTCGAAAGCCGACCCTCACCGTCGAAGTTCCCGTGCGCTCTGGCGATAAACCAAGGCTTGTTGCCTTCGATTACTCGGTTCAATGGGACTGGAGCGTTACCCCGTCCCGCGGTGACGACGTACTGAAACCACACGCGCCCCGGCGTCTTCATGCCGAGATCGGCCCAGGAGTTCCCATCGGGGGGCGCGTCCCAGTTGGCCTTCAGCTCGAACGGGACCTCTTCGGGCCAGCGGCCCTGATCCGCGTTCGTCGTTCCACAGTACTGACCGAAGGCCTGAAAATAGGCCTCCTGCTTGCCCTTCACGGCCAACAGGAACCCATCGGCCTCGGCGTTGCGGGCGGCGAATGTGTAACGTCGATATCCGGTCACGGCCAGCACCGACAACACCCCGATGATGACCACGACGATCATCAGCTCGATGAGGGTGAAGCCGCTCTGGAGGCTCCGGAATCGCTTCATACCGCCGTGTCACTCCTCGGTCGAAATATCGACGTACTCCCGTCTTAGCAGGGAGCGTGCCATTTGGCGAAGAAACGACATCCGATGCGGAAAAAGGTGTGAAATCAGCCGCTTGAGCCGTCCGCGGGGGGGCCCGACGAGTCGAGTGTGCCACCCTGTGCCGCGATTCCGCCGCCCAAAAACGGCAGGGTGACGTTTTTTGTCACCCGAGGTGCTGCTATCTGCCCTCGTCGTCCTTCATCCTGAGCTTGTCGACCCGGTACCGCAGCGACCGAAACGAGATTCCGAGCAGACGCGCGGCCTCCTTCTTGCGCCCTCCGGTCCGATCGAGCGCCTGCTCGATCAGGCGGCGCTCCACGCCGTCGACGACCCCCTCAAGGTCGATGCCCTGGTCCGGCAGCTCCAGCCCGCCGGCGTCGCCGGTCGCAGGGTCTGGCCGTCGCCGGAGTTGGCCGGGGAGAGAGTGCACCGTGACGCGATCCCCCTCCTCGAGGGCCACAGCGCGCTCGATGATGTTCTCCAGCTCGCGGACGTTCCCGCTGAATGGATGGGCGAGCAGGAGCTGGAGCGCGTCCGGGTCGATCTCGGTGATCGGCTTGTCAAACTCGCCCGCATACTTCCGTAGGAAATGGTGCGCCAGCAGCGGAATGTCCGTCGGACGGTCGCGCAGCGGCGGCAGCTCGATCGAGATGACGTTGAGTCGGTAGTAGAGGTCCTGGCGGAATCCGCCGGTGGCGATCTCCGCTTCGAGGTCGCGGTTGGTCGCCGCGACGACGCGCACGTCGATGGGGATCTCCCTCAAGCCGCCCACCGCCTTCACCTTGCGCTCCTGCAGCACTCGGAGGAGCTTCACCTGCATCCCCAGCGGGAGTTCGCCGATCTCGTCGAGGAGGAGCGTCCCTCCATCGGCCGCCTTGAACAGCCCCTCCTTGTCGGCCGTCGCCCCGGTGAAGGTGCCGCGCTTGTGCCCGAAGAGCTCACTCTCCAGCAGGTTCTCGGGGATAGCCGCGCAGTTGATCACCAGGAAGGCTCGCTCGCTTCGCTCGCTCTGGTCGTGGATCGCGCGGGCGACGAGCTCCTTGCCGGTCCCGCTCTCGCCGAGGATGAGCACGTTGGTGCGCGTCCGCGCAACGCGGCTCACCAGGTCGAAGACCTCACGTATCTTCTCGCTGCGCCCGATGATCCCTCCGAAGCGGTGTCGGTCGTTGAGCTCGGCGCGCAGCTTCTGGTTCTCAGTGACGAGCCGGCGCCGCTCGAGCGCCTTGTCGATGACCGCCTTCACCTCGTCCAGCTTGAACGGCTTCGTGAAGTAGTCGTAGGCGCCCATCTTCATCGCCTGGATCGCCGTCTCCGTGGACGCAAAGGCGGTCATCACGATCACCGGCGTGCCGGGATAGAGGTCGCGGCACTGCTCGAGCACCACCATCCCGTGCGTGCGCGGCATGCGCAGATCCGTGATGACGAGGTCGTATTCCTGCTCGTGCAGTCGCCGGATCCCCTCGCCGCCATCCGCCGCGACGTCGACCGCGTGGCCCTCGCGCAAGAAGAACAGCTCGAGCAACTCGCGCATCGAGAGCTCGTCATCGACGACGAGGATGCGGCTCATGTACCAGCCTCCACAACGGTCGGAACTGTGACCGTAAACGCGCTGCCGACGTCCGGCTCGCTCTCCGCACGCAGGCTACCGCCGTGATCCTCGATGATTCGGAGCACCTGTGCCAGTCCGAGGCCACTTCCGTGGTCCTTGGTGGTGAAGAACGGGTCGTAGATGCGCTCCATCACCTCCGCGGGGATGCCGCAGCCGTCGTCGATGACCCGGATCACCGTGCGCCCCTCGCCCCGAGGAGTCCTGACTCGGATGAGCACCTCAGTGCTCGCCGCCTCCGCCGCGTTGTTGAGCAGGTTCCACAGCACTTGCTTGAGCTGCCGAGGATCGCATTCGAGCGTGACCTCGTCGTCGATGTCGATCCGCACGTTGATGTGCGGCGTCTCGCCCTCTCGGTAGTGCAAGTTCCCAAAGACGTCGACCAGATCCTCCAGCATCAAGCTCAGATCGATCGGCTCTTTTTGGGGCGCCGTGGGGCGCGCGAACTGGAGGAAGTCGGTGACCAGGGTGTTGAGCCGGTCCGTCTCGCGCAGCACGATCCCCATGAGCTTCTCGGAGGTCGCGTCGAGGTCCGCCGTCTGGCTCATCATCTGGATGCTCCCGCTCATGCTCGCGAGCGGGTTGCGGATCTCGTGGGCGATGCCGGCGGCCATCTTTCCGATGGCGGCGAGCTGCTCGCTGCGCCGCATCTGCTCCTCCATCTCGCGGATGGGCGTCAGGTCCTGGAAGATCAGGATCCAACCCTGGTGCGCCCCGCTCGCGTCGAGCAGCGGAGACAGGCTGAGGCCCAAGGTGCGCCGAATCCCTTCGGGGGAGACGTAGCTCTCCTCCCACCGGCTGAGGGCCTCGGGCCGATCGCTGTCGCGCCCGACGATGCTCGGAAACAGGTCGAGCACGTTGTGGAAGAGGACCTGGTCCGCGCTGATCCCCAGGATCCGTGCGGCGGCGGGGTTGATGAAGATGAGGCGGTAGTCGAGCGTGTAGCTGAGCAGCCCCGACTGGATGCTGGTGATGATGTGCTCGTTGAGGGCCCGAAGCGCCTCGATGTCGGCGCTCGCGAACCTCAGCCGCTGCCCCGCCGCGCGAAGCTGTTCGCTGAGGTAGCCGGCGAGCAGCGCGACCAGAAAGACCGCCGTCACGTTGGTCATGCCGCTGAGGAAGACCCCGCGCAACCGCTCCCCGTCGGCGGGACCGCCGGGCATCCACCACCCCATCGCCTCACGGGTCACCAACAGTACGATGAGCCCCGTCGCGACCGCCGAGACGTACATCGCGCCTCGACGGTAGAGCAGGATCGACGCCGCGAGGACCGCCAGGGAGAAGGTGAAGAGGAAGAGGCTCTCGGTCCCCCCGGTCAGGGTCACCAGGACCGCGCTCGTCAGCAGGTCGATCATGAGCTGGATGTAGGCGAAGACCTCGTGCCGCCGGCGCAACCGTTTGAGCACGACCGCGTAGATGATCGTGAGCACGTAGGTGGCGACGACGAGGCCCAGCATCGGCCACTCGGGGTGGAGCGTGTGATCGTCGTGGCTGGCGTACTCGAAGGCCAGCGTCGAGCCCAGCAGCACGGTGTACATCACCATGCGGAAGAACATCAGCCACTGGAGCTTGGAGACGATCTCCGGGGCCGCCGGAGAGGATCGGACCACCGGGTGAGGACCGGTGCCCGGAGGTGCCGTGCTCAACCCTTGATGTTGCCCGCGACCGAGAAGATCGGCAGGTACATCGCGATGAGGATGGTGCCCACGATGCCGCCGATGAAGACCATCATGAACGGCTCGATCAGCTTGGTGATGCCTTCGACGGCGACCTCGACCTCGTCCTCGTAGAAGTCGGCGATCTTCTGGAGCATCGTGTCCATCGCGCCGGTGCTCTCACCGACCGCGATCATCTGCACCACCATGCTCGGGAACACGTTGGTCTTGGCCAGCGGGTCGGCCATGTTCGAGCCCTCGGAGATCTTGTCCCTCACGAAGAGGATCGCCGACTCGATGACGGTGTTGCCCGCCGAGCCGGCGACGATCTCGAGCCCATCGAGGATGGGCACGCCCGAGGCGATCATCGTCCCCAGCGTTCGCGTGAACTTGGCGACGGCCACCTTCCGCAGCAGCGAGCCGAAGATCGGCGTCTTGAGGATGAAGGCGTCGAACATCGATCGACCCTTCGTGCTCGCGTAGAACCGCTTGAACAGCCAGATCGCCGCGAAGAGCCCGATCCCGAGGAAGTAGAAGTTCGCCTGAAACCAGTTCGACATGTTGATGACGACTTGGGTCAACGTGGGCAGCTTCGCGTTGCCGAAGTCGGCGAACATCTTCTCGAATGTGGGGATCACCCACTTGAGCAGCGCCGTCACGACGCCGCCGGCGACCACCAGGACGCCCATCGGATACATCAGCGCGCCCTTCACCTGGCGGACGAGCTTGACGTTCTTCTCGATGTAGTTGGCGAGGCGGTTGAGGATCGTGTCGAGGATACCGCCGATCTCGCCGGCGGCCACCAGGTTGACGAACAGGTTGTCGAAGGCCGCCGGGTGGCGTCGCAGCGAGTCGGCGAAGGTGGCGCCGGACTCGACGCTGTTCTTCACGTCCGTGAGGATGCGCTTGAAGTTCTTGTTCGGCTCCTGGCTCGCCAGGATGTCCAGACATTGGACCAGCGGGAGGCCCGCGTCGATCATCGTCGCGAACTGCCGGACGAAGACGACGAGCTCCTCGGCGCGGACCTTTCCACCGCCCAGCGACGGAAGCTTGAGGCCGCGCCCCTTCTTCTTGACCTTGCTCGGTTGGATGTTCTGTTGACGGAGCTGGAGGTGGACGTCGCGCTCCGAGTCCGCCTCGATGGTCCCCTTGCGCAGCTCGCCCGAACGCGTGCGCCCCTCCCACACCCACTCGGACATCGTTACCTCCGTCCACCGAAACGGCCGGTGGCCATCTTAGCTTGAGTGCGGCGGCGAGGCGATTTCAGCTCGACCCGGCGATCATGTTCTTGAGCTCGTCGACATCGTTGGAGTGCGCCAGCGCATCCTCCAGCGTGATCTCCGCCGCGGAGTACAGGGCGTAGAGCGATTGGTTCATCGTCTGCATACCGAAGCGGGACTGGCCGACCTGCATCGCGCTGTAGAGTTGGTGGATCTTGTCCTCGCGGATGAGGTTTCGGATCGCCGCCGTCGGCACCATCACCTCACAGCAGAGCACTCGACCGACGCCCGAGGATTTCATCAGGAGCTGCTGGCTGACGACCCCCTCCAGGACGAAGCTGAGCTGGGCGCGGACCTGGCCATGCTGGTGCGGTGGGAAGAGGTCGATGATCCGGTGAATCGACTGAATCGCCGAGTTGGTGTGCAGCGTGGCCATGCAGAGGTGCCCGGTCTCGCTGATCGTCAGGGCCGCCTCGACGGTCTCGATGTCGCGCATCTCCCCGACCAGGACCACGTCGGGATCTTGGCGCAGGACGTACTTCAAGGCGGTCTTGAAGTCGGAGGTGTCGGCGCCGACCTCTCGCTGGTTCACGATCGAGTTCTTGTGCGGGTGCAGGTACTCGATCGGGTCCTCGATGGTGAGGATGTGGTGGTGCCGCTCGGTGTTGATCTTGTCGACCATCGCCGCCAGAGTCGTCGACTTCCCCGAGCCGGTGGGCCCGGTCACCAGCACCAGGCCGCGGGTCCGGGTCGTGAGCTCACCGACGATCGGCGGCAGGCCCAACTCCGGGAAGCTGTGGAGCTTGGTCGGGATGACGCGGAAGCTGCCCGCCACGGCGCCCCGCTGCATGAAGATGTTGGCGCGGAAACGGCACAGGCCCTTCACACCGAAGCTCAGATCCAGCTCGTTGTGCTGCTCGAAGCGGTGCTTCTGCGCCTCGGTGAGGAACGAGTAGCAGAGCTGCTGCGTCTCCTCGCGGCTCACCGGCGCGCTCTTCAGTGGGATCAGTTGGCCATCGATACGGAGCTGAGGTGCCGAGCCGCAGGTGATGTGGAGGTCAGAGGCTCCCTTTTCCACCATCAAGGTCAGGAGCTGGTGGAGGTTCGCCACTCAGTCTCCCGTGGAGCAGCGAACGACCTCGCTCTCCGTGGTCGTGCCGGAGTGGAGCTTGTTGAGCGCCGTCTGCCGCAGCGTCACCATGCCCAACTCGATAGCCGCGCGCTTCAGCTCGACGGCGGACACGCCTTGCAACACGAGGTCGCGCAGCTCGTCGCCCATTGGCATCACCTCGTAGCACGCGATGCGGCCCTTGAAGCCGGTGTCGTTGCAGGTGCGACAGCCCGTGCCCTTGAAGAGCGTCGCGGTCTTCACCATCTCGGGCTTCATGCCGAGATCGAGCAGTTGCTCGGGATCGGCCTTGATGGGCTCCTTGCAATCCGCGCACACCTTGCGCGCGAGGCGTTGCGCCACGATGGCGTTGACCGACGCGGTCACCAGGAAGGGCTCGACGCCCATGTTGAGCAGACGCGAGACGGTCGACGGCGCGTCGTTGGTGTGCAGCGTGGACAACACGAGGTGGCCCGTCAGCGCTGCCTTGACCGCGATCTCCGCCGTCTCGAAGTCGCGGATCTCACCCACCATGATGATGTCGGGATCCTGCCGGAGGAAGGATCGCAGCGCCGCGGCGAAGTTCAGCCCGATGGCGTCGTGCATCTGGCACTGGTTGATCCCGCCGAGGTTGAACTCGACGGGATCCTCGGCGGTGGAGATGTTCTCGGTGCTCTTGTTGAGCTCGGAGAGGGCGGAGTAGAGCGAGGTGGTCTTGCCCGAGCCGGTTGGTCCGGTGACCAGCACCATCCCGTAGGGCTTGTGGATCGCGTCTTTGAAGGTCGCGAGCTGCTCGGACTCGAAGCCCAGCTTCGTCATGTCGAGCTGGAGGTTCGACTTGTCGAGCAGCCGGAGGACGATCTTCTCGCCGAAGAGCGTGGGCAAGACGCTGACGCGGAAGTCCATCTCCTTGCCGCCGCCCATCTTGATCTTGATCCGGCCGTCCTGTGGGAGCCGCCGCTCGGCGATGTCGAGGGCGCTCATGATCTTCACGCGGCTGGTGATCGCGGCTTTGAGCTTCAGCGGCGGGTTCATGATCTCGTAGAGCGCGCCGTCGATGCGATAGCGCACGCGGAACGACTTCTCGTACGGCTCGATGTGGATGTCGGAGGCGTCCTTCTTGATGGCGTCGACCAGGATCAGGTTCACCAGCCGGACGACGGGCGCCTCTTCCGACGACCGTTCGAGGTCGACGATGTCATCGTCTTCGGCCTGCTCGGCGAGCTCGACGTCGTCGGCGTCGAAGTCGCCGAGGATCTCCTCGTACTTCGCCGATTGGTCGTAGTAGCGCTCGATGGCGTCGCGGATGGCCTCCTCGGAGGAGACCACGACCTCGACGTTGTAGCCCGTGTGGAACTTGATGTCGTCGACCGCGTGCAGGTTCGACGGATCGCTCATCGCCACGATCAACGTGGAGCCGGCACGGTTGACCGGCAGCACCTGATGCTGCTGGGCGAGGTCGCGCGGGATCAGCTTCAGGACCACATCGTCGATCTCGAACTCCTCGAGATTGATCGACGGCACGCCGTAGTGGCGGCTCAGGAAGGTCGTGAGGTCCCGCTCGCCGACGATGCCGAGCTTGGTGAGCGTGTAGGACAGCTTCTGACCCGTCTTGCGGGCCTCGTCCTGTGCTTCCTTGAGTTGGGCGAGGTTGATCAGGTTCTCTCGAACCATCAGCTCGCCGATACGCTCCGACATCTGCTCCTCGCGTTCGCGCCTGGGCGGACATTTAACGGCGCCCGCTCACGGGGTGTCAATCGGCGCGGAGACCCTCCGCGTGTAACGTCGCTCGGCAGCTCGGCAACACCGGCGCGCACATGGTCATCGCGCGGCGTGCTTCTTCGCGGCGCCCCGCCCTCAGGAAGCACCGCCCGAGGTCCTCGACGGCCGCCATCTGCTTGCGCAGCGGGTTGTCGGGGTAGAACCGGTACCGCGCTTGTGCTTCGTCGCAGCGGTCGAGGCGAGCGAGGGCCTGGGTGAAGACGACGAAGAGCGTCCCGCGGTCTCCGCCTCGCTCCACGGCCATCCGCGCGGCCCGCTCCGCGTCGGCAGGTCGGTCGACGTCGAGCATCGAGGCCGCGAAGCCGTAGTAGCCGTAGGGGTCATCTGGGTGCTCCTCCATCATCGTCATGAAGAGCTCCGCGTCGTTGTTCCACACCGGGATCGCCCGCTCGGTCTGGAGCAGGGCGCAGGCGAGGGCAACGCCGACCACAACGGCGGCCGGCCGGGTCATCAACCGATGACCAGCCAGCGCGTGGACGCCGATGAGGAGGCCGGGCAGCCCGAGATAGAGCCACCGGTAGTGGCCCGGCAGACGGTAGAGGATGAGCGCGGGTACCATGAGCTGGACGGCGAAGAACCAGCTCAGGCCGAGCAGCGCCCGCCAGCGCCGGGTGATCAGCAGCCACAGGAGCCCCAGCGGCACGATCGCGCCGGCGATCGTGTAGCCGACGCGCGTCGCGGTGCTCAACCCGGCGATCCACCCACTCAGCGGTACGATCGAGCGGTCGAGGGGCGCCACGACCGCTTGGAGACCACGCATCCAGACGGGACCCAGCGCGGTGAACAGGGACGCGACGTCGTCGGCGGTGTGGGGCAGCGCGCCCGCGTCGCGCAGGGCGTATCCACGCAGCAGCAACCAAACGCCGAAGGCGGAGATGCCGGCGACCAGCGCCTTCGCCTCGAAGCGTTGGTGGGCGATCCCCGCCGCGATCGCCGCCAGCGGGATGAAGACCGCCCCGGTCTCCTTGCCCAGCATCGAGAGGAGCAGCAGCGCGCCCGTCGCCATCGTGCGTTTCCAGGTGAGGCGCTCGCCCGTGACGACGACGAGCGCGGCCACGCCGAAGAGCAGGGCCAGCGGCTCGGAACGTCCGTTGATCCAAGCCACGGCGGGGATCGCGATGGGGTGAAGCCCCGTGAGCAGCGCCCCCGCGGCGGCCACCGGTGCCGCGGCCCAGCGGAGGAAGAGGCGGAAGACGAGGAGCTGGGCCAGCGCGTGCAGCAAGATGCTGCTCAGGTGGAAGCCCCACGCGGCCCCACCGAAGAGCCGGAAGTCGATCGCGAAGGACGCCAAGGCCAGCGGTCGATAGGTGGGCGCGGCGCCCTCGTCCACCCCCGCCGACCACATCGCGGGGTGGAGGAAGGACTCGAGCACCGCCCCGGGCGCGCGGAGCCGGCCGCTATAGACGAGGTTGTTCAGGTCGTCCCAGGCGAACCCGTTGCCGAGCGCGGGTAGCCACGCGGCGACGATCACGGCGAAGAGGACCAAGTCCACGGTGGGCGATCGCCAGCACCGCCCGGAGGCCGTCGGGGTCACGGGCTCGCGGCTCGCAACGCGGCGAGGACGGGGTCGACTGAAGGGCGCCGACCGGTCCACAGCTCGAAGGCGCGGAGCCCCTGCCAGGCGAGCATGCCGAGCCCGTCGGCGTGGCGGTACCCGGCGCGCGCGACCGCGTCCGCGACAGGCCGCGCGGCCACACCGTAGTTCATGTCGAAGACGCACGCGCCGGGGGCGAGGCGGTCGAAGGGGAGCGCCGCGATGACCGGCGCCGCCCGCCGCGCCGTGCAGTTCACCAGCAGCGCTGCGCCTTCGAGCTCGGCGCCCAGCGACTCCCACGGCGCCGCCTTCGAGTGCAGCGCCGCGGCCTCTTCGACCCGCCGCGCGATCACCGTGAGCGGGCGCTCTCGGAGCGCGTGGACCGCCGCGGACGCCGCTCCGCCGGCGCCCAACACCACCGCGCGGCCGGCCGGCGCGCGGACGTCGGCGAGGGCCCTTCGGAGTCCGAAAGCGTCGGTGTTGTGCCCCGCCAGACCGTCGGGACCGAAGACGACGGTGTTCACCGCGCCGATCGCTCGGGCGGCTTCGGAGAGGGTGTCGACTCGCTCGGCGACCGCTCGCTTGTGGGGGGCGGTGACGTTGAAGCCCGCGTAGCCGGTGCGCCGCAGCCGCTCGACGGTGTCCGAGACCGCCCGCGGCGGGGTGTCGACGAGGTCGTAGCGGAGCTCGACTCCGCACGCCTTCGCCGCCGCCGCGTGGAGGGCGGGGGAGAGGCTGTGTGCGACCGGGTGACCGATGAGCGCGGCGCGGATCACGGCCATGAGGGTAGGGGGGCGGCGTCCAGCGCCTCGATGGCGCGATCACGGTCCATGAGGATCTGGGCGCGGAGCGCCTCGGGGCCGTCGAACCGGAGCTCGGCGCGGAGACGTCGGAGCAGGAAGAGCCGCGCGCGGCGGTCGTAGAGGTCCAGGTCGTCGCGCCCGAGGACGTGGGCCTCCACGGTGCGGGCGTCCCGGTCACCGAAGGTCGGGTTGAAGCCGATGTTGACCACCGCTCGGGAGGGGCCCCGGCCCCAGTCCAACCATCCGGCGTAGACCCCCGTCGCGGGGAGCAGGGTCGCGTCGCAGCGCAGGTTCGCCGTCGGGAAGCCCAGCGTCCGACCGCGTTGCGCCCCCTTCACGACGACGCCAGAGAGGTGAAAGCGACGCCCCAGCACGCTCGCGGCTCCTTCGAGATCCCCCGCCCGTACCAGCTCGCGAACGCGGGTGCTCGAGGCCACCGCGCCGTCCGCGTGCTGCGCGCCGACCGCCTCGACCGTGAAGTCATGGCTTGTGCCGAGGGCGACGAGCGTCTCCCGGTCCCCGCGCGCGCGCGCGCCGAATGAAAAGTCGTACCCCACGACGACGTGGGCGGCGTGGAGCCCGTCGACGAGGACGTCGCGGACGAAGGCCTCGGGGCTCTTCTCGGCGAACTCTCTGTCGAAGCGCTGTTCGAGGAGCAGCTCCACGCCGGCCCCCGCGAGCAGCTCGCGTCGGTCCTTCGCCGAGCACAGCCGCGGTGGCGCCGATCCCGGGCAGAGGACGGCGCGCGGGTGGGGCTCGAAGGTGAGCACCGCCCGGGCGCGGCTGGGGCCCGCGACCGCGGCCACGCGCGCGAGCAGAGCGCGATGCCCCAGGTGCACCCCGTCGAAGTTGCCGATGGTCACCGCCGCACGCCGCGTGGAGACGACCTCGCGATAGTCGTGGAAGACCTGCACGCCAGAGTGATTAGCGCCGCTGGATACCGCTTTACAAGGTCCGTCCGCTCGGTATGGTACGGCGCGTTCGAGGATCGCAAGGGAGGAATCGATGCGCTCCAGTGCAATGGCTTGGCTCGCGGGTACGTGCGCCCTCTTGGGAATGGTCGGGACCGCCAACGCGGTGGACCTCGACGGCCGGAAGGGCGTCGGCTACACGCGGGCGACGGGCGGGCCGAGCGGCTTCGCCTTCGACTATGCCATCTCGTGGCTCATCGTGGAGGGGGTGGTCGGGCTCGACTACACCTCGTTCCCGAAGGTAGGCGACACCGAGCGAGACCCGGTCACGAACTTCGCCGCCGGGCTGGGTGCCCACTACCAGGCGCTCCGTGCGCCAAAGGCGACGTTGACGGTCGGCGGCCGGGTCAACCTGGGGACCGGGAAGGCCCGGTCCGGCGGGGCGGACGCGGGGGAAGCCAAGGACGTGACGCAGCTAGGCGTCGATGTCCCCGTCCGGGTCTACTGGTTCCCGGACAAGCACATCTCTGTGCACGCCGAGATGGGCGTCTCGTTCCTGATCGGACCCGAGGATGGCGTGCTCTTCGGTGCCCACGACGGGCTCGAGGCGGATGGCTTCCAGGTCCGCGTCTTCGACGGGATCAGCGCGCTGGGCCTCACCTTCTGGTGGTAGGCGCCATCACGGCGCGGTCCATAGGACGTCGAAAAACTTCAGCGTGACAAGAATTGTCACCCCCCCTGAAAACTTGTTAGGGTCGGCGGCGTTCACGCGGGCCTCGGAGGCCCGGAAACAGGGACGCGGGGGATTCAGAGTGCGTGGCACGTTGGTTGCTTCCAACGAGCAGCCAAAGACCGGAGCCCCGGGCTCCACGGAGGGGAAATGAATCGCTGGTTGAAGAGGGACAAGACCAGGCGCGGCTTCACGCTCATCGAGCTGATGATTGTCGTCGCCATCCTCGGCATCCTGGCGTCGATCGCCATCCCCGCCTTCATCAAGTATGTCCGGCGGGCGAAGACCACCGAGGCGCTGATGAACCTGCGCAAGCTCTTCGACGGCAGCGTGCAGTACTACGAGCGCGACCACAGCGACCGTCAGGGCAAGGCTGTTCCGCCGCAGTTCCCCGGCGTTGGTGTTGCCTTTGGTCCCGCGCCGAACGGAAACAACCCCTGCTGTGGTCAGGTGGGCGACAAGTGTGCCCCCGATCCAGACGCTTGGGACCATCAGGTGTGGCACTCCCTCAACTTCGCGGTCGATGACCCTCACTACTTCTGGTACTGGTACAAGACCATCGGCACCGGCACGAAGTCCCGGTTCACGGCCATGTCGATGGGCAACCTGAACTGCAACGACTCCTACTCGACGTTCGAGCGCGTCGGAGGGGTCGGCCCAGAGGGCAACGTCATCGGCGGCGCTGGCGTGTTCAGCGTCCGGCCGCTCGAGTAGTCGCGTGGCCCGCTCGGTCTGGCTCCTGGGTGATGGGCCCGGAACCGGGCTCGATGCGCTCGGCGCGGCGATCCGCGGGGTGGGTGGCGTAGTCGATCACCTCTCGGATGCTGCGGTCCGGTCGTGGCTCGCTGCTCTGAGCGGGACCGAGCAGAAGGCCCTCACTGTCCTGCCCAATCTCCTCGTCGCGGACGCCACGTTGGCTTGGGCCGGCGACGCCGCGCTCCTCCGCGCCGTGGCCACCAGCCAACCGTGGTGCTTCCTCCCCCTCGTCCTCGTGAGCCGCAAGGACGACGACGAACTCTGTCTGGGAACTTACGCGCACGGGGCGGCGGGTTGGGTCGTGCTCCCCGAGGACGAAGAGGAGCTGCGCGTCGCGACCGCCGCGTTTGCGCGCTACTGGTTCACCACCACGATGCTGCCAGCCATCGACGCAGGCGCCCGGCTCTAAGCCTTCCCACAAGCCGGCGACGCGTTCCAAGGCGTCCAGAAATTGGACGCCTTGGACACATTGGCCAACCACCGGAATTGTAAGTGCCTGAAATCATTGGGCCCAGTCTTGGCACGACGTTTGAGTAGGTAACCCGGCGTCAACCCAGGAGACGCCAGTGGACACCTCGACGCAGCCCCTGCTCCCAATCCGCGACCTCGATCCCAGCCAACGACCGCGCGAGCGGTTGCTCCGCGATGGGCCGCACGCCCTCGAGCCAGACGAGCTGCTGGCCATCGTCCTCGTGACGGGCCGGGGATCGGGAGAGGACGTCCGCCAGCTCGCCCATCGTGTGCTCAGCGAGCTCGGGGGCATCGACGGCCTGGCCGCCGCCGACGTCGACGAGCTCCGTACGCTGCGAGGCATCGGGCCGGTCCGCGCGGCGCGCATCCGGGCTGCGCTCGAGCTCGGCCTGCGCGCGATGTCGATCGACCTCCTCGCGCCTCGCGACGAGGGGGCCGCCGACGGGTTCTCGGCACGACTCGACCTCCCCGACCCCTTTGAGATCGTCGCTGGGCACCTGCGAGGGGAGCTGCCCGGGGGCGCTCGGGGTCTCCTCGCGTACAGCCCAGGAGAGGCTCGAGTCTGTCGCCTGGCCGACGGGCTGGACGACACGCCGAGCGGAGCGTTGGCCGAGCTCGCTCGAGAGTCCGCGAACGGCCCCTGGTGGATCGGCCAGCTCAGGCCCGCCGGAGAGGAGACGGTCGACGAGCGGGCCGCCGCGACTCAGTTGCTGCACGCCGCCGACGCCGTTGGGCTCGACGTGCACCACGTATTGCTCGTCGAACCCACGCGGCATGCCGTCCTCGCCACCGCCCTCTCCGCCACCGGGCGATGAGGTCGCGTGTCTACCCGGCGCCCGCGAGCCAGCAGCGACGAGCCCGTCGCGCATTCGCGACCCATCGCCGCGCGTCGGCCCCGCCGAGGGTTCCTGCTTCGGGCGTGGCTCGGAACCTCCCTGGTGCACCGCAACCGACCTCTCCTGAGCTCGATGCTCGGGCCAGCGCGCGACTCGTTCGCTCCGCACGCTACGGCGTCGCGGTCTTCGCTTGGGCGGGCTGCCTCGTCTCCGCCACGTCGGGCAACGCGTTCGCCAGCCCAGCATCGTCGAGGTCCGCCACCCATCGGTCTCCAGTTGACGAGAGGTCCGCTGAGAACCGGCCTACGTCGGCGCAACAGCCCGAGCTCATGGGAGAGACGCCCCCGCTCGATCACCCGTGGTCTTCCACCGTGTGGGTCGTCGACCGGGTCGAGCCCCCCTTTGCGGTGCTGGTGGCGCGGAGCGCGACCGTGGATGTGCTGGTGTCCGACCTCCCATTGGGCGTCGCCGAAGGGGACATCCTCCAGGGCCGGGCGGGTCCGGTCTGGCACGACGCACGGCGACATCGTCTCGCTGAACTCGAGGAACGGATGCGTCGCCTGATGGCGCCCGGTCCGCGTGGCGAGCACGGGGCCCCGCACCCGAACAGCGGGCAGGAGCGTGACAAGTGAGGCCGTCGTCGCCGACCGCATTCGGTTTCCCCCGATGCGCCCGCGTGACTCGACGCCGCCCGGCCAGCACGTATCGCGGAGGCCGACGGGCTCGCGTGGCGCGCTGTCCTGGCAATTGCCGCCCATCGCCACCGCGCCGCTCGCCCGACGGCCGTGGTCACCCCGACGCTGCACCAAATCGTCGGTGCGGACCGTTGTCGCTCGCACCAGAGCACGCAATCTGGGGCCGGCCGTCACCTCGGCGAGACTCCACGCACAGTGAGTCCCCGTTCGTCTCGCAGGCGGCGCCGATCGGCCCCAGCTCACGCACTCTGGCGCGTCTGCTCCCGACGCTTCGATCCAACGTTGGGGGACGCAGCGGGCGCCTTGCGACCGCTCCCGCCGCACGCGAGGCGGCGCCCCGGCGGCCCGGCGTTGCGTTGTCGCGGGGCGTGGGCGAAGCTCAGCGCATGGCTCGGCGCCGCACCCAGGACCACTACGCGCGTCGGGCTCGCCGCGAGGGCTTCGCCGCTCGGAGCGTCTACAAGCTCGATGAGATCGACCGGCGCGCCGGAGTGTTTCGGCGCGGGCAGTCGGTGCTGGACCTCGGGAGCGCGCCGGGCTCGTGGTTGCAGTACATCGCGAAGGCGGTCGGCCCGAAGGGGCGCGTCGTCGGCGTCGATCTTCAGGCGGTCACGGCGTCGCTCCCACGCTTCGTCGAGGTCCGCCAAGGGGACGCCTTCGCGCTCGATGCGGCTACTCTCGGGGGCGCTTTCGACGTGGTTACCAGTGACATGGCTCCAGCGACCACCGGCAACCGCTTCACCGATCACGTGCGATCGATTGAGCTCTGCCGTCGGGCGTTCGAGGTCGCGTGCCAGGTGCTGCGTCCGGACGGCGCCTTCATCTGCAAGGCCTTCGAGGGAGGCGACCTCAACGGTCTCGTGTCCGAGCTCCAGCCGTGCTTCGCGCGAGTGCGGCGCATCAAACCCAAGGGCACCCGATCCGAGAGCGTCGAGCTCTTCCTCGTGGCCACGGGCTATCGGGGTGAGCCATCGTGTTCCTAGGACACCGCGGCAGAGTCGCGACGCGGCGCGCTGCACGCGCCCGCCAACCGATTTCGGCGTTGCGAAGCCTACCGATATCTTTGGATGTCGCTACGGCTTCGCGCCTTGAACTCGGCCGGCGGGCACGCATTTCGCTGCGTCGCTTTGTCTGCCGCACCGTCCTAGGACGGGTCCTTCGCCTCGGCTGCCTGATTCCGTGTCTCGTAGGGGTCGGCTGCGGCGAGGTCGAGCGGATCGAACTGCAGGTGCGTCCTCGGCAGGATGACTTCAAGGAGCCCGTGCACGGGCTTCTGCTCGAGGCCGGCTGTACTCGGGGGGGCCGTTGTCATGCGCTCGAAGGGGCCGGGGCCCTGCGGATCTTCGAGCAAAGCGATGAGGCGGCGCTGCTGGCGAGCTACCAGAGCGTGACCGGCCTCATCGACCGCGAGGACGCCGCGGGGAGCCGTCTCCTCTACTATGTGCTCGAAGGCGATCCGCGGAACGCTCACCCGACCGCGCCGTGCTGGGCGGTGGGTGAATGCGCGTACCGCAAGGTGTTGGCCTGGATCGAATGGGAGGGCGCCGGCCAGCCACGGCCCCAGGAGATCGACTGCGACGTGACAGAGGATCCGCTGCCATGCCGCTGAATGCCGCGGCCCAGGTCAAGACAGCGGCTCTCGCTGCACAACTCAGGGAGCCGCGGACGACGTGGAGACGCCGCAGGCGTCCGCGGCCCATCTGGCGGCGGGGGTGGGGGAGGCCGCGTGTCGCGGCCGGTGCGGGGGAGGGGCTGACCCGTCCCAATGCCGCTGATGTCGGGGCGCTCGAGAAGCCGCCAGTTCCGGCAATGGGGCACAGGGGGCTACAACGCGTAGCGTGCGCCTGCCGTGATTGTGAGCAGTCGGTCCGCCGTCGTTGCACCGACGACGCGGGTCGCCCGGGTTCCCTCACCACGAAAGTCAATGTCCTGGGCGTAGAACCGGGCGTCGAACTGGAAGGACCATGCGTCGGTGACCCGGGCGACGACGGCGGTGCCGGCGCCGTAGCCGAGAAACGAGCTGGGCTCGCCCGAGTCGGCCGGCGTCTCGCGCACGAAGAAAGGCAACGCCAGGGTCGCGTCGCCTCGCAGCCAGAGTCGGTCGGTGACGAGCACCCATTCCACGCCCAACTCCGCCTCGGGGCCCGCGATGGAACGGTCGACCAGCAGCGGCGGGCGCTGTGCCTGGACCGACTGACGCATCCCGCGCAATCCGACTCCGGCGAACAAGGCTGTGGCGTCGGCGCGGGCGCCCAGGTGCTTTCGGAATCGCCCACCGAGATGGATCTGGTGGAGATTGTACTCGAGGGTGCCAGCGCCGCGGGGCAAGTCGAGCTCGATGCCGGTCCCCAGATCCACGCTGATGTGCACGCCGAAGCCCTCCTCGGGCCACAGCTCTGCTCCGAGCTGGAGGACGGGGAGGGCGGTGAGGGCGGTGTCGATGGCGGTGCTTGCGTCGCGCAACGCGAGGCGTCCGTTGATGAAACCGGCGCTCGCCCACACGCCCTGCCGGACGCGACTCCGCCCGAGCACGTCGGCGCTGTCTGCTCCGAACACCGGGAAGGCGAAGGCGATAGAGACCAGGAAGGAGCGCATCGCTGGAGCGTATCGCGGAAACGACGCTCGCGCATGCCGGGGAGGGGGCCTCGGAGGCACGGTCCGAACGTCGCACCGTCCCGTCGCTGCGGAGCGCTCTCGCTCGCACCAGGTTCCGAGAACCGCTGCTCGTCGGGTAGCTCGGCGAGCCCCAGCCGCGCTGGGGCCGCGAGGACGCTGCGGCAGACAAAGCGACCAAGTGATGCGCGCGCGCGTGCAGCGCGCCGCGTCGCGACTCTGCCGCACCGTCCTAGGACGGCGCGGCAGACAAAGCGACCAAGTGATGTGCGTGCCCGCCGGCCGAGTTCAAGGCGC
>CAYOBQ010000163.1:0-21902 GCA_964402225.1 uncultured Nannocystaceae bacterium | reverse complement strand
CGCCAGCTCCCGCCGGCTGGCCCCGACGAGTTGTGGGCGGCGGACATCACGTACATCCGCACCTGGGAGGGCTGGCTCTACCTCGCCGTAGTGATCGACCTCTGGTCCCGCCGGGTGGTGGGGTGGTCGATGGCGGACCACATGCGCACCGAGTTGGTCCTCGGTGCCCTGGAGATGGCGGTCGGTCAGCGCGAGGCAGGGCAGGACACGATCCATCACTCGGATCACGGCAGCCAGTGCAGCATGAGCCGGAAGGGCAATTGCTGGGACAACGCCTGCGTGGAGTCATTCTTCGCCACGCTGAAGACGGATTTGGTCCACCGCCAGCCGTGGCCGACCCGAGAGGCCGCACGGCTGGCGGTCCACGAGTACATCGGTGGGTTCTACAACGGGGTCAGGAAGCACTCGTTCCTGGACCTGATGAGCCCGGTTGAGTTCGAGCGAGCGGCCTGTCAGATTTCGGAGGTCGCAGCGTAATCAAGCTGTCCGGCAAATCGGGGCAAGACCATCATGGCCAAGGCGGCGCTCGCGTGGTGATGATCGATCGACTCCGGCTCTTCGCGGGCGTCAGCCCGGCCACATGTGGAGCACAACCCAGCGCCGCCCGGTCGCGCGCCCTTCAGTCGTCCTCTTCGTCGTCGCCGCCTGCTTCGGAGAGGTCGTCTTCTTCTTCGATCTCGAGCACGGCGCCGGTCTGGGCGTGCACCTCGACCTCGAGGACGCGACCGTCGTCGAGCACGAGCAGGGTGACCTCGTAGGCGGGTGGCTCGTTCTCGTCGTCGTCCTCCAGCTCGAGCTCCGCCTCGAGGGCGAAGGCGCCGGGGATCTCTGCGTGGGCAAGCTCGACAGCGCGGGCGAGGGTGATCAGGTCGCCGTGGTCGACGGAACCCGACATCAGCGCCTGGGCGCGTGAGTCATTCGAGGGCGTCGTGTCGCAGGCGAGCGTCAATGACCCCAGCGCCAGGACGGTGCGGCAGAGTCGCGACGCGGCGCGCTGCACGCGCCCGCCAACCGATTTCGGCGTTGCGAAGCCTACCGATATCTTCGGATATCGCTACGGCTTCGCGCCTTGAACTCGGCCGGCGGGCACGCACATCACTTGGTCGCTTTGTCTGCCGCACCGTCCTAGCGCCACGAGCCCGATCCAGTTGATTCCTCGCATCGTCTGATCCCCTCGTTGGCCTTCTTGCATCCGTTGGTGCCCGCCGCTCGCCCCATCCTTCGAAAAGAGTGCGTCGCGACGCGTGTCGTGGCTCGGCTGATGGCTGAAGGCCGAAGGCGGGCCGTCAAGCCGCTGGTTTCAAAGACGAAGACCATCAAGTGACCGGCGGAGGCCCTCTGGGATCGCGCGCAAGGTAGCGCGTGACCCGCTGTGGCCACGCCGATTGGATGGTTGGGAGGAGGGGGCGCCGGCCTGGACGCCGAGCTCGAGGGGGGAGGGCGAATCCGCGCCCCGACCGACGTTGGAATCGCCGTCGTTCGGGGCGCTGCGCGGCGAGGCGCCGCGAATGCGCTACAGACTCTAGAAGTCGTAGCCGCCCATGCCGCCGCCCATGCCACCCATGCCACCACCCGGGGGGCCACCGGCGGCGGCGTCCTTGGGCTCGGGCTTGTCGGCCACGAGGGCCTCGGTGGTGATCATCAGCGAGGCGACGCTGGCCGCGTTCTGGAGCGCGTGGCGCACGACCTTGGTGGGGTCGATGATGCCGGCCTCGATGAGGTCGCCGTACTCCTCGGTGGCGGCGTTGAAGCCGAAGGAGCCCTCGTTGTCCTTGATCTTCTGGACGACGATCGAGCCGTCGACACCCGCGTTGCGGGCGATCTGACGGAGGGGCTCCTCCACCGCGCGCTTGATGATGTTGACGCCGAACTGCTGATCCGGGCTGAGCTCGATGTCGTTGAGGGCCTTCGAGGCGCGGATGAGGGTGACGCCGCCGCCGGGGACGATGCCCTCCTCAACCGCCGCGCGGGTGGCGTGGAGCGCGTCCTCGACGCGGGCCTTCTTCTCCTTCATCTCGGTCTCGGTGGCCGCGCCGACCTTGATCACCGCCACGCCGCCCACGAGCTTGGCGAGGCGCTCCTGGAGCTTCTCGCGGTCGTAGTCGCTGGTGGTGTTCTCGACCTGCTGGCGGATCTGGGCGACCCGTCCGGTGATGGCGTCCTTGTCGCCCGCACCATCGACGACGGTCGTGTTGTCCTTGTCGATGACGATCTTCTTGGCCTTGCCGAGGTTGTTCAGCGTGGCGTTCTCGAGCTTGAAGCCGAGGTCCTCGCTGATGACCTCACCACCCGTGAGGATGGCGATGTCCTGGAGCATGGCCTTGCGGCGGTCGCCAAAGCCGGGGGCCTTGACGGCGGCGACCTTGAGGGTGCCACGCAGCTTGTTGACGACGAGCGTGGCGAGGGCCTCGCCGTCGACGTCCTCGGCCACGATGATCAACGGACGGCCCGACTGCGCCACCTTCTCGAGGAGAGGCAGCAGGTCCTTCATGTTGCTGATCTTCTTCTCGTGGATCAGCACCAGCGGATCCTCGATCTCGGCCACCATCCGCTCGGGGTCGGTGACGAAGTACGGGCTGAGGTAGCCCCGGTCGAACTGCATGCCGTCGACCGTCTCGAGGGTGGTGTCGAGGCCCTTGGCCTCCTCGACCGTGATGACGCCGTCCTGGCCGACCTTCTCCATCGCCTCGGCGATGATGTCGCCGATGGTGGTGTCACCGTTGGCGGAGATGGTGCCGACCTGGGCCACGTCGTTGTGGCTGGAGGTGGGCTTGGAGATGTTGTCGAGCTCGCCACTGATGGCCGTGACGGCCTTGTCGATGCCGCGCTTGATGTCCATCGGGTTGACGCCCGCGCTGACGAGCTTCACGCCCTCGCGGTAGATCGACTGGGCCAGCACGGTGGCCGTGGTGGTGCCGTCGCCGGCGACGTCGCTGGTCTTGGAGGCGACCTCCTTGACCATCTGGGCGCCCATGTTCTCGAGCTTGTTCTCGAGCTCGATCTCCTTGGCGACGGTGACGCCGTCCTTGGTGACGAGGGGCGAGCCGAAGCTCTTGTTGATGACGACGTTGCGGCCCTTGGGGCCGAGGGTGACCTTGACGGCGTCGGCGAGGGCGTTGACCCCACGCAGGACGGCCGAACGGGCGGTCTCACTGAAGACGATGTCCTTGGCGCTCATGTTTTCGCTACTCCTTAGCGCTCGACGATGGCGAGGACTTCGTCCTCACGAAGGATGAGGTGCTCTTCGCCCTCGATCTTGATCTCGGTACCGCTGTACTTGCCGAAGAGGATGCGATCACCCTCCTGGACCTCGAGCTTGCGGACGTTGCCGTCGTCGAGGACCTTGCCGTTGCCGACGGCGACGACCTTCGCCTCGATGGGCTTCTCCTTGGCGGTGTCGGGAATGATGAGCCCGCCGCGGGTGGTCTCTTCCGCCTCGACGCGCTTGACGATGATCCGGTCGTACAAAGGCCTGATCTTCATTGCGTTCCCCATATTTGGGTTGGAGTGGTTGAATTCGTTCGCCGACCTGATGGCCGGTGGCCGACGACTCTAATCACGAGGATCGGAGTGTCAAGCGACGCGTTCGAGAAAAAACCGAAACGCGCAATGCCTTTGAATCGAAGGGGATTCCGTCCAGCTTCAGCACTCGGCCCGGCGGAGTGCCAGCGCGGCCCGCGGACGCCGTTCCTCTCTGCGAGAGCCCCTTTGCGAAAGCCCCCTCACGACAGCCTCTTTGCGAAAGCTTCAGTACTGGCGGTAGACGCCGACGACCCGGCCGATGATCATCGTCTCGCGGAACGAATCGCGGTGGACGTAGATCGGAGCCATCGCGTCGTTGGCGGGCTGGAACCGGATGCGGTCGCCCTCGGGGTAGTAGCGCTTGCAGGTGGCCTCGTCCTCGATCATCGCGATGACGATCTCGCCGGGCCGCGCGGTGGGCGTCTTCTTGACGAAGACGTAGTCGCCGTCGTGGATGCCGTCGTCGACCATCGACTCGCCGACGATGCGCAGCGCGAAGACCTCTTTGTGGCCCCCGAGCAGGCACCGGTCGATCTTGACCGAGTCCTCCGCGTGTTCGACCGCCAGGATGGGCTCGCCCGCCGCCACGCGCCCCAGCACCGGGACCTGGACGGTCTCACCGTCGAGGTGTACGGGGCGCATGGCGCGGCTCTTCAGGTCGTCGCGGCGCAAGAAACCCTTGCGCTCGAGGGCCTTGAGGTGGTCGTTGACGCCGTTGGTCGACTTGATGCCCATATGCTTGCCGATCTCGCGGATCGTCGGCGGGTAGCCGCGACCCGTGATCGACGAGGAGATGTAGTCGAGGATTTCCTGTTGGCGAGACGTGAGACCCTTCATCTTGGCACCTCCTACTGAACGTAGTTTCATGTGCGACACGAACCTACTGAACGTGCGAACAGACTGTCAACCGACAAAATGACGCACCTCGTATTGGCCTCTGCTTCGCCGCGACGTCGCGCCTTCATCGAGGGCGCTGGGCTCGTCGCCGCGGTGCGTCCGGCGGAGGTCGACGAGACGCCGGGCACCGGCGAGGGACCCGTCGACTTCGCGAGGAGGATGGCGCTGGAGAAGGCCACGGCGGTGGCCGCCTCGGGCCCGGAGGCCCCGTGGGTGCTGGCGAGTGACACGGTCGTGGTGGCGGAGGGCGCCATCCTCGGCAAGCCGACGGGGCCCGCGGACGCTTGCGCGATGCTGCGGCGGCTCTCCGGTCGAGGACACCGGGTCGTGACGGCGTGGGCCCTCGTCGGTCCCGGCGCGACGCGCGTCGGTCACTCGGCCACCGGGGTCCGCTTCCGTGTCGTGGAAGACGACGAGATCGCCGCCTATGTCGCGACGGGAGAGCCCCTCGACAAGGCGGGGGCCTACGGCATCCAAGGCGGCGCCGGGGCCTTCGTGGAAGCCATCGACGGCGCCTATGACACGGTGGTCGGCCTGCCCCTCGAGGCGGTGCTCGACGCCCTCGTCTCGGTGGGGGCCGCGACCTTCGCTTCGCCAGTGGCACAGCGGGTGGCGCTCGTGCGCGGGCGCGTCGCGGCCGCCGCCGACGGGGTGGGCCGCGACCCCGCCGAGATCACGTTGGTCGGAGTGAGCAAGCGGCAACCGGCGGCGGCGATGCGCGAGGCGGTCGCCGCCGGGGTCGTCGATCTCGGCGAGAGCTACGTTCAGGAGTGGCGGGAGAAGGCCGGGCAGCTCGCCGACGTGCGCTGGCACTTCGTGGGCCGCCTGCAACGAAACAAGGCGAAGTACCTCGGGGGCGCGGTCTCGGTCGTGCACTCGGTGGACTCACCGAAGCTCGCTTTGGCCCTCGGCCGCGCCGCCCGACACCACGACCGCGTCATCGACGTCCTGGTCCAGGTCAACGCCGCCGGGGAGGCGTCGAAGGCCGGCGTCGAGCCCGCCCTCCTCCCCGAGCTGCTCGACGCGATCTCGGGCGTCTGTGGGGTCCGCCCGGTGGGGCTGATGACGCTCCCCCCCGAGGCGGGTCCCTTCGCGGCGCGGCGGCGTTTCATCGCGCTTCGCGACCTGCGTGATGCCCTCGCGACCCCCGCGCGGCCCCTTCCGCACCTGTCGATGGGGATGTCGGGGGACTACGAGCAGGCCATCGGTTGCGGAGCCACGATGATCCGGGTCGGGACGGCCCTTTTCGGACCCCGCCGCGGCGTTTAGGCTGTCTCGTGCATCAGGGAGTGCCATGAAGCTCGGAATCATTGGTTGCGGCCAGATGGGTCGCGCGTTGCTGGCGGGATGGCTCTCGAAGGGGGTGGTGGGCGTATCCGACGTCCTGGTCGCCGATCCGAAGACCGCCGAAGGCGTCGCGAGTGGTCTCGGCGTGGGGGCGGCCTCGCCGGAGGCGGTCGTCGCCGAATGCGAAACGGTCGTGCTGGCGGTCAAGCCGCACCACCTCGAGGCGGCCACTACGGGCCTGCGGTTTCGGTCGGAGCAGACGGTCGTGAGCGTCCTGGCGGGCATCCCGTCGGCTCGGATCGAGTCGTCCGTGGCGCCGGCCGCCGTCGTGCGCACGATGCCGAACGTCGCCGCCCAGGTCGGGCACGCGGTCACCTTCGTCCTGGAGGCCGAGCGCGCCGATGTGGCCGAGCGGCTCTTCGATGCAGTGGGCCACGTCGAGCGCATCTCTGACGAGCGTCTCTTTCACGCCGCGACGGGGCTCGCCGGCTCGGGGCCCGCCTACCTCTTCGTGGCCATCGAGGCCCTCGCCGACGCCGCCGTCGCCTGCGGTCTCTCCCGCGACGCAGCGACCCGGGTCGCCGCCCACACGGTGGCGGGGGCGGGGCTCCTCGCCGTCTCCGATGGTCGCCACCCCGCCCAACTCAAGGACGCCGTCGCGTCCCCCGGCGGGACCACTATTCATGCCCTTCGCGCCCTCGAGGGCGCTGGATTCCGCGCGGCACTGATCGAGGCTGTCCTCGCCGCCGCGCGCCGCTCCCAGGAGTTGGCGGACTCGTGAAGATCACCCCGCTCGATGTCGATCAGCAGCAGTTCCAGCGTGTCCTCAGGGGCTGCGACCCCCAGGAGGTCCACAACTTCCTCGACCTCATCTCCCGCGAGATGGAGGAGCTCATCCGCGAGAACAACTCGCTGAAGGAGGAGCTCCGGCGCCGGGACAACATGCTCTCGGAGTTCCGCAAACAAGAGTCGCAGCTCCGCGAGGCCCTGGTCTCCGCCGGTCGCATGACCGACGAGATCAAGGAGTCGGCGCGCAAGGAGGCGGACCTCATCCGCGCCGAGGCCGAGCTGCAAGCGGAGCGAATCCAGGCCAGCGCGCAGGAGCGTGTGGTCCAACTCACCGAGGCGTATCAGGAGCTGCGGCGTCAGAAGGCGCGCCTGATGAGCGAGTTGCGAGGGGTCGTCGACGGTCACCAGCGCCTGCTGGAGACCCAGGAAGAGCTCGACCGCGAGCTCGAGGAGGAGCGCCGCGCGCGCCGCGCCGCCGCGGGATGAGCGCGCCGCGCATCGACGCGTCCTCAGAGGGGGCGGTCCTCTGGGTACGCGTCCAGCCGCGGGCGAAGCGCTGCGCGGTTCGTGGGACCTATGGCGAGGCGCTGAAGGTGGCGTTGCGCGCGCCGCCGGTCGACGGGGCCGCCAACGCCGCGCTGCTGAAGTTCCTGGGCCGGCTCTGTGAGGTGCCGCCGTCCAGCCTGGCGCTGCTCTCCGGACACGGAGGTCGAAGCAAGCGGGTCGTTTTCCGTACCCTGGACAGCGCTACACTGACGCGCAGGATCGAGGAGGCGCTCGAAGGATGAGACCCAGCATCCTGCTGGTGTTCGCGCTGCTGCTGGTGCCCCAGGTGGCGTCGTCCGAGCCGGCGCTGGTCGTCCGCGAGACGCCGAACTACCGCTTCGAGTGGGCGCCGGGCTTGGACGGCTTCGGCGAGGCCCTCGTCGACGTCGTCGAGGGGCACCACGCGCGCATCTACGGCGAGCTGGGCGTGGCGTCGGGCGGCCCGACGCGGGTCACGCTGCTCGACGACGAGGCGGCGATGCTGGAGGTCGCCGCGGCGCGCCACGACGGGCACCGACCACCGGAATGGGCGCGAGGGCTCGCGTACCCGCGCACGCGCGAGATCTTTCTGCACGCCACGGTGGGTCCGGCCCAGCTCGACGTCACCTTCCAGCACGAGATCTCCCACGTCGCGTTGGGCGAGATCGCGCGGCACGCGAAGATCCCCCGCTGGTTCTCCGAGGGCATCGCCATTCGCCAGTCCGAGGGCTTTGCGCTCGACCGGACGTGGCTGTTGACGCAAGCCGCCACCGTCGGCGCGCTGCTGCCCTTGCGGTCGCTCTCCCAGGGCTTCCCGGACTCTGGCTCGCGGGCGGGGGTCGCCTATGCCCAGGCGGTTCACTTCGTGGGCCACCTCCAAGGCGAGTTTGGAGCGGAGCGCTTCCGTGCCCTCATCGCGGCGATGCGCGAGCAACGACTCGGGCTCACCGACGCGGTGGCGGAGACCTACGGGCGCTCCCTCGACTCGATCGAGGCCGACTGGCGCGGCGGCCTCGAGGTGTGGTGGGGCTGGCTGCCGATGGTCTTCGGTTCGACCACGCTGTGGGTCTTTGCCGCGTTCCTGTTGGTGGCGGGGTGGCGTCGTCATCGCCGGCTGCGGTCGGCTCGGCTCGACAGCCTGCGTGCGCTGGAGGCGGTGAGCGACGCCGAGGACATCGAGATCGCCCACGCCCTCGACCCTCCCCCCGCGTTGCATGACCCCTACGACGGGAGACCGCCGACCATTCATTGACCCCCCTGTTGGGCGATGCTAGTCCCCCCACGGGAGGGAGCGATGGGAGAGCGTGACGGCATCGACCGCGGCTGGTTCGCGTCGGAGCTCGCGGGGCGTCGCCCGGGCGCCGAGCAGAGCGTCGCGCCGCCGGATCCGGCGCTGGGTGTCTCCGACGAGGCCTGGGACCGGGTCGCCGACGCCTTGCGCACCTATGAACGGGAGATCTCGGCGAGCGTCGATCCGCGGCGGCGCGCGACGCTCTGCCATGAGGTCGGACGGATCTACGAGCGCGATCTCCGCGACGACAAGCAGGCGGTGGTCTTCTACCAGCGCGCCTTTCGTTGCGACCCGACCCACGTGCCCACGCTCCAAGCGGGCCGCCGCGTCTTCACCCGCGCGCGAAAGTGGGGGATGGTGCTCGGGCTGCTGGACGCGGAGGTGCGCGTCACCTCGGCCCCGCAGCGGCGCGCGCGTCTGCTTCGCGACAAGGGCGAGCTCTATCTGACGCGCTTCTCGCAGCCCGGCGCGGCGCGCGCGGCCTTCGTCGGCGCCCTCGAGATCTTGCCGGGTGATCCCGTCGCCGCCCGGGGGCTGGCGGTGGCGACGGCCCTCGATGGGGATCGATTGGGGTTCGCCGAGGCGGCAGCCCGGGCGGCCGACGCCTGCGCCGATCCCGGCCTCGCGCGGGGCCTGCGCCTCCAGGCGGCGACGGCGGTCCTCGCCGACGACCAGGTGGATTCGGCCGTCACCCTGCTCGAGCGCGTGCTCGACGCGGCCCCCGACGACGAGGAGGCGCTGGCTCTGCTGGCCCGGACCCACCGCGTCACCGGCCGCTGGCGGGATCACGTGGACGTCGGCCGCCGGCTCGCTGATCTCTGCGAGCGCCCCACGCGACGGGCCCGGGAGCTCGCGCATCTGGCCCGTGTCGCGCAACAGCAGGTGGGCGACGATGACCTCGCCGTCGAGCTCTTGGAGGCCGCCGTCGACGCCGATCCATCGGTCCCCACTGCGCTGGAGCTGCTGGTCGAGATCCACCGCCGCGGGGAGCGCTGGCAGGAGGCGGCGTCAGCCCTGCGCGGCCTCGTCGCGGCCACCGCCGACCCGGTCTCCCGGGTGCGCCGGCTGTGGCAGCTCGCCGAGCTCAGCATCGAGCGTCTGGGGGACATCGAGGGCGCCATCGGCGCCCTGCGCCAGCTCCTCGAGGCGGAGCCCCGATGGTTGCCGGCCCTCGAGTTGCTCGGACGCCTGCTCGCCCAGGCCGGCGACTGGGCGGGGCTGGTGGAGATGCATGCCAACGAGCTCGACGCCATCCAGGACGCGCGCCACCGAGCCAACCAGTTCTTCCGCATCGGCGAGCTTCAGGAGCTCCGGCTCGAGGACTGGCAGGCCGCCGCCGTGGCCTATCGCGAGGCGGTCCGGCACGACCCGGGGTTTCGCCACGCCGCGAAGTCGCTGGCCCGCATGCTGGCGCGGCTGGCTGAGTGGGACGAGTACGTGGAGCTTCTGGAGCGCGAGGTCGACCACGTCCCCGGGGCCGCCGAGCAGATCGACCTCTACCGCCGGATCGCCGAGGCGCTGACCACGGAGCTCGACGAGCCCGATCGCGCGATCACCACGTGGCGGAAGGTCCTCGACCTGGTCCCCGAGCACCTCGACGCGATCCGCAACATCGCGCGCCTCTCGGCGCGCACGGGCCGCTGGGACTTGCTGGTGGAGATGAACGAGCTCGAGATGGAGCTCGTCGGCGAGCAGTCCACCGTGCTCACGCTGCTGGTTCGTAGCGCCGAGGTCTGCGATGGCGAGCTGGGGCAAGTCGAGCGCGCGCGCGCCTTCCTCCAGCGGGCGCTCGGCCTCGATCCGCGCTTCCTCCCGGCGCTCCAGGCGATGGGCCGGCTCTGCCAGCGTCACGGGCGCTGGCAGGAACTCGTCGCGATGTACGAGCGCGAGATCGAGCTGGGCGGGCCGGGCACAAACGCCGTCGCGCTGCACTTCAAGGTGGGCGAGATCCTGCGCGACCTCTGCGCCGATGCCGAAGGCGCGACGCGGGCCTTCGAGGCGGCCCTCGAGGCGCGCCCCGACCATCTGCCTTCGCTGCGCGCCCTGCAGGCGCTCTCGGCCGCCAGCGGCGACACCACGCGCGAGGCGGAGCTGCTCGCCGCCGAGATCGACTTCCTGCGGGATCCGCGGGAGCGCGCCGCGCACCTCTTTCGGCTGGGGAGCACCCACGCCCACCAACTCCACCAACCCGACCAGGCCGCCGAGGCGTGGCGGCGCGCGCTCACCATCGATCCCGACTTCCGCCACGCGCTCACCGCGCTGATCGACATCTACGAGGAGGGCCGGGACTACCACGCCCTGGCCGCGACCCAGCGGCGGATCGCCGAGGCTTCGCGCGATCCCAGGGAGGCCGTCGGTGCCTGGCTCGAGGCCGCCCGTATCTACCTCGACCTCCTACGGTCCCCGATGGAGGCGATCGACTGCTTCGAGCAGGTACGCGCGATCGATCCGGGTCACGTCGGGGCGCTGCTCGCCCTGGAGCGGCTGTACCTCCACGTGGGGGAGGCCACGGAGCTGGTGCTGGTCTACGGAGCGCTGGTCGACGCCGTCGATCCCGACTCGGTCAAGGCCGATCTCCTGCTCCAACGCGCTCGCGTGCGCGAGCTGGCCCTCGATGACCGCGACGGCGCGTTGAGCGACTATCGCGCGGCGCTCGAGCTCGATCCGCTGCGCGCCGAGGCGCTGGCGTGGATCGAGGTCTACGCCCACGACGAGGGGGACGCCGACCTGCTCGCGGACGTCCTCGATCGGCGGTTGCAGGTCGCCGACGATCCACGGGATCGTTGCCTGCTCCTGCTCAACGCCGGTGAGCTGCTGCACGCCCGCGGCGAGCTCGAGCAAGCGGCGACCTGCTTCGAGGGCGCGCTCGAGATCGAGCCCACCTCGCCGGTCGCGCTCCGAGCCCTGCGCCAGATCTACGACGGCCTGGGGCAGGCCGAGGCCGCGCTTCGGGTGGCCGAGCTCGAGGGGCGCGCGACGCAGGACCCCGAGCGCGCCGCGGCGCTGCTCCTCGAGGCGGGTCGGACTCGAGAGGCGGAGCAGGAGGCGGGGCGCGAGGCCCTCGACGATTACGTGGCGGCGCTGCGGCGCAACCCGGCGAGCCCCGACGCGCTGGCCGCCGTGCGGCGGGTCTGTGAGCGCACGGGCCGCTGGGAGGAGCTGAGCGAGGCGCTGGAGGCGCTGACGCGCGCGCGCCCGGAGCCGCAGCTCATGGTGGAGCTGGCCGATCTCTACGCCCGGCGCCTCGGGCGGCCGGAGGACGCCGTGGTGGCGTTGACGCGCGCGGCCGCCGAGTCGCCGACCGTGGGCGTGCTTCAGCCGCTGGCCGACTTGCAGGTCGAGCTCGAGCGATGGTCCGAGGCGGCCGACGCCTACGGCCGGCTGCGCTCGGTCTCGGAGGACCCCGAGCTCCGCCGGGCCGTGGCGTTTCGGGAGGCGAGCATCCACGCCGAAAAGCTCGACGACCCCGAGGCGGCCCATTCGGCCCTCGCGGCGGTCCTGAAGGGCGAGGGCGAGTCCTTCGAGGTGCTGCGGCGCCTGGTGGGGATCACGCGACTCCAGGGGGACGAGCGCGCCGAGGCGGTGTACCTCCGCCGCGCCATCGAGGTCGCCGATCCGCCGCTGCGGGCGGTGTCGCTGCGGATGCGGCTCTCCGAGCTGCTGGCGTCGCAGGACCGCGTGGACGCGGCCCTCGACCAACTCGAGAACGCCGCGCAGCACGCGCCGGACGACATCGCGTTGCTCGAGGCGCTGGGCGAGATGTGCGGACGCGCGCGACGGCCCGCGAGGATGCGGGCGGTCTTTCACAAGCTGCTCGCGCTCCAGCCCGACTCGGCGACGCACTACCGGCGGCGGCTGGTCGATCTGAGCGTCGAGGCCGGCGGTAGCCATGGCCTCCTGCTCGAGGAGCTCGCCGAGGCCGTGTCGGCCTCCCCGGGGGACATCGAGCTGCGCCGGCTCTATGCCGAGCGGCTGAGGCGCAGCAGCGGCGGCAACGAAGCGGCGCTGGCGCAATACCGGTGGCTGGTGGCGCGCGACCCCTTCGATGTGGACCATCTGCGCGCGCTGCGGCGGCTGAGTCAGAAGGTCGGGCAGCTCGACCGTGCCTATGAGCTGGCACGGCTCCTCAACTGCTTGCAGGCCGCGGAGCCCGACGACGCGGGGGCCATCGAGATCTGGCGCGAGCATGTGAGTCGCTGGCCAGCGCGACCGCTCGGCGACGAGGACCGCGCGATGTTGCAATCGCGGCGCGAGCCCGAGCGGCTGGCGCAGGTGCTCGCGGTGATCCGGCGCTCGCTGCCGGAGGTGCTCGTGGCCCGGGATGTCGTCCGCGAGCCGGCGCCGCCCCACGTCGCGCAGCGCGCCGCGAAGGTGGCGTCGCTGTTGGGGATGCCGGCGCCCAGGCTGGAGCTGACGCCGGGGCTGCTGGGGAAGGTCGTGGTGGTCGACGACGCGGTGGTGGTCGGGGGTGGGCTGGTCGAGTTGCCCGAGGGCGAGCAGTGCTTCGTGCTGGGGGCGGTGCTGGAGCTCGTGCGCAACGGCGTCGACGCACTGACCCGTTGGTCGCCGGCGGCGCTGCGCGGCCTGCTCGAGGCGCTCACGGCCGCGGGGGGGCGGGCGGTGACGCCGGTCGCGCTCAAGGCCGACACGCTCGAGGCGCGTGCGGCGGCGTTGCAGCCGCGGGTGCGCGGGCGGGCGTCCAAGGAGCTCGACGCGGCCCTCGACGCCTTGGAGGTGCTGCTACCGACCCTCGACGCGGGCGCCGCGCGGGCCGCCTACATCTCCGGGGCCTACCGGACGGCGATGCTGGTGAGCGGGGGCGTGGTTCCGGCGATGGGTGCGCTGCACAAGGTCGCCGCCGAGACCCGGGGGGCCCACGTCACGATCGAGGCGACGCCCGGTGCGGCGGGGGTCATTCGCTTTCTGGCCGGCGACACCTACTTCGAGCTGCGCCGGCGTCTGGGGCTCGCGGCGACCTGATCGGTAGATCCACCGACGCCGTTCATGGCGCGTCGGCGTACTCTCCCCAAGGTGCACCTTGCATACAGCACGAACGGGTTTACGCGCGTGGATCTCCTACGCGCCGTACGGAGGATCGCCGCGCATGGGTACGCGGGGGTGGAGCTTCTGGCCGACGCACCGCATTGGTCGCCCGACGACGATGGGCCGAAGCTGCGCGCCGCCATCCGGCGGGTGGTGGCGGAGACCGGCGTCGGGATCAGCAACGTCAACGCGAACACCGCGGGCTGCCTGTGGCCCCTCGAGCTCCCCGAGCCCGTCTTCGAGCCGTCCCTGAGCAACCGTTGTGCCGGGGTGCGCCGCCGCCGCCTCGACTATACGCGGACCTGCCTCGAGCTCGCGGCAGAGGTGGGGGCGCCCTGCGTGAGCATCACCAGCGGGCGCCCGCAGGCGCTGGTCTCGCCCGCCGATGGGATGGCGTGGTTCGCGGACGCGTGCGCGGAGCTGTCCGAGCATGCTGACGCCCTCGGCGTGCGGATCGGCATCGAGTACGAGCCGGGGTTGCTCGTTGAGACCGCCGCCGAGGTCGCCGAGATCCTCCGTCGGGTCGACCATCCCCGCCTGGGGGCGAACCTGGACGTCGGCCACGCGGTCTGCGCCGGCGAGGACCCGGTCGAGAGCATTCGGATGCTCGGTCCGGCCATCTGGAACCTGCACCTCGAGGACATCCGCGGTCGTAAGCATCACCACCTTGTCCCCGGTGAGGGTGACATCGACTTTGGGCGTGTTTTCGCGGCGCTGCGGGAGGTGGGCTACAACGGCTACGTGACCGTCGAGCTCTACACTTGCGTCGATCGCGCCGACGACGCGGCCATTCAAGCGCGGGCCCATCTGGCGCCGTTCCTTCAACGTGCGGCGACGCGGCTCGCTGGCTGAGGACGATGACGAAGACCGGTGTGTGGTTGGTGGGTGCGCGTGGAAGCATCGCGGCGGTGACCGTCGCGGGGCACGCCGCGCTCTGTCGGGGGCTCGCGCCGCTCTCGGGGCTGGTGACGGCCCGCTCGCCCTTTGTCGAGGCGGGGCTGGTGCCCCTCGGCGACCTCGTCTTCGGGGGGCACGAGGTGCGCGCGGGCACCCTCCGCGAGATGGGCTCTGCGGTCCTCAGAGATTGTGGGGTGCCGGGGCTCTCGGCGGCCGTCGGTGACGCCCTCGACGAGGTCGACGCGCGCATCCGACCCGGCGTGGTCCGCGGTGGAGGGCGGCAGGTGGAGGCCCTCGGCGAACAGCGGGTGGCCGCCGCGACGGACGCCGAGGCGGCGGCCGTCGTTCGGGCGGATCTCGACGCCTTCAAGGCGGCCAACGACATCGAGAACCTGGTGGTGATCAACGTCGCCAGCACCGAGCCGCCCTTCGAGCCGCGGCCGTGCTGGGAGGCGCCGCCGACGCTCCGCGCGGCGATGGAAGAGGGGGAGGTCGTGCTTCCCCCCAGCGCGCTCTACGCCTTCGCGGCCATCGACGGCGGCGACGCGTACATCAACTTCACGCCCAGCGTCGGGTCGCGGGTCCCGGCCATCGAGGCGCTGGCGATCGAGCGCGGGGCGGTCCATGGGGGGGCCGACGGGAAGACCGGCGAGACGCTCGTGAAGTCGGTCCTCGCGGAGCTCTTTGCCAGGCGCAACCTCGGCGTGCTCTCGTGGTTCGGCCAGAACATCCTCGGCAACGAGGACGGGCGGGTGCTCGAGGATCCCGACAACAAGGCGACGAAGGTGGCCTCCAAGGACCACCTGCTCTCGAAGATCCTCGGCTACTCGCCCGAGTCGAAGGTGGGCATCGACTACGTGCGGAGCCTGGGCGAGTGGAAGATCGCCTGGGACCACGTCCACTTCGAGGGCTTCCTCGGGGGGCGAATGAACCTCCAGTTCACGTGGAACGGCTGCGACTCGCTGCTCGCGGCCCCGCTCGTCCTCGATCTCGCGCGCCTCACGCAGCTCGCCCAGCGTCGTGGAGAGCGCGGGGTCCTGACGGCGTTGGCGCCGTTCTTCAAGGACCCGATGGGGACCGACGAGCAGCGCCTTGTGCGCCAGGACGAGCTGCTGCTGCAATGGCTCTCCGACCCTACCTCGAGCTAGTCCGCCTCCCGGCGGTCTTTACGGCCCCGGCCGATGTCCTGGCGGGGGCGGCCCTCGCGGTGTGGGCGGCGGACGCCCCGTTGCCGCTGGGGACGCTGCTGCTGCTCATCGCCGCGAGCGCGTCGATCTACTGCGCAGGGATGGCAGCCAACGACCTCTTCGACGTGGCGGTGGACCGACGAGAGCGGCCGGGGCGCCCGATCCCGTCCGGGCGCGTCTCGGTGGCGGAGGCCTGGCTGCTGGTCCTCGGACTCCAGGGGGCGGGGCTGGCGCTCGCGGCCTGTGCCAGCGCCGGCGCGATGGTCGCCGTCGCGGGGACGGTCGCGGCCACCTACCTGTACAACGCGGTCCTCAAGGACTCGCTGCTCGGGCCGCTCTCGATGGGCCTGTGTCGCTACGGCAACGCGTGCATCGGGCTCTCGGTGTGCGCGGTCTCGTGGTGGCCCGCCTACATCGTGCCGCTGGGTACCGTGCTGTATGTGACGGCCTTGACGCTCGTCTCGCGTTACGAGGTCGATGGCGCCAGCCGTGCATCCGTGGCCCCACCGCTCTACGCGCTGTGGGCCTTGGCGGCGGCGCCCGCGCTGTGGACGCTCATGCTCCCCACGAAGTGGGCGGCGGCCCTCGTGCTCCTACCCGTTTGGTGGCTCTCGGGTCCGGTCCGCCGCGCCCTCGCGGAGCCGTCGGCCGGCAGCGTCCGCGGCGCGGTGATGGCGGGGATCTTCGGGATCGCGATGGTCGACGCGGTGATCGCCCTCGCCGCCGGGGCGTTCACCTTGGCCGCCGTGGCGCTCGCGCTGCTGGTGCCCGGCAGGTGGGTGGGGCGCTGGTTCTACGCTACTTGACGTCGCCCGGCTTGGGCGGCTTCGGGCCGACCGCCTCCAGCACGTACGTCAGCCTGGTGCCCTTGGGCGGCACCACGTCCTTGTACACCTCGTAGCCGAGGCCGTCCCCGCGGTAGGGGTTGCCGATATCGACCTTGGTGCCCAGCACGGCCGACTCGTCGGGGATGAGTGAGGTCACGGAGCGGTCCATGTCCGCCGAGTAGCGACCATTCCAGAACGCGCTGCCCTGGAAGGTCCAGAGCTGCGGCTTCGGAGCCCCCTTGGCCTTGCGGTTGTAGAGCCACGCCGCGCCGCGGACCTTCCGCGCCTCACCGGTCTTGGGATCCTTCCACTTCACCCACTGCATCAGGTCGCCCCCCGGCTTCACGACCACCGGCATCTTCATCTTGTCGGAGCGGTCGTAGACCGTGGGCTCCAGGCCGATGAGGACCAGCCCCAGGTGGATGTGGCTGGGTTCGGCTGTGAGCTCGAGGACCGACTCGTGCAGCTTCCCCTGACTGGAGACCGCGAAGTACTCGAGGATGCCGTCGACCATGTTCACCCGGCCGGGGATCGCGACGGTGCGCTCGAGGCGGTCGACGAGGACCTTGCCGACCCGCAGGCGGTAGGCGTCGAGGCGCTGAATCGGCGGCGCCCCGGGCTTCGCGATGGGGGCGCCCTCGTTGGCGGCGCCGGCGAGCTTCTGGAAGTCGTCGGGTGTCTTCGGTTCACCCTCCGGTCGCGGCGGCGGCTTCATCGGCTCGGGGAGCTTGAGCTTCTTCCGCTTCCGGCGCGGCTTCTTCCTCTTGGGCTCGATCTTGGGCTTCGCTCGGCTGAGGGCGGCGGCGTCGGCCGCCTTGGCCGGCGCAGGCTCCGTCGGCTTGCTACAGCCGGCCACGGCGAGCGCCGCGGCCAGGACCACGACGCTGGTCAGGGTCCTCATCGGCGCTCCGCCCGAATCACCGTGTAGTGGATAGGTGCGGGGAGACGCGTCACGTCGGTGACCTCGAAGCCGGCGATCTCGAGCCACTCGCGCTGCTCTGCGACCGAGTGACAGCGGCCGTCGTGGGCCAGGACGCGCATGTTCAGGGCGAACATCGTGCCGAATAGGGGACCCGTTCGATCATCATCGAGGCAGACGTCCGAGACGTACAACACGCCCCCCGGCTCCATGACCGTCGCGACCTTCGCGAGGATGTCACGCACCTGTGGTGGCTGCTCGCGATGGAGGACTCCAGAGATGAGCGCGGCGTCGAACCGCCCCGAGAGCTCGTCTTTGTAGTAGTCGAACGCGGTGCAGCTCACCCGCTCGGCGACGCCTTGCTCGGCGAGGAGCTCAGCGGCGATGGCGACCACCCCGGGGAGATCGAAGACCTCCGCCGTGAGCCCCGGCGTCTGCTGTGTGAGCAGCGCCGAGTAGGTGCCCGGACCGCCGCCTACGTCGGCCAACCGAGCGCGCCCACGGAGGTCGATGACCTGCGCGACAGCGCGCCCGACGCCCAGCGCGCGGTGGTGCATCCCGTAGACGAAGTTCCGCGTGCGCGCCGGGTCGTCACCCAGGTAGGCGTCGGGGGCCTTGCGGGAGCTGCCCGTGCGCACCACCTCGTGCAGGTCGGCCCACAGGGGGTAGACGTCGGCGTTGTAAAGCAACGCCGGCCCCAGGTAGTCGGGCCGTTCCTTCACCAGGAAGTAGTGGGCGAGCGGCGCGTTCATGAAGTCCGGGCCGCCCTTCATGACCAGACCCAGGCTCACGAGGGCCGCGAGCAGCGCCTCCGTAGCGACCGGATCGGCCTCGATCCGCGACGCGATCTTCGCCGCGTCGGCGGGCCCCTTCGACAACGCCGTGAAGATCTCGAGGCGCACGGCGGCCATCAGGGTGGCGCTCCCCCAGTAGGCGGTAGCGAGCTCGATCAGTGGTGCTGGGTTCATCGTCGACTCCCATCCCGTAGGCGGCCCATATGCGCCCAGTCGTCGGGCCCTTGTCAACGAATCGGCGGTCGTGTTGAATCCGCAAACATACGAACGTATGGGGGCGACGTGGCCTGGTGGGACTGGTTTTTGCGATCAACCACGACGCGTGTGGTGGAGACCACCGACGCGTCGCCGCCACCGGTGGCTCCGGCGCCCGACGCGCCGCGGATGGGTGGCTACACCTTCGAGGCGCCCACGGTCGGCGGCGAGGCGGCCCAGGACGTAGCCGAGGTCGTGCGCGAGAAGGCGCAGGCGCGCGCCGACCGGCCCCGGTTTCGCGCTGAGGAGCGCGGGGTCATGCCGGTCGTCGTCCCGAGCCTCCGGGAGCTTGGCCTGGAGCGCCGCCTGGCCGCGCTGAGCGCGACCCACGCGCCCCCGACGGTCGTCGTCGAGCTTTGGCGGCGCTGTACCGAGTTCGAGCCGGACGATCCAGACGTCTGGTATGCCTACGGGCAGGCCCTCTTCGAGGCCGAACGGCCAGGTGACGCGCACGAAGCACTCCAACGGGCGCGGCACCTGCGCCCCGATGACCCCGTCACGTTGGGGGCCCTCGGCTTCCTCGCCCTGGCGGCCGGAGACACCGAGGCGGCGCTCGCCCACCTCGAAGCGGCGGCGGCGCTCTCACCTGACCGTGACACTCTGTGTGCCCTCGCCGAGGCTCAAGAGGCCGCCGGCCGCAGCGCCGAGGCGAACGCGACCCGCGCGCGATTGGACGTCTGAATGGACCTGGAGACGCTCGAGAAGACGAAGTCCGCGGCCACGGACGCGCTCTGCGCCGGGGACGCCGCGCGGGCCGGGGCGCTCTACTCGGAGGTGGAGGCGCTCTACGAACGTCACGACTTCGAGGAGGGCTTGTTGGCGGTTCGCTTCAACCGGTTGCTCGCCGCCCTCGAGCAGGGCGACCGAGCGGCCGCGACGGAGTTGTGTGGTTCCCTCGCGTCGCAGCTCGCCGGCGCACCGTCGACACCGCTCGTGCTCGACATCGCCACGCGGCTGCGGCGCCTGCTCTCGGCGCCGGTGCCCGGGCTCGATCACCGCGCTTCGGCGGCGTTGGCCGCCTTCGCCGCGGAGCGCGCGCGAGCCCGCCCGCCGACCGGTGGCGGGCTCGATCCTGCGGTGGTTCCTCCCGTCTGTGCGCTGGCCGAGCTGCATCCCGAAGACGTCGCGCTGGTGCTGATCTCATTGGCCGAGCGCGCCGCTGGCCGTTCGGTGGGCCCGGCCTATCTCCGCGCCGTGCATCGAGCCGTCGGCGCCGCTCAACCGCTCCCGGAGCCGGCCGAGCAGGCGCTCGCGACCTACCGTGAGGCCGCCGCCGCTGGAGATCGGGTCCGCGCGTATCCGGCGCTGGTCGCGGCCTTCGAGTGGGCGGCCCGGCTGGCCCCGTCCACCGCCGCCGAGCTCGCCATCGGGCTCACGGCCTTCGAGGATGAGGGGCTACCCGACAAGCTCTCGTACCTGCCCACGTCGCCGGAGGAGAGCCGGCTGCGGCACACCTTGGCGCTCCATGGCCGGCTGGCCTCGGCGCTGGCGAAGGTCGCCGGGATGGAGCGGCTGGCTCGCCGCCAGTGGCGGTATGTCGACACGCAGGCGGCGCGGTTGCTCGACCGGATGGACGCCAGGCGGCGGCGGCGAGCGGGTCGCGGACGGGACGTGGAGGCGCGCGCCATGGCGGCGATCTGGCAGGCGCACGCGGCGCGCGCCACCGGGCGCCTCGGCGACGCGGAGCGCGCCCTCGAGGCACCGCTCGCGCTGGCACGCCGCCAGGCATACGAGGACGCCCACCTCTCGGCCCTCGTGCTGCGAGAGGCGGCGGACATCGCCGAGCGTCGGGGCCTGCACGACCGGGCGAGGAAGGCCTACGACACGGCGGTCACCATCGCGCTGCCCGGGCTGCGAGCGGCGCCGGCGATGGTCCAGCGTGCGGCCCTCGCGCGGCGGGCTTGCGAGGAGGGGCATACGTCGCGAGTCGTGCTCGCCACGGAGGCGCTGGCCGGTGTGGCGCGCACCGGAGATCTCGCCGCGGCGGATTTGGCGCGAGTCCTGTTGACCGTCGCACGGCCGTTCCTCGACTCGGACGCCTCGGCGCGCAGCGCGCTGTGGGTCGAGCTGAGCGCGGCCCGGGCGGGGGACGCGGTGTCGGCGGCCCGGGCGCTCGAGGCGGCGCGGGCTACAGGCTCGGCCGCCGGGGCGGCGCTGGCGCTGCTCCATGGGGCGCGCGCGCTCCGGGCGCGCGGCGACCACAAGGCGGCCTTCGCCGAGTTGCGGCGTGCGGCGTCTGCGGCGCGACGCGCGCCTGCGGGGGCGGTGCGCTGCGGGGTCGAGGCGGCGGTGGCGATGGCCCACCTCGATGGGGAGGCGGGGGCGGATCCGGCGCGGGTCGAGATTCATCTGCGCCGGGTCGCCGAGGCCGTCTGCGCGGGCGCGACCAGCGTCGGTGCGGGCGAACTCGATCCGCTCCTCCCACCGGACGACGGTGGCGCCATCGAGCGCGCGGTCCGCCGGCTGCTCGACTGTGGCCGTGTTGCCCTCGCCCGCCGTCTGTGTAGCGCGGGGCGACGTCGCGCGCTCGCGCCCCCGCCGCGCGACGTCCCTGGGATGACCGGAGAGACCCTGCGCCGGCTACACCGTGGGCGCTTCCGGGCCCGCTACGACCGAGGCGAGGCGAACGGCGACGCCATCGAGTTCTGGCAGCAGGTCTTGGGGGAGGTGGATCGAGGTGACTGGCCCTCGCGGGGACGGCCCGGCGACGCGACCCTCGAGTTCCGCGTCTTCGGCGAATGGACCGTGGGCTTCGCGGAGGGCCCCGGCGGCTCACTTCAGCTCGAGTGGCCCCTCGGGCGCGACGAGCTCGAGACGCGCGTGGCGCGGCTGCGGTCGGCGCTGCGCACGGGCGAGGACTCCGAGACGCTCCATCGGTCGCTCTCGGGGCTGCACGATCTGCTCCTGACCCCGTTCACGCGCGTCCTCGAGGGGGCATCGAAGCTCTTCATCGCCGCGGACGGACCCTTGCTGGCGTTACCCTTCGCGGCGCTGCACGACGAGCAGACCTGGCTCGCGGAGCGCCACGATGTCGCCCTGTTGCGCCCCGCCGATCCCCCGCGCTTCGATGCCGGCGCCGATGGAGCCCCGGCCCGAGCGTTGATCGTGGGCGACGCCGCGACCTCGCGCGATCTGCAGATCAGCCGCTTGGCGGGGCCTGAGGGCTTCGCCGAGGTGGCCGTGCGCCATGGCCCGGATCTGGGCCGTGACGCGCTCGCCACGACCCTCGAGCGCGCGCGCGTGGTTCATCTCGTCGGCGCCTTGGACGACGGGCCCGTGCTCGAGCTCAGCGACGACGCGCCCGCGACACCGTTCTCCAGTCTCGCAGACGCCCTCGCGATGGGTGGCGCGGTCTGCGCCACCCTGATGGGCCCCACTGAGGGCGTGGCCGGACGAGCGGCCGTGGCGGCGCTGCTCCCGGGACTTCGTGGCGGTCTGCTCACCCGTGGCTGGGCGGTCGAAGACGACGCGGTCCTCCTCGACTTCCTGGCGGGGGCGGCCCACGCCACGCAGGCGACGGAGCTCGTCGGTGCGCTGGGCCGAGCCCGGCGGGAGGCGATTCGTAGCGGCGCGCCCCCGTCGGTCTGGGCCGCGTTCGAACTGCACCTCGCGGTGTCCTAGTACCGGAGGCCCGAAATCCTTTCCGCAACTAGGGGGCATCAAGCCCCG
>CAYOBQ010000162.1:0-22013 GCA_964402225.1 uncultured Nannocystaceae bacterium | reverse complement strand
TGCTGAAAGCTGACAGCCTCTCCAAAGACGACCGCAGATCTGGGATTTGCACCCGGGTCAAATGCGTCCGGCGACGCGACCTCGCCGGGACCGCCGACGCCCAGGCCCTCGACTAGGGCGCGCGCACGCTCCAGACTGGCGGGCCACAGGAGGAGACATGTCCCGACACGCTCTGGTGGTGGGTGGCGCGCGCGGCATCGGCCGTGGCATCGGCGCGGCCCTTCTCGACGACGGCTGGCGGCTCACGATCGCCGGGCGGAGCTCCCGCGCGGAGGAGCTCGAGGCGCGCGGCGCCGCCTGGCGCCCGCTCGACGCGTCCGACGGCGAGGCCTGTCGGGCGCTGGTGGCGGAGCTCGAGCCCATCGACGCGCTGGTCGTCGCCGCCGGGCCCTACCACCGCGCGCGCTTCCTGGAAGAGACGGACGCCGGCTGGCGGCGGATGCTGGACCACAACCTGGACCCCGTCTTCTTCCTCGGCAGAGCGGTCATGCCGGGCATGAAGGCGCGGGGCTTCGGGCGCATTCTGGCCTTCTCGATGGCCAACGCCGACAAGCTCCAGGGCAACCCGATGGTCACCGGCCACTACGTCGCGAAGGTCGGCGTGCTGGTCCTCGTTCGTACGCTCGCGAAGGTCGCCGGCCCCTCCGGCGTGACGGCCAACTGCATCTCCCCGGGCTTCATCGACTCCGGCTCGGCCCCCGCCGAGGAGCTCGAGGGGATGCGCAAGAAGATCCCGGCGCGCCGCATCGGCGAGGTGTCGGAGGTGGTCAGCGCCGCGCGCTTCCTGCTCTCCGACGAGGCCAGCTACGTCAACGGCGCGAACCTCCACGTCTCGGGCGGCTGGGGCGTCTGATGCCGGTCGTCAGCATCGACGGCGTCGTCACCGATGACCCGCGCATCTCGGTCTTCGACCGCGGCTTCCTCTTCGGCGACTCGGTCTACGAGGTGCTGCGCACCGTCAACGGTCGCCCGCTGTTCTGGGAGGAGCACGCCGAGCGCCTCTGGCGGTCCGCAGAGCTGATTCGGCTGCCGCTGGGGGTGGACCGCGACACGCTGCGCGCAGAGACCGAGGCGGTCCTGGCGGCCGCCCCCGGTGAGCGCTACATCCGCATCATCGTCACGCGGGGCGCCGGTGGGCTGGGGATGGGGCCCGCGGAGCTCACCCCACGCCGGGTCATCATCGTGGCGCCGCTCCCCGCCGAGCTCCCCGCGTTGCGCCGGGACGGCTGCGTGTTGAGCATCTTTCGGACCCACCGCGGGGACGAGGGCGGCGTGAGCCCCGCGGCCAAGTGCGGCAATCGCCTCCTGGCCGTCCTCGCCCTCGCAGAGGCGCGCCGCGAAGGGGCCGACGAGGCGCTGCTCGTCGATCCCCTCGGCCGCATCTTGGAGGGGGCAAGCAGCACCTTCTTCTGCGCCTGTGATGGTGCGCTCCACACGCCGGGGCTCGAGGTCGGCATCCTGCCGGGTATCACGCGCGCCAAGGTCCTCGGGCTGGGAATGCCCATCCAAGAGACCACGCTCACGATCGACACCCTCGCCAACGCGGTGGAGGCGTTCATCACCAGCTCGGTCCGCGGCGTGGTCCCCGTCCGGGCCATCGGGGACCGCGTCCTCCCGGTGCCCGGCCCGCTGACGCGAGAGGTCAAGGACCGTTACGAGGCGTTGATCCGGTGAGGCTCTGGCCGCTGTTGGCGCTGTGCGCCGCGTGCGACACCGACGAGCCGCCCCCCGGCGTGGACGAGGCGGCCCACGTGGACTTCCTGCCCGTCGCCGCCTGCGCGCCGTGCCACCCGCGACAGGTCGCGGAGTACCGCAGCTCCACGATGCACTACGCGACCTTCTCACCCGTCTTCAACGCCCTCGAGCTGGCCATCGCGGAGGTTCACGGCGCCCCATTCGCGGAGAGCAACCTCTGCGCGGGCTGCCACGCCCCCGTCGACGAGCGCCAGGGCCGGACGACGGACGGGACGACCCACCTCCGCGATCTGCTCCCGTCGGAGGCCGATGAGGGCATCACGTGCGACCTCTGCCACCGCGTCGAGCGCATCGACGGCGTCGGCAACGTGGCACTGACGGCGACGCCGGGCGCGACCAAGCTCGGGCCCTTCGATGACCCCGTCGCCAACACCTTCCACCACTCGGCCGCTGCGACCCAGACCACCGACGCCGCGTTCTGCGGCGCGTGCCACGACGTCAAGCTGCCCATCGACGACGTGGTCGAGGGTGGCCCGGCGCGCCTCGAGAACCTCTTCACCGAGTGGCGCGAGAGCCCCTGGGCCGATCCGTCGCACCCACAGAACCCGCTGCGTGGACAGCAGGGCATCGGTGGAATGCACGACGCGGCGGCGGGCGAGCAGGTCACTTGCCAGGACTGCCATATGTCGTTGTATCCCGCCCGCCGCCTGGACGAGCCGGTCACGCTTCACGCCTTCCCCGGCGTGGATCCGGAGACGCTCACGCGCAAGGCGCACAAGCTCTACGCCGCGGGGGTGGCGGCGTCGGTGGAAGACGAGATCATGCCCACCCGGCGCGTCGCCTCCCATGCCTTCGCCGGCGGGTCCGGGCCCCTGGTGCCGTTCCCCACCGACGCGCCGCGCAACGAGGTCGCCCTCGCGCGTCGGACCGAGATGTTGCGCGCCGCGCTCACCCTGGATCTGGAGGAGACCCCGGCCCAAGCCGTCCGTGGAGGCGAGCTCGAGGTGCGCGCGTGGATCGAGAACGTGGGCGCGGGGCACAACGTCCCCGCGGGCTTCTCCCAGGAGCGAGAGGTGTGGGTCGAGCTGACCATCGTCGATGAGGGCCGCCCTTGCGTCGACGACGTCGAGTGCGCGGATCTGGTAGAGCCCCGCCGCTTCGTGGACGACCGCGCCCTCGAATGCCCGATCGACGATCCGGTCGCGCGCAGCGAAGGAGGCGAGACCCGAGACCTGCGGGCGCGCCGCGAGCGGAGCGGGGTCTGTGAGGCGGGGCGCTGCGTGGTCTACCGCTCCGGTTACCTGGTCGACCGGGACGGCGATGGGCTGGCCACAGACGAGGATCTGCGCCATGAGCTCGTAGACCTGGACCCGGAGACGCTCGAGGAGCGCTGCGTCCTCGGTGGACCCGACGCCGACCAGCGCCCCCAGGGCATCGACCAGGGGTTGGTGTGGTTCACCAACGGCTTCCAGGCGGTCTCCGTACGCGATGACGGCACCCCCGAGCCGCACCCCCAGGCCCTCGCGCTCGAGCCCACCGCGGCGCCCTACGTCGCCGACGCGAGCGCTCCCCCCGTGTTGTCCCAGCCCAGCGCCGAGCGGCGCAGCGAGTATGCGACGCAGCGGGCGCTCCACGAGCGCGTCCGCTACCGCAGCGCTCACCTCGGGCGGCCACCGGGCGTCGCCGATCCGCTGCGGGCCAACCGCTTCTTCGACGGCCACGCGCTGCGACCCTTCGAGCCGCGCCTCGCCCGCTACGCCCTCGCGCTCCCCGACGCCGCCGTCGGTCCGTTGCGCGTGGGCGCGCGCGTACGTTTCCGTTTCTTCGTCCCCCGCCTGCTGCGCGCGCTCATCGCCCGGGAGGCCGCCCGCGGGACGTACCTCGTGACCGAGGCGATGGTCGACGACGCCCTGCGCACGGTTGACATGGCGGAGGCCGAGACAAGGATTGAGCTTCTACCTTGAAATGCGTGCGTACGCACATATAGTCTGGGGGCGAGCCACGAGCTCAGCGGTGATCGAGCGGGAGCTATGAACCGAGCGCGACGACTCCGTGACGCGGTCCGTGGGCTGGTGGTGGCCCAGGGGGTGATGGACGACGTGCGGCGGCCGTGCGGCGCGTCCCTGTCGATGCCCCACGCCTACGCGCTGCTCGAGTTGCTGGCCCATGGTGCGCCGATGTCGGTCTCGGGCCTCGCGGCGAAGCTGAGCATCGACCGCACCAACGTCTCTCGGCTCTGCGTCCGAATGGAGGCGGCCGGTGAGCTGGTGCGCGAGCGAGATCCTCGGGACGCGCGGGCCCGGTCGCTCCGACTCACGCCCAGCGGAGAGGCCCTCGCCCGCGACGTCGACGAGTCCAGCGCGCGACGCTTCGCCGATGTCCTCGACCGCCTCGGTGGCGACCTCGGCACGACCGAGGCGCTCGTCAGATTGCAAGAAGCGATGGAGAAGGACCGATGAAGACTGCACTGCTCGCCGCCCTCTTGCTCACCGCGTGCGGGAGCAAGTCCAACGACTCGAAGGCGCCGCCCGTCGCGCCGGCGTCCCAGCCCATCGCCGAGCTCGACGCCATGGATCCGCGCCAGCCGGTGCCGCTCCAGCCGATGATGGCGTGGCACCAAAAGCAGAACATGCAGGAGCACCTCGTCGCCATCCAGGGCATCACCGACGGCCTCGCGAGCGGTGATTGGGAGAAGGTCGCGAAGGCCTCTGCCCTGATCGAGTCCTCGCCGCAGATGCAGCAGATGTGTCGCCATATGGGCGCCGGCGCCGAGGGCTTCACCGAACTCGCGCTGGAGTTCCATCGACGGGCCGACGAGATCGGCAAGGCCGCGAAGGCCCAGGACATCCAAGCGACGTTGGCGGCCACCTCCCACACGCTGGCGGCCTGCACGAGCTGCCACGCCAGCTATCGCCAGGACGTAGTCGACGCGAAGACCTGGATGGAGCGCACGGGGCAAGCCCACAACCCCGCGATGGGCCACGGTCACTAGGACGGTGCCACTAGAACGGTGCCACTAGAACGGTGCCGACGAGTTGGAAGAGCAGGGTCTACTTCGGGCGGACCAGCCAGCCCACTGTGCAGCGGGCGACGAGGTCCCCAGCGGTGTCGGTGACGTCGGCGACGACGTCGTAGCTGCGCCCCACGGCGCCCTCGATGTACGGCGCGCGGCACTCGGCGACGAGGGTGCCACGCGCCTTCTTTCGGTAGTCCATGTGCAGCGAGGTGACGATGCCGCGGACCGCCCGGGGCAGGGCGCTGAGCATCCCCAACCCGATGGTCTCCTCGGCGAGGTTCGCCATCGCGATGGCGTGGATCGAGTCGATGTGGTTGCGCAGGCGGGGGCGGTCGCGCAGCGAGAGGCGGGCGAAGCCGCGCTCCAGATCGAGGATGCGCGCGTCGATGGTGGCGCTGTATGGGGCTTGGCGGGCGACCAGCTTGGAGAACAGGGCCGCACCGCCGGGGACGCGGCGCGCGGCGCGCCAGGAGGAGAGCAGCAGATCAGGGTCGGGGTCGCGCGGGAGCGGGATTCGCATGCTCAAAGAGTAGCGGGGCTGGCGTTCGGGCCGAAACCGCCGATAGAACGGGCGAGACACGCGGACGTGGAGATCACGTGACGGATATCAGGGGGAAGCGGATCCTGGTCGTGGGTGGGGCCGGGCTCATCGGCTCGCACATCGTCGACCAACTACTCGCGCGCGACATCGGTGAGGTCATCGTCTACGACGACTTCTGTCGGGGGACGCTGCGCAACCTCGAGGGTGCACTTCGGGACCCTCGCTGCCGGGTCTTCGAGGTCGGCGGGAACATCCTGCAGAGCGACATCCTCGGCGCGGCGATGGCTGAGTCCGACATGGTCATCCACCTCGCCGCGCTCTGGCTGCTTCAGTGCCACGAGCACCCGAGGGCGGCCTTCGACGTCAACATCCGAGGGACCTTCAACGTGTTGGAGGCGTGCCGCGACCACGGCATCGAGCGTCTCGTCTACTCGTCCTCGGCGTCGGTCTACGGGAACGCCCGCGAGACGCCCATGACCGAGGCGCATCCCTTCGACAACCGCACCTTCTACGGCGCCACGAAGATCGCTGGCGAGGCGATGTGCACCGCCTTCGGCGAGCGCTACGGCCTGCCCTGGGTGGGGTTGCGCTACATGAACGTCTACGGCCCGCGGCAGGACTATCGGGGCGTCTACATCGCGGTGATGATGAAGATCCTCGACCGCCTCGACGCCGGCAAGTCGCCGGTGGTGTACGGCGATGGAAGCCAGAGCTACGACTTCGTCGCCGTCCGCGACGTGGCGCGGGCCAACATCTGTGCGCTCGAGGCCGACGTGGGAGAGGGCGTCTACAACGTGGGCACGGGCAAGGGCACCTCCATCAAGGCGCTCACGGACCGTATCCTCGCGCTCACCGGCGCCGAGCAGGAGATCCACTTCGAGCCCGCCGGGCAGACCTTCGTCACCCACCGTATCGGCAGCACCGAAGCCGCCGAGCGCGACCTCGGCTTTCGCTACGAGATCGAGCTCGACGACGGCCTGCGCGAGCTCATCGCGTGGCGGCGCGCCGACCGGGATCGGACCGCATCGTGAGTATCCGAGTCCCGATCACGCGGCCCTGCTTCGACGACGATGACCGCGCGGCCATCGTCGGACCCCTCGCGACCGGCTGGGTCGTTCAAGGCCCCAACGTGGCGGAGTTCGAGCGCCGGTTCGCGGAGTACACCGGCGCCGGTCACGCCGTCGCCAGCACGTCGTGCACCACGGGCCTCCACCTGGCCCTCGCGGCCCTCGGGATCGGCCCGGGTGACGAGGTCATCGTGCCCGCATTCACTTGGGTCGCGTCGGCCAATGTGGTCCTCTACTGCGGGGCCACGCCCGTGCTGTGCGACGTGGACGCCGACACCTTCAACGTCGATCTCGCTGACCTCGAGGCGCGCATCACGCCCCGGACCAAGGCGCTGCTGCCGGTCCACCTCTTCGGCCTGCCCGTCGACATGGGCCCGCTGCTCGAGCTCGCGCGACGCCACGGGCTCGCGGTGGTCGAGGACGCCGCGTGCGGCACAGGCGCGCGCTGGCAGGGGACCCACGTCGGCCACATCGGCGACTTCGGCGCCTTCAGCTTCCACCCCCGCAAGGCGATCACCACCGGCGAGGGCGGGATGGTGCTCACCAACGACGCCGAGGGCGCCCGCCTCCTGCGAACGCTGCGCGACCACGGCGCCTCCAAGAGCGACCTGGCCCGTCATGAGGGCAAGGCGGCCTTCTTGCTCAGCGAGTTCAACGTCATGGGCTTCAACTACCGCATGACCGACATCCAGGGCGCCCTCGGCGTGACGCAGATGGCGAAGCTGGAGTGGATTCAGGCCCGTCGCACCGCGTTGGCCCATCGCTACGACGCCCTGCTCGCCGATCTCGACTGGTTGCGGGTCCCCGGTGTGCCCGACGGTGACACCCACGGCTACCAATCCTACGTCTGCGTCTACCGCCCCGAGGCGCCCACGATGGCCAACGTCGACTCCCTCTTCGAGCGCCGCTGCGCCCTGATGATGCGCCTCGAGTCCGAGGGCGTCTCCACCCGCCAGGGCACCCACGCCGTCCACGGCCTCGGGCTCTATCGCGAGCGCTTCGGCCTACGCCCGGAGGACTACCCCCAGGCCTGGATCGCGGAGCGCGTCTCCCTGGCCCTCCCGCTCTTCCCGACGATGACCGAGGCGGAGCAGGACCGCGTCGTCGAGCTGCTACGGACCGGGCCGTAGCGCCTACTCGGTGATGCTCGCGGCGAGATCGGTGAGCTGGCGTCGCGCCCTCTCGCCGGCTTCGTGGAGGACGATGTCGTAGGCGGCCGCCTTCCGCAGCGCGGCGACCTCTTCGTCGAGCCTCACCCAGTCCCTCTCTGCGCTTCCCGGGTGTGGGAGGTGCCGAGCCGACTCGGTCAGCGCTCGCGCGATCGCGTTGCACACCAGATCGTCGCCGAACCAGGCATGGTAGGACTTGTGAGCGCGTCGCGTGAGCACGTCGGCGAGGTCTTCGACCTCCTGTTCCCGAATGCAACGCCCCAGCCCCAGCACCCGCTCGTAGCGCCGGGTCACATGCTCGTCGGCGCGGGTGCAGCGGACGAGGTTCCGCGCGTCGACGCAGGTGTCTATCGCGACGTGTTGGAGATACTCGAAGTCGGTGACCATCGTCGTCAGGTAGGTCTTGCCTCCGTCGGTCAGCCGGAAACGACCGGCCTTGAACTCCTCGATCAGCCCCGCGTCGTGGATGTTCTCCCAGGTGGCCTCAACCCGGTCACCTGGCGCGCCGAGGGTGGTGGTGAACACGTCAAAGAGCCGCGTGCGCGCCACACCTTCCTCGGCGCCCCCGTTCTCGACCGCTCTCAACATGCGGATTCGGATCAAGATGCCCCGGTGATCCCGCTTGCCGTCGTGAAAGACGTTGAACAGCCAGGTCGTCTGGGTTCGATAGACCGTGTTTACGCCGAGAAAGACGGCCATCAACGTCTTGCGATAGGAGAGCTTCGGCTCCTCCTTGCGCGCGACGGTCGCGACGAGTCGCCGCCAGTCGAGGTGGCCCGAGGCGAGGTACTGCACAGTGGCGACGAGGCACAGGCGCGTGTTCCTGTTCGTCAGCTTGTGTACCAATGGCATGACCCTGCGTCGGAACGGCGTCGAGTCGGCCGTCATCACCAACGCCAGGGCTCGGATCATCTCCGCGGCGAGCTGGTTGGGGGGGAGCTCCACGAGCCCGGCCCCCACGACCTCGCGCAGATCGACCGTGTGTCGCGACTGATCAGCGAGCAGTGTCCCGCGCGCCACACGCCCCCGGAACTCCTCGAAGAACACGTTCAGGCGCCGCGTGATGACCTCGCCGATATCCGGTGGACTGAGCACACCGACCAGACCGACGGTCGTGCCCTGGTAGATGCGGCCCAGCGAGATCGGGCGCATACCCATAACGATCGCAGCCCGCGACGCGCCGCGTGACGTCCCACGGGCGAGCTGACTGGCATAGTCCCGGAGATCCTCCAGGGACTTCGAGGGGAGCTGGTCGACGTTGTCGATCACGACGCAGGGCGTCTGGCCAAGTCCGTCTTTGGTGAAGGCGAACATCAGCCGGAGTAGTTCGAGCAGGTCCTCCCCAGCCTGTCGAAGCAGACCGCGCAGCTCCTGCATGTTCTCTCGGCTCAGCTCCCCGAAGTTCTTCCACTCCTCCAAGAGCAGATGGGCACCGCCGTCCGCGTCGCGACAGTTCCCGAGGAAGAACCGGTGCCACCTCTCCAGGCGCGCATCGTCTGTCCGAAAGTGCTGATTGTACTGGCTGGCGATCTCCCGCTGAACTTGGGAGACGACCGCGGTCGAGTTGAGCTCAGCCGCGTCTCGGTCCACATCGATCCAGGCGATGAATCGGGTGGCGTCGGGTGTCGAGAGCGTGTGCCGCAGGAAAGTCGTCTTGCCGAGACCCGCGGGCCCCTTGACGGTGTAGAGCCGGCCAGGACAACTGCGGAGGTAGTCTCGGATATCCTCAGGGGTGACGCCCTGACCCTCGCGACGCTCGACGTAGAGCCCCGGATGCCCGTCGCAGTCGCGCAGAAGCGTCTCCCGAAACGCTCGGAAGATGTGCGTCCACAGCGGATTGTAGGTCCGCGCGGGACCGTTGTAGTAGTCGATGGCCTTCTTCAGAGACACGAGTCGAGGGCCTCCTCGAGCGTATGGACCGTCTCGTCGACACGGGGCGGGACGAACTCTGGCTCCGAGGCCGCGGGCGCGGGCTCGCTGTCCAGAGCCGAGTGAGCCGCCCCCACCGGGTGTAGTCCATCGAGGACCGCGCTGCCCTTCGCCGTCAAGATGTGGGCCCTGACGCGACCGTCGCTGCGGAACGGGGCGATCTCCGCCAGCCCGGCTCCACGGAGCTTCGCCAGCACCTTGGTCGCGCGCGGCATGCTGGCCACGACCCCCGGCACGAAGTCGGAGACCCGCCGCGGCCCGCTCGCCATCTCGAGGAGAAACGGTCTGTGCTTGACCGCCAGGGAGCGCGCCTCTGCGTCAGCGAGCTGCGCGTCGATCTCCTCGACGCATGACCACACGATGTCGGTGACCGCCTCACGGTAGCCCTGGGTGAATAGGTCGGTGGGCTTTGGCGCGGCGCTGACGGTCGACACGAAGCTACGCAATGATGGCCCCGTGGCCGCGCGGATGAAGGCCCCAACGTTTAGAGCGGAGCGCCGTAGCTCAGGGGTGTCGCCCGTCGCGTTGACGATCTGCATGGCAGCAGCGTCGAGACCCGTCATGACCTCGTCCTCGCCCACGGCATCACCCCCTTGAAGAAGGATAGGGAAACTATCGGCAATTAAATAGAAACTAATTAGGGTGGCGCAACGAAGACCCCGCACCCCAAGGGTTCGAGGCGGTTTCCCCAGGTCCGGCAGCCCTCGGCGCGGTGGGGGCAGGCCGAGACCAAGAGGACCGTGGGCGTCAATCGTCGCAGCACTTCGTCGACGGCAGGCAGCTCGACATCGTGGCACACCACCAGGCTGATCGTGTTCGCCACGGAGCAGACGAGATGGAGATGGCGTCCGGTCCCGCGCCCGTGTGCGCCGGGGCAGGGCTCGGCGCACGGCTCCATCCTCGGGGTGCGGAGGACCGTGCCGCAGGGGAGGTGGAGGACGCCCTCCGGGGGCCCCCCCCTGATCGCACCGCGCCTCCGAGCACCAAGCCGCGTGGTGCAGCCTCGGCGTCGATGGCATCAACGGACACCACCACCGCCCCCACGCCCTCGGCCACCCAGCCGGCCGGATCCATCGCAGCGGCGGCGCGGACCTGGGCGGTCGTGGTCAAGGCGGGGAGCGCCCGTGACCACGTCACCCGCAGCTCGATGTCCGGGTGGGTCGTCCAGCGCGCCAACGACGAGGTCCTGCCTCGCCAATCGGCTGCCCAGGCGGCGGTCCGCGTCGGATCGGGTATGCGTTCGAGGAGCGGCGGCCCGATCGGGAGCAGGTCCCCCTCCTTCACGACGCAGGACTCACCGCGTGTCACGTAGTTGGCGTACAGCTCCCGACGAACGCGCGACGCCCCCATGGCCTCGCACACGCCGTCGGCGATCGCGCGGGCGATCACCGAGGCAGCGCAGTCACGACCCTCGGTCCAAGGGAGGCAGGCCAACGGCGCCAGGTCAGCCGCGCTCAACTTCTGGAGCCCGCGGGCGGGGCGATACAGGCGCCGCACCCGACGGCGCAGCCCATCGAATCGCTGGAACCCTTCGTCGCTCCCGATCGCCGCTCCAACCTGGTCCAGGCGGACATCGGCGAACGCGACCATCCCCGACACGAGCGAGAGCGGCCCTCCATCGACCGCGGCGCAGATCCGGTCGACCAACTCGGCCCGTGCGCTGCATTCCTCAGGATCGGAGCTCGGCCAAGCGCGCGCGGTGGTGTCGACATCGGCCAGCGCCCCGTCCGCGTAGGCGCCCGCGGCGCTCTCCGGGAGCCCGCCGGTTGGTCCGTGGCGGACGATGACCTCATCGAAGCTGGACGTGTAGTCGACACCATCGATCGCGAACGCTCCGGCGCCGCCCTCCAATCGCCCACTCAGGTAGGGCCCCGGCGTCGAGAGTCGCCCGAGGGAGGGATCGAAGCTCATGCCCCGCAGCGCGAGGACCCTGGAGAGCAGGAAGCGGTTGAGCGGGAAGGCGTGGGGATTGAGTGGCAACGGCCCCGACCCGTTGATCGCGACCGTGATGCCCCGCCGGTCGTCCGCGTTCAGCGCGGAGCGGAGCCGGCCATCGAGCTCGGGGGCGTCGATGTCCAGATAGCGCTCGAGGAGTGAGGCGGGGTCCCCCGCTGCGCCGTGTTCCCCCCATCGCCGGTACCCGACAGGTAGCTTCGCGAGGAGACCCCGGGCGCCAGCCCCGCGTGGGTGTCGGCGTCCCGCCAGTAGGGGCTCGATTCGAACCGCTCGAGATTACGCTCGGTCGAGAACAGGGAGAGCCGGTGGTCCGCCGCCTCGACCAGAGTGACGTCGTCGAAACCGAGGAGCCGTGCCGTCGCGGCGAAGATCAGGCCGGCGCACCCGGCTCCCACGACCACCACGTGAGGCCTATCTGGAATCCGGGGTGACAGCGCCCAGGCGAGGTTGGTCGCCCGGGTCTGCTGTGAGAGCACCGTGAGTGAACGCTGCCCGACACCGATAGCGTAGGCATTCGGCCATCCGGGGACCGCCATCCGACGCTCGATGATGCCTTGGGGATCTGCCACGACACGTAGAATGACTCACTGTCAGGGTGATGTGCAACGCATGGTTGCGCCGAGCAGGGCGTCGTGCAGCTCCGCGCTCCGTGTGGCGGCGATGCCTGGGGCGTGGATGTCGTGGGGGGCGCCGTCGGGTGCGGTGACTCGGCCGCCGGTGTGGGTGACGAGGAAGGCGCCGGCGGCGACGTCTACGGGCTTCGCGTGCAAGGAGATGCGGGCGTCGAGCTCGCCGAGGGCCATGCACGCGAGATCGTAGCCGAGGGCGCCGGCGATGCGGATGCCCTCGAAGTGACTCGCCAGGCCGCCGAAGAGGCCGTGGAAGGTGGTGGCGTCCTCCGGCGCGCGGATGTCGCCCGGCATCCCGGCGAGCGCGCGGCCCGGCGGCGGCGGAGGCGGCGGGGTGAATGGCTCGCCATTGACCAGGATCCCCGGCGTATGGGCCTCCGCGGCGATCAGGAGGTCGCGGCAGGGGAGCCACATGACCGCCGCCCGGGGCGCCCCATCGCGATACCAGGCGAGTGAGACGGCGACCTCCGGGCGTCCGGCGACGAGGTTGCGGGTGCCGTCGATCGGGTCGAGGTACCAGACGTCGGAGGCGCCCGGATCCACGTCCGTATAGACCTCCTCACCCCATACGGCGTGGCCGGGGTGGACGTCGAAGATGACCCTCGCGACGGCGCGCTCGATGGCGACGTCGAGCTCTGTCCAGTAGTCGTGGGCGGCCTTTTCGGCGACCTCCGTCGGGAGGGGCGGCTTGCCCGCGAGGGGGCGCGCGAGCAGGGGGCGGGCGGCGGCGACGGCGCGGAGGGCGACTCTCAAGCTCATTCTTCCCGCTCAATCGCCGTTGGGCTCATGGACGCATCATGGCGCGTGTCGGACCCGTGTGGTAGCCACCGCTCCCGTGTACGCGCGCATCACCGGAATCGGGGCCGTTTCCGCCTTCGGGCTCGGCTCCGAGCGCCTCTGGGAAGGGGCCCTCGCGAATCGGGTGACACTTCGCAGGGGGCCGTACGGCGCGGCCTTTGTGGGGGTCGCGCCCCTCGCGGCCGAGGGCGGGGGCCGCGCGCTCGGGTTGGCCCGCGCCGCCGTCGCCGACACGCTCGACGCTCCCCTCGACCCCGACACCGCGCTGGTCGTGGCGACCACCAAGGGCGGCGTTCGGCACGGGCAGCGCTACCTCGATGGTGCCGCCCCCGCCGAGGCCCTGCACGAGCTGCCGCTCCATCGAGTCGCGCACCACCTGGCCCGTGAGCACGCGCTGCGCGGTCCGGTCCGCACGATCTCGCTGGCCTGCGCTTCCGGGACGAGCGCGTTGGGTCACGCCCTCGGCCTGATCCGCCGGGGCCGCGCGCGGCGGGTCCTCGTCGTCGGCGTCGACGCGCTCTGCGAGTTCATCGTGCGCGGCTTCGAGTCGCTTCGGGCCCTCGCCAGCGACGAGCCAGCGCGTCCCTTCGACGCGACGCGCTGCGGGCTCTCCGTCGGGGAGGGCGCCGCGGCGATGCTGCTCGAGGCGGGCGACGGACCCGCCCTCGCGCGCTTGGCGGGGTACGGCGCGAGCAACGACGCGAACCACATCACCGGCCCATCTCGCGACGGGGCAGGCCTCGCCCGTGCGCTTCACGCGGCGCTCTTCGACGCCGACATCGGCCCCGACGCCGTCGACCTCATCTCCGCGCACGGCACTGGCACGCGGTACAATGACGCGATGGAGGGCCTCGCGTACCGCGGGATCCGCGCCCCCGTGCATGGCCTCAAGGGCGCCATCGGACATACGATGGGCGCCGCCGGGCTGCTCGAGGCGGTGCTCTGCGTCGAGGGGTTGTGCGCGGGTCTGTGGCCCCCCATCGCCGGACTCGAGACGCCGGATCCCGAGATCGATCTCGACCTCGTCGTTGGCGCGCCGCGATCCGTCGATGCGACCTGGGTGTTGAGCAGCTCCTCGGGCTTCTCCGGCATCAACGCGGCGGTGGTGCTGTGCCGGGCGTGACGCTGACGGCGGCGGTCTCGCTGGCCCCCGGTGCCGACCTCGGGGCCGCCGCCGGCGCGGTGGTCCGTCGACCCGAACGCATGGACGCGCTGTGCCAGGCCGGCGTCGCCCTGGCCGCCCGCGCCATCGACGGCGTCGACGACCTCGGCCGCCACGCCCTGGTCCTGGGCACGGCGCTGGGCTGCCTGGAGAGCGACGCGGCCTACTACCGGCAGCTCATCGAGCTGGGCCTCCCCCGCACCAACCCACGCATCTTCGCCTACACCCTGCCCAACGTGGTCTTGGGGCACGTCGCGATCGCCCTGGGGCTCACCGGCGACAATCAGTCCTACGACGCCGGCCGCGCCTCCGGGCTGACCGCGCTGGGGGAGGCCGCAGACCAGATCCGCACCGAGACGCTGGACTCGGCGCTGGTGCTGGTGCTGGACCTCGTCGGCCCGGCCACGGCCGAGCTGTTCGGCGCGCTCGGCACCACCCCGCGCGCCGCGATGATGGCCTTCGTGCTCCAGTCGACAACCCAGGCGACGAGAGGTCTCGCGCGGGTGGTGGGATCGCGGGCGAGCTTCGACCCGGACGCCGAGTGGGCCGCGCCCCCCGTCGATTTCCTGGGAGCCACCGGCGTCGCCCCGCTGCTCGCGCCGATTGCGGGGCCCCGCACGCTGGTGGCGCGTTGCCCATCCGGCCACCAGGCCGAGCTCGACGTCGCACCGCTCCCATGACGAAGCGCCTCACAGGTCTGCTGCTCGCGACCACGCTGCTCGGCTTCGCCGGTGAAGGCCTCTGGGTCCTCGACCTCTTCGCCCACTTTCGCTTCCACTACCTCTGCGCCGCGCTGGTGCCCGCTGGGCTCCTGCTCGCCCGCCGCGACCTACGGTGGGGGACCGCCGCGGCCCTCGTCGTCGCGCTCAACGCAGGCTTCGTCGCCCCGCTGTGGTGGGCGCCCACCGCCGATGGCGAGCGTTCGCTGAAGGTGCTCACGATCAACGTCAACCGGGACAACCAGGACTTCGCCGCCGTCGCCCGGGCGGTTCGCAAGCACGACCCCGACATCGTCGGCCTCGTCGAGGTCCACGACCGCTGGCTGCGCGAGCTCGAGGTGACGCTCCAGACCTACCCCTACCGCGCCGTCGTCCCGCGGCCGGACAACTTCGGCGTCGCCCTCTATAGCCGCCACCCGGTGCTCCTCGACGACCTCGTCCCACAGCCGATCACGGGGTTCCCGACGGTGCGCGCGGTGGTCGAGGTCGCCGGCGAGCGGGTGCAGGTCGCCGTTGTCCACCTCCCGCCGCCCCTCAGCGCCGAGTGGAGCCGCGCGCGGGACCAACACCTGCGCCAGTTCGCCAACATGCGCGCCCACTCCACGGGTCGCTTCGTCCTCATGGGGGACTTCAACGCGACCCCCTGGTCGTCCACCTTCCGTCAGCTCCTCCGCGTCGGGATGCGCCGCGCCGGCCCCGGCGTCGCTGCGACCTGGCCGTCACGGCTGGGCCCCCTCGGTATCCCGATCGACCACGTCCTCCTCCACGGCCCCATCACCGCGCGCCGGGTCGAGGTGCTGGACGCGGTAGGCTCGGATCACCGACCGTTGCTGGCCGAACTCGCGTTCTAGGAAGGTCGCCCATGCGAGGATGTCTGCTTTTCGCCGCGTTGCTAGTCGGCTGCGAGCCGGCCGCCACGGAGGGCCCAGCCGAGCGCGACGCGATGTCCACACCGGCGCCTCCGGTGGACGCCGCGGAGGCGCTCGACTCGGATCCCGACGCCGAGATGCAGGCCCCGCCCCCTGACGCGGCGCGGGACGTCCCCGACGACGCCCCTCCCCCCGACGCTCAACCGGACCAGGCCCCCGACCAGGGACCGCTGGACGTCGGAGCTCCACGGATCAATCCCTGCCCCGACGCGCCCATCGGCCGCGACGTCGGCCAACTCATCCCGGAGGTCACGCTCCTCGACTGTGACGGCAACCCCGTGAGCACGCGCTCCCTGTGCGAACACGACGTCGGGTGGATCTTCGAGTACGCGGGATGGTGTCCCCCCTGCCAGGTCTTCGCCACCGGCGTCGAGGGCATCTACCAGCGCGGGTTGGAGCGCGGCGACCTCCGCGCGCTCTTCATCATCTCGGAGCTCGTCGACTTCAGCCCCCCGGACGCCGCCGCCTGCGCGCGCATCCGCGAGCGTTTCGGCCTCACGATGCCGGTGCTCATTGATCCCGATGGCGTCTTCCGCGCCCGCTTCGAGGTCGCCGCCAGCGACGTCAACATCGTGACCCGGCGCGGCGTCGTCACCTGGTGGTCCCGATTCGGCGACGCCTTCGTCGAGCTCGCCATCCAACAGGCCTTCGCCCCCTGATCCCCGTTGTGGGGGGCGGCCGTTCCAGGATATCCCGTCCCTATGCTCGAGCTACTCTCGGACCCTCAAGCGTGGGTCTCGCTGCTGGTCCTGACGTCGATGGAGATCATCCTCGGCATCGACAACATCGTCTTCATCACCATCCTCTGCGGCCGATTGCCCGCGGACGAGCAACTCTCGGCGAGGCGCGCCGGGCTCGCCGCGGCCCTGGGGACGCGCATCCTGCTGCTGCTGTCCATCTCCTGGGTGATGGGCCTCACCAAGCCGCTGTTCACGCTGGTGTGGACCTGGAGCGGGAAGGACCTGATCCTGTTCGGTGGCGGCCTCTTCCTGCTCTGGAAGGCGACCACCGAGATCCACGAGGCCGTGAATCGGCCCGACCACGGCATCGGCCCCAGCGACGCCGCGTCCACAAAGCGCTCGACCTTCAGCCGGATCATCATCCAGATCATGTTCCTCGACGTCGTCTTCTCCCTCGACTCCGTCATCACCGCCGTGGGCATGGCCGACCACATCCCGATCATGGTGGTGGCGGTGCTGCTCGCCGTCGGCGCGATGATGGCGTTCGCCGGACCCATCGGTGACTTCGTCCAGGAGCACGCCACCATCCGCGTGCTCGCCCTCTCCTTCCTGGTGCTGATCGGCGTGATGCTGATGATCGAGGGCACCGGGCGCCACGTGCCCAAGGGCTACATCTACTCGGCGATGGGCTTCTCGCTGGTCGTCGAGCTGCTCAACATGCGCATGCGCAATCGCGCGCCTAGAAGCCCGTAATGAGCAGCCCCGCCACGGCGAAGTAGATCAGGATCGCGAGCACATCGACGGTCGTAGTAACCACCGGACCGGTCGCGATCGCCGGATCGATGCCAAAGCGCTCGCACACCAGCGGAGTCAAGGCGCCGACCCCCGCCGAGATGCTCATGCTCGCGAGCACGCTCAGTCCGACCGTCGCCGGCAGGTGCCACACCCTCTCGCCGTTCCCATAACGAGCGGCCGCATAGCCCGCCAGGAGCACCCCGTATCCCACGCCGAGGATCACGCCGATCGCGGTCTCCCGACCGACGAACTTCAGGCCGACCTCGCCCGACACGCGGCCGGTCGCGAGCCCTCGCACCATGATCGTCGCGGTCTGCGTGCCCACGTTGCCGCCCATCCCGAGCACGATGGGGATGAACGCCGCCAGCGCCACGGTCTGCTCGAGCTGCCTCTCGAAGAGGCCGATCAGCACCGACGCCGCCAGCCCGCCCATCCAGGTCGCGAGGAGCCAGGGGGCGCGCGCGCGCACGTTGTGCAAGAGCGGCAACCCCTCGTAGGCCGTCTCGTCAGCGCCGGCCATCTTGAGGATGTCTTCCGTCGCCTCGTCCCGGATGACGTCGATCACATCGTCGATGGTGACGGTCCCCACCAGCCGTCGGCTGTCGTCCAGCACCGGGATCGCCAGCAAGTTGTACCGCGCGGCGAGACGCGCGACCTCCTCCTGGTCGGTCTCGGTCGTCGTGGCGATCACGTCGGTGGCCATCATCTCGGAGAGCGGCGTCTCCGGGGAGTGGACGACGAGGGCGCGCAGTGAGACCACCCCCACCAACTGCCCGGTCTCGCTCAGCGCGTAGATGTAGAACGCGATCTCGACATCGTCTTGGGCCTGTAGCGCCTCGATGGCCTCCGCCGCGGTCGTCGCCTCGGGCAACGCGAGGTACTCCGTGGACATGATGCCGCCCGCCGTATCCGGCTCGTGGCGGAGCAGATCCTCGACCTCCTCCGCCTCGGCGGGATCGAGGTGGGCCAGGAGCGCGGCGCGCAGCTCGTCGGGGAGCGCACCGATGAGATCCGCGCCGTCGTCGTCGCTCATCAACTCCACGAGCGACGCGATCCGTTCCACGGGCTCGCCGTGGAGCACCTCGACCCGAAGGCGGTCGTCGAGCTCGGTCAGCGTCTCGGCGCGGTACGTATCGTCGGGGAGCGCGTCCCAGACCCGCGTGAGATAGCGGTCATCGAGGAAGCGCATGACGACCGCGACGTCCTCGGGGCGCGACTTATGAAGCAAGCGCTCCACGTTGCGCATCGAGTTGCGCCGCAGGAAGCGTCGCAGGCCATCGCTCAGGAGTTGGAGGCGGGGTCCGAGCACGTCTCAATCCGCCGCGCGAAGGGGCCGGCGTCAGTCGCGCGATGTTCGCCTCGGAGTGCTCGCGCGCCTACGCAGCAAATAGTTGCGTCCTACCCCAAGAGGCGTCGGTGCACCTTCGCCGGGCGGCGCTCGACGAAGCTCTCGATGACCGACGCCAGCCGCAGCAGCAACCCCTCCTCCCAGGCGCGACCCATGAGCTGGATGCCCACCGGGAGGCCGTCGTGGTCGTAGCCGGCGGGGCACGAGATAGCGGGGAGGCCCGTGAGGTTCCCGGCGGGGGCGAAGCGCATGATCCGATCGGTGACCTCGAGGTTCGACTCGCCGGATCGGAGCGCGTCGTTGGGCAGGATGGGGGCGGTGCAGGCGGTGGTCGGCGTCACCAGCACGTCCGCCGTCCGCAGCGCCTTCTCGAAGTGGTGGTCGAAGCGGGCGCGTAGCCGCTGGGCGTGTACGTAGTCGGTGCCGAGCATCCGGCCAGCGAGGGCCAGGTTGAGGCGCGTGTCGAGGTTGTAGGCCGACCGATGGCGCTCGATGTGCGGGCGGTGAGAGGCGCGCATCTCGCTGACGATGGTGACCAGGTGCGCGGTGCGCAACAGCGCCAGGTCGGGGATCGTCACATCGACCACCGTCGCGCCGCGGGCGGCGAGCTCGGTGAGGACCCGGTCGCAGGCGGCGACGATGTCTCGGTCGGCGTGCTCGAACCAGGGCCGGAAGACGCCCAGGCGCAGGCCCTCGAGGTTCTCCTCGCCGAAGCGCTCGAGGTCCACCGGGGGCTGGGCTGTGGTGTTGGGATCGCGGCGGTCGGGGCCGGCCATCGCGAGGTAGCCGAGGGCGGCGTCGCGAGCGCTGGCGGCGATGGGGCCGACGTGGGCGACGCTCCAGCACAACGGCGCCGCGCCATGCTCGCTGATCCGCCCAAAGGTCGCTTTGAGCCCGACTTGACCGCACAGCGACGCGGGGATGCGGATCGAGCCACCGCCGTCGGCGCTGACGGCGAGTGGGCAGAGGCCAGCCCCCACCGCGGCGGCCGATCCGCTGGAGGAGCCGCCCGTCGCGCGCGTGGGGTCGTAGGGGTTCCGCGCGGCGCCGAAGTGGGGGTTCAGCCCGGTGACGCCGAGCCCGATCTCGTGCATGTTCAGCTTGCCGATGAGCAGCGCCCCCGCCTCACGCAGATTCGAGACCACTCGAGCGTCCTCGGAGGCTGGACGGGTCCCCAGGAAGCTGGTGCCGACCTTGGTGGGGTAGCCGGCGACGTCGAGCTCGTCCTTTACGCCCACCGGAACGCCGTCGAGGGGGCCGAGTGGGGCGCCCTCTCGGTAGCGCTCGGCGGATTGCTTCGCGAGCAGCATCACCGCGTCTTCTTGCTGGGCGATGACCGACCGGAGCGGGGGGCGAGCCTCGTTGGACTCGCGGCTCCAGGCCAGCACCCGCTCGGCGACGTCCTCCGGCGTGAGCGCTCCGTCGCGGTAGGCCGACACGAAGTCGCCGGCCGTCTCGTAGGGGCGCTCACCGGGGGTCGGTGGCGGCGTCTCGACCGGCGATCCCCCCTCGACCTTGGCCTGTCGAGCCGCGCGGAGGAGCCGGTGCTCGAGGGGCAATGCCTCCTTCGCGACGGCGGCGCGCATCGCGTCGATGCCGATGTCGGTGAAGAACTTCTTCGCCAGCAGGCCGCCGAGGGGCCCTTCGGCGAGCCACACCAGGAAGCGGAGCAGTCCCCCGGCCGAGCGTGGGGCCTTCAGGGGCTTTAGATCGTATGCCATGAACGTCTCCTACCGCGCCTCGAGGTCGACCGAATACAGCTTCGTTCCCTCGAGGTCGTGGAGCGACACGGTCAACCGCTTGGACCGGGGATCGATCCGCCCGAGACCGTAGAACTGGAGGCCATCGAGGGGGGGCAACCCCCGCGGAAGGCGTCGCGAGAGGGAGACGAAGACCTCTTCGGGGCCAAAGGTGTCATCGAGCGTGTTGGGGCCGAAGGTCGCCGCGTTGAGCGGACCCGCGACGAACTCCCAAAACGGGTCGAAGTCCTGAAACCTGGCGCGCTTCGGGCTGTAGTGGTGCGCCGCGGCGTAGTGCACATCGGCGGTGACCCAGACCACGTTTCTGACCTTGCGGCGCTTCAACTCGGCTAGGAGTCGCGCGATCTCGAGCTCACGTCCGAGGGGTGGGCCGTCGCCGTTGGCGATGCCCTCGAAGTGGTTGCCCTCGTGGCCGATCATCAACCCGATCGGCTGGTCGCTCGACACCAGCTTCCAGGTGGCGCGCGACCGCGTCAGACGATCGAGGAGCCAGTCGATTTGCCGCGGGCCGAAGAACCGCGTCTCGGGGCCCGGCGAGCGCTGGAGGTTGCGGCTGTTCGGCCCCCGGTGGGCGCGGGCGTCGAGCATGAACACGTCGAGCAGCGGACCCTGCGGCAGCGCGCGGTAGATTCGACTCGGGGCGGCGGCGCTGGTCGTGATGGGCGTGTACTCGAAGAAGGCGCGGCGGGCGCGGGCGGCGAGCAGGGAGCAGGACTTCACGGTGTAGCGAGCGTCCTCGTGGAGGATTCGGCCGGGCCACCAGTTGTTCTTCGTCTCGTGGTCGTCCCATTGGACGACGGTGGGGACCTCGGCCTGCAGCGCGCGCACGTTGGCGTCGAGCAGGTTGTATCGGAAGTTCCCGCGGAACTCCTCGAGGGTCTCTGCGACCTTCGACTTCGCTGGCGTCGTCAGGTTCGTCCAGACGCGCCCGTCGTCGATGTGTCGTTGCGGGCGGATCGGGGCGTCGGCGTAGATGAGGTCACCGCAGTGGATGAAGAGGTCCGGGCGGGCGCGTCGAATCGTGTCGTAGATGCGCATGCCACCGAAGACGGGGTTGATGCCGTAGCCCTGGCCCGCGGTGTCGCCGGACCAGGCGAAGGTCACGGGGCGCAGACCCTGTGTGGCCGGCGTGCGCAGGCGGCCGACATAGGGACGGGACATGACCCCCAGTCGCTCGAGGCTCTCGAAGCGCACCCGGTAGAAGATCTCGCGGTCAGCGGGGAGATCGGTGAGGGCGAGCTTGGCCGTGAAGTCGGTGTCGTGGAGCGTGTCGGGCCCGCGGACGGTCGTCGCTCGGACGAACCCCGGCTCGGTGGCCCAGTCGACCCACATGCGGGCGGGGCGATCGGCGCGGCTCCAGACGATGGCGCCGCCGGGCCGTGGATCCCCGCTGGCGACGCCCTCGTCGATTCGTGGGCGCGCCACGTCCGGGGGGACCGCGGCGGGTGCGCGGCGCGCGGCGAGGACGGCGGCGAGCCCCGCGCCCGCGCGCAGGACCGATCGGCGGTCAGGATCAACGCTCAAGGTCCACGCATCCTAGCAGCGCCACTTGCTCTCACCACGCGAGATGCGGACTATCCGTCAATTCTGCAAAGACGAGGTGGTCATGCGACACGCGGCCTTTGGTGCGCTAGTGATGCTGTTGGTCCTTGGGTGCGACTCGGCGCCCGGCAGCGAGGGCGGCGAGGTGGACGCCTCCGTCGCCGATGGCGGCGAGGGGGAAGGGGAAGGCGAGGGCGAAGGCGAAGGCGAAGGCGAAGGCGAAGGCGAAGGCGAAGGCGAAGGCGAAGGCGAGGGCGAGGGCGAGGGCGAGGGCGAGG
>CAYOBQ010000161.1:0-22155 GCA_964402225.1 uncultured Nannocystaceae bacterium | reverse complement strand
CGGTGACAAGCCGGACGCCGGTGAAGGTGAAGGTGAAGGTGAAGGCGAGGGGGAAGGTGAAGGCGAGGGCGAAGGTGAGGGCGAAGGCGAGGGCGAAGGTGAAGGCGAGGGTGAGGGGGAAGGTGAGCCCGCCGACCGCGACCACGATGGCGTGGCGGATGAGGACGACAACTGCCCTGACTCGCCGAACCCCGACCAGCGGGATCGCGACGACGATGGCGTCGGGGACGCGTGTGATGGGCCCGATGGTGATGTGGACAACGACGGGATCGGCGACGACGAAGACAACTGCCCCTTCCACCCGAACAACAGCCAGCGGGACGCCGACGAGGATGGAGCAGGCAACGCCTGTGACAACTGCCCGGAGCACGCCAACGCCGACCAGTCGGATGTGGACGGCGACGGGGTCGGCGATGTCTGTCAGGACTCGGATCGCGACGGCGTCCCGGACGTCGACGACAACTGCCCGCTGCGTCGCAACCCCGCCCAGGTGGACAACGACGAGGACGGCGTCGGGCGCGCCTGCGACAACTGCCCCGACGACGTGCCCAACGCCGATCAGGCCGACGAAGACGGCAACGGCATCGGCGACGCGTGCGATCTGGGCCAAAACGACCGTGACCTCGATGGCGTCCTCGACGAGGCCGACAACTGCCCCGACACGGCCAACGCGAATCAGGCCGATCCCGACGACGACGGGGTCGGCAGCGCTTGCGACAACTGCCCCTCGGAGGCCAACGCCGACCAGGCCGACGGGGACGGCGATGGCGTGGGCGATGCGTGCCCCGAGTCGGACCGTGATCGTGACCGGGTCATCGACGTCGAGGACAACTGCCCCGACCGCGCCAACCGCAACCAGGCCGACCGGGACGACGACGGTCGCGGTGACGTCTGCGACAACTGCCGCGACGAGCCGAACTTCGACCAGGCCGACAGCGATGGCGACGGCTTCGGTGACGCCTGTGACGAGCTGAGGCCCCGCGCCTGGGTCGTGCTCGAGTGGGGGGACGAGGCGGTCGACTTCGACCTCCACGTCCTGCATCCCGCGGGGAACTACTTCGGCGAGTTCGATTGCTGGGCGGGTGATCGGCGCCACGAGTGGTGCGATCCTGGCTACATCCGGGACGCGCCGGCCGAGGGTGACTTGCTCGAGGAGCAGGTCCGCCTCGGGGAGCCGCCGGCGGGCTGGTACACGGTGGGCGTCGACCTGTTCTGGCGCGAGAACGCCAACCGAGGGACCGCGCGCGTCACCTTCTACTGTGGCGACAACGAGCCGGTGGCCTTCGGCCCCCGTGAGCTCCAGAGCGCCTCGGCTCGGAACCGCAGCCTGTGGGAGGTCTTCCGCTTCAACCCCGAGGATTGCTCAGTGGATCCGATCGAGGCCAACCGGGAGCTCGTTTGTCGCGGCGGGGTCGAGTGCGAGTGCGCAGATTGCGAGGCGGGCGTCTGCGCGGAGTGTCCCGATGGGGCCCAATGCGACTTCGAGACGGGGGAGTGCGTCGATCTGTGCGCCGACGTGGAGTGCGGTCGCGGCGAACAGTGCGATCCCGAGAACGGTGAGTGCGTGGATCCCTTCGCGGCCCACTGCGGCGCGTGCGGAGAGGGTGGCCAGTGCCCCGACGGGTACGCCTGCATCGGCGGCGGCTTCGGCGGTGGCGAGGCGTCGTGTCTGGCGATCTGCGAGGACAACGATGACTGCCCGGCCGGGAACGCGTGTCAGCGGCGCCGAGGTCCAGACGTGTGCCAGCCCGAGGGCGGCTGCGACGCCGAGCCGGATCCGTGTGCCGGCGTTCGCTGTCGGGAGGGAAGCGTCTGCGTCGACGGCGAGTGCGTCGAGCGAGACGACCGCGAGTTGAGCGACTGGGGAGACAACGGTAGCCAGCTACCCTTGTGCGAGGACGGCGGGGACTGCACCGAGGAGGAGGACTGCCGTCCCGCCTTTGGGCGGCAGCGAATCTGTGCCGCGGAGTGCGAAGACCTCGCGGATTGCCCAGCGGAGTTCTTCTGCTGCGAGACCGATCTCATCGAGGGCGGCCCGGTCTGCGTCCACGAGGGCAACCAGATCGCCGGCGCCCTGTGCCGCTAGCGTAGGCCTAGGGTCGCCGCGTCGGGGAAGAGCGTCGCGCGTGGGAGCGGCTGTGGGGTGAGGGGCGGTCCGTGCCGCCCATCGCGGCCCGCTCCGGCCCCCTGTTGGCCGGGGGCGCCGGACTCGCCCTGGCGGGCCCCGCTAAACGCGCTTCCGCCGCTCCCTCCGGGGCCGCCATCGCCCCCCGTCGCCTCCGGCGGCGTAGACCGAGATGCGACCACCGCCCGTGGGGTCGAGCAGGGCCGTTCGTGTCCTGCCGTCCCGGGTCTTGATTCGCGCGAGGACGAGCAGCGTCTCGTCGCGGCCGCTCCGGCCGGGCTGGCCCGCAGCGCCTCACCGACCAACTCGGCGGTGATTCGAAGCTGAACCGGCGCCTGGGTGCAGACCCGGTCCAAACCCGCCACGGTCTCCACGCGCAGCGCCGCGACACGGCGTTCCTCGAGGGTCTCGGTGCCCTTCACCCAGCGCCGGAGGCCACCACATCCAGCGAGCGAGATCACGAGCAGCGAGCAAAGTCCGTAGCGTAAAGTCCCGACCTCGCGTATCAAGCTCGACGCGTACGACCATCTCACCGGAGTCAACCATGAGCCAGCAGGAAGCCGCCGTCCGTGATCGCTACTCCGCCGCCGCCGAGGCCCGCGAGGCTGCGCTGTGCTGCCCGGTCGACTACGACCCGCGCTACCTGGAGATCATCCCAGCGGAGGTCATCGAGCGGGACTACGGCTGCGGTGATCCGTCGAAGCACCTCGCCCCGGGCGAGGTCGTGCTCGATCTGGGCTCCGGCACCGGTAAGATCTGCTTCATCGCCAGCCAGGTCGTCGGGGCGACGGGTCGCGTGATCGGCGTCGACGTGAACGACGACATGCTCGCGGTGGCCCGCGGCGCCCGGGCGGAGGTGGCCGCCGCGGTCGGCTTCGACAACGTGTCCTTCGTCAAGGGGCGCATCCAGGACCTGCGCTTCGACCGGGACGGCGCCGACGAGTGGCTGGGGGCGCACCCCGTGCGCAGCGAAGCGGACCTGCGCGCCTTCGAGGCCTACGCCGCTGCCGCGCGGCGCGACCGCCCGCTCATCGCCGACGACAGCGTCGACGTGGTGGTCAGCAACTGCGTGCTCAACCTCGTCGCCGAGGCGGACAAGCGACAGCTCTTCGCCGAGATCCATCGTGTGCTCAAGCGTGGCGGGCGTGCGGTGATCAGCGACATCGTCTCCGACGAGCGGGTCCCCGAGGACATGCAGAAGGACCCCGAGCTCTGGAGCGGCTGCATCAGCGGCGCCTTTCAGGAGGCGGACTTCCTCACGGCCTTCGAGGAGGCGGGCTTCTACGGGATCGAGATCCTCGAGCGCGGCGACGAGCCGTGGCAGACCGTGGAGGGCATCGAGTTTCGCTCCGTGACGGTGGTCGCCTACAAAGGCAAGGAAGGCGCTTCCTACGACTACAACGAGGCCGTCGTCTACCTCGGCCCGTTCAGCGAGGCCCGCGACGACGACGGCCAGGTCTACCCCCGCGGTCAGCGCGTCGCCGTGTGCCGGAAGACCTTCAAGATCCTGACGCGAGCGCCCTACGCTGCGCACTTCGCCGCGGTGTCGCCCATCCGGCCGGTCGCCTGTGGGAAGGCGCCGGAGTTCCCCTCCTCGGGGGGGGTGATGCTGCGCCACCCACGGCAGACCAAGGGTGAGGACTATGCCCTGACCGAGGCGGGCTCGTCGGGCTGCTGTTGACGGGAGCCGAGCGGGGTGGACCGACGGGTGGTAGTATTCGACCCGATGCGGGACCACGTCGATGAGCGGGCGAGCGGGGACTTCGGACACACCGAGGAGACCGACGAGGAGCAGGAGGGGCCGGACTTCCGTCAGCGCGCCGCGCAGCTCGGCTACTACCGGATTTTGGGGGACCCAGCGGAGGCCTTCGCCGAGCTGATGCGACAGCTCGGCCTCGACCTCGACGCGCTGCGGGACGCCGTCGTGCGCTTCGAGCGGGACGCAGACGCCTTCACGCTCGAGCTGTCTCGGCCCGTCACGGTCGGCGGCGTGGTCTTCGGCCAGGCGGTGCGCGGACGTGTCGGCGACGGCGCCCTCGAAGACCTCGAGGGCGTCGAGGACGAGCGTGGCTCCATCGGCCGCTTCCCGCCCGACTGATCTCATGAGGGCGCTCCTTCTCCTCCCCATCGGGCTGGTCGGCTGCGAGGCGGTCATCAGTAGCGACGGCGTCACGCCGATTGTCTTCGACGGCGGGAGGGTCGATGGGGGGGCGAGCCTCGACGAGGGTCTCTCGGGCCCCGATCCCGACGCCACGCCTCTGACCCTCGACGCGGGATCGGCGCCGGAGCCTGACGCGGGGACGCCGCTCGTTCCCGACGCGGCGCCCGCACCCGTTCCCGACGCGGCGCCCGCACCCGTTCCAGACGCCGCCCCGCCCCCAGACCCCGGCGACCCGAACGCACGGACCGGGGCGCAGGTGTGTGCGCACTGGCGGGCACAACACCTCCGCACCGACGGTCCCGACTACCTCGCCGACGACCCGAATGACCCCTGCGACCACGGCACGGTGCCCGACGCGGCGCAGCAAAACGGCATCCGACGGACCAACCTCTACCGCTGGCTCGCGGGCTTGGAGCCCGTCGGGCTCGAGCCCCGGCTGCTCGCACAGCAGCAGGCGTGCGCGGCGGTCCAGATGGGGATGGGGGGGCTCAACCACCACCCGCCCCAGAACGCGGCCTGCTACACCGCGGAGGGGGCCGCTGGGGCCGGCAGCAGCAACCTCGCGGCGGGAGCAGGGCTGGCCCACACCGTCGATCTGTACGTGGGCGACAACGGCGTGGCGTCCTTGGGACATCGGCGCTGGGTGCTCAACCCGGGGGCGCAGGTGACGACCTTCGGCCACAAGGGGCGGTTCGGTTGCATGTACAGCTTCTCCCAGGGGAGGCCCGTCGAGGTTGACTTCGTCGGCTGGCCGCCCCCCGGTCCCGTGCCCGTCGCAGCGGCGCGCGGGCCGTTCCACGTCTCGCTCTATCGGCTGCGACCCGCCCAGGGTTTCCGCGTCGAGGTCTCGGTCGACGGTGGTCCGTTCGAGGCGGTCGATCTCACCCCCCTCGCCGGCGGGTTTGGAGGCGGCGTCCCGGCCTACATCTACGGGCTGCCCGGCGGTGAGAGCTACGCGGCCGTGTGGTCGCCGGGGCGTGAGGTGCAGGTGGCGATGCGCGGGCTGCGCGACCACCAGGACGTGGTCTTCACCACCCGGTTCGTCGCCTGTCGCTGATCGCGTTGGCGACGCGGATGCCATCCAACGCGGCGCTGACGATGCCCCCGGCGTACCCCGCGCCCTCTCCGCAGGGGTACAGCGCCGGGTGGGTGGGGCTCTGCAGAGTCCTCGCGTCGCGGGGGATGCGGACGGCGGCGCTGGATCGCGACTCGACGCCTATGGCGACGGCCTCCTCTGTGAGGTAGCCGCGCATCCGGTGCTCTCCGAACCAGCGCAGCGCGTCGACGAGCGGGTCGTGGATGCCCGGGGGGAGCACCGCCCGCAGATCCGCGGGTTCAATGCCCGGGCGGTAGGAGCAGGCGGGCAGATCCGCTGACACGCGGCCGGCGAGCAGGTCTGGAAGCCGCTGGGCCGGGGCTCGGAAGCGCCCGCCTCCGGCGGTGAAGGCGGCGCGCTCTACCCTGGCCTGGAGCTCGAGGCCGGCGAGCGGTCCCTCTCGGTGGAGCGCCGGGGCGACGGTCACGACCATCCCCGAGTTTGCGTAGGGCGCGTCGCGGGTCGACGGGCTCATCCCGTTGACGACGAGCCCGTCGAGATCGGTGGCGGCGGGGACCACGAATCCGCCGGGGCACATGCAGAAGCTGTAGACGCCGACCCCGTCGGCGGTGCGCTTGAGGGCGTAGGGCGCGGCGCCCAGGCGGGGGTGTCCGGCGAGGGCGCCGTACTGGAGGCGGTCGATGAGGGCCTGGGGGTGTTCGATACGGACGCCGAGGGCGAAGGGTTTCGCCTCCAGGGCGACGCCGCGGCGGTGCAGCAGGGTGTAGACGTCCCGCGCGGAGTGCCCGGTGGCGAGGACCACGGCGCGGGCGGGGACCAACGTCCCGTCCGCCAGGCGCACGCCGTTCGGAGTCAGGTCGTCGACTCGGGCGCCGAAGCGGACGAAGACGCCCGCGGCGCGCAGCCGCTCGCGCAGGGCCACGACGACCTGGGGCAGGCGATTGGTCCCGATGTGTGGGCGCGCGTCGTAGAGGATGCGACGGGGGGCGCCGCAGGCGACGAGGAGCCGCGTGACGTCGGCGACGCGCCCGCGCTTGGTCGCGCGGGTGTAAAGCTTGCCATCGCTGAAGGTGCCGGCGCCGCCCTCGCCGAAGCAGTAGTTCGACTCCGGGTCGAGGGCGCCTTCGCGGTTCAGGCGGGCGACGGCGGGGCGCCGGCCACGGACGTCGGCGCCGCGCTCGAGCAGGACGGAGGCGATGCCGTGGCTGGCGAGCGTGTGGGCCGCGAGGAGTCCCGCGGGGCCGGCGCCGACGACGACCACCTCGGGGGGGCCCTTCAACGCCGGCAGGTCACCGACGGGCTCGGCGAACGGGTCGAGGAGTGGCTCGTCGACGGCGGCCAGGACTCGGTAGCGCAACGTGACGCGGCGGCGGCGCGCGTCGATGGTTCGGCGGAGAATGGCGAAGTCGACCAGTCGGTTCGCCGGGACCCCGAGGGCACCGGCGACGGCGGCGCGGAGGCCGGCCTCGTCGTCTTGGTCCGGGTGAAGCGCGACCTCGACCTCGCGCATCAGTCTTCGTCGTCGTCGGGGGCAGCCAGCTCGGTGCTGTCGGGTGGTTGGGTCTCTCCGCGCGCGTTGGTGATGAAGTAGGCGATGCCGATGCTCAGGATGTAGAGCACGCAGAGCGGGACCGCGAGCATGAGCTGAGTGACGTAGTCGGGGGGCGTGAGGATGGCGGCGAGCACGAAGGCCAGGACCACCGCCCAGCGCCAGAAGTGGATGAGCGTGCGGTGGGTGATCATCCCGATGCCCGAGAGGAAGGCCACCGCGACCGGCAACTCGAAGACGATGCCGAAGGCGAGCAAGACCTTGGTCGTGAAGCCGAAGTAGTCCTCGATGGTGATGTCCGGCGTCAGCTTCTGGGGCCCGGAGTTGATCGCGTAGCCCAGCAGGAAGTCGAAGGCCTGCGGTAGCACGAGATAGTAGGCGAAGGCCGCGCCGCCCACGGCGCAGACGGTGGACATGAACACGAAGGGGAGCGCGAGGCGCTGCTCGTGTTTGTAGAGGCCCGGCGCGACGAAGCCCCAGACCTGGTAGAGCACGATCGGGAGCCCGAGGAAGAGGCCGCCGAAGATCGCCGCCTTGAACTGGAAGAGGAAGACGCCGGGCAGGGTGCGGAAGACCATTCGGTCGGGGAGCCCCTTGGCCTGGAGTACGTCGAAGAACGGGACCGTCAGGAAGGCGTAGATCTCCCGGTACCAGAAGGCGCAGACGATGCCGGCGGCGAGGACGCCGAGCAGCGCGCGCCAGAGCCGCCAGCGCAGCTCGTCGAGGTGTTCGAGGAACGGAGCGCGGCTGGGCTCGAGCTGGGCGTCGAGATCTTCAGGCGTCGGTGGGCTCATCGTCCCCGCTCGGTTGGCTGCCGCGGGCGACGGTGTCCGCCGGGGCGACGCCGGAGGCGGGCGGTGCCTCGGAGGCAGGCTCGGCGGCGGGCGGTGCGGTCGGCTCGACCACGGCGTCCTCGATCTCGGCGTCTGTGGCCTCCGCCTCGACGTAGGGTCCCTCGCCGTGGGCCGCCGCCGCCTCCGCGTCGGGATCCTCGAGTCGCGTCGCGTCGCGCCAGGCCTCGACTGGCTCTTCGTAGACTGAGCGGCGGATCTCATCCACCTGGATCGCGTCGCGCAGGTCGTCCCCCGCGCGGCGCAGCATGCGCACCCCCTTGCCGAGGGTCTTGGCCATCTCCGGCAGCTTCTGGGGCCCGACGACGAGCAGCACCACCACCAGGATCAGCATCACTTCGCTGAATCCAATGCCGAACGGAAGCAACTAGAACCTCCCTTCGACGAGGTCGACCTCGGCCCCGTCGAATTGCCCGGCTTTGCGCGCGAGCTCGGTGGGCTGCGTACCCGCTTTGAACGGGAGCTTCAAGGATCGGTTGCCCGCCGGCGCGAGCAGCCCGGTCGCCAGATCGACGTTCTCGAAGGTCACGCCCTCGGGCTCGTCCTCTGTGAAGTCGCGCTGGGGCACGTCCCGTGTGGCCTCGCGCATGAAGTCCAGCCAGATGGGTAGCGCCACGCGTCCGCCCGTCTCGCCCTTCCCGAGCTTGCGCTTGTTCTGGTCGCTGCCGACCCACACGCCCGTCACCAGCGACTCCGTGAAGCCCACGAACCAGGCGTCGTAGGCGTCGGTGGTTCCGGTCTTGCCGCCGACGGGCTTGCCGAGCTTCTTGGCTTTCGCGGCGGTGCCCGAGCGCGCGACGTCGCGAAGCGCTGACTGCACCAGATACGCGGTGTCCTCGGCGAGGCGTTGCTCCCGTGGCTCGAAGAGGGCCCGCAACATGCCGTCGATCTTGGGCCCGGTGGGCGCCCAGGGATCGCTGAAGTGGGTGCGGTCCTCCAGGATGCGGCCCTCGCGGTCGATGATGCGCTTGACGAAGGCCGTGCGCGGGGCGCGACCACGCAGGGCGAAGATCGCGTAGACCTGCACCATGTCCCAGGGGTAGACGCAGGAGCTGCCGAGCACGAGCGAGCGGTCGGGGTGCATCGGCGTGGTGATCCCGAGCCGCTCGGCGAAGCGCGCCGCGTGATCGGCGCCCACGTGCTCGATGGTTCGAATCGCCGGGATGTTCATCGAGTGGATGAAGGCGTTTCGAAGCAGCACGTCGCCTCGGTAGCGACCGGCGAAGTTCTTTGGCTTCCAGATGTAGTTCTGCTTGCGGTCGTAGACCGCGATCGGCGTGTCGTCGAGGGGCGTGGCCAGTGTGTAGTCGCGGTCGAGGGCCAGCGCGTAGACGATGGGCTTGAAGATCGAGCCGGGCTGCCGGCACCCCTGAAAGGCGCGATTGTACTCGCTCTGGTCGAAGTCGTAGCCGCCGACCATCGCTCGCACGTACCCGGTGCGAGGGTCCATCGCCACCAGCGCGCCCTGCACGTTGGGCTCCTGCGCCAGCGCGAGCACCGGCACCTCGGCCCCTTCGAACTTCTTGCCGCGATTCAAGCGCACCAGCACCACGTCCCCGGCCGCCAGCGCCTCGGTGGCGTCCTTCAGTCGGCCCTTGTTGTGCTCTGCCTCCAGGTCGAAGGGCTTCGCCCAGCGCATACCCGCCCGCAGCGGAAGCCGCGCTTCGATCGTCCCGACTCGCACGGCGGCACCCTTGCGGTCGACCTCGCCCACGACCCCCAGGTAGAAGCGCCCCGCCACCAGCTCCGACGGGCCGTCGTAGTACGCCTTCAGCTTCGCCAGGAAGGGCCCGACCTCGGCGCTGCGCAGGTGCCTGAAGGGCCCGCGGTAGCCCTGTCGCTCCCCCATCACGTCGAGCCCCGCGCGGAGCGCGTCCTGGGCGACCCGTTGGAGATCGGCGTCGACTGTCAGCTCGACCCGCAGCCCCTGCCGGTTGAGTTGGTCGTAGCCGTACCGCGACTGCACGTGCTTGCGGACGTGCTCGGTGAAGTAGGGGGCGGCCTCGTCGGCGACCTTCGGCACCTTGGCGAAGACCTGAAGCGGCACCTTTGACGCCCGCGAGGCCTCCTCGGCGTTGATGAAGCCCTCCTCCGCCAGCCGCGTCAGCACATATTCCTGGCGCTCCTTGGCTCGGTCCCAAGCCAGCACCGGGTTCAGCCGCCCCGGCTGCGGCGGCAGCCCCGCCAGCATCGCCGACTCCGCCAGGTTCAAGTCCCAGACGTCCTTGCGGAAGTAGTTCCGCGCCGCCGCCTGGACTCCGTAGGCGCCGTGGCCCAGGTAGATCTGGTTCAGGTAGAGGAAGAGGATGTCCAGCTTGCCCAGCACCGCCTCCGTGCGCCGTGCCAGGATCGCTTCCCGCGCCTTGCGCCGGTACGAGCGCTCCCGGCCGACCAGCGTCTTGCAGAGTTGCTGCGTAATCGTCGAGGCGCCGGAGGTGACGCGCCCCGCGGTGTAGTTCGCCAACAGCGCCCGGGCGGTCGCCCGGACATCCACCCCGTCGTGCTCGAAGAACCGTTTGTCTTCCGCGGCGAGGAACGCCTGGATCAGGTGGCGGGGGAGCTTCGACAACGGCACCACGACTCGCCGCTCGGTCGTGAACTCCCCGAGGAGTCGCCCATCGTGGCCGTGGAAGGTGCTGACGGTCGGCGGCCGGTATTCGGAGAGCGAGGGGACCTCGGGCAAACCGCGGGAGAACTCGATATAGGCCCCCACCGCCACCCCCGCCGCGAGCTGCACCGCGGCCACCACCAGAAGCAGGCCGAGGCGAAGCGTCCAGCGAATGAACCCGCCTTTGCGGCGGTTGGTGATGCGAAGGGCGGTGCGCGACACCCGCGCGAGTGTAGTTGCATGTGCGTCCTCGCTCAATGCGCGACCGCCAACGTCACGGATGGTCGGGAGGCGGGTTCCGGGTCGCGGGTGGCGACAAGTGCTCGACCTCAGCGTCCGTTCATGGAGACGACGAACTCGAGGCAGCAGTGGAGGCTGGCGGGGGGCGGGGCGATGCGACTCGCGAAGCGAGGAGCGAGCGCCGCGCGCCAACCCAGCCGAGTTCAGTCGGCCGGGTCGGTCAACTTGCCGGAATCGTGCGTTCTTGGCGATTCCACGCAACAGCCGCGCGTTTTGTCCGAAAGAGGTAGGGAGGCCCCCCAACCAGGAGATCCGTCGTGCCGAGAATGCTGCGCTATCAGCCCGAGCCGTGGTCGGTCCACTTCGTGACCGTCCGCTGTACCCAGAGCCGCTACCTGCTGCGTCCCTCCGAGGAGGTGCGCCTCCGGTGCGTCGGGATCATCGAGCGTGCCCGCGAGCACACCGGCTGTCGTCTGCACGGCGCGGTGGTCCTGTCGGGGCACATGCACCTCCTCGTCTCCTCCGAGTCCGCCCGCCACCTCGCCGACTACATGGAGTTCATCAACGGCAACATCGCCCGCGAGATCGGCAAGCTTCACGAGTGGCAAGAGCACTTCTGGGGCCGCCGCTACCAGGCGGCCCTCTGCCAAGACGACGATAGCCAGATCGATCGCCTCGGCTATCTGCTCGCCCACGGCGAGAAGGAGGGTCTCGTCTCGAAGGCGCGCGAGTGGCCCGGGCTGCACACCATCCGAGCCACCTGTGACAACGAGGCGATCCGAGGCGTGTGGATCGACCGTACGGAGATGTACAACGCCAGCCGGCGCAGCGGCGGCGAAGCCATCGACGAGGCCGACTTCCGGCAGCCCTGCACGCTCACCCTAGATCCGTTGCCTTGCTGGGAGCATCTCGATCACGGCGGCCGCACCTGCCAGGCGAAGCGCGCCTACCTGCGCGTGATCGCCAAGCTCGGCTCCGGCCCAGACGCAAGGATCCTCGGCGTCGAAGCGGTGCTCGCCACCAACCCCCACGATCGGCCCGACAAGACCAACCGAAGCCCCGCCCCTCTCTGCCACGCCACCACGAAGGCCGAGCGAGAGAAGTTCCGCAAGGCCTACTACAGCTTCGTACGAGCCTACCGCGAGGGGATGGCGCGGCTCCGGGAAGATCTCGCCAAGAAGCTCGACGACTACATCCCCCGCGGCGGCATCGCACCCGGCGGCCTCCGCCCCGCCCCCTCGTAGCCCCCGCGTCCAAGAGACGCCCACCGATTCCAAGACCACCAACGCACCGCGCGAAACGCCCCCGTGCGCCCGAAATCCGCCGCCAATCGCCAGTTCGAGCATGTTCAGGCGCCGGCATCCGCAGAACCACCGTCCACCGGCCTTCCGATGCCTCGATCACGGCCAGAATCGGCGCGAAGTGCCCCTTCGATCCACCCCTCCGCCCCCCCCTCAACTACTCGGGTGGAACGTACGGGGAACGTACGGGGAAGCGCTTGCCCGTTGGCCGGCGCTGGGGAGATAACGCGGGGATGCGGTGGCCTCGGACCGATCTTGGGCGAGCGGTGCTCCTGTTTGCGGGGGTGGCCGCGGTGTGGGCGCCGGCGCTCGCGAACGGGTTCGTTTGGGACGACGCCGGGAACCTGGTGCGCTCGACGCGGCTGCGGGCTTGGACGGCGCTCTACGAGGTCTTCCTGCACGACGCGATGTGGTCCGCCGGCCGGGAGGGCGTGGGGACCTATCGTCCGCTGGCGCTGGCCTCGATGGCCCTGGACCACCAGCTCTTCGGCCACGTCGCCTGGGGCTATCACCTGGGCAGCGTGCTGCTGCACTGTGCGGCAGCGGTGGCGGTCTTCGGGGCGCTGGCTCGGCTGGTGCCCTCGCGGGCGGCCTTTTGGTTGGCGGCGGTCTGGGCGGTGCACCCGACGACGGTGGAGGTGGCGGCGTGGATCAATGGACGCTCGGAGTCGTTGGCGCTGCTGTTCGGGGCCGGTGCGCTGTGGGTCCTGTGCGTGCCGAAGCCGCGACGGCGGCGGTTGGTGGCGGGGGGGGCCCTCTTGCTGTTGGCGATGCTGGGCAAGGAGACGGGGGCCATCTTCGCGCCGGGGGCCGTCCTCTGTGTCGCCCTGGTTCAACGCCGCGAAGGGCACGCGTCCGGGCCCCTCCACTGGCCGACGGCGCTGGTCGCCTCGGGGGCGGTGGCGGTCTACTTCGCGATCCGGGCCCTGGTCCTCGACGCCGCGTCGGTGGGGCCGTCGCTGGAGGTCTTCGCGGTCTTGCCAGCGGTGTGGTTTCGCGCGACTCAGGCCGTCGTCGCGCCCCTCGAGCGTGGGCTACACGTCCTCACGCCCTGGCTCTCGGGGCTCGACGGACCGGCGCTGCTCGGCTACACGCTCGCGACCCTGGCGGCGGCGGGCCTCGCGGTGGTCGCCTGGCGCCGTGGTGAGCGCCGGCCAGCCCTCGGTCTGTTGTGGTGGTGCGGCTCCCTGGTGCCCGTGGCCCTGCTGGCCGTGAGCGCCTGGCCGGGGTTCTATCGTTGGCTCTACATCGGCCTGCCCGGGCTCCTCCTGGCGCTGTACGTTTCCCTCGGAGACCGCCCCGCCGCCCGTTGGATCTGCGCGGTGGCCCTGGTCGCGGGCGTGGTCCGCACCGAGCTCACGATCCCCGTCTGGCGCACGAGCGGGACCCTCTTTGTGGCGATGGTGGAGTCGCAGCCCGACGACCCCTACGGCTACCACGGCCTCGGCGAGTATCTGCGCGACATCGGGGACTTCCAGGCCGCCGAACGGGTGCTCCGCGAGGGGCTCGCGCTGGGGCCGCGCCGGCTGGAGATGTACGTCGCGTTGTCGAGCGTCCTCGCGGCTCAGGGGCGCTGCGCCGAGGCCGTCGAGGCGGTGCGGGGGCGAGGGGCTCGCATCCCACCGGAGCTACGCGCGCAGATCGCCGCGTGCCGCGTCAGCCCTCGAGGCCCGTGAAGGTGAGCTGCTCCGGGCCGTGGAGTACGCGGGTGTCGAGGCCCGCTTCGACGAGCTGAGCGGCGAGCGCGTCGGCCCGCGGGCCGTGGACCAGGACGACGTCGGGACCGCATTGGCAGGCGAAGTCGACCAGCCACGCCTCGCTCGCTTGCGGTCGCGCGTCGATCTGGGTCCCGGGACCCTGTGTGGCCACCGTGTGCTCGCCCTCGCGCGGGCCTCCGCCGAGCCACCCCGGTCGCCTCGGCTGGATCCCGGCGGCCTCCAACGCGGTGACGACCTCGACGACCGCGGCGCCGTCCGGCACGACGATGCGTCCAGGGGCCGCGAGCGCGTGTGTGAGCCAGTCGTCCGGCGCCCTCGGCGGGCTGGGGGCCGCGAGCACGAGGCGCAGCGCGGCGCGGGGGACCAGCGCCTCCGTCGTCGGGCCGACCGCCAGCGTTCGCTCCCCCGCGCGGGTCAACAGCAGCGCCGCACCACCGACCCCGTATCCGGTGGGGAGGAGCTCCACGCGGTGTCCCAACGCCAGCGCTCCACGCCCGAAGGGGATGCCGAGCGTGCCCGGCCAGGTCGCCGCCAGGGGGCTGCTAGCGAGCGTCTGTCGCGCGGGGGGGCGTCGCCTCGGGCGGTGTGTCCAAAACGCCCCATCGACGCGTCCCTTGGGATCGATCGTCAGCCCGTCGAGGCACACGCCGCGGTGGTAGTGGACCTTCACTCGAGCGTCGCCTCGAGGGCGCCGTCTGCGAGGCGCCAGACGCGCACCTTGTGGTCGCGGGTGCCCGTAAAGGCGCGCGCTTCGTCGAGGGCGACGGCCTCCACGGGGAGCTCCGGCCCCTTCAGCGTGTGGAGCAGCGTCCCGTCGGGGTCGAAGACCCGCGCCGTGAAGTCATCGGCCCCCGTGAGCACGTGCGTCTCGGTGGCCGCAAGCGCGAGGATCGGACGCTCGTGGGCGGCGACGTCCAGCGTGCGCACGCCCTCGGTGAAGCCGCGCAGCCGACCGTCGTAGCCGGCGCTGTAGAGCGTGCCGCGGTGCCAGGCGAGGGCGCTGACCCAGCCCGTGTGGGCCTCGAACGCCCGGATCTTGGCGCCGTCTGTGGGGTCCCAGACGCGGATCCAGCCGTCGTGGCCGCCCGAGGCCGCGCGGGTACTGTCGGGGGAGACGGCGGCGGCGAGGGCGTCGGGGTCGTGCGCCCTCTTCTGCCACCGCGACGCTTCGTCGAGGCGGGCGACGACGCCCGTGTCAGCGGCGACGAAGGCCCCGCTCCCGAGGGGGGCGCCATCGTTGAGGTATCTTGAGGGCAGGCGCGCGCGGCCCCGGGGCTGGCCCTCCGCCGTCCAGCGCGCGACGGCGCCGTCGGCGCCCGCGGTGAAGACGCCACCCGACACCGGGTGCAGCGCGACCACCCCTCGATCGTGGGCCTTCCACCGGCGGGTGGCGCGCCCGGAGACCAGGTCCCAGGCCACCACGAAGCCCTCCATATCCCCGCTGTAGAGCTGGTCCCCGGCGACGGCGACCGCCCGGACCCAGGCGGCGTGCCCCGCGACGGGAGGAAGCAGTTCACGATTCGAGGGAACGGGGCCCGGCGCTGGCTCCGGGGTCGCTGGCTCCGGGCCGGGCTGTAACAGCCAGATCACGGCGGCGATGGCCGCGATCCCGCCAAGCCACGGCAGCGCGCGCTTCATGACCGCCCCTCGAGGTAGCGCGCCTGAGCCTCGAAGAGCCCCGTGGCGCCGTCCGTGCGGAGACCCTCGACCCGGGCGCCCAGGAGGTCCGTCGCCGTGAGGGAGGCGCCCCGCAGATCCGCGCCGCGGAGATCGGCACCTCCGAGACGCGCCCCTTCCAGATCCGCCTCGCGTAGATCGGCCCCGCGCAGGTTCGCCCCCCGCAGGTCACTCAGCGTGAGGTTCGCCCCGCGCAGCGCCGCGCCCTCGAGCCCGGCGTCCCGCAGGTCGCACCCCTTGAGGCGCACCGCCCCGATGGCCCGGGTCAGCGGGTGCCACCCGCGCAGATCCGCCCCACGCACGGTCTGTTGGTGCCAGCGCGTGAAGTCGGAGGTCCCGCGCAGCCCCGCGAGGGCCTTTGGCGTCAGCGATCCACCTACGTAGCGTTGGTCGCCGGGCCAGGGGTCGGCGTTGTCGTGATAGCCGTCCGTCCGCTCCCAGTAGCCGAGGGCGTGGGTGTCGCGCAGCTCGACGCGGCGCACCCACTTCAGCGACTTGTAGAAGTAGCGCCCGCGGGTCACGACCCGCAATGGCCCGCCGTGCTCGGAGGCCAGCGGCGCACCGTTCGCGGTGTGGACCAGCCAGCTCTCGGCCCGTGCCACCTCCAACGGCAGCGAGGTGTCGTGGCCGCGGTCGGACCACGCCGAGAAGTGGACCGAGAGGGCGTCGATAGCGCCGGTCAGCAGGTGTCGCAGCGGCGTGCCGCCGAAGCGCATCGCGCGATGCGACCAGCGGGTGACGCAGTGGACGTCCATCACCAACTCGTCTTGGGGCAACGCGAGCACGTCGGCCCAGCCCAGATCGAGCGGGGCGTCCAGGCAGCCGACGACCTCCAGCCGCCAGTCCGCGCGGGTCGGGGCGTCGGCGGCGGGCGCACGCTCCCCGACCACGGGCCACTTCCGGGTGGGGATCTGCTCGGGCGGGAGCCAGTCGGTCACGGCATGTCCAGGCGACTCAACAACGAGAGGCCGATGGACGGCAGCCCGACCATCACCCCATCGATACGCGCCACGTTGTAGCCAATCCGAGGCTCGAGCGCGACCGCGTGGCCCCACCAGTGCCCGACCTCTACGACGCCCGAGAGCTCGGCGCCCACCATCGGCGCGAGCTGTCGGAGCCTCGGCAGGTTGCCTCGGGGCCAGCCATCGACGCCCACCACGCCCGCCCGGGCGGTCGCCCCCGCGCCGAAGCCGTGGCCGACGTCCTGGTAGAACCCCAACAGCGCCGCCGCCTCGGCCTTGTGGGCCAGGAGGACGCGCTCGGGGTTCCGGTCGTCGGCGCCGCCGCTCCAAGAGAGGGCGCCCCCGGCGAAGACGTCGTCCAGCGGGAACCAGCGCAGGTCGACGTTCAGCCCGAGCTGGACCGGGGCGCCGTCGTCGGGCTGCTCCGCCCGCAGGCCGCCGCCGAAGAGGATGGCGCCGGCGGTGATGATCGCGGCGGCGCTGCTCAGAGGAAGATGGGCTCCTGGTAACGGCCGAAGACGGTCTCGATGGCGCCGCAGACCTCGCCCACCGTGAGCCCGTCGCGGACGGCACAGACGATATGGCCCATCAGGTTCGCGTCGCCCCGCGCCGCGTCGACCAGCGTGGCGTGATGCCGCTCGACCACGCCCTCGGGTCGACCCGCGCGGTGGGCCCGGAGCCGCTCGACCTGGGCGCGCTCGACGGTCGGATCGACGCGCAACACCTCGTTGTCGCTGGCGCCGGACTGGTCGGTGAAGGCGTTGACGCCCACGACGACCTGGGACTCCGACTCGACGGCGAGCTGGTAGGCGTAGGCGGCGTCCTGGATCTCCCGTTGCACGTAGCCCTTCTCGATGGCGGGGATCATCCCACCGAGCTCGTCGATCCGCTGGATGTAGTCGACGGCGCGGGCCTCGAGCTCGTCGGTGAGCCACTCCACCGCGTGGCTACCCGCGAGGGGATCTACGAAGTCCGCCACGCCGCTCTCGTGGGCGATGACCTGCTGGGTGCGAAGCGCCAGCAGCGCGGCGTCGGCGGTGGGCAGGCCGAGGGCCTCGTCCTTGGAGTTGGTGTGCAGGCTCTGGGTGCCGCCCATCACGGCGGCCAGCGCCTGCAGGGCGACGCGCACGACGTTGTTGTCGACCTGCTGCGCGGTCAGCGTGCTCCCGGCGACCTGGGTGTGGAACCGGAGCGCGCAGGCGCGATCGCTCTTTGCGCCGAAGCGGTCCCGGCAGATGTTCGCCCACAGGCGCCGGGCCGCGCGGAACTTCGCCACCTCTTCCAGGAAGTTGTTGTGGGCGTTGAAGAAGAAGGAGAGGCGTCGCCCGAAGGTGTCGACCTCAAGGCCTGCCTCGACGGCGGCCTCCACGTACGCGATGCCGTCGGCCAGCGTGAAGGCGAGCTCCTGGGCGGCGGTGCTGCCGGCCTCGCGGATGTGGTAGCCGCTGATGCTGATCGTGTTCCACTTCGGCGTGTTCTGGGCGCACCACCCGAACATGTCCGTCACCAGCCGCATCGAGGGCCGGGGCGGGAAGATGTAGGTGCCGCGCGCCACGTACTCCTTGAGGATGTCGTTTTGGACCGTGCCCCGCAGGTCCGCCGCCGCGACGCCCTGCCGCTCGGCGATCACCACGTACATCGCGAGCAGCACGCTCGCCGGCGAGTTGATGGTCATCGACGTCGAGACGCGGTCGGTGGGGATCCCCTCGAGCAGGACCGCCATATCCTCCACGCTGTCGATGGCCACGCCCACCTTGCCCACCTCGCCCAGGCAGCGCGGATCGTCGGAGTCCATCCCCATCTGCGTCGGCAGGTCGAAGGCGACGCTCAGCCCCGTCGTGCCCTGCTCGAGCAGGTAGCGGTACCGCGCGTTGGACTCCGCGGCGGTGCCAAAACCTGCGTACTGACGCATCGTCCAGAAGCGCCCGCGGTACATGTTCGGCTGGACGCCCCGCGTGAACGGGTGCTCCCCGGGGAAGCCGTGCTTCGCCTCCGGGTCGTCGGGCCCCTGGAGCGGCCCGATCTCGATCTCGCTGCTGGTGGCGAAGCGCTCGCGCCGCTCCGCGAAACGCGCGCGGCTCCGCGCCAGGGTCTGTGCCTCCCAGCGGATCTTCTCACTCACTGGTGCCCCCCAAGGTGACCAGCTCAGCGTTGGACTCCACCGCGTCCCCCGCGCGCACGTGGATCGCCTCGACGACCCCCGCGCGCTCGCAGCGCAGCTCGTTCTCCATCTTCATCGCCTCGACGATCGCGACGCCCTGGCCAGCGGTGACGGTGTCCCCCACGGCGACCATCACGCTGACGACGCGCCCCGGCATCGGGCTGCGCACGACGTCGCCGCTGCCGTTGAGCTCACAGGCGTCGCGCCGCGCCCTCAACCGGGCGGCCCGGGCGTCGAGGATCGTCAACGTCTCGCCGAGCCCGCCGGCGTGGACGTCTGTGCCCTCGCCCCGCGCGCCCGTCCGGACCGAGACGCTGCGCCCCTCGGTGTGCAGGTGGACCAGCCCGGCCTGGGCCCATGCGCTCACGACGCGCGCCTCTCCATCACCCACGCGCACTCGGTAGCGGCCCGCGCCGACCGCATCGACGCACACCGCGATGGACTCCTGTCCCAGCTCGATGGTGTAGCGCATCTCAGCCCCCCCTCAGCCCGCGACCGCGGCCTTGGAGCAGCCACGCGCTCGGCGTCGCGGCCCCGTGGTGGTTGTTCGCCTTCGCCAGATCCGCCTCCAACCGTTGGATCGCCACCGCCGCTGTGACCGCTTCGCGCCAGCCCGCGTCGGCGGATGCGGGGGCCGGCAGCTCGGTACCCAAGAGCCCCGTGTCATAGCGCCCCGCGACGAAGTCCGGGTGCGCCAGCACGCGGTGGTGCAGCGGGACGTTGGTGGTGATCCCGAGGATCACGGTCTCGTCCAGCGCGCGCCGCATGCGGCGAATGGCCTGGGCGCGGTCCCGGCCCCAGGTGCAGACCTTGGCGACCATCGGGTCGTAGGCCATCCCGACGACGGAGTGGCCGTCGATGCCCGCGTCGACGCGCACCCCGGGACCGCCCGGCCAGCGCACGCCCGTGACTCGGCCCGGGGAGGGGAGGAAGGTCTCGGGATCCTCCGCGTAGAGCCGGCATTCGATGGCGTGGCCGCGGGGCACGAGCTCCTCCTGACGGAAGCCGAGGCGCTCCCCCGCCGCGACGCGGAGCTGTTGCTCCACGAGATCGACGCCATAGACGAGCTCGGTGACGGGGTGCTCGACCTGGAGCCGCGTGTTCATCTCGAGGAAGTAGAAGCCGCGGTCGCCGCCCACCAGGAACTCGACGGTGCCGGCGCCCACGTAGCCGCAGGCCCGGGCCGCCGCGACGGCCACCTCGCCCATCCGCCGCCGGAGCGGCTCGTCGATGAAGGGGGAGGGGCACTCCTCGACGACCTTCTGGTGGCGCCGCTGGACGGAGCACTCGCGTTCGCCGATGTAGACCGCGCCGCCGTGGGCGTCGCAGAGCACCTGGATCTCGACGTGGTGCGGCTCGGTGATGAACTTCTCGACGTAGACCGCGTCGTCGCCGAAGGCGCCCGCCGCTTCACGCCGCGCCGCGTCCAGCGACGCCCCGAACTCCGCCTCCGTGTGCACCAGGCGCATGCCCTTGCCGCCGCCGCCCGCCGACGCCTTGAGCATCACCGGGAAGCCGACGGCGCGCGCGACCTCCAAGGCGTCACCCGTGTCGGTGATCGCCCCCGATCCCCCGGGCACCGTCGGCACCCCCGCCGCCTCCACCGTCGCGCGGGCCGTGAGCTTGTCACCCATCATCGAGATCGCGTCGGGGGGTGGACCGATCCAGGTCAGCCCGGACGCCCCGACGCGGCGGGCGAAGTCGGCGTTCTCGCTCAGGAAGCCGTAGCCGGGGTGGATCGCGGAGGCGCCCGTACGACGGGCCGCGTCGAGGACGGCGTCGGCCACGAGATAGCTCTGCGAGGAGGCCTCGGGCCCCACACAGACGGCGGCGTCGGCGGCCCGCACGTGCAGCGCGTGGCGATCGGCTTCGGAGTAGATCGCGACCGGCGAGATGCCCAGGTCGCGCAGCGTGCGCATGACCCGGACCGCGATCTCACCCCGGTTGGCGACGAGCACCTTTGCGAACATCGATAGCCTCCCCGCGAAGGGGCGGAACTTAGCAGATCGAGGCGTCGGTCGGCGAGGCGCCCACGTGCTACTTTGCCCACGCCTTCCAACATGAGGAGATCCCCCATGAGCGACGAACTCGAAGCCGGCGTCCTCGAGACCGATCACGTCTGCGTCCGCACCCTCGGACCCGATGATCTCGAGTGGATGGTGCGCGTCGACCGGAAGTACGCCGGGCGCAGCCGAACCGAGTATCTGCGCCTCAAGCTCCACGAGTCACAGACCGACACCGGCGTACGGATCTCGCTGGGCGCCTCCATCGACGACGAGCCCTGCGGCTACCTGATGGGACGCGTCTACTACGGCGAGTTTGGCCTGCCGGAGCCCGTCGCGGTCCTCGACCACCTCGCCGTGGAGCCGGCCTTCACGGGCCGCCACGTCGCCGCCGCGCTGATGCGGCAGTTCCGAATGAACCTGCGCGCGCTCAACGTGGAGACGATCCAGACGCAGGTGGACTGGGCCCAGCAAGACCTCATGGGCTTCTTCCAGAAGAGCGGCTTCCGCCCCGCGCCGCGGCTCTGCCTCGAGCTACCCGTCGGGAATGTGTAGCCAGGACGCTGCACCTGCACGATAGTGGTGGGAATGGAGCGCATCGTCTCGCGGGACAGGCTGGCCACGTTGCTCGACCACACGCCGGTGGCCGTGCTGGTGTGCGATATCGAGGGGCGCATCCGGTGGGTGAATCGAATCGCCCGTGACCTCTTTGCCGGAGCGTCCAGCGAGCTCGTGGGGCTGACCGTGGAGCGCCTCATGCCGGAGGGGATGCGCGAGGCGCATCGCGGGCTCCGAGCGCGCTTCCACGATGCGCCATCGACCCGAGAGATGGGGCCGGACCGAATCCTCCGCGCCCGACGTCTCGACGGGTCGGAGTTCTTCGCGGAGATCGGGTTGTGTCCGCTGGGGTCCGACGAGGAGGGGCCCACGGTCGCGGTTCATGTCCTCGACGTCACCGCTCGCCGCCGTCAGGCCGCCGAGCTGCGGCAGCTCAACGCAGAGTTGGCGCGGTCCAACGACGAGCTGGACCGTTTCGCCCACGTCGCCGGACACGATCTCCGCGCCCCCCTGCGGGCGATCAGCGGGCTGGCCGGGTGCCTCGAGGAGGACGTGGGTGGGCTCGGTGAGGAGGCGCGCGAGTACCTGGAGCGGATCCAGGGCCGGATCACGCACATGGATGACATGCTCACCGGTCTGCTGGAGTTCGCGCAGGTCGGCGCAGGTCGCGGCCAGGCCGAGTCCATCTCTCGGGCGCGACTGGAGGCGGAGGTCCGCGGGCTCGTCGAGCTGACGGGCGCCGCGCGGCTGGAGTTCCGCTGGGGGCCGCCCAACATCGAGACCCACCTCATCGCGCTGCGGCAGGTCCTCGCCAACCTGGTCAACAACGCCGTGAGGCACCACGACCGCGGGGGCGGGCCGGTGGGGGTCCACGCCCACCTCGAGGATGGTGTGCTTCACGTCGCGGTGGAGGACGACGGACCGGGGATCCCGCCCGATCACAGAGACGAGGTCTTCGAGCCCTTTCGCACCCTGCGCTCCAAGGATCGCGGGGCCGGGACCGGGCTCGGGATGGCCATCGTCCGCCGCCGGATAGAGTCGCAGGGCGGCGCCGTCCGCATCGAAGACGTCGAGGGCGGCGGCGCCCGCGTCTGCTTCGACTGGCCGCTGTAGCCCTCGACGGCGACGTCGGACGGTGCGGCAGAGTCGCGACGCGGCGCGCTGCACGCGCCCGCCAACCGATT
>CAYOBQ010000160.1:0-22194 GCA_964402225.1 uncultured Nannocystaceae bacterium | reverse complement strand
ATATCTTCGGATATCGCTACGGCTTCGCGCCTTGAACTCGGCCGGCGGGCACGCATTTCGCTGCGTCGCTTGGTCTGCCGCACCGTCCTCGTTCTCGTCGTTGCCTCGGGCTGCGATGCGCCGTTCCCGTTCGACGAGGTCACGGACGGTGAGGTGGAGACGCCCACCGACGGTGGCGGGGAGGGTCTCGATGTCCCCGCCGCGGACGCCGTCGTCGCAGACGCGGCCGGCGATCAGCCCGATGTGTCCAGGGACGTGCCGGCGCTGCCCGCGGACATGCATGTCGAGGATATGGCAGGCGACGTTGGTGGTCCCGAGGCGTCTCTGGATGGGGCGCCCGCGGTAGATCAGGGTCTCGACGGGGGCCCGCTCCGCGACGCGGAGCCCGAGGGGTGCCCCGATCCCGAGCGCCGGCTGCGGCTCACGGCCGAGGCGGTGCCGCTGGCCGCCGGTACCGTCGCCTCACAGGTGGTGGCGGGAGGGGCGACGATGTTGGTGGTCTACGAGACCGAGGACGGGGCGGTGGGCGCGAGGCGGCTCGGAGATGTGTCGGCGCTGGACCTCGGCGCGGGTCGCGCGCCGCGGGCAGCCTGGCACGCCGGGGCGCAGGTCTTCGGGGTGGTCCACGTCGATCCCGCGGGTGGGGTGACCTTCCGGGCGGTGCCGTTGGATGGCGAGGCGGCTCCCGTCGTCGATGTGTACGCCCGTGGCCCGGACGCGCCTCGGCCGGATATCGTCGCGACTCCCAGGGGCTTTGCCTTGGCGGCCTGTGTGGACGGCGCGCTCCTGGTGACCTTCGTGGACGCCAGCGGTCAGTTCGTGCGCGACACGACGCTGCTCGCGGGTGAGTGCGGGCGCGTGGAGTTGGTAGCGACCGCGGATCGCCTGGTCGCCGTGTGGCCGAGTCCGCGCGATGGCGCGATGGCGATTCTGGGGCGCCAGATCGGCCTCGACGGCGAGGTCTGGGGTGAGATGGTGCTCGCGGCGCCCGGGGAGAACCGGGCGCCCCGCTTGTTGTGGGATGGCCGCGCGGTGCACCTGTTCTGGTTGGACGGGCAGACGCTGCGCCAGATCGCGCTGAACGAGGAGGGGCGGCGGGAAGGGGATCCGCGGCTGCTCTTGGGGGAGGTGTCGGCCTTCGACGTCGCCTGGGTGGGTCCAGAGCTCCTGGTCGCGCACCTCGACGGGGACGGGGGGGCGCTGTGGGCCCAGCGTTGGCTGGTCGGGGGGACGCCCGGGCCGCCGCTGGTCGTCTCCGAGGCGCCGATGCAAGGGCCGACGCCGTTTCTGGCCTGGGGTGGGGACCGCTTCGCGGCGGCCTGGGTCCGAGGGGGCGACGACGGCGTCTTCGTGGCCGAGGGGGTGATCGACGGGTGCGCCTTGGCGTGCGAGCCGACCGGGGACGAGGTCACAGACGGGGTGGACAACGACTGCGTGGGCGGGATCGACGACGGCTTGCCGAGCCCGGAGATCTGCGGAGGGATGGACGAGGATCAGGATGGGGCGTTCGATGAGGGGGTGCTGAATCGCTGCGGCGCTTGCGGGCGGCCCCTGCCCGAGGTCGAGATCTGCAACGGCCTCAACGACGACTGCGACGATGAGACGGACGAGGGGCTCGACGGCGGGGCGTGTGCGGAGGGTGATGGGTTCTGTGGGCGCGTCGGCGTGGAACGCTGCGAGGGCGAGATCGCCTGTGATCTGGAGGATGCGCTCGTCTGCGGGGCGATCCACAACGACGACTTCGAGCGCGCCGGACCCGACGTGGGCGAGGGCTGGGTGGTGGGGGAGGCCGGCTGGCACCTCGAGGGCGGCCGGGCCTGTGTTCATGGCGGTCGGGCGGACGAGGACCCGAACCAGGACCCGGGGATGGCCCGCGAGGTCGGGGTGCTCGAGACCTTCGATGTGCGCGCCACCGTCGAGCTCGTCGCGCCGGCGATCTCGCCGGTCCTGGGGGTCAACGCGCGGGACCATCGCATCGGGCAGCCCCACTCCGGGTGGGCCGGCCTGTCCTTGCAGGTCGTCCCGGAGAACGGGGAGGCCGTCCTCCGAAACGGCGAGATCGAGCTCACTCGCGAGCCGCTCCCCGACGGCACCGTCGAGGCCGGCGCGGTCCACACGATTCGTCTGGCCTACGACGGAGTCACGCTGCGCGGCTGGTTCTGGAACGGCGAGCAGCCGGTGGCGCCGCTGATCGAGGCCTCGACGGCCCTCGGTCAGGGGGGGACGCTGGTCGGTGTCGGGTCGACGATGGTCGGGGCCGCGGAGGACGTGTGCTTCGGCGAGATCGTCTTCGGGTGCCCGGCGGAGGTGTGCAACGAGCAGGACGACGACTGCGACGGCGCGGTGGACGAGGCCCCCGACGCGGGTTGTGTCCTGGGTGGTGGTGGCGTTTGCGAGGCGGACGCTGTCGTGCGCTGCGCCGGGCCGGGCCCGATGCGTTGCGGGGGCGACAACCCGGCGGCCTTCGTCGATGGCTTGGAGGGCGCGGGCTTCGATCCCCGCTGGGACGTGGCGGGCTGGGACGTCGCCGACGGGATCGCGACCGGAGTGCAGGGGGGCACGCTCGACACGACGTCGACCTACGCGCCGCCCTACACGGTCCTGATGCGAGCCCGGGGCTCCGTCCGGCTGGTTCTGGAGGGCGCCGAGGTCATCGACGTCAACGCCCCGGCGTGGACGCGCGTCCGCGTCGAGGCCAACGACGCCGAGGTCTCCGTCCGGGTGGGTGACGCGCAGCGGGTGGGGGCCGGGGGCCCGGTTGGCCGCGGGGTCGTCCGCCTCGTCGATCTCGACGGCGGGGGAGAGCTGGATTGGGTCGCGGTGGTGCCGGGCATCGCCCGGCGAGACGACATCGGGGGGGAGATCTGCGATGGGGTCGACAACGACTGTGATGGGGTCGCCGACGAGGACTTCGGGGCCTTGGGGATGCCGTGCTCCGCCGGGGTCGGGGCCTGTCGCCGGGCCGGCGAGGTGGTGTGTGAGCCCGACGGGGGCGGCGCGTCGTGCGGGGTCGAGGCGGGGTCCCCCGGGCCGGCGGTCTGCGGCAACGAGATCGACGAGGACTGCGACGGTGAGGTGGATGAGGGGGCCCCCGGGGCGTTGGTGCCCTCGGGCGGGGGGTGGACCGAAGCGCGCGCCGCTTGGGCCGGCGACATGGTCGGCCTCGTCGGCAGGGTCCCGGGTAGTCTCACCTTCGAGGTGTACGAGGTTGGGAGCGCCGACGCCGTGCGGGCGGTGGGAGACGGCTGGGGCCTGGGCGTCGCCGAGGCGGACGTCGAGTGGACGGGACGTGACTTCATGGTGGCCTGGAACACCCCGGCGGCGTTGTGGATGCGACGGTTCCGCTCCGATGGGAACCCAAACGGGGAGGCCGTCGAGATCCTCGCTGTCGACAACCCGCGCGATACCACAACCGCCCTGGGCGCCCTGGGGCTCGGCCTCGTGTGGCGCGAGGGTGGCCGGCATCTCTTTGTCGTCGCGGATTTCGAAGGGCGGCCGCTGGGGGCGCCGGTCGACCTGTGGTCGAGCGTCGGGGGGAGCCGAGCCGATATCGGGTGGGATGGGCGGAGCTTTCTGGTGGCGGCGACGGATTCAGAAGTGGGGCGGATCCGCACGGCCCGATTCGACGCGTGGGGTCGACAACGAGGTCGGGCGGCGGTGGTCTCTGACCGGAACGGCATCGAGCCGCGGCTGGCGTGGAACGGCGCGCGCTGGGGCCTGGCGTACTACGGGAACAACATCGACGAGGGCGTCTGGTTCCGCGAACTCGACGCGAGCGGAAGGGCCCTTGGGTCCGAGCGGTCGATCGACGGTGGCCGCGCGCGACCGGTCCCGGCCTGGGCCGGCAGCGATTGGGCGGTCCTGTACCGAACGCGGTTCCCCCGGGTGGAGCTGGCCTTTGTCGCGCCGAACGGCGGGATCACGGAATCGGTGGCTATCGGCCCGTGGGTCGACAACGACGGCGGTGATCTTCTGCATGGGCCCCACGGCTTCGCGATCGTGACGCCGGGGTCGTTGGTGGTCGGGAGCCCTGATGAGCTCTGTCGGGGCGACTGCGTACCGAGCGTCGAGATCTGCAACCTCTTCGACGACGACTGCGATGGGCAGATCGACGAGGGCTGCGGGCTGGACATGGACTTCGTGCGCTTCGAGGGGGGTCTGTTCCAGATGGGCCGAGACGACGGGCCCGCTTCGGAAGCGCCGCGTCACGAGGTCGAGGTGGCGGGGTTCGAGCTGAGCCGGACAGAGGTGACGAACGCCCAGTATCTGGCCTGCGTAGAGGCGGGGGCCTGCGAGGCGCCGGAGTGGGGGGGGGAGGTCTGTGCCGGTCGTCGCCCGCGGCTGGGGGCTCCAGAGCTGCCGGTGGTCTGTGTTCGTTCCCAGGACGCCGCGGACTACGCCGCGTGGGTCGGCGGGCGCCTGCCGTCCGAGGCGGAGTGGGAGTACGCCGCGAGCGGCGCGGGCGGGCGGCGCTACCCCTGGGGGGAGGCGCCGGTTGATTGCGACCACGCGGTCCTCGGCTCCGACGCCGACAACGACTGCGGGTACGGGGGCTCCCTCGAGGGCTGCTCGTTGTCGGCGGGGCGCTCGGGGGAGGGGGTCTGCGATCTGGCGGGCAACGTCTCGGAGTGGGTCGCTGATTGCTGGCACGCGACCTACGCGGAGGCGCCCGGCGACGCGCGGCCGTGGTTGGCGGCGGTGTGCCCAGACCATGTGGTACGCGGCGACGCGTGGGACGGGGCCGGAGGGCTGTTTGCCCACGCGACGGCCCGCCGATCCGCCCGCGGAGCCCTCCCATCTCGGGGGTTTCGGGTGGCGCGGGATCTGCCGGAGCCGGTGGCGCTGCGGCTCGACGACCGGACGGGGCCGTCCCAGTCCGCCGCCACCGCGCGGCGCGGCGAGCCGGTGGAGGTGCCCTTGGTGTCCGGCGGTTACCTCGACGCAGACGTCGTCGGCGCCTGGATGCTCGCGGGCGGCCTCGCCGACCGTGGGCCCGCGGCGAATCACCTCGCGGGGGCGCCGCTCGCGACGGCGCCGGGGCCCTTCGCGGGCATCCCGGCGGCCCGATTCGACGGGGGCGCCCAACGCAGCACGCCGGGGCGCCCGGCGACCACCGTCGACCTCGCGCGGGGCCTCACGGTCTCGACGTGGTTGCGGATGGAGGCGGCGCAGAACGGGGACACGCAGTGGGTGATGGGCCTGCTGCCGGACGACGCCGCGCGGGGCCTCACGCTCGAGATCGACGCCATGGGCGACATCGGTCAGCCGGTGTTGAAGGTGGTGGGGGACGACGACGGTCAGTGTGCTCGGCTGGCGACGCAGGCGCGGGTCGACGACGGGGCGTGGCATCTGGTCAGCTTCACGGTCGCGTCGGGTCGGGTGCGGGCTTACGTCGATGGGGCGTTGACGGCGTCGGCTGCGCTCGCGGCGTGCAACGTGAACCTCGAGGCGGAGAGCCGCCTGACGATCGGCGCGCGCACGTCCGACGCCGACGGGCACCGCCTTCGTGGCGACCTCGCCGACGTGTTGCTGCTGGCGCGGGCGCTGCGCCCTTTGGAGGTGCAGGCCTACTACGATGCGCGCCGTCCTTGGGGGACGCGGCTCTACGGTGAGCAGGCCGACTTCGACGACGTGGCGGTCCTCGAGGGTGACGCCCCGATGCCCTTCGAACTGCTCGGCGCCCGCCCCGCGGCGACCCGCGCCGAGGATCTCGACCCCCACGTCGTGGCCTACTGGCCCTTCGATGGCGGGGAGGGCGCCCGCCTCGACGAGCGGGTGCCGGCAGAGGATCGATTCGGAGCGCCGGCGGTGGTGACGGGGCGCTTTGGGGACGCCGGAGGGGCGCTCGCCTTCGATGGCGTCGACGACGGGCTCGCGCTGTGGCGCGGCCGTGAGTTCCGCTTCGGCGGCGTGTTCACGGTGGAGTTCTGGGTGCGCATCGAGCCCGGGGCGGAGCACACCTTCGTGACGACACAGTTGGGGGATCAGCCCGCGGGGTGGGCGTTCGGGAGCAACGGGGCCGATCTGGTCTGGGGCTGCAGCGGTGGGGCGATCGGGCGGGAGCACGCCGTCACGACGGAGGCGCCGGACGATGGGCGCTGGCACCACGTGGCTGGGGTGCGCGACGGCGACGTGTGCAGCCTGTGGATCGACGGGGTGCGCCGCATCGCGGCGGTCAGTGAGGGGCTCCCCGTCGAGTTCGACGATGGGCAGTGGATCTCCATCGGTCACCGCGTCGACGGGGGGGGGCTCAACAACCACGGGGCGCTGGTCATCGACGAGCTCGTCGTCCACGACACGGCCCGCAGCGCCGACTACCTGTACAAGCGCGCCCACCCGCTCCCGCGGCTGCGGTTCCTGGCGGAGACCGGGGCGGCCCAGGGGGACCGCCACCCATACCTCGACTACGCCCTGCGCCAGGGGGGGGCTGCGGCGCTCCCGTCCGGGCGTCGCCTCGAGGGGGGGCTGCTCAACGGCGCCGTCGGCTGGCGCGGGTGGTGGCGGACGATGGACGACTTCGAGGGCTACGCCATCGACGCCAGCGCCGAGCGGCGCCACGGAGTCGCCGGAGCCACGGCCCTCGCCCCGAGCGAGGCCGGCGTGGCCCGACGCATCGACGGGGCCGAGCACGTGCCCCTCGTCTTCCACGCCTTCGATGTCGAGCCCGACGACGCCTTCACGCTCGAGTGCGTGGCGACCCATCGCGACGGTAGCAGCCCCAAATGCGCCGGGATGGAGCGGAGCGGCGGAATGGAGCTCTCGATGGGCGTCGTGCCCGCACCGCGCGGCATCCTCAGGGAGGACGGGCCCGCGCAGGGGCGAGAGCGGGTGGAAGCCCAAGGGGGCGCCACCCCGGTCGATCGGGTCTTCTCGCTGGGGATGGTCCGCGACCGCGCGACGGACGAGCTCTCGATCCAGCTCGATGGTACGTCATTGGCCGCGGTGCCGGACACGACCGAGCGAAGGCTGACGGGCGCGACGCGCTTCGCCCTCGGGGGGATCTACAAGGAGGAGGCCGGGATAGTGACCCGGTGGCACGGGACGATCTCCGCGGTGCGGTTCATGGGCCGAGCGCTCCCAGCCGAAGAGCAGCTACCCACCCGCCCCACCCGCTGGCGAGGGCCCTGACGCGGCGCTGGTGCACCCGACCTCGGTCCGTTGTTTGGCCGTTGGTCGCCCATGCCTCGTGTGCACGGTGATGGTTGACGGCCAGTCCGCGGTTCGCGTGGTCCCCATTGTGGGGGGTCCGCGGGAGTTGACGGAGTTGGAGGTGGCCACCTTCGGCTCGTTGATGGCTAGCGTCGGGCGGATTCCACGCAGCGGCGGGGCCTTTGATGCCGTAGAGCTCATCGGTGAGGGCCGCCGTTGAATCCGGTCCTGGATGCGTCGGCGAGACTGCGTGCCTATGACGCGGTCTATGTTGCGCTGGCCACGCGGGAGGAGAGCGCGCTCTTCACGCTGGACCGGAAGGTGGCTCGCAGAGTGGGGGCGTGCTTCCCGGAGCTGGAGATCTGCTTCGAGGCCCGAGGACCTGGGTCATAGGGCCGCGTGGACGGGGGCTTCTCCATGACCTGGCCGAGGACCTCTCACTTGTAGCGGTGGAGTACGGGGCCGGTCTTTACCTCGACTCGGAAGCCTCGGAATGCGGGGAGCCAGATCCGCGGGGGCGGGTCCCGGCGGCGGCCGGCGAGCTTCTCGAGGGTGACGAGGCGTTTGCGCAAGTCGTAGTGGACGGCGTAGGTGGCGTCTGAGAGCTCGACTCGGCGGGGGAAGGTGCGATCGAGCTGAGCGCGCTGGTGGGCGGGGAGGTCCGGGGCCAGCAGGTCGTCGGGGGAGAGGAGCGCGAGGTCGTCTCCGCTCTCCACGCCGAGGAGGTCGACCCTGGCGGCGACCCAGGCTTCGAGGGGGGGCGGGGGCTCCTCACCGTCGAGGCGGGCTTGGAGTCCGGCGGCTTCCAGGCGCTCGCGGGTCTGGGCGAGCGTGTCCTTCCAGACTCGGCCCTCGAGGAAGGCGGTGGTGAGGGCTTCGCGGGCGAGGGCGCCGTGGGGGACGTCCTCCCGGGTGGCGAGGACGCGGCGGGCGTAGGTGCGCTCGATTCGCGCGAGGACGCGGTCGCGCTTGACGACGACGCCGGCGACGCGCTCTCGGCCGACGCCGGCGGCGAGGAGCCAGGCGGTGGGGACGGGCATCGCACACGTGGCCAGGATCTGGGTGTCGTGTCGACCCACACCCGCGGCGCGCGTCTCGAAGACGAGGACGGTGTCGACGTCGTCGATGTCGCGCTGCACGGCGCTGTCGCGGGAGAGGGAGATCTCCGTGCCGCCGTTGCTCCAGGCGATGGCGCGCTTGCGGCGCCGGGCGATGTGGGCGCAACGGGGATCGGCGGCGAGGGCCGTGAGGGCCAGGCGTCGGCGGTCGACGGCGCGGGCGTCGCTGCGTCTCGGGAGGTTGAAGGCGCGCCGCAGTCGGGCCGAGACGCGGCGGGCTTCGTCGAGGGTGAAGCGGCGCAGCCCGTGGCGGGTGGGATCTCCGATGCGTACGGCGAGGATGCGGGCGACGGCGTCGCAGCCGTCAACGCGCAGGTCCTCGTCGGAGACGCCGTGGGCGAAGAGCGGGCGGCCGACGGCGAGGACGGAGACGAGGTCGACGGCGTCTTCGAGGGCGCCGGTGCGGCGGGCCTCGACGAGGAGGCGGCCGAGGGGGACGTCGAGGGGGAGGCCGAAGAGCTCGCGGCCGGTGTCCGTGAGGCCGTCTTCACGGAGGGCGCCGAGGGCCGTGAGCTCGTCGGTGGCGGCGGCGAGGGCGTGGTCCTTCGCCGGGTCCAGGAAGGGGAGGTCGCCGGGGCGCGCGCCACAGGCGGCGGCGGCGATCACGAGGGGGACGAGGGACTCGCGGTGGATCTCGGGGGGCGTGCTGGGGAGCAGGTTGGCGGCCTGGCTCCAGAGCCGGTAGCAGACGCCGGAGGCGGTGCGGCCAGCGCGACCGGTGCGCTGCTCGGCGCTGTCGCTGGCGACGGGGAGGAGGGTGAGGAAGCCGCGACCGCCGTGGTAGCGGGTGCGGCGGACGAGCCCGGAGTCGATGACGACGCCGACGCCGGGGAGGGTGATCGAGGTCTCGGCGACGTTGGTCGCGCAGATGACCTTGCGGCGCCGCGCGGGGGCGAAGGCGCGGCTCTGCTCGTCGAGGGAGAGGCCGCCGTGGAGGGGGAGGATGGCGAGGTCACGACCGCGGAGTGCCTGGCTGACGGAGGCGATCTCGGCCTTGCCCGGAAGGAAGACGAGGATGTCACCGGGGTCGTCGGCGGCGGCGTCGACCGCGGCGCAGACACGGCGCTCGAGGCCCCGTACGTCGGGGAGGAGCGCGTCGCCGGCGAGGTAGTGGGAGACGACGGGGAAGGTCCGACCCTCGCCGTGGAGGTGGACGCCGCCGACGTGCTCGGCGACGCGGTCGCCGTCGAGGGTGGCCGACATCACGATGAGGCGATCGCCGCGCTTCAGGAGGAGGGCCAGGAGGAGATCGACGTCGAGGGTGCGCTCGTGGAACTCGTCGAGGACGACGGTGGCGTACGCGTCGGTGGCCCCGCCGGCGAGCATCCGCAGGACCACGCCGGGGGTGGCGAAGAGGACGCGCGTCTTGGCGGAGGATCGGTCGTCGCCGCGGACGCGGTAGCCGACGGTGCCGCCGAGCCGCGTGGACTCGAGCTCGGCGACGCGCACGGCGAGGCTGCGGCAGGCGACGCGGCGCGGCTCGACGACCAGGACCGGGCCGGCGCACCAGCGGGGGATCTGGGTGGACTTGCCGGAGCCGGTGGGGGCCGAGACGACCAGCGTCCCGGTCTGCGCCTCGAAGGCTGGGCGCAGCGCGTCGATCGGGAGCCCGCTCACACGCGGGGACGCAGGACCAGGAGGGCCGCGGGCAGCATGACGAGATCCGCGACGACGGCGAAGAGGATGACCGCGGCGGCGACGAGGCCGAAGGCGACGTTGGGCGTGAAGCTGCCGAGACCCATCGTCGCGAAGCCCCCGGCGAGGATGAGGCTGGTGACGATGATCGGGCGACCCGTCTGGGCCATGCTGCGGTCGATGGCGTCCTCCAGGGAGCGGCCGTCGATGTTGCGACGGAGGCGCACGAGGAAGTGCACCGTGTCGTCGACGACGAGGCCCAGGGCGATGCTGCCGATCATCACCGTCCCCGGATCGAGGGGGAAGCCGACGAGGGCCATGAAGGCGAGGCCGCAGATGATGGGGACGAAGTTCGGGATCATCGAGAAGAGGCCGAGGCGCACCGATCGCAACAGGAGGAACATCATCGCCGTGATGATGGCGAAGGCGAGGCTCAGGCTGCTGATCTGGGACTCGACGAGGTAGGCCTCCATCTCGGACATGAGCCCGACGAAGCCCGTGGGCTGGATCTTCAGGTCGTCGCCCCCGAGCTCGTCGATCCACTCGCCGATCCGCCAGGTCTCGGCGGTGAGCTTGTTGGCATCGGAGAGGCGGATGCGGGCTGTGAGGCGGGTGACGGAGTAGTCCTCCTGGACGGTGGTGCGGAACTCGTCGTCGCCCTCGAGGAAGAGGTAGAGCTGGGCGGCCAGGTGTGGGTGGTCGGCGGGGGTGGGGACGCCGGTCTGTTCACCGTCCGTGAGGGCCTTGCGCGTCTCCTTGAGTGAGTCGAGGACGGAGAGGACGCGGACCACGCCGGGGAGACTCTCGACGCGGCGGGCGAAGTCGTCGAGGCGGACGAGGAGCGCGGGATCCTTGAGGCCGCCCTCCTGGGTGGTGACGAGGAACTCGAAGGAGGAGGCGCCGCCGAGCTGGGTGTCGACCTTCACCATCGACTCACGGACGGGATCGCCCGGGAGGAAGTAGTTCATCGGGTTGGCGTCGGTGTTGATCTGGGTGACGCCCCAGCCCGCCAGGGCGACGAGCCCGACGGAGAAGGCGAGGACGGCGCGGGCGCGACGGGGCGAAGGGCGACCGAGCCAGACCAGGAGGTGGGAGACGCGGCCGTCACGCTGGCGGGCGATGAAGCCCGGATCGGGGGCGCGGGCGTAGCGCAGGACGCAGGGGACGAAGGTGACGCTGAGGATGAAGGCGCAGCCGACACCCACCGCCGCGAGCCAGCCGAACTCCGCGATGGGCGCGAGGTCGGAGGTGAGCAGCGCCAGGAAGCCGGCGGCGGTGGTGGCGGAGGTGAAGAGGCACGGGACGAGGAGGGTCGCGGTGGCGTGGGCGACGGCCTCGTCGCGCTCCATGCCCTTCATCAGCGCCTGGTAGTAGTCGCTGAGCACGTGGACTGAGTCGGCGACGCCGACGGCGAGGACCAGCGCGAAGAGGCCCGTCGAGACGAGGTTGATCTTCAGCCCGAGCAGGCCCATCAGCCCGAAAAGCCAGACGTTCGAGATGCCCACGACGGAGAGGGGGACGATGGCCGCCGAGAGGCGTCGGAACAGGAGGAGGGTGGCGAAGACGACCACCAAACCGGCGGCGGGGCCGAGGATCGCGAAGTCGCGCTCCGTGTACTTGAAGAAGGCCTCGTCGAGGGGGGGAGAGCCTGCGATGTGGAACTCGACGGAGTCGGGGAGCTGCGCCTGGGCGAGGGCGCGGAGGCCTTCGATGAAGGCGACCTTGTCGGGGAAGTTGTTGTGGCGAGCGTCGAGGTCCAGGAGGACCGCCGTGGCTCTTGCGTCGGCGGAGACGAGGTTGCCTACCAGCAGCGGGTTGCCCAGGGCGCGGGCGCGCAGCTCGTCGGCGGCCTCACGGGTGGTCGGAATCTCGGCGGCGAGCTGCTCGACGGCCACGTGCCCCGGCCCGCGGCGGCGCACGACCTTGATGTTGGTCAGCGAGCGGACGCGATAGGCGTGGGGTACCTGCTCGGTCGCCAGATCGGTGATGCGCCCGACGGCGCCCAAGACCTCGGGGTCGAAGACGTCGTCGGCGAAGACGCCCAGCACCGTGATCTCGTCTGCCTCGAAGCGCTTCAGGAAGTTGCGGTAGGTGACGAGGCTCTCGTCGTCTTCGAGGAACCAGATCTCGATGTCGGAGTCGAACTCGACGCGCTGGGCGAAGTAGCCGGCGGCCACCGTGATGGCGAGCACCGCGGCGAGCACCCCCAGGCGGTGGCGCAGCACCGCGTCGACCAGCCGTCGCTCCCACATCGAGGGTCGGTTCTACCACGGCTCTTGCTCGGCGCGCGCCCTCACGTCACGCCGACGAGGGCCAGGCCCGCGGCCGTGAGCAGGGCGCCGAGCTCGAGGCGGCGCGAGAGGGCGGCGTCGACGCGGGCGCGGATCCGGTGGCCCAGGGCGTTGCCGAGGGTGATCGCGAGGGCGAGACCGACCGACCACGCGAGCAGCGCAGGGGTGACGAGATCGGCGGCGCCGTAGGCGGCGAGGCGGCCGGCGTGCATCGACAGGGAGCACACCGCGGCGGTGGCGACGTAGGCCTCGCCGCTGAGGCCGGCGGACATCAGCAACGGGGCCGTGAGCAGACCCGCGCCGCCGGCTCCCGCGGTGACGGCGCCGTTGATCGCGCCCACTGGCAACAGCAACCGCGCGGAGACCTGAAGGCGGAGCCCCCCGAGGACCTTCACCGCGGCGAGGCCGACCATGGCCGCCATCATCACGTGCAGCACGCCCGCCGGCACCTCGGTGATGAAGAGCCCCCCCAGGAAGCTCCCCGGGAGACCCCCCCCGGCGATGGCCAGGGCGATCCGACGCTCGATTGCCGCTCGGTACATCCACGCGCGATGGGTGTTGCCCACGAGCAACGCCGGGGCGGTGGCCGCGAGGGCCGCCCACGGATCCCACAGGACGGACAGCGCGAGCAGCAAGAGCATGCCGCCGCCCATACCCGTGACGGTGGTGAGCAGGCCCGCGACGACACCGAGCGCGAAGACAACCATGCGCTGAGCGTCGCGGGGGCCGTTCGATAGTTCCAATTGAATGATTCAATCGATACGATAAGCAACGATGATGTTTGACGAGCTGCGCCACCTCTTGTTGGTCGTCGAGCACGGGACGCTCACCGCCGCGTCGCGTCGCGCGCATCTGACGCAGCCGGCGCTCACCGCTTCAATTCGGCGCCTCGAGGGATCGATGGGCGCGCGCCTCTTCGACCGGGGCCGGCGCGGGGCGCAGGCGACCGCCGCCGGGATGGCGCTGATCCCCCACGCGCGGGCGGCGCTGGCGGCGGTGGAGGATGGACGCCGGGCGGTCACAGAGGTCGCCGGGCTCCACCGTGGGGAGGTGCGACTCGGCGCGGGGGCGACGGCCTGCACCTATCTCCTCCCCGATCCGCTCGCGGTCTTCGGAGGTCGCCACCCCGGGGTGCGCTTCCGCCTGCGCGAAGCGGCGAGCGAGCCGACACGGGCGGGGGTGGCCACCGGCGAGCTCGACATCGGCGTGGTCACCGGCGACGGCGCCGCGGACCCCTCGCTCCACGAGGAGGATTGGATCGCCGACACGCTCGTCGTCGTGGGGCCCCCGGGGGCCGGGGACATGTCGCGCTACATCGCCTTCACGCGGCCCTCGCCGACGCGGGCGCTCTTCGAGCGAGCGTTCCCCGAGGCGGACGTCGTGATGGAGCTCTCGAGCATCGCCGCGGTGAAAGGCAACGTCCGCGCCGGCCTCGGGCGGGCGCTGGTGAGCCTCGCGGCGGTGGCCCACGACCTCGAGGCTGGGCGTCTCGCGTTGATCGACGACCCTCGCACCCCGATCCACCGCACGCTGCGCCTATGCCACCGTGGCGTCGATCGGCTGGCTCCCGCCGCGGCGGCCCTCCGCGATCTACTCTTGGAGATACGCGCCCCGGAGGCAAGATGAGGTCAGCGATCATCCTCGGCGTGTTGTGGGCGATGCTGCTCGCCCTGCTCGCCACAGGCGGCCACGCGCCCAGCTTCACGCGCTTCCTTCCGGTCCCCGCCGACCAGTACTACGGCGTCGCCGCGCTCTACGTCCTGCCGCTGGTTTGCGCGCTGGGCTGGCTCTTCGCGATGGTCGCCCGTGGGGTGGCGGGCGTGGGGGCCCGCGACGAGCTCGTGGCGGCTTGGGCGCGCCCGACGGCGGCGCTCTTCGTGGTGCCCGACCTCGTCGTCTACGCCGCCGTCGGCTTCGAGGGCATCGGCGCGGTGGTGCGCGTCACCGCGCCGCTCACCGCGATCGGGGTCGTGTGGCTGACTCGGCGATCGCTGGTCATCGCCGGGGCTTCTGGTGGTCGCGCCCTCGGCGCGGCGGTGTTGGCCCTGTTCGCGCAAGCGATCCCCGCTGCCTTCCTGTTGAGGTAGCATCCTCCACGTGAAGCGGTCCCCCATCCTGCTGCTCGTGGTCGTCGGCTTCGGCCCTGCCATCGAGGCGTCCCCCACCGATCCAGAGCCGGTCTACCAGGGGTGCAACGTGGTCACGGACCTGTGCGCGCTCCCGTTCCCGAGCAGCGTGTTCACCCGGGTGGATCCCTCGACGCCGAGCGGGCCGCGCGTCGATCTCTCGGGCGCTGGCCTCGGCGATCTCGTCGCGGCCCCCGGCCCGGCGACTCTGCGCGCGATGGTGGCCTTCAACCGCGCCTGGCTCGTCGAGGACCCTCCAGAGGTCACGCTCGCCGCCGGGCGCGAGGTCCGCCACGGCGTCACCCGCCACGACTTCACCTTCGAGCTGCCGATCTGGAAGGCCGACCGTGACGCCCACCTCAACCAGGGCGCCGACGGGGCAACGCTCCCCGCACGCTTCGACGTGATCGCGGGTACGCTCCTCTTGCCTCCGTCGGCGACGCCTGACGCGCTGGTCCTCACGTCGGCGGGGTGGGGGTGACGCTCATGGTCGCCAGTCAGCTCGGCCTCGACGTGTCGGAGGTCGGCTTCGACGCGCACCTGGCGTTGAGTCACGCGTCCGTGCAGGTCAAGGCCTTGCGCTCCTTCGGCTCCTTCTCCGACGGTGACATCGCCTACGACTGGGACGGGCCTTGCGACTTGGCCGAGTGAGCGAGGACCGGCTCGTCGTGAGGATCGGCCCGGAGCGCCTCTGCGCCCGGATCGACTCGATCCCGCCCGGGGTGGCCGTCAACGACGTCCTCGCGGCGTTGCGGGCGAACGACATCGGGATGGGCATCTGCCACGACGCGATCGCCGACGCCGTGCGGCGGGCGAACGAGACCGGCGAGCCGGTCCGCCAGCTCGTGGCCGCGCGCGGCCTGCACCCGAGGGCGCCGGCCTCGGCGACGAGCTCGTTTCGGTTGCCCGGCGCGCTCACGGAGGTGCCGGACCTCGAGTATGTGACCTCGGCCTGGACCGTCAGCCGGACGGCGGGGCTCGCCCGCGCGTGCCGCGGGATCGCCGTGTGGTTGGTCAAGCCCGGCGACGCGCTGTGGGCGGCGGTCGTCGACTACGGTGAGCCGGGGGTCAATCTGTTGGGGGGCGTGACGCCTCCGCCCAGGCCCCCACGCCCCTCGAGCCCTCCGGTGGGCGACGGCGTCGAGCTCGCGGCCAATGGCTCCCTGTGCACCGCCCGGCGCTTCGGCTTCGCGGGGTGGCTCGAGGGTCGGCTGACGGTGCTCCCCCCGGTCTGGATCGACGCCCGCGAGCGCGTCGCGATGATGGTCCGGCTCCCGGCCCACGGGGCCGCCGTGAGTCCCCCCATCGAAGGGCTGCGGGACGCCATCCGAGCGGCGGGGGTGGTGGTCGACCTCGATCCGGACGGCCTGCGCGTCGCCGCCATGCCCTGGCCGACGGTGGCCGAGCCCTCCGCCGATCCCCTGGTACGCGTGGCCGCGGCGATCCCCCCGACCCCGCCGCGACCAGGGGAGCCCAGCTTCTTCTTCGAGCACGAGTTCCGGGTGGGCTCCGAGCGGGAGGGCGGGCGCACGGACTTCAAGGACCGCAACATCTTCCCCAGCGTGGTCGCCGACACGCTGCTCGCCGAATGCCCGCTCACCGTGCCGGGCCAGCCGGGGACGTCGGTTCGGGGGCGCTCGATCCCCCCCGGCAAGGCGCCCGCGACCCTGCTCGAGGCTCTGGAGAACGTGCACCTCGTGACCGAGGACCGCGTGCAGCGCGTCTACGCCGAGCGGGACGGTGGCGCGACGGTTCGACGGCGGGTGCTCTTCTCCCGGGCCGGGCGGACCACCCGCTACCAGATCGCCGTTCGCACCGTCGCGAGGCTCGCCTCCGACGTCGATCTCGAGACGGGGCACGTGCGCTTCGACGGCAATGTAGAGGTCGCGGGCTCGGTCCGGGCGGGCTTCGAGCTCTTGGCCAACGGGGACATCGTGGTGAAGGGCCGGGTCGAGGCGGGCGCGCGGCTGGGCGCCCACGGCAACATCACGGTCCTCGGTGGCATCGTCGGGCCCGAGACCCGAATCTCGGCGCGAGGCACGGTCAAGGCGCGCTTCATCCAGGCCGCCCGCGTGCGGGCCGGCCACGATCTGAAGGTGGCGAGCTACTGCCACGAAGCCGAGGTGGAGGCTGGCGGCGTGGTCTTGGTGCAGGGGCGCGGCGGGCGAGGCGACGGCATCGTCGGCGGCCTGGTCTGGGCCGCGGGCGACGTGGAAGCGAGCAACCTGGGCTCCGCCTCCAACCCCAACACGGTGGTCGTCGCGGGCGTCAACCGGGCGCTGGTCGCGCGCCACGACGAGCTCGAGGCCGAGCTGAAGCGCTCCGACCGGGAGCTGAAGCGCCTCCTCCACCGGATCGGCGTGCCGGATCCGCAGGCTTTGGCTGTGATCTTCGTCGACCCGGAGGCCGACGATCCCCGCAGTCAGCTCCTCTGGTCCGCCCAGGAGCACGTCGCGGCGGGCGCCGCGATGGCCGCCGAGTTGGAGGCCGTGCGTGCGGAGATGCAGGAGCTGGCGGCGGTCGCCTCGGTCATCGCCAAGCGGACCGCCTTCCCCGGTACGCGGGTCCGGGTCGGGCCCTTCGCGACCACCGTGGAGAAGGAGATTCACGGGGTGCGCTACCACCTCGACCCGGAGGGAGAGCGCGGTGGCGTCCTGACGACCCCGGCCAGCGCAAAGCGAAGGCCGAAGCGGGCCTGAAGAGGTGTCTCACTCAGCGCCGATCCGCCAGCTCACATTCGTGTTGAGGATCTCGGCGCGCTGGCGGTAGGTCCCCGCGTGGGAGAGCGTCCCCGCGGACTCCCGAACCTCGGTGTCGAGGGACTGGACGTGGGTGTAGCCGACGTTCACCTCGACCGCCGGCGTCGGGCGCCACATCGCGCCGATCGCCACCCCCGCCTTCGCGGCGTCGAAGAACGCGGGGGTTCGCCGCGCCTCGGGGATCGCCCCGTTCTCCGCCCCCACCCCGCCAAAGAGCACGAACCCCGGGCTGAGGGCGTAGCGGCCGCCCAAGCGGATATTCGCTGCGTCCCGCCACCCGGTCGTCTGCGTCGTGTCGAGGTCTCCGAGCCCGGCGACGTGCGCAGGCTCCACGTCGAGCTCGACCTCGTCGTAGGTGCTCCACCGCACCCACTCGAGCTTCAGCGTGAACGTGATTCGCTCAGCGGCGCGCCACTCCGCCCCGGCGCGGACCGCTCCGGGCCACGTCGTGCGCAGCGTGGCGGGGACCTCGACGTCACCCTCCGTGAGGGATTGGTAGAACGCGTTGCGCGGCAAGAAGACGCTCAACGTCCCGTCGAGCTCGACGTCGATGGCGCTGTTGTAGGCGCCGCCGAGGACGAGGTCGCCCACCTCCCACAGCAGCCCCACCGCGTAGGCGAAGCCGTGCCCGTCGAAGTCCAAGTAGACGCGGCCCTCGTTCTCCGGCTGCTCCGACGCGATCTCGGTGCCGGTGCGCGCCTCGACTGCCTGGGCCAGGTCTCGTGCGCGGTAGGACTGGACCAGCAGGTTCACGTAGCTCGGCGCGACGGACACGTGGAGCCCCTCCACCAGCGTCCAGGTCACGGCGGGCGTGACGTAGACCCCGTGCAGTCGGCCGTAGATGCTCTCGAAGCGTTGGGGGCCGTCGCGATTCGCCCAGGACACGCTCGATCCGAAGGGCGCATAGATCCCCAACCCCACCGTGAGGGCGTCGGTGCCGAGATCGCTGGTGGCGGCGAACATCGGCTGGCTCGACATCGTGGTGAGCTCGACCGGCGCGTACCGTCGCCCGTCGGGATCCGTGTGCGTCGTGTCGCGCGTGAAGCTCGCCTCGCGCCAGAGGAGGTTGTTGTCGAGGTAGATTCGAGTCCCTGGCAGCCGCGCGATGGCCGCTGGGTTCCAGTAGATCGCCGAGGGAGAGGCGGTGGTCGGTCCGGCGGAGTCGCCGCCGATCTTGGACACCATGAAGCCCGCCCCGTGCGCCTGGGCGACGAGCACGGCGAGGATCACTCGAAGCTGCATTCGGAGCCCTCGCGGATGGCGTTGAAGGTGCCCTCGAGTCGCACGCTCAGCGGCTGCTCCGCGATCGTGGTCCGTGCGTCTTTCAACTGGAGTCCGAGCAGCCCGTGGACGCAGTCGTTGGTCAGGACGACGCCGTCGAACTCCACATCGGCGCTGGCGTCGGCGGTGAGCAAGTTGGCGGTCTCGTGGGAGACGACCAGGTCCACCACGGTGCCGACGAAGGCTCCGGTGGAGTCGACGGGGACCGGCTCGGGGAAGCGGGGGTGCTGCGCCTCCGCGTCGTCGCCGTCGACCAGCTCGATCATCAGCGTCGCCTCGCCCCCGCCGATGGCGCCCCGCTGTGTCAGCTCGGCGGTGAAGCCGACCTCGATTGCCATCCCCGCCGCCGTCACTACGCCCGCCATCGTGAAGGCCCCCGTGACGTCACTGCCGGCGAGGGCGACGCCCTCCGGGACCTCGGCGGCCTGCTCCGGCAGGTCGGTCCCCGGCTCGAAGGGAGGGTAGTCCCCGCATCCCAGGGCGAAGAGGGCGAGCAGCGCGCGCAATCGAGGCCACCTTTGCGTTCACCGGATGTCACGTTGTGGCAGGATGCGCCGGGTGACGCAACGAATCGACCCGTGCCTCCCCCCCCGACGTCGCCGCGCGAGTGCGCGCGCCCACTCGGGGCGACCGCATATTCAACCCTCGATGCTCTACGTGAATGTGTTGCTTCCTGGGCAGGAGCTGCCAATCCACACCGATACGGCTGCCTTCTGCTCGTCTTCGCCGACGCCCCGGCCCCGCCGAGCGAGGCAACGATGAGCAGCCGTGACATGGCCGAGTTCTATGGGCGCTATCCGTACCCCCACGTCGACCAGGTGGAGTACGACCGCAACCTGCACGACCACCTGCGTTACCTCGCCCACGCCTGCTATGACAACCCGGCCCCGCGAAACGCCGTGGGCGGCGGGCGGATGCTCATCGCGGGCTGCGGCACGCGTGAGGCGGTGCTTTGGGGCGCCTCGTTGCCGGAGTTCGAGATAGACGCCGTCGACCTCAGCGAGGCGTCCATCGCCATCTCGAAGGCCCTCGCGGAGCAGCTTGGGGTCACCAATGTGCGCTTCGAGCGCGCCGACTTCGAACGCGGCGAGGGCCTCTCGGGTCCCTACGACTTGATCAGCAGCTTCGGCGTGCTCCACCACCTCGAGTCCCCTGAGCGTGGCCTCGCGCAACTCGAGGCGCACCTCGCGCCGGGCGGGATGATGGCGCTGATGCTCTACAGCGACACCAACCGCGTCCCGCTCCAGCGTGCGCAACGGGTCATCGAGCTGCTCGCCCGGGGCACCGACGGGGTGGCGCTCGAGGCCAACGCCGTCGATCTGTGCTCCACCGGCGCGCGGCAGCCCAACCGTCTGCGTCACGTCTTCCGCCAGGCCATCGAGGACCACCGATCGAATCGGCAGCACTTCGCCGACACGATGCTCAACCCGCGGGAGACGAGCTACACGATCCCGTCGCTGGTGCGGTTCCTGGCGACGGCGGGCCTCGAGCTGGTGTCGCCGGTGCAGCCGGCGGTGTGGGATGTCGGCGACCTGATGTCGATGGACCGCTACCAGGCGTTTCGCGCGCTGCCGCTCCTCGACCGGATGGAGGTCGCCGACTACCTGCGCGCGCCGCTGTTCTGGGTCGCCGCCCGGCGGGCCGCCGACGCTGGGGGCGCGCGTCCGTGCCTCGAGGACGAGGCGCTGTTCTGGCGGATCGTGCCGCTGCCGATGGACACCGGGGCGTGGGCGGTCCGCGAGCTCGTGGTCAGCGCCAGGCCGGTCGAGATTCAGCCGCAGATGGAGGCGATCGACGATTCCAAGGTCATGATCTGGCGGACCAAGGCGCAGGGCCGGGGCTTCCATCGCATCGCCTGGCGGATGGTCTCCGCCTTCGACGGCCAGCGCACCCTGCGCGAGGTGGCCGAGGCCGCGTGCGCCGCCGAGGGCACCGACTTCGCCTTGGTCGCCGACACGCTCCGCACCTTCCTCCACACGATGATCGACGAGCTCGCGCTGGGCACCCCGGACGTCACCCGTTGCGACCGCTGCCCGTTGCGATGAGCGTCGCTGCGTGCACGGATGCCGCGGTTGATTGCCGCGGTGCGCGAGGGCCCCGAGCTTGCCGGTCGTGTCCCTGCACTGGTAACCATTGAGGTTGACCTCCGCTCACGGTCCCCGAGGCATGTCGTCGAGCTTCACTGATCTGGGAGACGCGTCCGAACGCTACCGGCTGCTCGTGCAGCTCGGCACCGGCGGGATGGCGGACATCTACCTGGCGGTGCAGCGCGGCGCGAGCAGCTTCCAGCGGTTGGTCGTGGTCAAGAAGATTCGCCGCAGCTTCCTGGATCACGACTCCGCCCACACGATGTTCCTCGACGAGGCGCAGACGGTCGCGGCCCTCGACCACCCGGCCATCGTCCGGCTCTTCGAGTTCGGGCGGCTCGGGCCGGATCCCTGCATCGTCATGGAGTACGTCAACGGCGAGAGCCTGGGCTTCATCTTCAAGGAGCTCTCGATGCGCGGCGAGTACATGCCTCCGCGCATCGTCTGCCGGCTCCTCGCCGATGTCTGCGACGCCCTCCACGCCGCCCACACCGCCGCCCACCCCGATGGCACCCCGCTGAAGCTGGTCCATCGCGACGTGAGCCCGCACAACCTGATGCTGGACCGCAACGGCCACGCGAAGGTCATCGACTTTGGGATAGCCAAGTCGGCGGCGCAGCTCCAGGAGACGGCGCCGGGGACCGTGAAGGGCAAGTTCTCCTATCTCGCGCCGGAGGCCCTCACCGGCGATCTCGACGCGCGCACCGACGTCTATGGGCTGGGCCTGGTGCTCTTCGAGGCGCTGGTCGGCCGACAGGCGATGGAGCACAAGGAGGGGATGCTCGACGAGGTCGTGCAGACCATCGCGCGCGCCCCGATTCCGCCCCCGTCGCAGGTCGGTCACGCCGGCGTGAGCACGCTCTTCGATCCCGTCGTGGCGAAGGCGACGGACAAGATCCGCAAGCGCCGCTACCAATCGGCGGAGGCCCTCGGCATCGCGCTACGCGAGGTCGGGGAGAGCCTCGGCGGGCTCCCGCGCTCCGTCGAGGTGCGGGACTGGTTCCTCGAGCAATTCGTCGACCGCGTCACGCGACGCCGCGCCATGGAGCAGCGGGTCTTCGAGAGCGCCCAGGAGGTCACCGAAGAGCGCCTCGGGCCGACGCCGTCCCACCCCGAACTCCTGCTGCCCGTGGTCGAGGTCAGCGACATGACCATCGACATCGATCCCGAGGACCTCTCCAAGCTGGTCGTCGCCACCCCCGCGCCGGCGCCGCCAGCGCCCGCACGCCTCAGTTGGCTCAACGCGGCCCTCGCCGCGGCGCTCTTCCTGCTGCTGGGCATCATCATCGCCCGCGAGCTCGCCCCCCAGCCCGCCCCCCCCGCGCCGCAGGCCCCGGCCCCGGCCCCGGCGATGCGCGGCCCCAACCTCCTGGTCCTCTCGTTTCCCGAGGACGCTCAGATCAAGGTCGATGGGGTAGCCCACGGCAGCGCTGGTCCCAACGGTCGCACCCTCTCGGTGACGCCGGGCATCGAGCACACCATCGAGCTCGAGCGCGCCGGCTACGCCCCCTACGTCCTCGATTTCACCGGCGCCGCGGACGGCCAGCAGCGCCTCGTCGCGCGCCTCGATCCGCTCCCGCGGGACGCCGGCGCGCCGACGCCCCCGCCCGCCCTGGCCGCACCGGTGGCCGCGGGGGTGGTGTTCGGCTGCCCCCCGGGCCCCGGTGGCGTCGTCGTCGGCGGTGCCGGCGGTCACGTCGAGGCGGACGGCGGGGGCGAAGGCGAAGGTGAGGGCGAAGGCGAAGGTG
>CAYOBQ010000159.1:0-22226 GCA_964402225.1 uncultured Nannocystaceae bacterium | reverse complement strand
CTCGGCCGGCGGGCACGCACATCACTTGGTCGCTTTGTCTGCCGCAGCGTCCTAGTCGCCGCAGGCGCCGGAGGGGTCGTCGATGCAGAGGACCCCGCCGGCGTCGCACCGACACCAGGGCACCAGCCCGCCGTCGGGGCAGCTCCACTCGACGACGTCCCCCGGCTGGCAGCGCGCGCAGGCGCCGTCACGGCAGTAGAGGTTCGGCGAGGGCGTCTCCACCACTTCGCAGCGCCCCCCCGCACACCGCGGCGTGCCCGCCACGCAGACCTCTCCCATCTGCTGACAGCTCGCCAGGCCACACTCGTGGTCGTCGGCGCACATCGCCGGCGGGGAGCACGTCGTCATCAACACACAGCTCCAGCAGCCACCGTCCAAGACCGAGACTTCGCCGTCCCCGCAATCCGGTCGCACGGCATCGCACGCCGGCTCCGCTTCGGTCTCACACCCGTGGGGTACACACCCGGAGACGCAGTCATCGCAGAAAGGGCACGACCCTGTCGCGCACGCGTTGCACCAGTCCTCGGCCCCGCAGTCGACGTCGGTGGCGCACCCGGGCTCCCCCCACGGCCGACACGTCCCCACGTTGACGCAGAGCCAGCAGCCACCCACCACGGCGGCCACCTCCTGCTCACCGCAGGCGGGCATCTCGGCCTCGCACTCGAGGGGCGACCCATCATCGCAACCAAGATCCCGCCCCCCCGCATCCCCCGGGGCGGGGGCGCCGTCCGCCGCGGCCCCGTCCGCCAGCGTCGCGTCGACCTCCGAGTCAGCCTCCACGTGTGCGTCCCCGAGGTCCACCCGAGCCGCGTCGCCGTTCGGGCCAGCGTCGCTCGCGGAGAAGCGAACGGCGTCGACCTCCGCGTCTTCATCGTGCGCCGCCCCCGCGTCCAGCCCCAGCCCCGGCGCCGGCGTCCCGCCGTCCCCCTGGGCGAGGATCGGCTCGGTGTTGACCCCGCATCCGACGAGAAAGACCGTGAGAAAGAGAGCGAGCAAGAGACGCATGGTCGTCACTCCTACCGCGACCCCGCGGCGCTGATGATGCAATCGATGTAATCCGGCCCCTCTTGTCCAATCTCCAGGAACCTCTCGGTGGGCCCCGAGGTATGGGCCGCCTGCAACAGTGTCAACATCGGGTGCATCGTAGGCGAGCATCGATGGTGGCGCTACCGCCCGCAACGACGCCCTTTCCCCTGGACATCCACCCACCCGCCCCCGAAGGCTCTCTCCGTTCCGGGCGAGAAGGGGAATGTCCCCCGGGACGTGGAAACAAGCCCCACGACGCCCTGATCAAGGGGCTGCTGGGACCGCCGGAGCGCGCTGGCAAGCTCATCCGGGCCGTCTTGCCTGCCGAATTCGCACAGCGCCTCGCGCTTCGGCGCGATGCGCGCGCTCCCCGCCAACTTCGTCGCGCAGACCTCGGCCAGCGCTACCCCGCTCTCGTCTACCTCGTCCCCTTCCTCGGCACGCAAACCGGCCACGCCCTCGTCCGGTTCACCTCCGAGCACCAGTCCAAGGTCAGAAACAACATGCCTTCGCGCTGATTCGACTCCACCGCCCTGCTCATCCGCGATTGGAGGAAGAAAGAGAAGCACTCCGAGGACGTCAGGCCTCCCTTGGTCGTCCCCATCGTCCTCTACCACGGTGCGCGCCCCTGGACCGACCCCGCCCGCCTCACCCACTCGCTCGACGCGCCCAAGCCCGTCGTCGCCGACACCTTCGTCGAACCCACCCTCCTCCTGCTCTAGTTCACGTCACAGCCCGACTTCCTCCAAATCCTGCGTTCCCGCGCATACCCGGGTTCCGGACCGCCGCGAAGGCGCCCAACGGCCTCGACGCGATCGCCATGGCGTTCCGCCATCCTCCAATCGTCAACAAGCACGCCCCCGACCCCGTCCTCGAACAGTTCGTCGAAGCCGAGCTCGGCGAGCGAGTCCCGGAGGCCAGGATGTTCTTGGACAAGTGGTTCGAAGAAGCCCGCCAGGAAGGCCTCCTGGAAGGCCAGCCCAAGAGCCTCCTGAGCCTGATCCACCTCAATCTCGGCCCGCCCACCGCGACCACAGAGGACCGCATTCGCGCCGCAGATAGCGACCAGCTCAGCCGTTGGACCGAGCGAATCCTCACGGCCGACTCGCTCGACGCGCTCCTCGACGCGCCCCGGGGAGAATGGCCGCCCGCGAAAGCAACTCACCTTCGAGCACCAGTCCAGCATCGGCGACAACGCGCCCAGGCGCCGCTTCGACATCACCGGGCGAGAAGCCTCAGCCCGAGACGCGAAGGTCCGGGTGGGCGCGGAGGGCGTCGAGGCTCTCCGGGTTGGCGATGGCGGCGCGGTTGCGGACCTCTGCGCCGTCGAGGGCGTCGCGGGCGGCGCGGAGGGAGAGCTTGCCGCTGAAGGTGCGGGGCAGGGCGTCGACGGCGGCGATGGTCTGGGGGACGTGGTCGCGGGAGCGGCGGGTGGCCAGCGCCTTGCGGAGCCCGCGCACCAGGGGCCGGTCGAGCTCGACGCCTTCCCGGAGGACGAGGAGCAGGACGAGGCGCATCCCGCCGGGCATCCGGGGGTGGCGCTGCTCGATGGCCATGCAGGCGCTGACCGCCTCGTTGTCGAGGACCACGTCGGTGATCTCGGCGGGGCCGATGCGGACGCCGCGGACGTTGAGGACGCCGTCGGAGCGACCGAGGACTCGGGCGCCACCGGAGGGCGTGAGCTGGATGAAGTCGCCATGGGTCCAGACGCCGGGGTGCTGGGAGAAGTAGGCCTCGTGGAAGCGCGCGCCGTCGTCGCCGATGAGGCCGACGGGGCGCGACGGGAAGGGCTGGGCGCACACGAGCTCGCCGCCGGGGGCCTGCACGTCGAGGCCGAGGCTTTTGGCCTGGGACTCGCCGCGGAGCACGGGGCGGTTGGGGTGGCCGAGGACGAAGCAACCGATGATGTCGGTGCCCCCGGAGATGGACTGGGTCTGGACGGGGCCGAGGTGCTCCTTGACCCAGTCGTACCAGGGGTCGCGCAGGACCGAGCCGGTGGAGAGCAGGGCGCGGAGCCGGGGGTAGGCGCGCCGCTCGAGGGGGGAGACGCCGGAGTCGCGCAGGGCCTGGAGATAGGCGGGGCTGGCGCCGAAGACCGTCACGCCGAGCTCGGCGACGAGGCGCAGGACGTGGTCGTCTTCAGGGTGGCTGGGGGAGCCGTCGTAGAGGATGACGTGGGCGCCGCAGGCGAGGGCCGTAAGCTGCCAGTTCCACATCATCCAGCCGGCGGTCGTGAGGTAGAGCAGGGTGTCGTCGGGGCCCAGGTCGCCGTGGAGGGCGTGCTCCTTGTGGTGCTCGAGGAGCGTGCCGCCGGCGCCGTGGACGAGGCCCTTGGGCGCGCCTGTGGTGCCGGAGCTGAAGAGGATGAAGAGCGGGTGGTCGAAGGGGTGATGGGCCCCGGTGGGCGGGGGACCGTCGAGGGCCGCGAAGGCCTCGGGCTCGAGGGAGAGGTGGTGGCGCAGGCTGGGCAGGGCCGCGACGACCTCGTCGGTGGCGACGGGCCGCTGCAGACCGGCGTAGAGGCGCTGGCGATGGCTGAAGAGCAGGACCGGCTCGACCTGGGAGAGCCGCGAGAGGATGGCCTCGGTGCCCATCTCCGGCGAGACCGAGGACCAGGTGGCGCCGAGGAGGGTGGAGGCGAGGCAGGCGACGGCGGTGGACACGGTGTTGCGGCCGATGGCGGCGACGCGGTCGCCGGGGCCGATGCCCAGCTCGGCGAGGGTGCCGGCGACGCGCAGGACAACGGCGCGCAAGCCGTCGCGGGTGAGCGTCTCGCGGACGCCACCCTCGTCGCAGCCGGTGAGGGCCGGGGCGTCGCCCACACCGAGCAGGCTCTCGGCGTAGTTGAGGCGCAGCCGGGGAAAGAAGCGCGCCGTCTCGATGTCGTCGCCGACACAGACCGGCGTGTCCTCGCCGCTGGTCTCGATGCCCGAGAAGTCGAGGTAGAGGGACCAGAAGCGCCGGATGTCGGCGACGGAGAAGGCGTGGAGGCTCGCGTCGTCGACCGGGTGGCCCGCGGCGCGGCAGTGCTCGACAAAGGCCGTCAGCCGAGAGCACGCGACTCGATCGGGATCGGGCCGCCAGATGATGTCAGAATCGGGGATGCTCGAGCTCACGGATTCCACCCTCTCCGCCGCGCGCGCGTTCAACAAGCGCCTCGAAGAGGCCCTGGCGCGAGAAACTACAGTCGCCGACCACTCTACCGCGGGCGCGCGGGCGCGCGACATGGCTGAGCTGTGCGCGCGGGTCGACCACGCCACCGACGAGACGCTCTCCGGGCCCGGTGGTCCCCTGCGCCTGCGCCGCTTCGCGGTCCCCGACGCCCGCGCGACCTGCCTCTACCTGCACCCGGGCGGGTGGGTCCTGGGCGGCCCCGACGTGCAGGACCTCCGCCTCGACCGCCTCGCCCGCGCCACCCGCACCAACGTCGTCGCCCTGGGCTACCGCCTCGCGCCGGAGCACCCGCACCCCGCCGCCGTGGGAGACATCGTCTGCGCCGCGCGACACCTCGCGGGCGAGGGACTGGTGCTGATGGGGGAGTCCGCCGGCGCCCACCTCGGCGCCCTCGCGCTCCTCGAGCTGCGCGGCGCCTCGCCGGTGCTGGCCGCGCTGCTGGGGCACGGGACCTACGACCTCGCCGATCCGCTGGAGATGGGGCCCGAGACGGCGCCTTTTCCCCTCGATCCGCGGGGGGCGGCGTGGTTCCTGGAGCGCTACCTGCCGCCGGGCGTCGATCCGCGCCGCCCCGACGTCTCCCCGGTCTTCGCCGACTGCGCGGGGCTGCCGCCGGCCCTGCTCACGGTGGGCGCCCGGGACGTGGTGGTCGAGCACACGCGTCGGCTCCACGCGGCGTGGCCGGGGTCCGAGCTCGACGTCTATCCGGAGGGGGTCCACTGCTTCGACCGCATGCTCGGCCACCCGCTGGCGCCCATCGCCCTGGAGCGCCAGTGTGCGTTCCTCGACCGCGTCCTATGAGACGTGGCCGTCGAGCATCCGCTTCATCAGCGGCCGTACGCGGTCCACGGCGGCGGAGTGGAGCTGGGAGATGCGGGACTCGGTGACGCCTAGAAGGTCGCCGATCTCGCGCAGGTTGAAGTCCTCGAAGTAGTACAGGCTCAGCACGAGGCGCATGCGCTCGGGGAGCGTCTGCACGGCGCGCAGCATCACGCCCACCCGGTCGTTGTCTACCTTGCAGGTCTCCGGGTCATGGGAGTTGGGATCGGCGACGGTCTCCAGGAAGCTGCGCCCCTCGTCACCCGCGTGGCCGATGTTCTCGTAGCTGACGACGCACATCGCCTGGGCGCGGGCGGCCTGCGCCTGGAGCTCTTCCTCGGTGATCCCGAGGTGCTCGGCGAGCTCGGCGTCGGTCGCCGATCGTCCGAGCTCGGCGTCGAGGGTGCGACGGGCCGCCGCCAGCGAGTTACCGAGCTGCCGCACGCTGCGCGGGACCCAGTCGAGGGACCGCAGCTCGTCGAGGATCGCACCGCGGATGCGAATCTCCGCGTAGGCTTTGAAGCTGCCGCGCCCCGACTCGTACTTCTCGGCGGCGTCGATGAGCCCGATGACGCCGACGCTCTTGAGGTCGTCGAGCTCCACGTTGGGAGGGAGGCGGGCAGCCATCTTGTAGGCGATGCGGTTGACCAGGTAGACGTACTCCTCGACCACCTTGTTGCGGTCGACGGTGTCTCGCTTCCGCCGAGCGACTCTCTTGGCCTCCATCGTCTCCTCCGCACGTACCGCCTTGTTGTAGAAGTCGGCATATCGGGGGCGTCGGTCGCTAGCGGGGGTCGGCGCGTACCCAGCCGCCGAAGGCGCGCTCGAGGACCGACGCCGCGGCGAGGGTGACGCCGTCGGCGCCGTGGCGACCGATGACCTGGACGGCGATGGGCAGAGGCGTCGCGTCGAAGCCCATCGGGACCACGGTCGAGGGGAACTCGAGGACGTTGAACAGCGCCGTGCAGGTCGGATCGAAGGGGGTGAGCATCGGCATCATGTGGCGGGGGGCGGGGCGGGTGTAGGGCGGGTGGATGATGATCCCGCGGGGGCCGAGGAGCGCCGTCAGCTCGATCCGGAGCGCGTCGAGCTCGGCGAGGGCTCGGCGGGCCGTGCCCTCGAGCAGATGCGTGGCCTTCTCCAGCGCCGCCAGCAGGACCGCGGGGGCGTCGTGGCGGGGTCGTCCGGCGAGCAGATGCAGGAGCTCGCGGCCGATCGGGATGGGCGGACCGTGCCCACCGAGCAGGTCCGCGTAGTCCGGGGCGCCGGCGCGGGTGAGGGCGGCGCTCCACATCTCGAAGCCCCGCCGCAGCCGCTCGCCGGGCAGGTGGCCGACGCGCGCGCCGGCGTCGACGAGGGCGGCGGTGGCGCGGCGCACGGCGTGGCGCATCACCGGACGCACCCGAACACGGGCGTTGTCCTCGACGGGGTAGACCGTGACGTCTCGCAGGTCGATGGAGGTGGGGTCCTCGAGGGGGATCTCGCGGGCGGCGGGATCGATCCCGTCGGGGCCCGCGAGGACCCGCAGCAGCGCCCAGAGATCGGCGACGGTGCGGCCGAGGGGGCCCGTGCAGAGGTAGCCGCCCACCGAGAAGTCGTCGGGCCAGTGGCCGGAGTTGGGGACCACGCCGGCGGAGGGTTTGTGCCCGAAGACGCCGCAGAAGGCCGCGGGGATGCGGATCGAGCCGCCCACGTCGGAGCCGACGCCGAAGGCCGAAGCCCCCGCCGCGACGGCCGCCCCCTCGCCGCCGCTGGAGCCGCCGGGCGTGTGACCGGTGCCCCACGGGTTGCGCGTGCGCCCGAAGACGCGGTTGTTGGTCTCCATCCACATGCCGCCCTCCGCGGCGTTGGTCACGCCGAGGATGATCGCCCCCGCGGCGCGGATGCGCTGGACCACCGTGGCGTCACGGTCGGCGAGCTGGTGGCGCAGATTGGGGATGCCGCCGCCGGTGTGCGGCATGCCGTCGACGCGCAGGAACTCCTTGATGGTGCACGGCACGCCCAGCAGCGGTGGCGTCTCGCCCCCCTTGGCGTAGCGGGCGCAAGCCTCGCGGGCGTCGGCGCGCGCCGCCTCGTAGCGGGTGGCGATCAGCGCGTTTAGATGTGGGTTGACCGCCTCGGCGCGGGCGATGTGGGCATCGACGAGATCCACCGGCGAGAGCGCTCCGGCGCGCATCCGGCTGACGAGCTCGGTGACGGGTGTGTCGAGCATCAATCGCGCTCCAATACCTCTCGGGCGGCCCGGTCTCCGGCGCACAACGCGCCCTCGAGGTAGCCGTTCCATTCGCGCGCCGTCTCGGTGCCCGCCCAGTGCAGCGGGCCGACAGGCTGGCGCAGCGCGGATCCGAGCTGCGTCCAGGTGCCGGGGGTGGCCACCCCGACGGGGCAGCCGCGCGTCCACTCCTCGTCGGCCCAGCAATGCTCGATGTAGCGGACGGGACGCGCCGCCTCGGGCCCGTGCAGGTGGGCGAGGTGGGCTGTGACCGCGCGTCGGCGCTCGTCCGCCGGCCGCGTCGCCCAGTGACGGGCGTGCTTGCCGACGAGGAAGCCGAGCAAGATCCAGGGCGGACCGTCGCGCTGGCTGTTGTCGAAGGTGACGGTGAGCGGACCGAGGCTGCTGACGGCCTCGCCGGAGCGCCCGGCGCGGCGCCAGAAGGGCTGGTCGTAGAAGGCGAAGCACTTGGTCGTCGCGCCCATCGGATAGCGCTGCGTGAGCTGGTCGCGGGCGGCGGGCAGGGCCGGGGACCAGGCGACGCGGCTCGCGAGGGCCGGCGGGATCGCGAAGATCGCGTAGCGGGCCCGGAAGCGCCCGCGGTCGCTGGTCACGACGACGCCATCCGGGCCGTGCTCGACGGCGCGGACGGGGGCCCCAGTGACGACGGCGTCGCCGAGGGCGTCGGCCAACCAGGTGGAGAAGCGCTGGGCGCCCTGGACGAAGCGGGCCTGCTGGGCGCCACCCTCGACCTCGGCGAGGTTGAGCAGGCCGCCCCCGCTGTTGAGGTAGAAGAGGAAGTGCAGCATCGACAGCTCGCCAGGTTCGGCGCCGAAGATCGTGCGCACAGCGACCTCGATGAGCTCGCGGACAGCGGTCTGGCGGATGTGGGCGCGGGCCCAGCCCTCGACCGTGAGGGCGTCCCACTCCGCCGCGCGGGCGGAGCGCTCCGGGTGGCTCAGGGAGACCTCGCTCATGAGGCGATCGGTGCGCTTCAGCGCGAGCTGGAGTTCGGTGAGGGCGAAGAGGTTCACCGAGGGGATGGCGCCACGATAGGTCGAGCGCCCGGCGGCCCGCTCGAGGATCTTCTCCCCCTCGGTGTGGGTGGGGAAGAGGTCGACGCCGGCGTCGATAGCGAGCTCACGGAGCCGGTGCTGCGCGGGGCCAATCCACTGCGCGCCAAGATCGATGACACCGCCCTCGTGGGCGACAGAGAGGGTGCGGCCGCCCACCCGGTCACGGGCCTCGAGCACCGTGACGGTCGCGCCGCCATCGACCAGCCGGCGCGCCGCGCGCAGCCCCGAGAGGCCCGCCCCCACGACCACGACGTCCACCTTTTTCCTCGCGCGCGCGTGACGCCCCACGACCGAAGACGCTCCATGCTGGTGCTCCGAGAGTAGGTGGTTCACGGCGCGCGTGAAAGGCGCGACACGGTGTGCTCCAACTGTGGGGCACACCTACTCCGGGCACCCACGGGAACGCGGGGGGGGCGCGAGTGGCACGGTTGCTGCTACTGCTCGACGCCAACGGGAGCCTGAAGGGAGAGCCGATGAAGACGCTGCTGACGAGCCTGACCATGCTGCTGCTGGCCACGCCGGGGGCGTCTGCCGCCGACATCGCGGTCTTCCCCGCAAACGCCGTCAACCTCGAGGAGGGGGAGGCCGCGGCGATCGCCGAGGTGCTCACGTCGGCCTTCTCCGACAAGAACTCGGGGGAGGTCTTGGGACCCGCCGAGACCGCGGAGGCCCTCACAGGCGCCGAGGGCGCCACCCGAACGGCGCGGATGGCGGCGGCGGCGAGGATCTTGGGCGTGAAGCGCTACGTCACGATCACCGCGGTGCAGCTCAAGCGGAAGATCAGCCTGCGCGGCAAGCTCGTGTGGGTCGACGGCTCGAGGACGAACCGCGCCGAGATCGTCGCCGCGAGCCTCGACGATATGGAGGCGGCGGCGGCGCGCCTCGTCAAGGCGCTGCTCACCGGTCGGACGACGGCGGAGGCGCGCACCCACCGCACCGTGACCCGGCGCGAGGCGGGGCGGAAGAACCGCACCTTCTCGGAGAAGATCGTCGGTTTTCGCACCGGCCTCGTCCAGCCCTTCGCCAGCGAGAACCTCAACACGATGGCCACCGTCCATTTCGACCTGCGCGCCGAGGCCGACACCTACTTCATCGAGTTCGGGGCCGGCCTGCTCTTGCCCACCGGATCGGGGGGGGGGAAGGCTACGGCGGACTGCTCGCGCGCCTCGGGGGGGCGTACTACCTGTCCGATGGCGAGGTCTCGAGCTACATCGGCGGGGGCGTAGAGCCCCGCATCCAAGGAGGGGGCGGGAGCACGCTCGTCGGCTTCGTCCCATACGCGCACCTCGGCCTGATGTTCTTCCGCAGCTCGTCCTCACGCATCTTCATGGATCTCCAGATCGCCCAGAATCTGTTGCCGATCGAGACCAACTCCTTCGACCGCTGGGACGACGGCGACGATTGGCAGTCGAGCTCGACGCGTCCCACCGAGGTCGGCCTCTTCTTCGGCCTCGGCTGGTAGAGGCTGCTACCATACGGCCCGAGATGTGGCCGCTGATCGTCCTCCTGCTCCAAGCCCCGCCCGCGCCGCCCCCCGAGGCGGCGTGCCTGCTCGAGGCGTATCCCAAGCACCTCTGCTCGGCCACCGCGACCCACCTCGTGTGGTGTGACGGCACCCGGATGCCGTGGCGAACGCGGACCCACGAGACGAAGAAAGTGCACACCGACAAGGCCGATCTCACCGACCAGCTCGCCCAGCGCTACCCCGTCGGTCGCGCGCATCCGGTACCACCGCCCGTCGACTTCGAGCCCGGACGGGCGCGCTACGAGCCCTTCTTTCGGAAGATGTACGGCGACTCGAGCGAAGCGGTGGGCAAGCAGACGGCGGAGATCCGTTGGCTGCCTCAATCCGCAAGCCTCCCCTTGCGGGTCACGACGGTCAACGACGTACACCGCAGGCTCGAGGCCGTGAGCGCCGAGCTCGAGAAGCTCCCCGAGGCCCAGCGCGTCTTCGCGACGAAGCCCGCCGGGACCTTCGTCTGGCGCAACATCAAGGGCACCGACCGGCTCAGCATGCACAGCTTCGCCATCGCCATCGACGTGGGCGTGGGCTTCGCCGACTACTGGCGCTGGGTGAGGCCCGACGCGGACGGCAAGTACCCCTATCGAAACCGCTTCCCCTACGAGGTCGTCGAGGCCTTCGAGCGCCACGGCTTCATCTGGGGCGGGAAGTGGTACCACTTCGACACGATGCACTTCGAGTACCGCCCGGAGCTGCTCGTCGCCCCCTGCGCGAGGACCCCATGATGCGCAAGTCGCAGGGCTCTGCCTCCCCCTTCGAGGGCACCATCGGCTTCTCCCGCGCGGTTCGCGTCGGCCCTCGCATCCTGGTGAGCGGCACCGCGCCGATCACCGCCGACGGGCACACGCTGGTGGCCCCCGCCGGGGCGCAAGCCGAGCGCTGCCTGGAGATCATCATCGAGTCCATCGAGGCCCTCGGCGGCACCGCCGACGACGTCGTCCGCACGCGCAGCTACCTGATCTGTCGGGAGGATTGGGACGACGTCGCACGGGCCCACGGCGCGGTCTTCGCCGCCGTGCGCCCCGCCGCCACGATGGTCATCGTCCACGGCCTCCTCGATCCCCACTGGCGCGTGGAGATCGAGGCCGAGGCGATCGTGGGCGCCCGCCCCGAGTAGCTACTCAGCTACTCGCAGCTACGGACGATCTCCCCGTTGATGCAGATGTCGACGCCGCGGTTGCCGCGGAGCTCGTCGAAACCGTCACCGCCGTCGAGCTCGTCGTTGGAGCGACCGCCACGCAGATCGTCGTCGCCGTGGCCACCGTCCAGCGTGTCCATGCCGCGACCGCCACGCAGGCCGTCGTTGCCGCACTCGCCGAAGAGCTCGTCCATCCCGCGCCCGCCACGGAGGTCGTCGTCGCCGTCGCCGCCGAGGAGGGCGTCCCAGCCCAGACCACCGCGGAGCTCGTCGTCCCCGGCGCCACCCTCGAGGTCGTCGTCGCCGCGGTGGCCGCGCAGCCAGTCGTGGCCCGCGCCACCGAAGAGCTGGTCATCCCCCGAACCACCGCGCAGATCGTCGTCGCCGCGACCACCGAAGAGGAGGTCGTCGTCGTGGCGACCACGGATCAGGTCGTCACCGCCGAGCCCGTAGATGCAGTCCGAGCGACGCGTACCACGCAGATAGTCATCGCCGTCCGTGCCGATGATGACGTTGTACCCGGGAGGACAATCATGCAGCCGCATGTGCTCCGGGCCGATGGCGAGGAAGACCGGCTCGTTCAGGTCGCGGTCACCGGCACCGACGCCACCGTCGTTGTAGCCGATGAGCGACTCACCCGGCTCCGTGCCGGCGAGTCGAATGGCGTTGGCGCCGTTGAGCGGCTGGTTGCCGACGGCGAGCTGGAACGGCGCCAACGGATCGAGCCCGTTGTCGACCAGCACCTGCGCCAGATCGATGCGGCTCCCAGCGAGCCAACCACGGGAGTCCGGCGTCCAGGGCCCCGGATCGTAGAGCTCGATGGTCGCCAACTCCCCGGGGCCGACGATGACGATGAGGTTGAGCGGGCGCGTCCCCGACGTGTCGAAGGCGAGCATCTCGATCTGGGCGATCATCTCCGTGTTGAAGATGGCCTGCATCGGGAAGCCGTGAACCCCACGCAGGTTGGCGAGGCCGCACTCACCGTGCTGGTCGAAGGCCGTGCCGTAGAGGCGGTTGTACGCCTCTGCGACCGAGATCTCGTGGGACCACGGCCAGTCCGCGCCTTCGCAGGCGCCTTGACCCTCTTCGCACACCTCCTCCGGGGGCTCGACGCACCCATCGTCGGGGTCGTCGGGGCACTCGTCGATGCAGTCCGGGGTGCCATCTCCGTCGGAGTCGACATCCGCCACGCCACACCCACAGACACCCGCCTCGGTCTTGTCCGGGTCGTCGGCGCACCCGTCGTCGCAGTCGAGGGTGCCGTCGCCGTCGGAGTCGTCGTCCGGCACACCGCAGCCGCAGACGCCCGGCTCGACCTTGTCGGGATCGTCGACGCAGCCATCGACGCAGTCGAGGACCCCGTCCCCGTCGGCGTCACCGGCGTCCGGCACCCCGCACCCGCAGACACCGGGATCGGTCTTCTCGACGTCCGCCGGGCACTCGTCGTTGCAGTCGAGGACGCCATCGCCGTCGGAGTCGTCATCCGGCACGCCGCAGCCACAGACGCCAGCCTCGGTCTTGTCTGGATCGTCTGCGCACCCGTCGTCGCAGTCCGCGGTGCCGTCGCCGTCAGAGTCATCATCGGCCACCCCGCACCCGCAGATGCCGGGCTCTGTCTTGTCGGGGTCGTCGTCGCATCCGTCGACACAATCGAGGACCCCGTCCCCGTCGGCGTCGCCGGCGTCGGGCACCCCGCAGCCACAGACGCCGGGCTCGGTCTTGTCGGGATCGTCGGGGCAGGCGTCGTCCACGCTCACCGAGACGAGGGCCGTGTCCTGCCCCACACCACCGTCGTCGTCGGTCACCGTCACCGTCACGACGTAGTTGCCGGCCGCGGCGTAGGTGTGCGCCAACGGGAAGCTCCCGTCCGGCGCGTGCGCGACCACCTCGGCGGGGGTGCCGTCGCCCCAATCGACGCTCACCTGCCACACATCTGACCCGGGATCCGAGAAGGCGCCAGCGCTGACGAAGTCGTCGCCCAGGTTGATCGCCCCGTCGGGCCCGGCGTCGACGCTCGGCGCGACGTTGCCCACCGTCACCGTCGCCGTGTCGCTCCCGCTCCCGCTCCCGTCGTCCACCGCCACCGTCACCGTGTACACACCGTCGTCGGCGTACACATGGTTCAGCGCGAAGCTCTTGTCCGGGTTCAGCCCCAGCGCCTGCGCCCCGCCCCCGTCTCCGTAGTCCACCGTCGCCGTCCACGCGTCCGCGTTCGGATCAGCGAAGCTCCCCGCCGACACAAACGCGCCCCCCTCGTCGATGGCCGCGTCCGGGCCCGCGTCCACCACCGGCAGCACGTTCTCGTAGCTCACGCGGAAGGTGTCCACCCCCACGCCGCCGTCGTCGTCCGTCACCGTCACCGTCACGTCGTAGGGGCCGTTGCCCCCGTACGCGTGGGCGATGCCGAAGGGCGACACCACCGCGCCGAGATCCTCCACCGCGCCGCCATCACCCCAATCCACGGTCGCTGTGTGCGTGTCCGCCCCCGGATCGCCGAACGTCACGTCCCGACCCACCGGCGTCCCCGCCGCCAGCGAGACATCGGGGCCCGCGTCCACCGTCGGCGCCACGTTGCCCACCGTCACCGTCGCCGTGTCGCTCCCGCTCCCGCTCCCGTCGTCCACCGCCACCGTCACCGTGTACACACCGTCGTCGGCGTACACATGGTTCAGCGCGAAGCTCTTGTCCGGGTTCAGCCCCAGCGCCTGCGCCCCGCCCCCGTCTCCGTAGTCCACCGTCGCCGTCCACGCGTCCGCGTTCGGATCAGCGAAGCTCCCCGCCGACACAAACGCGCCCCCCTCGTCGATGGCCGCGTCCGGGCCCGCGTCCACCACCGGCAGCACGTTCTCGTAGCTCACGCGGAAGGTGTCCACCCCCACGCCGCCGTCGTCGTCCGTCACCGTCACCGTCACGTCGTAGGGGCCGTTGCCCCCGTACGCGTGGGCGATGCCGAAGGGCGACACCACCGCGCCGAGATCCTCCACCGCGCCGCCATCACCCCAATCCACGGTCGCTGTGTGCGTGTCCGCCCCCGGATCGCCGAACGTCACGTCCCGACCCACCGGCGTCCCCGCCGCGAGCGAGACATCGGGGCCCGCGTCCACCGTCGGCGCCACGTTCGCGACGTGGGCGACGAGCTCGTCGAAGCTGTCATCCCCTTCGTCGTCGGCGACCGTCACGCGCACCGTGTAGTCGCCGTCGTCGGCGTAGGTGTGGGTGATGTCGAAGGTCCCATCAGGCGCCACGGCGAAGCCCTCCGGTCCACCGCCGTCGCCCCAATCCACCGTCGCTGTGTGGGTGTCCTCGGTCCCGGGATCGACCAGCCCGAGGGACCGGCTCAGTAGCGACCCCTCGTCGACGTTCGCGTCCGCGCCGGCGTCCACGGTCGGTGCGACGTTGCCGACGACGACCTCGAGCGAGCTCTCGCCGGTGGCGCCCCCGTTGTCGGTGACCCGCACCGTCACGGTGTAGGTGCCGTCCTCGGCGTAGGGGTGGTTCAGGTCGAAGGTCTTGTCCGGGTTCAAGGCCAGCGGCTCCGGCCCGTCGCCCTCGCCCCAGTCGACGGTCGCCGTCCACGTGTCCGTCGGGTCGGGATCGGTGAAGCTACCGGCGCGCACGAAGTCGTCGCCTTCGTCGATCGAGGCGTCCGGCCCGAGATCCAGGCTGGGCGTCGTGTTCTCGATGCTCACCTCGAAGCTGTCGGCCCCCACGCCCCCGTCATCGTCGGTCACCGTCACCGTCACGGTGTAGGGACCACCCGGATCGAAGGCGTGGTTCAGATCGAAGGGCGAGGTCACGGATCCGCGCACATCGTCTGGCGTCCCGTCGCCCCAGTCGATCGTCGCCGACCACGTATCCGCCCCCGGATCGGTGAAGCTCACCGACCGCGCGAGGGGCGCGCCACCGGCCAAGACCACGTCGGCCCCCGCGTCCACGCTCGGATCGACGTTCGACACCGTCACCGTGGCCACGTCGAGGCCCACGCCGCTGCCGTCGTCGACGCGCACCGTCACCGTGAACACGCCGTCGTCGGCGTAGGTGTGGCTCAACGCGAAGCTCTTGTCCGGGTTCAACGCGAGGGGCAAGACGCCCGTCCCGTCGCCGTAGTCGACGGTGGCGCTCCACGCGTCCACGTCTGGATCCACGAACGCCCCGGCGCTGGCGAAGGTGCTCCCCTCGTCGATCGCGCCGTCGGGACCGGCCGCGACGACCGGGACAGTGTTCGTCACGAGCACATCGAAGGTCGCCTGACCGACGCCCCCGTCGTCGTCCGTCACCGTCACCGTCACCGTGAAGTTGCCCCCCCGCGCGAAGGTGTGCGCAAGCGCGAAGCTCTTGTCGGGGTTGAGCACCAAGGCCACCGGCCCGGCCCCCTCGCCCCAGTCGACCGTGCCGACCCAGGTGTCGGCCCCGGGATCGGTGAAGCTGCCCGCCCGCGCGAAGGGCGTACCGACGCCGGGGAGCACCTCGTCGCCGCCGGCGAGCACCGTCGGCGCGACGTTGTTCACCGTCACTGTCGTCGCCGCCACATCGTCGAGCAGGCTGTCGCTGACCTGGAGCTCGATGGGGAAGACCCCGTCGTCGGGCCATTGGACCATCGGCGCCACCCCGACGGCGTCATCGAAGACACCGTCGAGGTCGAGATCCCAGGCGTAGGTCAACGGGTCGCCATTGGGGTCGCTCGATCCGCTCCCATCGAGGGGCCCCGGCGTGCCCTCGTCGAGCACGTAGGGGCCGTCCGCGTCCGCCACCGGCGGCAGGTTCGCCTCGACGAGGACCGTCGCGAAGTCCGGCAAGGACTTCGTCGGCACGCAGTCGATGTCCACGGTACAGCCCAGCGGGTTGAAGGCCCCCGCGTCCCACACCTCGAGCCCGATGAAGTAGGTCCCGGGATCCGCGAAGGTCCAGGGAGTAGCGGCCAACACGGTGTCGACATCGACGTCGTCGAAGAAGACGCCGTCGTCGTCGAGATCCCACTGGAAGCGGGTCACCCGGTCACCGGGATCGATGTCGAAGCTGGCGCCCCCGTCGAGCGTGAACGCGATCCCCGCCGTCGCTCGGTAGGGCCCACCGGTGCGCGCGAAGGGCACATGCGGCGGCTCGGCCGCCGTGACCTGGCGCACGTCGATGTCGGTCTTGGGCGGCGTGCTGTCGTCGGTGACCCGCAACCGCGCCAAGAAGACCTGGGGCGGATCACCCTCGGTGCCCGGATCCGGGTCCGGGTACGTGAAGGTGGCGACCTGGGCCCGATTCGCGGTCTCGAAGTCCCAACTCCCGTCGCCGTCGAAGTCCCACTCGTACTTGACGATCGCGCGCTCGGGATCGGCGTGGAAGGAGCCCGCGTGGCTGAAGTCGAGGGGCTGGTCGTAGGCCCAGACGATGTCGTCCCCCGCCGCGGCGACCGGCGGCTGCACGAAGAGGGTGGGCGTCAGCATGATGATCGCCCACGCCGTCTGCAGGTTCTCCCCGCCGTGCCCGCCGGTGCGCCAGCCGCCCCACTTGCTGTTGCCGACCCCGTACTGGGCGTCGACGATGACGCGCTGCACGCCCGTCGCGTTGTCGTTGTACCAGTCGAGCCCGGTGGCGCTGAGCACCTCGACCGGGAACGGCTGGGCGAGGCGCAGCGCCTTCACGAGGGCGAAGAGCCCATAGTAGTTGTTGCTCTGGGGGAGCCAGTTGTTGGCGATGTTGTCTTCGACGTTGCGCCACCGCGAGTCGCTGGTCGGGATGCTGTCGAAGGCGAGCTGCACCAGGCCCGAGGGGGTCGTCGCCGGGCCATCACCCGGGCTGGTGTACCCGAAGCCAACTCCGTTGTAGCTGCGGTTCAGCCAGATCTCGTTCTCGGTGTGGACCCAGCCCGGCAGGTTGATGCCGAAGTTGTCCTTCGCCGCCTGCATCCCGATCGCGGCCCACTGACACGCCGAGTTGTCCGCCCCGCTGTTCCAACTGTACCGCCACCCACCGCGGTAGGTGCTGGTGTCGACCTGGCCCCAGGCGTAGGCGTCGCTCATGTCCACCAAGAGGTGGTGGTAGAAGCGCCCCTTCACGTCCGCCGTCCCCGTCCGGGCGAAGCCCAGCGGCCGGTTGCTGGCGGCGATGGCGTCCATCACCAGCCCGCCTTCGTAGATCGGCCGCCCCGAGTTGACCTCGATGCCGATCCCGTTGCCGTTGCTGTCGGGGTCGTTGCCCGCTGGGGTGACGGCGATCGCCCGCTGCCGCAGCGTGCCGAAGAGATAGTCGAAGCCGGTGTTGACGGTCTCGACGTAGGGGTCCTCCTGGTTGTCGCCATCCTCGACGTGGCCGTTGATCAGCATGGCGTTGATCGGGCTCGCCGTGGGGCCGGCGCGATAGCTCGAGTACGAGGTCCAGGACCCCGCCGGGCGCTCCTGGATGGAGTGCACCCGCCACAACCCCTCGTCCTTGGCGATGAGCACCTGGGTGTCGAGATCGTCGGGGGAGATCATCACATCGTAGGTGTCCTGCCCCAGCAGCGCCGCCCCGTCCCAGACGCTGATCGTCGCTCGGTAGACCGTGTTGACCGCGCCGCTGTAGGTGTGGGTCTCCTCGATCACGAAGGGGTTCGTCACCGCCGCCACCGCCGTCGGCGGGGAGCCGTCGCCGAAGTCGACCGAGTAGGTCAGCGCCCCCGCGTCCCGCGCCACGCACTTGATGCGCGTCGCCTCTCCGTCGAGGACCGGGTGAAAGCGCAGCCCAGGGTGGTTCGCCTCGTCGACGACCTTGCCCGGCACGCACACCACCGACGGCGCCCGGTTGTCCGCGATGTTGACCGTCGCGTTGGCGCTGTGGGCCTGGTCCCTGCCGTCCACCACCGTCAACCGCGCCGTGTACACGCCTTCGACGGGGTAGATGTGCATCGGCCGGCGACCCGTCTCATCGATGTCGTTGGCCGGGTCGCCATCACCGTCGCTGTCGTCGGTGATGTCGATGTCCCACAGGTACTTGACGACCCCGTAGTCGTCACTCGAGGCGCCGCCATCGAGGTACGCCGGCGGACCGCCCGCGCCGGCGACGTAGGGGCCTCCGGCGTTGGCGACCGGCGCGTCCCCGGTCACGACGTGGACCACCGTCCCGTCCGTGTTGGACTGACCAGCGTGGTCGAAGACCGTCAGGTCGACGGCGTAGTTGCCATCGGCGCCCCAGTAGATGTGGCGCGGCGTGGGTCCCCAGCCGAGCTGCCCGTCGCCGAAGTCCCACTCCCAGCGCTCGACCTCCACGTCGTCGGTCGAGCCCAGACCGTCGAGCACCACCGGCCAATGACCCTCGGTGGTGATCTCGGCCCCCGCCTCGGCGACCGGTGCATCGCCGTTGGTCAGCGTGACCTGCAAAGTGTCGAGGTGACTCTGCAGCGCGTGGTCGGTGACCCGCAGCGCCACCGTTCGCGCGCCGGCCCCCACGAAGTCATGGCTGACCAGGGCGCCGGTGCCCTCGACGTCGAAGCTGCCGTCGTAGTCGAAATCCCACTCGTAGAGGTAGACGCCGTGGTCATCGCTCGATCCGCTGCCATCGAAGTCGAGCTGCCACTCGCCGCCGAAGGCCGTCGACTCATCCTCGGACTGGTCGGCGCCCGCCGCGGCCACCGGCGGGTCGTTGGCCTGCAACGTCAAGGTCGCCGTGTCGCTGTGCGCCTGCTGTACGCGGTCCACCACGTCGAGGCGCACCGTCCGCGCCCCCAACCCGAACAGCGTGTAGCTCGGCGTCGCGCCGCCGACGATCTCTCGCATCTCGTGGACGGTCGCGGTGCCCGAGTACACGACGATGCCCCGGCGATACGCCGCCTCCGCGTAGTTCGAGCTCCCGTAGAGCCAGATCCAGTCGGGATCGCCGTTCGCCCGGATGTAGTAGTCGGCGCCCTGCGTGGGCCGCAGCGCGATCCGCACGTCGTATTGGTTGCCGGCGACGACGTCGTAGCCCGTGTCGCCGCGGCTGCCGCCGCGCTCGTAGACGTAGATGTTGGTGCCGTTGAAGTACAGCGAGTACGCGTACTGGCCGTAGTGCGGGTTGGTGTTGTCGAGCTTCCAGCCCAACATCATGTTGTCGCCGCTGGCGCTCACGGTGGCCTCGAAGGCGGTGCCGTCGGCGCGATCCACGGTCGTGGTCGAGTACAAGTAGCTGTCGTCCCAGTCATTGAGGCCGGTGACGGTGACGGCGTCGTTCTGCGCCGCGTTCTGGGTGGCCCACTTCCCCGCGTTGATGCTGGTCCCCGCGAAGTTGTCAGAGCCCAGGTCCCACGCGTAGTGCGCCACCTCGGTGTCGTCCGTCGACCCGGTGCCGTCGAGCGTGACGGTGAACCCACCGGCGCTCGCGTTCCCCGTGATCTCGTCGAAGACGTAGGGCCCCGCGGCCTCGGCGACCGGCGGCGCCCCGAGCGCCGTCGTCACCGTCAAGGTGTCGATGTCGCTCTGGCCCGCGCTGTCCGTGACCCGCAGGGCGACGTCGCGCACGCCGACGCCGTAGTCCTTGTCGATCGTTTGTCCCGCGCCATCGACCTCGAACGTGACCCCGTCGTAGTCGAAGTCCCACTCGTAGGTCCCGATGCCGTGATCGTCGGTGGAGGCCCCCCCGTCGAAGGAGGCCGTCCACACGGCGTCGACGGCGTCGGCCTCGCCCAGCACCTGGTCCGGCCCGGCCCCAGCAACCGGTGGATCGCCCGCGGAGTTCGTCACCACGGTGCCCGCGGTGTGGCTGTTGCCGGAGGGGTCCGTGACCGTCAGATCGACCGGTGACGGCCCCAGGCCATAGACCGTGACGGTCGGCGCGTCGCCGGCCCAGGTCTCGCGCAGGTCGTCGACCCGCAGCGTGCCGCTGTTCACGTCGAAGCCCTTGCGCAGCGTCGCCTCGCCGCTGTGGCTCGAGTCGTAGATGAGCCGGTAGGGGCCCACCCCGGAGCGACGCACGTAGTACCGCGCGCCGGTCCCCGCCTTCAGGACGATGCGCACATCGATCGGAGTCCCCGACTGGTGGTACGCCTTGCGCCCGCGGTTCCCGCCGTTCTCGTAGACGTAGACGTTGTTGCCCGTGAGATAGATCGCGTAGACGAGCTGGGCGTACTGGATGCTGCCGCCCGTGTTCTTCCAGCCGACCATCGTGTTTCCGGTGGCCTCGAGCGTCGCTTCGAAGGTCAACCCCTCGGCGCGGTCGTAGGTGTGGCGGGTGTATGCGCCGACATTGCCCCAGCCCCCCGTCGCCGTGGCGACTAGCTCGTCGTCTTGGGTGATGGGCCCGAAGGTGACCCAGCGGTTGGTGTCGACCGTCGTCCCGTCGAAGGTGAGCGTCCCCGTGTCCCAGGTGTAGACCAGCGGGCTGCCCTCGGGATCGCTCGATCCGGTGCCGTCGAGGGTCGACCGGAAGCCCAGATGGTCCGCGGCGGACTCGTCGGCGGCGTAGGGCCCATCCGGATCGGCCGTCGGCGCCGCCCCGGGCGTGGTCCGCACGGTGATGTCTCCCGAGGCCACCTGCCGGGCGCCGTCGGTGGCCGTCAACGTCACGTCGCGGGCCCCCGCGCCGAAGCTCTGGGTGAAGACCGGGTCACCGCCGAAGCGCTCGACGCGCACGTTGTCGAAGCGCGCCGCCGTCCGGTAGGTGGAGAAACCGAACCGCCCGCCGGCGAAGGTGCCGTCCTTCATCCGCCCCACCGTCTGCCCGTCGATGGAGAACTCGATCTCGTCCCCGAATCGGCTCGCCTCCACGTGATAGGTCCCGCCGATGGTGATCGGGAATGACGGGTGGGTCGCCTCGAGGTTGTAGTCGAGCCGCGTCGAGGTGCTGTAGGCCCGGCGGTTGAGCCGCACGTCGTTCTGACCCCGCCCGCGGATGTTCAGCTCGTAGAGCTCGTAGGTGTCCTGAGCGGCGAAGAGCAGGTGCACCTCCTCGCCCGCCCCCGCGTCGATGCGGACGTCGAAGGAGAAGCGTACGTCTCCGTCGATCGGCTGGTCGTAGAGGAAGTCGGTCCGATCGAGGAGCTCGTCGGTCTGCCGCAGCGAGCCCGCGCCAGCGATCGGATCGGTGGCGTCCTGCGCCCAGACACCGGCGTAGGACGTCCACCCCAGGAGCCCGGCGACCTCGAACCCCGTGTCGAGGGCCACCCACGACCAGTCGTAGCCGGCGATGGCCACGTCGTCACCGGCGCGGACGGCGCCATCGATGGACGCCACCCAGCCACCGTCCGCCGCGTCCCCCTCGTCGAGATCGAGGTCGCTGGCGTCGACGACGGGGGCTGCGCCCTCCACGACGACCTCGGCGCCGGCGTAGTTGGACCGAGCCGCCGCGTCGTCGACCCGCAGCCGCGCGGTGTAGACCCCCTCGGCCCCGTAGGCGTGGGCGGCGACCCCCGGAGCGCCGGCCCCGGGCAGGGTCATCCCATCACCGAAGTCCCACTCGAACCCGGTGATCGCCCCCGCAGAGCCACTCCCGTCAAAGCCCGCGGCGACGCCGACATCGACCGTCTGGCTCAGCGGCGTCACATCGGCGGAGGGCGCGAGCACGGACCACCCCGGCGGCAACGAGGCCACCCCCAAGGTGTTGGTGACCGTCGTGCCCACCTCGACCTGGGCGCCGAAGGTGCCGTCACCGTTGCCGGGGTAGTAGTAGATGCGTCGCAAGGTGTGGCCGGCGGCGACGAGGTCCTGGTCGCCGTCGCCGTCGTAGTCATGGGCGTCGTAGGAGCCGTAGTTGTTGAAGTCGATGGACGGCACGGCGACCCCCGCCGCGAAGGTCCCGTCTCCGAGGCCCGCGAAGAAGTTGGCGTCGCCGCTGCTGGAGTTGTTGACGATGAGGTCCGGGTGTCCGTCGCCATCGAAGTCCGCCGCGACCACGCCATACGGGTCGCTGCCGGCGTCGAAGAGCGAGACGGCGGCCCCGAAGGTCCCGTCGCCGTTGCCCGGCAGGAACGAGACATCCCCCGAGCTGTACCGGGCGCGCACGAGGTCGAGGTTCCCGTCGTGGTCGAAGTCGGCGGCGTCGAGGCCCCGCCCGGTGTTCCCGTAGCTCTGCTCCAGGATGGTGAAGCCGCCCGCCCCGTCACCGAGGAAGACCGTGACCCGGTCGTTCTGGTGCCCCACGAAGTCCAGGTTGCCGTCGTTGTCGAAGTCCCCGACGGCGGAGTCGCTCACGGCGCTCCCGTTGCGCGCGGCGACCACGCCCCGATCGACGAAGCCGCCCAGCTCATCACCCGTATAGAGGTGGTAGTAAGGGCCCGCGCAAGAATAACTTCCGCTTTTAGTCTGGTCGGATTGTGTAATT
>CAYOBQ010000158.1:0-22352 GCA_964402225.1 uncultured Nannocystaceae bacterium | reverse complement strand
CGCCGCGCCGCCGCCACCGCCGGACGCCGCGCCGCCGCCACCGCCAGACGCCGCGCCGCCGCCACCGCCAGACGCCGCGCCGCCACCGCCGGACGCCGCGCCGCCGCCGCCAGACGCCGCGGGGCCGTCCACGGACTCTGCGTCCGCCGATCTGCGGCGCCTGCCGGACGAAGGCGTCGGAGACGGCGAGGCCGACGCCGTGGGCGACCTCGGATCGACCGTCCCCGGCGAGCCCTCCTCCCTCGCGCGTCTCGAGGGGGACGGCGGGTGCGGATGCCACGCCCCGGGAAGCGCGCTCGGCTGGTGGTGGGTCCTCGTGCTCCGGCGTCGACGGCGCCGGTCCCTCGCCTTGTAGCCGGCCGAAGCGCGGCGCTATCGTCCGGGCGCCGACACGCCCGGGGGACGACCGAATGCGATATCGAATCGCGTTGACGATGGTGGCGCTGTGCGCCTGCGACGACGGCGGCTCCGATGATGCGCCGGGTGACGCGGCGGCGCGTGGCGACAGTGGCCGGCAGCTCGCCGACGGACCCCCGGCCGACTTCGCCGCCGACGTGGCGGTCGCCGACGCCGCGCCCGACGCCCGCGTCTCCGACGGGCCGGCGCCTGACGCCGCGGCTGGCATTGGAGACTGCGAGGCCGCTTGCGCGCGCTACGGAGCCTGCGAGCGTCTCGACCTCTTCGGTGACGAGGCGGCCTGCGTCGAGGCCTGCGGGCGGGCGGCGAGGGAGAGCGCCCCGGCGGAGTGGTTCGCCTGCCTGGAGGCGGTCGAGTGCGAAGCCATCGAGACCTGCGAGCTCCCGCGGCCGGTGGGGCTGGCTTGCGACGTGGTCTGTGCCGCGGTGGAGGCGTGCGACGCGGGCGGTTTGCTCCCGGAGTGCGCCGCGGTGTGCCCCGAGTCGGCGGGCCCCGCGCGCTGCGCGGAGCACCTCGTGGACGGCGTCTGTGCGCTCGATGACTTCCGCCGCTGCCTCGGCCGGGAGGTGCACCCCGAATGCGGGCCGGTCTGTGCCCAGGCGGCGGAGTGCAACATCTTCGAGGAGGCGGTCTGCCTGGAGGCGTGCTTCGGCATCGCCCGCGAAGGCGATCCGCTGGCTCGACGCAGGGCCGAGCAGCGCGCCGAGTGCGTGGCGAGCTCCGCCAACGACTGCTTCCGCGTGAACCAATGCGTCGATCCGAACGCCGTCTTCGGACGCGGGAACACGTGCCTGGGTGCCTGCGAGGGTCTCGCGCAGTGCGGCGTCGTGGCCGCCGACATGCTCCGGGACTGCCTCGACCAGTGCGAGCAGTCCCTCGCGGAGGACCCGGAGGGGCATCAGTTCGTCATCGACTGCACGGTGGAGTTCCTCGTGCCGGGCGGCTGCGAACCGGATGGCTTCGCGAGCTGTCTCGAGTTGGAGCCGCCGACCCGGCCAGCGCCCTGCGTGGCGCTGTGCGAGGCCCGACGGCTCTGCGAGCGCGAAGGGGGCGTCGACGAGGTGGCCTGCCTCGAGGCGTGCCAGAACGCTCGCGTCGCCGGGGGCGGCGGCCTGTGGGGGCTCCAGCTCCCCTGTGGTCGGGAGACGAGCTGCGACACCTTCGGCGCGTGCCTCGACCGGGCCGACCCCGAGGCCGGCTGCGCGGCGCACTGTGGACGCCGCGACGCCTGCATGCTGGAGGGCGGGTGCCCCGAGGCGTGCGCGCGGGACTTCGGGCGGGACCGGGCCCGGGCCGAGCGCGACTGCGTCGTCGAGGCCGGTGAGGACTGCGCGGCGATGGCCGAGTGCGAGGGGCCGGAGCCACCGCCCTGCGGCGCCTATTGCGCGCGCCTCGGCGAGTGCAACCTCGGGGCGCAGCCGCCCGATCCCGCCGGATGCGCCGCGCGCTGCGACGACGACCACTTCGCCGACGCTGACGCGGCGCTCAGCCGCGTCGCCTGCGTCTTGGGGGCGCCGGTCTGCGACCCCGCCAACCCCTTCCAACCGGAGCACGCGGTGGCCGCCTGCGTCCTCGATCCGAGCGTGGGCGAGCCCTTCTCCCGTGCCTGTCTGGCGTGGTGCACGGCTCACCTGCCCTGCGCTCTTGACGACGGGGATGTCGCCGCCTGCGTGCGCGACTGTGGCGACGGCCTCGAAGGCGCCGACGCCCTGCGCTTCGCGGCGGCGGCGGAGTGCCTGCTTCTGGCCGACGACTGTGTGGCGCTGGCCGCGTGCATCCCCGGAGAGGTCCCCGTCGACTGCGCCGCCCATTGCGCGGCCGTCGAGGGCTGCGGGATCGGCGCCGAGGGGTGCGTCGCCGCCTGCGCCGACGCCCCGGATGCGGACATCGCGGGCTGCGTGCTCGACGCGACGACTCGCCGCCGTGGCTGCGCCGCCGTCGCGGCCTGCGTCGGCTTCGAGGCGCCGGCGCCCGGCGCCGCCTGTGCCGAGCTCTGCGCGGCGCGGGCGTCCTGCGAGGAAGAGGTCGACGCCTTTCGTTGCGGTCTGGGCTGCACGCCGGCCCCCGAGGGGGTGGGCATCCAGGCCGCCTGTGCCCAGGTCGCCGACTGCGCCAATCTGGCCGATTGCTTGGAGCTGCCCGGCGCGCCGAGCGAGGCCTGCGTCGACGCTTGCGCGGGGGTCGAGGGCTGCGGGGCGGATGTCGGGGCGTGCGGGGAGCGGTGCTCCGGTCGGGACGCGTCGGGGGCCGCCGGGGCGGACTACGTCGCCGACGCCGCGGCCTGCGTGGAGGCGCTCGCGGACGGCTGCGGGGCGGACGTCGCGGAGGCGTGCTTCGAGTTGCCCGACGACTGCGCGGTGGCCTGCGCGCTGCTGAGCCAGTGCAACCCCCTCGGCCTGGTGGGCACGCCCCAGGAGTGCGTGGACCTCATGTGCCCCGACGGACAGATCGTCGATCTGTGGGCCCTCAACCTCCAATGCGCCCACGACGTCTACGGCCCGGGCGGCTGCGACGAGGAGGCCTTCCTCGCCTGCCTCGGCGGGATGTAGTCCGGGCTGAGACAAGTGTGACAACTCTCCGCGGAAGCCGCGGCTGCGAGGTCGTGCAACCCCTGGCTGAGGCGGCGATTCAGCCGTCCGAAACTCGGGAGTTCCCACATGAAGACTGTCGCCCTCCTCTCCGCTCTCTTCTTCACCGTCTGCTTCGCCAGCCCGGCCCTCGCCGCTGACCCCGTCTGCGACGTGACGGGCAACGGCGAGTTCAACGTGGTCGACATCCAGTGCCTGGCCAACATCAACCTGTGGGTCCTCACCGGTGGCGAAGAGGGCAGCCTGGACTGCGCCGATGGCGACGTCCTGGCCGCCGACTGCAACTGTGACGGGCGGGTCAACGTGGTCGATATCCAGGTCGCGCTGGAGCTGCTGATCCACGACCACACGGGGAACGAGCCCTTCCTCCGCAACTGCCGCCGCCGGTAGGCGCCTCCCGCACGGGAATGGACCGCCGCCGCCAACGCGCCGATACTCGTCCTTCGTCCCACGGGGCTCGAAGGACGTCGTTTGCGCCTCCAGCTCAGAGATCGCGTCGTGGACCTCGACCGAGGCTGCGTCGATGGCGCCGGCGGCGCCGTCCTCACGAATCGTGAGCGTGAGCTGCTCGGCTACCTGGCGACGCGCGCGGGTCAGGCCATCGAGCGCGACGATCTCCTGGAGGCCGTCTGGGGCCACGAGGACGCGCCCCTCACGCGCGCCGTGGACGTGGCCGTTTGGCGGCTGCGCAACAAGCTCGAGCTCGACCCGAAGGCGCCTCGGCACCTGCTGACGGTGCACGGGACCGGCTACCGCCTCGTCGCCGAGCAGGCGGCCGCCGCCCCCCACCGATCACCGCCCGACCGCTTCGTCGGGCGTCAGGCCGAGCTCGTGGCGGTGGAGGCGGCCCTCGGCCCGTCCATCGTCACCCTCGTCGGTCCCCCCGGGGCCGGCAAGACGCGCCTCGCCACTGAGCTGCTCGCGCGCGGCGGTGGCGTCCTGGTCGAGCTCGCAGGCGCTCGCACGGCGGCCGAGCTGGAGGGGCGCGTCGCCGCGGCCCTCGACATCCCCGGCGAGGTGGCGCGCTCGTCTTCGGTCCTCGCCGACGCGCTGCGGGCCCACCCTGGGCTGGTGGTCCTCGACAACTTCGAGCAGCTCGTCGACTGTGCCGCCGAGACCATCGCCCGCTGGTCGGGCGGGGCCGCCCGGCTGCTCGTCACGTCGCGCTGCTCGGTCGGCGTCCTCGGGGAGACCACCATCGAGGTCGGGCCCCTCCCGGTGGAGGAGGCGTTGGCGCTGTTCGGCGAGCGGGCCCGTCGGGTGCGGGCGGACTTCGAGGGGGCGCCCGAAGTCCTGGAGCGCCTGGTGGATGGGCTGGATCGGCTGCCCCTCGCCCTCGAGCTCGCCGCCGGGCGCGTCGGTCTCTTCGACGCGCCGGGGCTCCTCGCGGGCTTGGAGCAACGCTTCGAGGTCCTCCGAACGCGGCGCCGGGACCGGCCCGAGCGCCACGCGACGCTACGCGCCGCGCTGGAGTGGTCCTGTGCGCTGCTGGCCGAACGGGATCGGACCGGCCTCAGACGGTTGGCGATCTTCCGCGGAGCCTTCGATCTCGAGGCCGCCGGAGCGGTCCTCGAAGGCTCCGCCATCGAGGTCGTCGGCGCGCTCCTCGAGGCCTCGCTGATTCAGGTTCGCGAGACCGAGTTCGGCCGCCGCTATCGGCTCTACGAGGGCGTCCGAGACTACGCGGCCCTGGAGCCGGAACCTCTGGGGGCGTCCGTCGCGTCCCTCGCGGACCACTTCCTCGTCGCGCGTGCGGAGGTGCTGGCCGCGGAGTTCCGCGCGACCGGGCGGTCCGAACCCGTCGGCCGAATCCTGCTCGACGGTGATGATCTGGTGGCGGGCGTCGCGCGTCAGCGGGACCTCGACGCCGAGCTCACGACGCGGGCGGTGCTGGCCCTCGGCCCGGCGCTGCGCAAGAGCCCACGCTTCGACAGCCTGGCCCTCGCCGACACCGCGGTCGCGCTGGCGCCGAGCCCCGCTCTGCGGGCGGCCGCCCTCTTGCTGCGGGCGAGGCTGCGGCGGGAGGTGCTGCGGGCTGACGCCGCGGAGGCCGATCTGGAGCTCGCCAGCTCGCTGTCACCCGGCCTCGGTCTGGCGCGCGGCATCGACCTCCAGCGCGCCCGGCTCCTCCAGAGCCGTGGTGACCCGGCCGGCGCGGAGGCTCTTGTCGAACGCTGGGACGTGGTCGGCGCCACGGACGCCGACCACGTCGAGGTCCTCCTCCGGCTCGGCCACACGCGAATGCAACTCGGCCGAACCGACGACGCCACCGGCGATCTCGAGCGCGCCGCGGCGCAGGCGGAGGCGCTCGGCTCGATCTCCCTCCGGGCGTGGGTGCGTGGCCTTCAGTGTGCCGTGGCCTACCGCCGGGGCGACCTGGAGGCCGCGGCTCGCTACTGCGGTCTGGCCGTGGAGCTCCACCACGCGGATCGAGATCGGAGCGCGGAGGCCGCCAGCGTGATGCTCTTCGGCAACCTGTTCGGGGCTCAGCGCCGCTTCGAGGAGGCGGAGCACAGCTATCTGCGTTCCGCCGAGATGTACCGCGCCCTCGGGCTGGGACGGCTCGAGGGGATGGCGTTGGCGAACCTCACGCTGGCGCGCTTCGAGGCGGAGCGTCCGTGGTCCGAGGTCGAGCCTACGTGTGAGGCGGCGACGGCGTTGTTGCGGCGACACGGCTTCTCGGCCATGGAGGCGCTGGCAGAGGTCGCGGCGGTCGGGGCCGCGCTCTGTGCCCGCGAGATCCCCGCCGCCGAGCGCCGATTGCGACGGGTCGAGGCGATCGCGGCCGACATGACCGACCGCGCCATCCTGGTCTTCGCCCTCACCCTGCGCGGCGCCGTCGAGGCCGAGTCGGGTCGAATGGCTTCGGCGGAGATGGCCTTCGAGGCCGCCCAGGACGCTGTCGCCGAGCTCGAGACCCGCGACCCGGAGCGCGCCCACGTTCAGATCATGTGTGGCTTCCTCGACCTCGCCCGCGGCGATGCACCGGGCGCTCGGGCTCGCCTCGTGGAGTGCGCCGGTGGCTCCGTCGCGGAGCTCTGTGAGCGGCACAGCCAGGTGCGCGCCGCGGTCCGACTCCTCGGGGCGGCGTTGGACGCTCAGCAGGCGTAGGCGCGCGCCCGGACGCGCGCCCGGTGTTCGAGGCTGTAGACCGCCTGTCGGCTGATCCCCATCCGGGCGGCGACCACCCCGCGGGGGGTGCCCTCGACGTGAATCTCACAGAGCGTACGCCAGGTGCCACGGTCCCCCGTCTCCGCGAACCAGCGCCGCGTCCGGTCGAGGAGATCCGCGGCGACGAGTCGCTGCTCCTGGCCGGCGCTCGGACAAGGAGGCTCGACGAGGAGGCGGGTCGCTTGGGGCGCCCGGCTCGCGCATCGGGCGCGGAGCCAGAGCGAGCGGCGCGCGAACTGTCCGATGTACGCCAGGAGCCGGCCTCGGCTCGAATCGAAGCGCCGCAGCCCTCGACCGTCCCGCTCCCACAGATCCAGCCAGACGGCCTGAACCAGGTCATCGGCGTCGAGGCCGGCGAGCCGCCCGGTGCGCCGCCGCGAGAGGTACCGGCGCACGCGCCCTCGGATCACCGGATCGAGGAGCGCCACCAATCGAAGCTGGGCCTCCCGGTCGCCACCGAGCGCCGCCTTCAGCACCGCCTCGTCCGCCCGCGCGCTCTGTTTCATCCGGCTCTCCATGAGTGGCTCGAGCCCACGGTAGCGTGGACTCAGACCCGCCTCGGGACCGTGAAACAAGTGTGACAACTTCGTCGGGATCAGCCCTCCAGATGCGCCAGCAGCGCGTCGACGAGCCAGTGCAGGTGCGCCCGACGTTCGGAGACGGCTTCGGCGTCGAGGGGGTCGCCGGGCCAGACACCGGCGAGGGCCGGAGCGTAGGTGAAGTAGTTGATGACGGCCCCCGAGAGCGTGACGAAGAAGTGGCGGGCCGCGGTGGGCCCGTCGGCCGGCGTCACCTCGGCGAGGGCCTGCTCGATCCCGCCGAGCAGCACCGCGAGGTTCTCGCCGATGATCTCCAGATCACCGCCGCCACCGGCGATCTGTCGCTGAACCATCCGGGCGTAGCGCGCGTTCGCGGCGATGAAGTCGAGGTAGCCGTCGATCAACGCGTGGAGGCGCTCATCGAGTGGTCCCGCGGTGGCGAGGGCCGCCTCGAGGGCGGCCCCGTGGGCGCGGTAGTAGCCGTCGAGGACCGCCGCATAGAGGCCGTCTTTGCCGTCGAAGTAGTAGAAGACGGCGGCCTTCGCGACCCCCGCCGCGCGGGCGACGTCTCGGGCGCTGACGCCGTCGTAGCCGCGCTCCGCGAAGAGCTCGTCGGCCGCCTCGAGGATGCGCGCGCGCGCCGCTGTGTCCTTCGCCATAACGGGGTTGACCTTTTGGTTTGACCGCTCGGTCAAAGTTTGCCACTTTTCTGGGTGTCCGCACAACGAAACCGGGAGACTCAGTCGATGAAGAATCCGCTAGGGGCCGCGACGGAGCGGCTGCGTGGCAAGGAGACGGTGAAGGGCGGCGAGATCATCGCCCGCATCCTCGCCGACGAGGGCGTAGCCCATGTCTTTGGCATCATCGACGGCACCTACTTCGGGCTCTACGCGAGCCTCGAGCCCAACGGCATGCGGCTGGTCACGCCGCGGCACGAGACCTCGGCGCTGCACATGGCGGGGGCCTATGCGAAGGTGACGGGGAAGCTGGGCGTCTGCCTCGCGAGCAACGGGCCGGGGGTCGCAAACGCCCTGCCCGGGGTCGCCGTCGAACAAGCCGAGGGGCACCGGGTCCTGCTGATCACCTCCCAGCGGCGGCGGGGCATCGTCGAGCCGGACCGCGGCGGGACGTTCCAGAGCTTCCCCCAGTCCGCGGTGATCGGGGCCATGGCCAAGCAGAGCATCGTCGTCCCCTCGGCGGACCGGGTGGCGGAGCTGACGCGCGCGGCCCTCCGGCTGTGCTTCAGCGGCCGGCCGGGCGTCGTGCACCTCGAGGTGCCCGAGGACGTCATGAACGGCAGCTTCGAGGTGCGCGGTGACTGGTTTCGGCCGTCCGGCTCCTCCCGTGTGACGTCGCCGACGCCCCCGCATCCCGAGCAGGTGGCGGCGACCGTCGCCCTGCTGACCGCCGCGAAGAAGCCCCTCCTCCACGTCGGGTCGGGGGTGATCCACGCCGGGGCCTTCGAGGCGCTGCGCGAGCTCGCGTCGGTGACGGGCGCGGCGGTCACGACCTCCTGGGCGGCGCGGGCCGCGGTGGACGAGCGAGACCTCCACGCGGTGCCGATGCCCTACGTGGCGACCGTCAACCGGGCGCGGAAGGAGGCCGACTTCGTCCTCGTCCTCGGCTCCCGTCTCGGCGAGACGGACTGGTGGGGCAAGGCCCCGTACTGGGCCGCGCCGTCGGCGCAGAGGATGGTGCAGGTCGACATCGATCCGACGGCGATCGGCAACAACCGGCCGGTGGACGTCGCGGTGCAGGCGGACGTGAGGGTATTCCTCGAGAGCGTGTTGATGGCCCTCGGCGCTCGCCCCACCGCTGGCGCGCCGAAGGGTCGCCTGCGCTGGTTGCGCAGCCTGCGGGCGGACGTGGCGAAGCGCAGGAAGAAGCTCGACGCCCACCTCGAGAACCGAAGCATGCCGATGCATCCGGCGCACGTGCCTGTCACCTGTCAGCGTGTCTTCGGGGACGACGCGTTCCTCGTCATCGACGGGGGCAACACCGCGATCTGGGCGAACTTCTTCCACGAGGTGCGCACGCCCAACACCGTCGTGAGCACCCCCAAGATGGGCATGCTCGGCGCCGGCTGCGCGCAGCCCATCGGGATCAAGGCGGCCTTCCCCGACCGGCCCGTCTACTGCGTGATCGGCGACGGCGCGATGGGCTTTCACCTGCAAGAGGTCGAGACCGCCGTCCGAAACGGGCTCCAGATCGTCTGGTTGGTGCTGTGCGACAAGCAGTGGGGCATGGTGAAGATCAACCAGCAGTTCGCGCTCAAGCCGATCAAGACGCTGGTCAAGAAGTCCCTCGGGCCCGACGAGACGATCAACGCGGATCTCCACGAGATCGAGTTCGACGTGGTGGCCCGCGCGATGGGCGCCCACGGCGAGCGCGTCGCGGACCCCGGTGGCCTCGAGAACGCCGTGCGTCGAGCGATCGCGTCGGGCAAGCCGGCGGTGATCCATGTCGACGTGGATCCGGTGGCGCATATGTGGGCGCCGAACCTGAAGGACTTCAAGGACATGCACGCGGAGCCCCGCGGATGACGGTCCTCGTCACCGGCGCCGGCGGGTACCTCGGGCGCCAGCTCGTGGAGGCGCTGGCCGCCGCCGCTCCGTCGGTGGAGATCATCGCCACCGATCTCTGCGCGCCGCGGGTCCCGATCTCCGGGGTGTGCTACGAGGCCCTCGACATCACGGACCCCGAGGCGGTCGCCGAGCTCTTCGAGGGACGCGCCGTCGACACGGTGGTGCACCTCGCCGCGGTGGTGACGCCGCGCCCCGGGCAGGGCCGCGCGGAGCAGTACGCGGTGGACGTCGAGGGCACCCGGAACGTCCTCGCGGGCTGCCTCCGCGCAGGCGTGAGCAAGCTCGTCTACACGAGCAGCGGCGCGGCGTACGGCTACCACCCGGACAACGGCGTCCTGCTCTGCGAGGACGCCCCGCTGCGGGGGAACGAGGTCTTCGCCTACGCCTGGCACAAGCGGCTGGTCGAGGGCCTGCTCGCCGAGCACCGCGCGGATCATCCAGGGCTGAAGCAGCTCGTTTTTCGGGTCTCGACCATCCTCGGTCCGACCGTGCGCAACCAGATCACGGCGCTCTTCGAGCGGCCCGTCGTCCTCGGCCTGCGGGGCGTCGACACGCCGTTTTGCTTCGTGTCGGACGCCGACGTCGTGGCGTGCCTGCTCGAGGGCGTGCTCCGTCCAGACAAGGTCGGCGTCTACAACCTGACGGGCGACGGCGTGATGACCCTGCGGGAGATCGCTCAGCGGTTGGGGCGTCGCTACGTGGCGTTGCCCGAGGGCTGGGTGCGCAAGGGCCTCGAGCTGCTCTCGCGCCGCCAGCTCGCGCCCTACGGGCCCGAGCAGGTGCTCTTCCTGCGCCACCGACCGGTGCTGGCCAACGAGCGACTCGCGCGGGGCTTCGGCTACCGTCCGCGGCTCTCCACGCGGGAGGTCTTCGATGCCTACGCCGACGCAAGATCCTAGGACGGTCGTGCTCACGGGCGCGGGGGGCGGCATCGGGCGGGCCCTCGCCCGGGCGTTTGCGACCCGGGGCGACCGGGTGGCGCTGCTGGATCTCGACGCGGATGCCCTCGAAGAGATCGCCGCCGAGACGGGGGGCACGGCCCACGTCGTCGACGTCACCGATCCCGAGGCTTGCGAGGCGGCCATCGCCGCGGTCTGCGCGCGCTGGGGCGGGGTCGATGTGCTGATCAACAACGCCGGGATCAGCCACCGCAGTCGCTTCGCGGACACCGATCTCGCGGTCCTGCGGCGCGTGATGGAGGTGAACTTCTTCGGCGCCGTCCACTGTACCCGAGCGGCGCTCCCGTCGTTGCGACGGCGCAGGGGGGCGGTGGTCGCGCTGAGCAGCGTGGCGGGCTTCGCGCCCTTGGTGGGCCGCACGGCCTACGCCGCGAGCAAGCACGCGCTGCACGGCTTCTTCGACAGCCTGCGCACCGAGATCGGCGACGAGGTCGCGGTGGTGCTGGTCTGCCCCTCCTTCGTGGACACCGATCTCGATCTCCACGCCCTCGACGGGCACGGGGACCGCGTCGGCCGGAGCCGCCCCGCGGTGGGTCGATTCCTGACCGCCGAAGAGGTCGCCGAGCAGGTCATGGACGCGGTGGACCAACGCAGCCGGCGCCGCCTCATCTCGCCGGTGGCGCACCTCTCGTGGTGGGTCTCGCGGATCGCGCCGTCGGTCTACGACAAGCTCATGTTGCGCACGCAGCGCGGCGACGCGGCGCTGTGACCTGCATCCGAGCCGCCCGCATGATAAGCTGAGGCGTGCCTGGGATTCCCCACCTCAGCGGCGTCCAGTCCTTCAACAACGATCTGTTCCGCACCGGCACCGCCGACTCTGCGGCCGCCGCGGGGAACGCCGCCGCGACCGACAAGGCGCCGGCCAACGCCGTCCAGGCGCCGCCGGAGGCGGGCCGCGGACAGCGGGGCGCCGATCCCGATGGCGACGACGCCGACATCCGTCGGGAGCAAGCCCGCATCGAGGCCCAGGGCCGACCCGACGTCCGGCGAGCCGAGCGGGGCGGGGAGGTAGTCGACATCGGTGACCGGCGAGAGGCCGCCCGCGATGCCCAGGCGGATCTCTTCGCGAACCCGTTCCGGCGTCCGCGCGATGCGGCGTCGGCGCCGCGTCCCGCCGAGGATTCTCCGAGGCGCCCGGTCCCACGGGCGAGCTTCATCGTCGCTGAGCCAGAGACTCCATCCCCGCGTTTGCGGGACGTTCGAGGCTGATCCGGTTTCTATTGAGAATCGGTAGCCCGGGGCGGTAGTTCACCTCTTCTTGCGGCGCATCCTTCGATTCTGGTCCGAGTTCGCGAGCCGCTATCGGTGGTGGTACGCGCTGGGCCTCGTCTGCCTCGGCGCCACCGTGCTCCTCTCGGTGGTCGCGATCCCGCAGTTCGTGAAGCTAGCCATCGACAGCCTGGAGGCCGGGGGGGCATCGCAGGCCACCGTCTGGGGCCTCGCCGTCCTCGCCGCCGGGGTGGGCGTCATCGTGGTGCGCACCCTCAGCCGCACGCTGTTTTTCAACCCCGGTCGGACCGTCGAGTACCACGTCAAGCTGGCGCTCTTCGAGCGGCTGCTGGGTCTGCCGCGCTGGTTCTACGACCAGCTCAAGCCGGGCGACATCATCAGCCGCGGAACCAACGACACCAACGGCATGCGCGCGCTCATCGGCTTCGGCTCGCTGCAGCTCTTCAACGTCGTCTTCACCCTCATCGCGGCGGTCGGCCAGATGGCCTGGATGAACTGGCAGCTCACGCTCTGGTGTGTGGCGCCGTTGGCGGTGGCGGCGCTGGTGATGCGCAGCGCGGTGCTAGCCATGTTCACGCTCCAGGCGCAGATCCAGGTGCAGGTGGCGACCCTGAGCGAGCGGATCCTCGAGAGCTACAACGGCGTCGCCGTGCTCCAGTCCTACAACGCGATGGCCGGCGCGATGGCGCGCTTCGACGTCGACAACGACCGTCACCTCGATCTCGGCGAACGCATGCTGAAGATCCGCGCCTGGCTGATGCCGGTGGTGAGCGTCACCAGCAACCTCTGCGTCGTCATCGTGCTCTTCGTCGGCGGCCGGATGGCGATGGAGGGCACCCTGACGACCGGGGAGATCACCGCCTTCATCGTCGTCTTGCAGCCCCTCGCCTCGGGGTTGATGAGCCTGTCCTTCCTGATCGGCGCCACCCAGCGGGGCTACATCTCGATGGGCCGCATCTACGAGGTCATCGACGCCGCCGACGACCGCGCGGCGCCCACCGCGGACCTCCCGCCCCCCGGCTCCGGCGGCTACGGCATCGAGGTTCGTGACCTGACCTTCCGCCACCCATCCGCCGAGGAGCCGGCGCTGCGCGACGTGAGCTTCACGGTGCGGGCCGGAGAGACGCTGGGCATCTTCGGGCTGACGGGCGCCGGGAAGTCCACCCTGCTCGACCTGCTCGCGCGCGTCTACGACCCGCCCGCGGGCACCGTCAGCCTCGGGGGCATGGATGTGCTCGACTTGCCCATCCGCGACTACCGCCGCGCCGTGGCGTACGTGGGGCAGGAGCCCTTCCTCTTCAGCCGCAGCGTTCGCGAGAACGTGGCCGTCGCCTCGGAGCGCGAGGCCATCGACGACCGGCGCCTGGAGGACGCCGTGGCCGACGCGGCGCTCCCCGCCGACGTGGCGACCTTCCCCCAGGGCCTCGACACCACCGTCGGCGAGCGCGGCGTCACCCTCTCCGGGGGCCAGCGCCAGCGCACCGCCCTGGCCCGCGCCTTCTACCGCGACTTCGAGATGCTCCTGCTCGACGACGTGATGTCCGCCGTCGACCACGCCACGGAGCGCAAGCTCATCGAGGCCGTCTACCGCCGCGCCCGCGGGCGCACCACGGTCATCGTCTCCCACCGCATCAGCGCCCTGGAGTCGGCCGATCGCGTGCTCGTCCTCGACGAGGGGCGCGTCGTGGCCTGCGACCGCCACGCCGCGCTCACCGAGATCGACGGCCCCTACGCCCAGGCCTGGAAGCTCCAACGCGCCGCCGAGGCCATCGAGCGTGACGATGGCTGAGGACAAGTCCACCGACTGGGACCTCGTCCAGCGCATCTGGCCCTATGTCCTGCGTTCCCGCGGGTGGCTCGTCGTCTGCGCCTTCGCGATCCCCGTCGGCGTCCTCGCTGCCCTCACCCAACCGCTGCTGCTCAAGCAGGGCATCGACGTCTACATCCGCGGCGGCGACTACGCGGGGCTCACGATGGTCTCCGGGCTGTTCCTCGCGGTGGTCCTCATCGCCTTCGGCGCCCGCTCGCTGGGCCTCTACGGCTTGCAACTCATGGGTCTGCGGGCCCTGGCCGCGCTGCGCCGCGACCTCTTCGAGCGCGTCATGTCCCAGGGTCAGAGCTTCTTCGACAAGCGCACCACGGGCTCGCTGATGACCCGCACGACCAACGACGTCGAGGCCATCTACGAGAGCCTCGCCTGGGGCGCGGTGGGCCTCATCTCCGACGCCCTGCTCATCCTCGGCACGATGGCCGCGATGTTCTGGCTCGACTGGAAGCTCACCCTCGTCTCGTTTGCCCTCTCGCCCGTCATCGTGTTGGTCGTGGACCTCTTCCGCCGGCGCCTGCGGGTGCTGTTCACCCACATCCGCAAGTCCCTCAGCCAGCTCAACGGCTTCTTCGCCGAGCAGATCTACGGCATGACCGTAGTCCAGCTCTACGGCGGCGAGGCCCGCGCCAGGCGGCAGTTCAAGGACATGGCGAAGGACTACCTCGACACCTACCACCGGGCCAACTGGTGGGACGCGGCGCTCTACGCGATCATGGACGGGATGAGCGCCTTCGCCGTGGGCCTCCTGCTCTGGTACGGCGCGGCCCGCTTTGGCGTCGAGGGATCCGGCGTCACGCTGGGGCTCCTCGTCGCCTTCGTCGACTACCTCAACAAGGTCTTCGTCCCCATCCGAGAGCTCTCGGGCCGCTTCGCCACCATCCAGCGTGCCGTCGCCGCCCTCGAGCGCGTCTTCGGGCTCCTCGACACCGACGAGCGGGTGGGCCAGGGCACCGAGGCGCTCCCCGGCGCACGGGGCCAGATCGTCTTCGAGGGCGTCAGCTTCCGCTACGGCGAGGACCGCCCCCTGGTCCTCGACGGCGTCGACTTCACGGTCCGCCCCGGGGAGGTCGTCGCCCTGGTGGGCGCCACCGGCTCCGGCAAGACCACCATCGGCAAGCTCCTCCAGCGGATGTACGACGGCTACGGCGGCTCGATTCGCATGGACGGCACGGAGCTGCGCGACGTGGCGCTCTCGGCGGTCCGCGACAACGTCACCGTCGTCCACCAGGACACCTTCCTCTTCGACGGCACGATCGAGGAGAACATCGGGCTCTGGAAGGCGCCCTCGGACCGTGTCCGGACCGCCGCCACCCGAGCCCGCGCGGCGGGCTTCATCGAGGGGTGGGCCGCGGGCTTCGACCACCGCATCGCCGAGCGCGGCGGCAACCTCTCGTCGGGGCAGAAGCAGCTCCTCTGCATCGCCCGCGCGATGGCCCGAGACGCCCCGGTGGTGGTCCTCGACGAGGCGACGGCCAGCGTCGACTCCCTCACCGAGAAGCTCATCGACGAGGCGGTGGCTGAGCTCTTCGCCCAGAAGACGGTGCTGGTGATCGCCCACCGCCTCTCGACGATCACCAAGGCCGACCGCATCCTGGTGCTTCACCACGGCCGACTCTGCGAGCAGGGCACCCACGAAGCCCTGCTCGCCAAGGGCGGTCGCTACAAGCTCTTGGTGGAGACCGGCTTCGCTTTGTAGGCCCGGGGCGCGAACGCTGCGTCGAGCTGCGCCCACTCGATCTCGAGCTCTCGACGGATGACCGAGCGGACCGCGGCGGCGAACGGCTGCGGGTCGCAGCCAAGGTCCCAAAGCGAACGTAGCGCTGCTGTTTGGGCGTCCCCGTCCGTGAGATCGACCCACTTGCACCAGTTCCTGGTGCTCGTGACCACCTTCTGGCGGGCGCCACGCAGAGACTCCCGGTCCAGCCCGCAGGCCGTGATCGTCGCAGCACCCCTCGCGCTGCGGCGGCGCGCCGAGATCTGCCCGACCGAGTCGACGGCGAGGTGATCGAGCGGATCCTCGTCTCCGAAGGGGTGCAGGAGCAGTGGCGTGTAGTCGGCAGCGGGGTCGGGTCGCGGATGCGGGGATTCGAGGACCGGGAAGAGCGTCTTCTTCCAGGCCGTGTTGCAGCGCTCGCAGGAGAAGACCCAGTTTTCCCAGTCGTAGGCGAGCCACCAGTAGCCGACGTCGTGGAGACGGTCGACCTTCCTACCCCGAACGTTGGTGCGGTCGTTCAACTCCTTCCCTTGGTCGACCAAGGTTGCGACGCTCGCTTTCGGTGCGTAGTGGTCGATGGCCCCGGTGCCCGTGGTCTCCTCGGCCTCGCACCAGCAGCATTTCTGTTTCTGGGCGCTTCGAAACGCGGCTTTGTATTGGCCCCACAGGTCGGGGAACTCGCTTGGGGTGGTTCGGTCTTCGAGCGCCGTGCGGGCGGCGACGATCGCCTTACCCGGAAAGCCCCGGGGCTGCGCCGGGGGTGGGTAGCGAATCACGAGGGTAGTTGCGCCAACCTCTCGAGGGTGGCCTTCGCACGTTCCCGAGCGCGCTGCCGGTCCTCCGGGGTCAGCGCGTCCGCGCGTTTCTGGAGCACGTTGGCGGCCACGCTCGCGGCCATGCGCTCCAACGAGGTGTCGGCGAAGCGCCTCAGACGCTTCCGAAGCGTGGCCTCCAGCGTCCGAGCCTCCTCGCCATCTGGATCCTTTCGCAGCGCCGCGCGGTGTTCGTCGAGCAGGCGCATCGTGTTGCGGTCGACGATCGACGGGAGCCCGAACCACCAGCCCGTGAGCAGCTCCGCTGCATCGGTCCCCGGCTCGATGTCTCGCTGGACCGCACGCAGCCGCCCCGAAGGTTCCCGATCGATGACCCAGACCTCCTCCCGCCGGGCGCCGAGAAGCGTGACCGGATTGTGCGTCGTCACCACGAAAGACAGCCGCGGGAACATCTCGCGGAGGCCCTCCACGAGCGACCACTGCCAGTGGGGGTGCAGGTTGAGGTCGACCTCGTCGATCAGGACCAGGCCGGTGATGTCCCGATTGAAGTTCGGCCCGGGCATCCGCTGCGCCGCGCGTTCTCGCTCCATGTAGCGGGCGACCAGATCGATCACCCAGCCCGCCGTCGTCAGGTACCCGTCGGAGGTCGCGCGGAGTGGGACATCGCCAACGCCGCTACCCGTTACTCGGACCCCGTCGAGGTCGAGCCGAATCTCGTCGACCCCCGGCAGGAGCCGGCAGAGCAGCCGCTTGACCGCGTCTAGGACGTCCGCCTCGCGGGGGTCCTTCGTCGCCCGAAGCGCGAGACCCTGAAGCCACGTCTCGCCGTGGATGATGTCCCCGCCTTCGATGAACAGGGTCTCGACCTCTTTGCCCGGGCGGAAGCTTACCTCGCGCTTTGTCACGCCCAGCACCGTTCCGCGGCGCACTCCGTAGCCGAGCACGAAGACCTCGGGCGCCTCACCATTGGGGACCACGTTCTGCCCGACGAGGCGCATCTTCGCGCCTGTGCCGTCGCCCAGCGAGGTGACCACGCTCGCCTCGTCGCCGCCGTACCTGACGAGGTCCCCGGGCGTCTCAGTGACCAGCCGCTGCGCGACGCCCAGCCTTGCGAGTGACAGCGCCAGCCCCCGCAGCAACGTGGTCTTGCCGGTGCCATTCTCTCCGACGAAGAAGATCCACTGCCCACCTTTGGGCGGACGGGGAAAGGACAACTTCAGGTGTTCCCACCCGCGGAGGTTGGAGAGCTCGAGCCCCGCGATCCAGGTGGGACCCTCGGCGGGCGTCCCGGCGACGGCCTCTTCCTCGAGGTCGATCGCCGGGAGCTCGAGGTCGAGGGCGACGGACCGGGACTGGAGTGGCGTGGGGCGAGACGAGAGGAGTCGGCCCAGACTGTGCCTGAGGTGGGGGAAGTCTCCCTTCCCGCTGCGCAGCAGCCGCCCGATGAGCTCCACCCCCATCCGTGGCCGGTGAGCGTCCAGGATGCGCGCCAGTAACTCCTCGGCGTCCTGGAAGTGGTCCAATGCGGCCATCACCGCCGGGAGCAGGTCCGAGGCGGCGGGTGGTGGCGTGGCGGCGACCTTCGCCAGGGCGAGCAACGTGGACGCTGGTCCAGGGGGCAGCGACGGTAGCGGGGTCGCCGGGAGTTCGAGACCCCGCGCGAGGCCATCCACGAACAGGACCGTAAGACCGGGCCTCTCGGGCAGATGGTCCAGAAGTGTCCGAAGAGGCCAGTGCGGAAACCGGAGGTCCGTCAACTGGGCGGCGGCGGACAAGCCGTCGTCCAACAGGCGGCGGGTCAGTTGGTCGAGGACGCCAAGGTCGCCCATGAGAAGGGCGAACCTTTGGCCGGGGTCCACGGCAGGATTGAACCACCATCCGCGGGCGTTCGAGACCTCAGCGGGCGACAAAGCGTGTGTAGCCAACTTCCTCAAGTCGTCTCGGATCTTGGGTCGACCGCGCACCGAGCCCTCCGTCAGCAGATCCGTCGCGAGCCCGGCTCCTAGGGAAGCCTCGGCCCCGAGGCCCCCCTCCTGTGCGTCGACCGCCGCGCAGAGAGAGACCACGCGCGGCAGGAGGTGGGCGCGCTCGCTGGCGATGTGCCCGGCGACGAAGAGCAGTACATTGCGCCAATGCTGCGTGCCGGCGATGGCCTCCATCCGGCGCGGCAGCAGGCTCTCCTCTCCCCAGAAGAGCCGCTCTCCAGCGTGGAACTCCTGGAGCGACCGAATCTCGAACCCGATCTGGTCGGCCACCGGCACCAGGAGGACGAGCCTGTGGAGGGCGGCTCGGCGGATGTTGGGGGTCATCTCCTCGATCGACTCGTGGGGGTGTCCGTCCAGGACGAGCAGCCGACGGATGACCCGCTCGAACTCGTCCTCGTCCATCCCCGACGAGGTCCCACGGGCCACCTCCGCCCGGCGATGGAGGATGAAGGCGACCTCGGCGTGCAGGCGCTCGATGAGCTCGGGATGCGCTTCCAGGACCTCGACCGCAGGGATCCCGCGCTCCCGTTCCCGCGCCGAGATGATCCGGTAGTACTCCTTGTAGAGCCTCCAACGGTCCCGGGGCGCGCGACCGCTTTGCTCGAGCAAGACGCATAGGATCACGACCTGAAGCGGGCTCTTCGCGAGCTGCTCGGCGAGGGGTTCGGAGACCGCCCGCCGCGTCCGCGCCTCGAGCTCCGCCTGGCGGACGCGGTCCCCGCTTTGCCACTCCGCGAAGAGCCGCTTCGCATAGTCGACGGCCTCGTCTCGGGTGAACTCCTGGATCTCCAGGTGGGTCCACCCCTCGCTGCCAAACTCGCCGCGGTAGCCCTGGGGCCGCGTGGTGATGACGACGAAGAGGTCCGCCCGCTCCAAGTCACCAAGAAACGAACGGATCGCCGCGAGGACCGGTCCCCTATTCGCCGTCTCTGGGACTTCGTCGAGGCCGTCGAAGACCAGTAGGAGCGGCCAGCGCGCGAACCACGAGCTCAGGAGTTCGCGCGAGTAGGCTTTCGTCTCCGTTTGCAGGTTGCAGTTGTTGGCGAGCCAGCCCCAGAGGTCAGTGACCCGGTTGGTGGCGAGATCGTCTGCGAACCGGTGAAGCACGACCCGGATGGGGATGCGCTTGGCGCGGATCCGTTCCGATGTGCTCTCGAGCACAGCCTCGGCGATGGCGGCGGTGTCCGGTTCGCTCGAACCGGGATGCGCCGCGATCAGCGCCGCGCGGTGGAGTTGGCAGAGGTAGGTTCCAAGCGTGGTCTTGCCCTGCCCTGGCCCGCCGACGAGGACGATGCGGTTCTCCGCGCGTCCACCGTCGAGGGGGCGGCGCCCCGACCACTCGGGTTGGGCGGCCGACGCGAGCGTCGATTGCAGGAACGTCTCTCCAGACTCTTCGACCCGTAGGTCCACGAAGACGCGGGCCAGGCGGGTCTGCCGTTGCAGGTCTCCGCCGGTCGCGTTGAGCCGGGTGTGCCGGTCGGCGATGAGCTCCTTCTCGAGCAGGTGAAGCAGCGCCTCGGGCTGGTCGACACCCCCGCCGCCAAACAACGTCGGGCCGATCCGCCAAGCGTCTAGAGCCGGCCAGGCCTCGTGCAGAGCGGCGACGAGATCCGCCTCCCTCACCACCGTCGTCGGGACCTGCTCTTCGCTCGCTGGAAAGACCAGCCTCGGTCGGGTCCGTCCGCGGCGCAGGTCGACGACGCGTCGCTGCCGGACTCGGAGATCGAGCCGTTCGAGCCGTGCTCGAACCGTGACCGCCTTGGCCTTCGGGAGCAAGATGACCAGTAGGTCGACCCGCTCCTCGTCATCGACCGGCGTGGTCGCCACGAAGTAGGTGTCGTACTGAGGCTGACGCCAGACGTTGGCCCTCTTTGCGTAGAGCGCCAGGGCGCCCTGGGCCAGCTTCTCTGGCTCGAGTTCTGTCAGCTCGGAGGGGAGGGGCATCCGCGGCATCGTATGGCCGCGTGCGCGCGGGGGGCAATCCCGAGGTGGAGCGGCGGCGGTCTTTGTTGATGGCGCCCTGCTCGCCAAGGGCGGTCGCTACAAGCTCTTGGTGGAGACCGGCTTCGCCCTGTAGTCGGCCGGCTCGAGCGGCCCCTCGCGGCGCAGGGCATAGTAGAGCGGCAGCGGGGCCATCAGGGGTCCGAAGCGGAAGACCTCCCAGCCGAGGAGCAGGCTCGAGTCGTGGTCGAGAGAGACCAGCGGCGTGAAGCCGAAGCGGGCGAGATCGAGCCGTCGGTTCCCCGCCACCGTGTAGTCGAGGTAGTGGGCGCCGGACCAGCGCGGGAAGCGCAGACCGGCCGTGGATCGGACGTGGTAGTGCCCGAAGGTGAGGGGGCGCCCGGCGCGGTCGAGCAGGGGGGCCTGCGCGCCTTCGAGACCTCGCTGCTCGAGGCGCACATTCCACCCGCGCAGCAGGTCGCCGTCCTGGTGGAAGGTCTTGCGGAAGGTCTTCCACAGCAGGCGCGCCATCATCGGCGGGAGGCTCAGATCGAGGCCGAGGTAGCGCGTATCCGCCATCGCCTCGAGGTCGAGGGGGCCCCCACCTTGGAGCAGCGCGTGGAGCTCCGCCGCCGGTCGACCGATGAGATCCGTGAGGTTCATCCGAGGCTCTCCAAGACGCGGCGGCCACAGACCGCGGCCATCACCATGATCGGGACCTGCGGGTTTACGCCGAGGTTGGTGGGGAAGACGCTGGAGTCGGCGACGTAGAGCCCCTCGACCGCGTGGTGCCGGAAGTCGGGGCGGACCACGCTGCCCTCGGGGGCGCTGCCCATGCGGCAGGTGCCGAACATGTGCGTCACGGCGGACTGGAAGGCGGCTGGTCCCGTGGGCCCCTCGCGGTCGAGGCGGAGCAGCGCCCGCGGGTGCGTGATGGAGGTGTCGAAGCCGCGCACGCCGGGGGAGACCCGCTCGGCGCCGGCGGCGAACATCATCTCGCCGAGCACGCGCAGCGCGCGACGGAAGCGGCGCACATCGCCTGGGGCTGGGCGGAAGGTGACCGCCGCGCGTCCCGCGACCTGCCGCACGCGACCCTCCGCCGTCGCTCGGATGGCGGCCCCCCAGTCGAGCCAATGCGCCAGGTCCGAGACCTCCGCCGCGAGGGGGCGCCCGACGCCATCGAGGCGCCCCGCCAGGATGCCCAGGCCGAAGCCGAGGGCCTCGAACTTGATGCCCTCGCCGCGCAGGCCGGTGACCTCGTGGCCCTGCGTCGCCCCCGTCCACATTCGCACGGCCTGTGGGAATCGGCCGGCCATTGAGACGCCGGGGTGGCAGGTGAAGTGGCGTCCGACCGGACCTCGGTCGAGGCCGCTGCGGAGCAGCAGGACCGGCGTCTGGACGGCGCTGGCCGCGAGGACGACGCGGGGGGCGCGGACCCGGACGGCGCCGCCGCCGGTGGCGCGCCCCACGACGCCCGTCACCCGTCCGCGCCGGCGCGTGAGGCGACGGACGCGGACCGAGCTGAGCACGCGGGCGCCGTCGGCCATCGCGTCGGTGAGCAGCGTGCGATCCACCGAGAGCTTCCGGCCCTGGGGGCAACCCTGCATGCACCGCCCCAACCCCTCGCAGCCTCGCACGTTGCGGCGAATGGGTCGGTGCGCGAGCCCCATCGCTTCGGCGCCGCGGGCCATCAGGAGGTTCTTGGGGCCGGCGACCTCGGGGGCCGTCGGGCCGACCCCGATCCGCGCCTCGATCTCGTCGGTGAGGGTCTCCAGGAGCGGCCAGGGCAGGGCGTCGGCGAGGGCGGGATCGCGGTCGAGCCACGACTGGTGCACCTCCCGCGGCATCCGCCAGCAAATGGCCCCGTTTATCGGGGAGCTGCCGCCGACCATGCGCCCTTGCAGGTACGGTATCGGCGCGGGGCCGAGCAGGACCTGGGCGCCCATGCCGCGGTAGCTCTGACTCATCGCGGCGAAGGCGCCCTCGGGGAACGCCTCGGGGGTGATCCAGGGGCCGGCCTCCAGGACGACGACCCGCGCCCCGCCAGCGGCGAGGACGCGGGCGACGCTCGCCCCCGCCGGACCGCTGCCGACGACCGCCACGTCGGCCTCGAAGCGGCCCCGGCCGCCGACGGCGCGACCGTCGATGTGGGTCATCGCTCACCTCGAGCGTGTGCCCGCGCGTCCGGGTCGTCGAAGTGGGCGAGGCAGGCGACGACCTTGGCCACCTCCAGCAGATCCGACGCCACGGGCAGCTTGTGCGAACGCTGGACCCACCGATCCCGCGCTTCGGGGCCGAGGGCACACAGAGGGGCGCCGAGGACCACGCTGGCCAGGCCCATCGCCGCCCGCAGATGGAGCGGGGCGGCGCGGTCAAAGCGAGGCCAGAAGTCGTCGGTGGGCCGCGTCCCCGGGAGGACGGCGTCGACGAGGCTGTCGCGCCAGGTGTCGAGATCGTGTCCCGGGCGCGTGGTCCGGAGCTTGGCCATGGAGTCTGTGTCGCACAATGCCCCTGGCGCGTCAGCCAGAACCCTCAGGCCCCTTCGCTGTCCGAGCCTCCGAGGAGTTCATCAGGGTGCATATCCCGATTCTGACGGAGGGAGTGTGGAGGGCTTTCAGCACT
>CAYOBQ010000157.1:0-22396 GCA_964402225.1 uncultured Nannocystaceae bacterium | reverse complement strand
GCGCTGCTCGGTCATTTTTCCTGGGCGAGTGCACCGTTGCCGCAAGGACACGGCTGTCGCACACCTTGCGCACATCCGCCTGGTAACGTTCCGGGTCATCGCGTTTGTCGGGAGAGGTCAGTCAGCCTCGGACGTCATGCGGTCGCAGCCCGACGCTCCCGCGGCCACCGCGTCCAAAACACGCTGCCGCGCCCTTGCCCAGCGAAGGCGCCACCGAGGTACGCGCTGCCGGTCCACCTTCAGCAGTATGTCGCCGCCCTTGGCCAGCGAACTTCGCCGCCAAGGTCGCCTGAATGCAGGAGGCGAATGAATGACGCCGCGGCAGATTGCCGCGGTCGTGATCATTTGACGCAGCCCTAGGGCTCGACTTCCGACGCGGCCGTTGATACTCACGCCCCGCCTGAGACTTGGTACGGGGATTGCCCTGTGCGTCGGGCATGACCTCGAGAACCTTCGGATGGTCGAAGCATGAGCGACGAGGCGAGCGCAGCCGGGTCCCGAGACGAAGACGAGCTCTTCGTTTTTCCGTCCTGGCATAACCAAATTCCGCCGATCGTTTTCGGCGTCGTCGGCCCCCTGCTGGCGGTGCTGGTCATCGGTGGCATCTGGTACTATTTCTCCCCCCGCAACACCGACGTCGGGTACCGGCCCGAACAGCCGGTCGCCTACAGCCACAAGCTGCACGCTGGCGACATGGCGATCGACTGCCGGTACTGCCACGTGGGCGTCGAGCGGGGACCCGTGGCCGGCGTGCCGCCCACCGAGACGTGCATGAACTGCCACGCCTCGGTGAAGACGGACAGCCCTAAGCTGCTGCCGGTGCGGGAGAGCTTCCGCACGGGTGACCCGCTGAAGTGGGTCCGCGTCCACAAGACGCCGGACTACGCCTACTTCGACCACAGCGCGCACATCGCGGCGGCGATCGGCTGCGAGTCGTGCCACGGGCGCGTCGACCAGATGCCCGTGGTCCAGCAGGTCGAGCCGCTGAACATGCAATGGTGCCTGGACTGCCACATGGCACCCGAAGAGCACCTCCGCCCCACCGAGCACGTCACGACGATGGGCTACGACGCCCTGCAAGACGTCGGCAAGCCGCAGCTCGAGGTGGGCGAAGAGATCAAGCAGAAGAAGGGCATCAACCCGCCCCTCCACTGCTCGGGGTGTCACCGATGAGTCGCGAACCTCTGCACTGGCGTAGCCTCGAAGAGCTGGAGCGCACCGAGAGCTATCAGGCCCGGATCGAGCGTGAGTTCGCCTCCGAGGTCGAGGAGCCACAGCTCGACGGCGCGACCCGCCGTCACTTCCTCGGCGTGATGGGCGCGACCATGGCGATGACGAGCCTCTCTGGCTGCGTCCGCCGGCCCGTCGAGCACATCGTCCCCTACGCCCGCCGTCCGGAGGATCTCCTCCCCGGCGTCGCCCAGCACTACGCGACAGCGACCCACCTCGGCGGTCGCGCGATCGGCGTCATCGCCGAGTCCCACGAGGGTCGCCCGACGAAGCTCGAGGGCAACCCGGAGCACCCGTCGAGCCCCGGCGGGGGCATGATCGCGTCCCACCAGGGCATGGTGCTCGACCTCTACGACCCGCTGCGGCTCAAGACGCCCCACAGCGCGAAGGCGCCGAGCACCTGGGAGAAGGCCGAGGCGGCCCTGAAGGCTCTCTTCGACGGCCATCGCGCGAGCCCCGGCAAGGGCATCGCCGTGCTCAGCGAGGCGAACCCCTCGCCGACCCTCGCCCACCTGCGTGACCGGTTCACAAAGACCTTCCAAGGCGCGAGCTGGTACACCTTCGAGTCGATCGCCGACGACAACGAGCGGGCCGGGCTCACCGCCTACTTCGGGCGCCCCGCGCGGCCGGTCTACCAACTCAACAAGGCCGAGCTCGTCCTCTCCCTCGACTCCGACTTCCTCGGCTACGAGGGGGACGCCGTCACCAACGCGTGGCAATGGGCCGAGCGACGCCGGATGGAGAAGCCCGGCGACCCCATCAGCCGCTTCTACGCCGTGGAGGGCACCTGGAGCATCACCGGGACCAACGCCGACGAGCGACTCCGGCTCGCGCCCGCGCAGGTCGAGGCCTTCGCGTTCGCGCTGCTCGGCGCCGTCGGCAGCCGGGCCGCCATCCCCGGTGAGCTCAAGGCCGCCGTGGCCGAGCGCTCCAACGGCTTGCCGGAGGCCGCGAAGAAGTTCGCCGCCGCCGTCGCCGATGACTTCTTCGGCGACGGGCAGAACAAGCCGGGGCTGGTGGTCGCCGGCCGCCGGCAGAGTCCGCTCGTCCACATCGTCGCCGCGGTCATCAACGCCGCTCTGCGCGGTCGGACGGGCACCGTCTACTACTGCAGCGACCTCTCGCGTCCGGCGGACGCGGGCGGCGACTTCGCGGGCCTCAAGGGCCTCGCCGACGCGCTGAACGCCGGCAAGATCGACACCGTGGTCGTGCTCGGCGGTAACCCCGTCTACGCCGCGCCGGGAGATGTCGACCTCGCCGCCGCGCTGGGGAAGGCCAAGCACGTCGTCGCGCTGAGCGACTATCACGACGAGACCAGCAAGCTCGCCGAGTGGGCCATTCCGCGCGCCCACTTCCTCGAGGCGTGGGGCGACGTCGCCTTCACCAACGGCGTCGCGGCCATCCAGCAGCCGCTGATCGCGCCGCTCCACGGCGCCTGGAGCGAGATCGAGCTGTTCGCGCGAATCCTCGGCGATTCGACGACGAGCGGCCACGAGATCGTCCGTGCGTTCTGGAAGCAGAAGTACCGAAAGAGGGAGAAGTTCACCGCCGCCGGGTTCCACAAGGAGTGGCGCAAGTGGCTCCACGACGGCCGCACCTCGATGAGCGTCGGCGGCCCGCTGACCTCCGTCGACTTGAACAACCCGAAGCCCATCACGAAGCTGCTCGAGGCGCCCAAGCCGGCGGCGCCGACCGAGGCTGACCTCGAGCTCGTCTTCACCGCCGATCCGATGATCTTCGACGGCCGCTTCTGCAACAACTCGTGGTTGCAGGAGGCTCCCGACCCGATCACCAAGATCGCCTGGGACAACGTCGCGGCGATGTCCTACGGCACCGCGAAGCGCCTCGGCGTCCTCCAGAACGAGGGGGAGAAGAAGGCGATCTTCGTCAACGTGTCGGCGGCCGGGAAGACCGTGAAGATGCCGGCCTGGGCCATCCCGGGCATGGCCGACAACGTCGTCGAGGTCCACCTCGGCTACGGGCGCAAGTTCGGCAACCACCTCCCCTACCACCTCGACGAGGTCGTCGGCTTCGACGTCTCGCCGCTGCGCACGGCAGCCAGCCCGAGCTCGGGTCGCTGCAAGATCGCGGTGGCCGACGGCACCTACCTGGTGGCCAACGTGCAGCCCTATGGGCAGCAGGTGCCCACCACCGACGTGCAGGGCTTCGGCCCGCGCGAGGGAGCCTGGGGCACGCGCCCGATGGTCCGCGAGACCACGGTGTCGAAGTTCGCCAAGAACCCGAAGTTCGCCAAGCCCGGCATCATCCGCCACGGCGAGCCCTTCCCCAAGGGGGCCGTCGTGCACCCGCCGGCGCGCTCGCCCTACAAGGACTGGGACTACTCGAAGAAGGGCGATCCCACCAAGGAGAAGTGGCCGGTCAACCACGCCGACTACCAGTGGGGCATGGCGATCGACCTCAACACCTGCACGGGCTGCAACGCCTGTCTGGTCGCCTGCGTCGCCGAGAACAACGTGATGTCGGTCGGCAAGGAGGAGGTGCGCCGCGGTCGCGAGATGCACTGGATCCGCCTCGACCGCTACTTCGTCGGCGACCTCGAGGACCCGCAGATCGTCCACTTGCCCGTGAACTGCGCGCAGTGCGAGACGGCGCCCTGCGAGAACGTCTGCCCGGTCACCGCCACGTCGCACAGCCCCGAGGGCCTCAACGACATGGCCTACAACCGCTGCATCGGCACTCGCTACTGCCAGAACAACTGCCCGTTCAAGGTGCGGCGCTTCAACTACTTCAACTTCTCGGAGGGTCAGCCCAAGCTGGTCCAGATGGCGCGCAACCCGAACGTCACGGTTCGCTTCCGCGGGGTCATCGAGAAGTGCACCTACTGCGTGCAGCGCATCAACCTCGGCAAGCGCAACGCGAACCTCGCCTCCAACGCGAAGGCCGCGCGCGCCGCCATCGACGCGATTCAGCCGGCGTGCCAGCAGACCTGTCCCACCGGCGCCATCGTCTTCGGTGACCTCTGGGACGAGAAGAGCGCCGTCCACAAGGCGAAGAAGCAGGATCGGGACTACGGGTTGCTCACCGAGTTGAACCTGCATCCCCGGACCACCTTCCTCGCCAAGATCCGCAACCCGAACCCGAAGATGGGGGGCTGAGCGCAGATGTCTGCACAGGCTGCACCCGACACGGTCTTTCCGCCTCCGCTCGTTCAGGGTGGCCGTGACTTCCATTCGGTCACCGAGACGATCTGCGGGATCGTCGAGGCGCCCCCGACCAAGAAATGGTTCATCTCCTGGGCCTTCGCGCTGGTCTGGCTGAGCATCTTGGGGCTCTCGATCGCCTGGCTCTTCTGGGAGGGCGTCGGCGTCTGGGGGAACAACAACCCCGCCGGCTGGGGCTGGCCGATCGTCAACTTCGTCTTCTGGGTCGGTATCGGCCACGCTGGCACGCTGATCAGCGCCGTCCTCTTCCTCTTCCGCCAGCGATGGCGGACGGCGATCAACCGCTTCGCGGAGGCGATGACCATCTTCGCGGTGGTCTGCGCGGGCACCTTCCCGGGCATCCATGTCGGCCGAATCTGGGCCGCCTACTGGATGTTCCCGCTGCCCAACCAGCACGGCCTCTGGCCGAACTTCCGCAGCCCGCTTCTGTGGGACGTCTTCGCGGTCTCGACCTACTTCACCGTCTCGTTGCTGTTCTGGTACGTCGGCCTCGTCCCCGACCTGGCGACGGTCCGTGACCGCGCCAAGACGAAGCTGCGCTACTTCGCCTACGGCGCCTTCGCCCTCGGATGGCGCGGCGCGAACCGCCACTGGCAGAACTACGAGCGCGCGTACCTCATCCTCGCGGGGGTCGCGACGCCGCTGGTGCTGTCGGTCCACACCATCGTCTCCTTCGACTTCGCCGTCGCCATCATCCCCGGCTGGCACACCACGATCTTCCCGCCCTACTTCGTCGCCGGCGCCATCTTCTCCGGCTTCGCGATGGTGCTCACGCTGGCGATACCGTGCCGCACGATCTACGGCCTGGAGGACTTCATCACCGTCCGCCACGTCGAGAACATGAACAAGATCATCCTCACGACGGGCAGCATGGTCGGCTACGCCTACGCGATGGAGTTCTTCATCGCGTGGTACTCAGGCTCCGTCTACGAGTCCTTCGCCTTCGTGAACCGCGCCTTCGGTCCCTACTGGTGGGCTTACTTCATCATGGTGAGCTGCAACGTGATCACGCCGCAGCTCTTCTGGTTCAAGAAGATCCGCACGAGCATCAAGTGGGCCTTCGTCCTCTCGATCTTCGTCAACATCGGCATGTGGTTCGAGCGCTTCGTCATCACCATGTCGCTGCACCGCGACTTCATGCCCAGCTCGTGGGACTACTTCACGCCGACCGTGATCGACGGGCTGATGCTCGTCGGGTCCTTCGGCCTGTTCTTCTCGCTCTTCCTGCTCTTCCTGAAGTTCCTGCCCGCCGTGGCCATCAGCGAGGTGAAGGGCGTGATGCCCCAGGCGGATCCGCACTGGGAGGGCTACCACGACCACCACGGCGATCCCGCAAAGGAGGCCGGTCATGGCTGAGCAGTGGGGCATCGTCGCGGAGTTCGCCAACCCCGCCCGCCTGCTCGACGCCGCGCACGCGCTGCGTAAAGAGGGGTACACGAAGTTCGAGACCTGGTCGCCGTTCCCGATTCACGGGATGGACGACGCGATGGGGCTGCCGCTGTCGCGGGTGCCCTGGATCGTCCTGGCCGGTGGCATCATCGGCTTCGCGACCGGCCTTATCCTCCAGTGGTGGTCGGGCGCCATCGCCTATCCGCTGGTGATTGGCGGCAAGCCGCTCTTTGCCTGGGAGTTCGCGGTCCCCGTGACCTTCGAACTGTCGATTCTGCTGGGCTCCTTCGGCGCGGTCTTCGGCATGTTCTTCCTCAATGGGATGCCGCGACCGTTCCACCCGCTGGACCGGGTCAAGGCCTTCCGACGGGTGACGGACGACGCCTTCTTCCTGTCGATCGAGACCGCCGACCCCAAGTTCGATCTGGGCAGCGCAACGGCGCTCCTCGAGCGGCTCGGTGGGAAGGACATCACCGAGGTGGAGGCGTAGCATGAAGCGCTTCTTTACGGTCACCGCCGCCCTGCTCGCGTTGAGCGCTTGTCGCGGAACGCCGAGCTCCGAGCCGCCGGTGCACCTCAACCCGAACATGGACACCCAGGACAAGCTCAAAGCCTACCGCTCGAGCGACCTCTTCGCGGACGGTCGCGCGATGCGGCCGATGGTCCCTGGGACCGTCGCCCGCGGCTTCGAGCGCGCCGACGACCACTTCTGGCGCGGCCAGGACGAGCGCGGCGAGTGGATGGAGAAGCTGCCTTCGTGCGAGAAGGGTGAGACCACCGACTGCGTCGACGTGAACGTCGGCTTCCTTGAGCGGGGCCAGCAGCGTTACGACATCTTCTGCGGGCCGTGTCACGACGCGGCCGGCTACGGCAAGGGCTCCGTGGTCCTGCGCGAGGCGGGGCTGCCGCCGGTGCCCTCCTACCATGACACGACGCGGCCCAGGATCGCGCTGGGGCAGCTCTTCCACATCATCAGCTACGGAGAGCGCAACCCAGCCCGCGGTGACAAGGCCGCCGAGGCGATGACGATGCCGGGCTACGCCGCGCAGATCCCGGCGGACGACCGCTGGGCCATCGCCGCGTACGTCCGTGCGCTGCAACGAAGCCAGAACGCGAAGCCGGCCGACTTCCCGGCCGCGCACCAGGGGAAGCTGTAATGGGCCACCACGTCCGCTTCACCGACAACCCCATGCTCGACCCGGCCCTCGCCGCGAAGGCCTTCAAGGTCACGCTCGGCGTCGGCATCATCGGGCTCGGCGCCACGTTCGCCGGGATCGGCGTCGACAAGAAGCAGTTCTTCTTCTCCTGGCTGGTCGCCTTCTGGTTCTTCCTGACGATCGCCCTCGGCGGGATGTTCTTCACCGTGCTGCACCACCTCGTGCGCTCGAGTTGGAGCACCGTCTACCGTCGCGTCGCCGAGACCATCGGCGTCAACACGCTGCTGATGGCGGTCCTGTTCATCCCGATCCTGGTCGGGATGGGCGACCTCTACCACTGGAGCCACCACGACGCCGCCGCCCACGACCCGATCATCGCGTGGAAGTCGGGCTACCTCAACACCAGCTTCTTCATCGGTCGCGCGGTCCTCTTCTTCGGCCTGTGGATTGCGATCTCCCACTTCTTCCGCCGCAACAGCGTCAAGCAGGACGCGACGGGGGACGAGAAGCTCACCTTCAAGATGCGCTGGTGGGCGCCGCTGTCCACGCTCGTCTTCGCCCTGAGCCTCACCTTCGCGGGCATCGACTGGGTCAAGAGCCTCGATCCCCATTGGTTCAGCACCATGTTCGGCGTCTGCATGTTCGCCGGCTCGATGGTGTCCACCTTCGCGGTGCTTGCGCTCTTCGGCATGTGGATGACGGGGAAGGGGCAGCTCACCAACACCATCACCATCGGCCACCAGCACGACGCCGGGAAGCTGATGCACGGCTTCCTGATTTTCTGGACCTACGTCAGCTTCAGCCAGTACTTCCTCATCTGGTTTGCGAACATCCCCGAGGAGACGACCTGGTACATGAACCGTCTCCAAGGTGGCTGGGAGCGGGTCGGCCTCCTGTTGCTCGCGGGACACTTCTTCGTCCCCTTCTGGTTCATGCTGAGCCGTCACATGAAGCGGAACCGCACCACGATGGCCATCGGCGCGTGCTGGATGCTCTTCATGCACTTCATGGACATCTACTTCTACGTGATGCCCGTGCATCACCATCACCTCCACTTCTCGTGGATGGATCTCACGGCCTTGCTCGGCATCGGCGGGATCTTCATGGCGGTGGTGTTCTGGCGTTTCCAGAAGGACGCGGTGGTCGCCCACCGCGATCCACAACTCGTCGCCTCGATGAGCTACGACAATGTCTGACTGTCAGCACGACGGATTCGCCGCCGCCCACGCCGTCGCCTTCGGGAAGGTGGTCCTCCTCGGGGTGATCATCGTCGCCCTCGGCGCTGGCGGCTGGTTCTGGAACCAACGCCAGGCCGAGGACCTCGTCAAGGTCCACGGTGAGCGCACCAAGGGCGCGGCGATGTCCGAGATGAACGCCCAGGCCGCCGCCCGGCTGCACAACAACTACGGCAAGACCCCCAAGGGCGCGCTGAACATCCCGATCGGCCGCGCGATGGAGATCATCGCCAAGGAGCTGAAGTAGGGACATGCCCGCCGCGCTCGCCATCCTGGTCGCGCTGCTCGCCGCCCCCCCGCCCCAGGGCGTGGAGGTGGTCGAGAAGATTGGTGACCAGGCGCCGCTGGACCTGCCCTTCGTCGACGAGACGGGGAAGAAGGTCTCGTTGGGCGACTACTTCGGCGGCGACAAGCCGGTGCTGCTCACGCTCGTCTATTACGAGTGCCCGCTGCTGTGCAATCTCATGCTCAACGGCGTCGTCGAGGCGATGGCGCCGCTGAAGTGGGCTCCGGGCCGCGACTTCCGGGTCGTGACGCTGAGCATCAACCCCCGTGAGACGCCGGCCCTCGCCGCCTCCAAGAAGCAGAGCTACCTGACGTCCCTCGACCGCGAAGGGGCCGGCGACGGGTGGGCCTTTCTCACCGGCGAGCGCCCGAACATCAAGCGGCTCGCCGACGCCCTCGGCTGGGGCTACCGCTACGATCCCGACACGATGGAGTACCTGCACGGCGCGGCGGTGATGCTGCTGACGCCGGAGGGCAAGGTCACCCGCTACTTGTACGGCGCCGAGCTCGGCTCCTCCCAGCTCGAACTCGCGCTGTTCGAGGCCGGCGATGGCAAGCTCGGCGGCCTGTCGGACTCGCTGCTGGCGGGGCTCTACCGATTCGACCCAGTGGCCAAGAAGTACGTCGTCCACCTCGCGGGCGCGGTCGCCCTCAGCGCTGTCTTGGTGCTCCCCTTCGCTCTGCTGTTCGCCCTCGCCGCGCTGCGGCGGTGGCGCAAGGCGCGGGCGACTCTCGAACCGAACGGAGCGGACCTGATGGTCCGCGGAGTGATTCCGAATGGCTAGCAAACCGTCCGGCGCCTCCTGGATGCCCGAGAACGCCTCGACGTTCACCGGCGACGTGGACGCGCTGCTCGACCTCATCTTCACGGTGAACGCGGTGGGCGTCGCGTTGGTGGTGGTCGCCCTCCTTTGGATCGTGATCACCTGGCATCGACGCTCCGACGACGAGTACCCCACGGCGCAGAAGCTCAGCGGCAACACCGTGGTGGGCACCGCCTCGGTCCTGGTCGCCGGGCTCGGCGTGGCGGTGGTCGGCTTTGGCTTCCAGGGCGCCCTCGACATGAGCACCCCGCCCGAGGGCGCCTTCCAGATCCGCGCCGAGGCCACTAGCGGCAAGTGGACCTTCCGCTACCCCGGCGTGGAGGCCCCCCAGAAGAAGATTCACGTCGCCAAGGGCCAGGCGGCACGCATCCTGCTCGCCGCCGACGCCCCGGCTTCGCTCTCGATCCCCGAGCTGCGGGTCAAGGCGAAGGCGACCGCAGGGCGCTACTCCTCGATGTGGTTCGAGGCGACCCGCGTCGGAACCTTCGAGGTCCGCGGAACCGGCGGCGCGGTGGTCGCGAGCCTCGTCGTGCACGCCCCCGACGCCTTCGGCGACCAGCTCGAGCAGGGCTTCCCCGCCCCGGGCACAAAGGTCGACCCCCTCGTGATGGGCAAGAAGCTCTACACCACCAAGACCTGCAACGCCTGCCACACCATCGACGGCACCAAGACCGTCGGCCCGACCTTCAAGGGTCTGTTCGGCAAGATGGAGCCGCTCGTCAAGGGCGGGCCGGTCAAGGTCGATGAAGCGTATCTCCGCAAGTCGATCAAGGAGCCGGCGGCGGACATCGTGAAGGGCTACGGGCCCACGATGCCTGCGATGGAACTCACCGACCAGCAGGTGGAGGCGCTCATCACCTTCATCAAGGCGCAGAAGTAGATGAACACCACTCAAGCCGAGCACGCCCACCACGGCGGGACCCCCTACACGCAGAGTGGCTCCCAGTCGCAGCGCACCGACCACAAACGGATTGGCCGGCTCTACCTCGGCTTCTCCGCGGTCCTGTTCCTGGTGAGCGCGGTGCTCTCGACGGCCAGGGTCCCCCAGGCGCTCCACGTCGGGTTGCTCTCGTTGGCGCCGGGCGTCGCTGGCGCCTTCGGCACCTTCGTTTTGCCCCTGCAACTCGGCGCGCGGAACGTGGCCTTCCCCGGCCTCAACCTCTGGGGCTTCCGGCTCTACGCCGTCGGCGCGCTCCTGGTCATCGCCGGGGCCTTCGCGGGCGGCCCGATTCTCCCGATCGGCGGGATGCTCGTCGGCGTCTCCCTGGTGCTGATGGGCGCGAACTTCATCGTCACCATCCACAAGCTGCGCGCCCCCGGGATGGGGTGGGCGGAGCTGCCCCACTTCGTGTGGTGCATCTACGCGAGCTCCGTGGCGATGATCACCATCGTGCCGGCGCTGCTCGTCGCGACCCTCGCCCACGCGCTCTCGCCCAACCTCTTCGACGCCCTCGCGGGCGGCGACGCCGGCCTGGGCGCTTCGCTGTCTGTCTATGGCAACGCGGCGGCGGTGGTGCTGCTGCTCCCCGCCTTCGGCGTCGTCAGTGAGATGGTCGCGACCTTCTCGCGCAGCCGTCTCTTCGGGGCCAAGACCATGGCCCACGCCGCCTTCGCCCTCGCGATCGTCGGCTTCCTCGCCTGGGGCCACCACGCCTTCGCCCCCGGGCAGTCCCTCTACGCGGGCACGGTCTACGGCTTCGTCTCGGTCCTCGCCCTGGCGCCGGTCGCGGCGATGGTGGTCGGCTGGGTGATGACCTTGCACGCCGGCGCGATCGAGCTCTCGACGCCGCTGCTCTACGCCGTCGGCGCCATCGTCCTCGCCACCCTCGGGATGCTCAGCGGCCTCTTCCTGGCCGCCCCGGCCTCCGCGGCGTACCTGAGTGACACCTGGATGGTCGTGGGGCACTTCGAGACGTGCATCGTCGGCACCAGCGCGATGGCGCTGTTCGGTGGCGCCCACTACTGGTGGCCCAAGATCGCTGGCGCCTCCGCCGAGAGCGGTGTTGGCAAGGCCTCCGCCTTGCTCTTCCTCATCGGCGGGCTCGTCGCCATGGACGGCGCCTTCTCCCTGGGCCTCACGGGCCTCTCCCGCGAAGCCCTCGACCTCGCCGACGTCGCCGGGCCGGCCTCCGACATGGCGATCAACGGGCTCGGCGCGATGGCTCTCGCCGGGGCCCTGGCCGTCATCAACTTGTTCCGGTCGGTCTCCGGTGGCGCCTGCGGCGCCAACCCCTGGGGTGGCCGCACCGTCGAGTGGACCACCCAGTCCCCGCCCATCGCCCAGAACTTCAACCAGCCGCCCACCGTGGTCGAGGGTCCCTACGAGTACCCCGCCCAGGCCGGTGGCGCGAAGGTGGAGGCGCACTGAGATGGCGCAACACGCCGACCACTTCCGGTCTTCGGCCCACGAGCAGGCGTCCATCCGTATGGGCGGCTTCGTGGTCGTCGCCGCGCAGATCGTCCTCGCCGGAGCGACGCTGGCGATCTACGCGAGCTCGCGCGCCCTCGGGAGCGCCGCCTGGCCCGCCGCCGCCAAGGAGCTCGACTGGACGATGGGCGCTGTCGGCACCCTCGTCCTGCTCGCCGCCTCCTTCGTCGCCGCGATGGCCTCCTGGGCCGCGCGCACAAACGACGGCGGCAGCAAGAAGGCCCTCGTCACGATGTTCTGCGGCGCCGCCGCGGGCCTCAGCCTGCTCGCGGCGATCCTCGGCTACGTCGAGGTCAGCGGCCTGGCGGGCAAGTCGGGTCGCTTCTTCGAGACCTTCGCCTTCTTCAAGCACGTCCTCATCGTCGAGGCCCTCTTCGCCACCGCGGTGATGGGTCGCCTCGTGATGAAGGCCGGCGGCTACGACGCCGAGCGCTCGGGGGCCGTCGAAGCAGGCGCCCTCTTCGTGCACGGCCTGGCCATTCTGGGCTGCTTCGCCCTGCCTCTCCTCTACCTGGTGCAATAGCGATGAGCGACGACACTCGCATCGGTCTGGAAGCGCGCCCGGGTCCCCCGGCGCCCATGGTCTACGTCGCCATATTCGGCAAGCTGGTGGTGCTCAGCGCCGCGCTGGTCGGGCTGAACATGGTCGACTTCGCGGCCTACGACCTCGCCTTCTTCGGCTACTTCTTCCAGGTCGTCTTCACCCTGGCGCAGCTCGCGATCATCGCGACGGCCTTCATGGATCTGCCCTTCGAGGAGTACTGGAACGGCCTCCTCGTGGGCTTCGCCGTCATGGCAGCCGCCCTCTTCCTGGTGCTCTCGGTCATCGATGCGAATACGCGCGGCTACGCCGATCCGGCGACGGGCAACGGCGTGGTGGCCGCCGAGCTGCAGCGGCTGGACGAGATGAAGGCCGCCGCGAAGAACCCCACCGTCGCCGCGGCCCCCGCTCGGCGCTGGGACGTCGCGGCCCCTGACGAGGCGAGCTGGCAGCCCCCGCCGCCACCGCCCCCCGTCCCCGAGGTCGTCCCCGGCGAAGAGGGGGCCGGCGGCGCCGTCGATCCCGTCGTCCCGGCGAACCCGTAGCCCGTCCCTTGTCTTGACCGTACGTGCGGGCTGATGCAGGCTCGCCGAACGCCTGTGTGGGGGACCCATTGTCTGACGAACAAAGCAGCGCTCCGAGCGTCGGCGGCCAGACGTCGCGCGTCGTGATTCGCTCGTACTCCGCCGTCATCTTCCTCTATCCCACCCTCCTGCTGGCGATCGCCTGCGGGCTGTGGACCTCCTTCGCCGGGCTCACCCCCGAGGTGCCAGGGGCGGCGGGCATCGTCTTCACCCTCTTCTTCTTCTTCAACCTCACGATCATCGCCTTCGACTACACGCGGCTGACCAGCGTGGTCATCGTGCTGCTCTTCGTGATCCTCGGCCTCCTGTCGAGCATGTATCCGGCGATCGGTGAGTTCATCACCGGCGCCCTCGAGCACCCGCTGTTCATGAACACCACCTTCTACTGGGTCTGGTCAGCGTGCCTGAGCATCTTGTTGGTCGGCGTCTTCATCAAGACGCGGTTCGACTACTGGGAGGTGAAGAACAATGAGCTGCTCCACCACCACGGGATCCTCGGAGACGTCGAGCGGTGGCCCGCGCCGAATATGCGCATCTCCAAGGAGATCAACGACGTGATGGAGTTCGCCCTGTGCCGCGCGGGTCGGCTGGTCCTCGTGCCGGCTCGTGAGCCCCGGGCGATCGTCATCGACAACGTCCCGGGCATCAACCGGATCGAGCACGACATGCAGGCGCTGTTGAGCACGCTGCGGGTCGCAGAGGTCGATTGAGCGCGCCTCCGACCCTGCTCCTGGCGACGGCCGACAGCGGCAGCGGCAACGGGCTGAGCGCCGTGCTCGGGCTCGCGGGCTGGCGCGTCCAATCCGTCAGCTCCGGGCGCGCGGCGGCGGCGACGCTGAGGGGGATCACCCCCGACGCAGTCATCGTCGACCAGAAGCTACCGGACGTGGACGGCCTGGCCGTCGTCACGGACGTGCGACGCATCGCCCGTGGCAAGAAGGTGGCCATCGCGGTGCTGGTCGACAACATCCAGCGCGAGCAGGCGCTGGAGTACGTCAAGGCGGGGGTGGATCTCTTCCTCGCCAAGCCCCTCGACCTGATGGATGTGAGCACCAAGCTCGCCGAGCGTGTCGACCACGCACAGCCCCTCGATCCCCCCCGGTACGCGAAGGACGCCCTGGCCAAGCCCGTGGTGGTCATCGCCTCACCTTCGCTCAACGCGCGCGACACCGTGATGAAGGCGGTCTCCGACGAGTGCGACGTGATCCACTTCGACGGCGCCGGTGGGCTCGAAGAGCGCAAGCGCGCGGGGTGCCTCTTCATCGACGAGGGGCTGCCGGGCGGTCTGGCCGCCCTCGACTCCGTGGCCGCCATCTTCGGGCGCGCGCCGGCCTATGCGATGGCCGGACGCGGCGCGGAGGTTCCCCACGGCTTCGCGGGCCAGATCCCCAAGCCGCTCCGCGCCGGCGCGGTGCAGAAGGCCGTCCGCGCCGCCACCGACCGTCGCCTGATGGGACTCAATCCGCTCCCCAGCGGGGCCATCATCCGACTGCGCGAGGGCTGGTTCGAGTTGGGTGAAGAGCCAATGTCGGACCTGCTACAGCAGCTCGAGGGCATCACGAGGCTCGCCGGTGAGACGCGCCGCACCTGGATTTGCCTGATGGGCCCGTACCTCGGCGCCCCCAAGACCCGGGCTCAGACTCGACAGGTCTTGAAGGCGTGCGAGCGCCGCAACATCAAGGTCGGCATCGTGACCGCCCAGTCGAGCACCACGCGCGTGGCCCACGACCTCCAGATGCACCCCACGATGGTGCACCAGTCATCGACCTCCTTCATCAAGCTCGTCCAGGAGCTCGTGTAGAGCGCTACGGCGTCTTGGTGTCTTCCGTCGGCGGGGCAGGGGGCGGCACCTCCGTCGGCTTCGGCTTGGGCGCGCGCTTCGCCGTCTCGGCCTCGTCCAAGACGAAGCGACGGATCGCCGAGTCCCAGGTGAAGACGCGGAGCGTGCCGGCGCCGTCCAGGAAGATGGCCCGCTTCGAGCCCACGGAGCCGGTCTTCCAGTCGGGGATGAGGTTCAGGCCCTCGGGGGTCGTGATGGTGAGCCGCTCATCGAAGACGGCGTGGGGGAGGCCGTCACCGCGGGCGTAGTCGAAGACGCGCAGGCCGCGATAGCCGTCGGAGCCGAAGCCCTTGTCCTCCTGCACCACGAGCTCCGGCTGACCGGAACTCGTGACATCTTGCAGCTTCAGCAGGACCAGGACCTCGGCGGGGGCCGTCTTCGAAGGCTCGACGAGGTTGAGGCTCTGGCCGCCAGCGCCAGGGAGGGCGACGGCGAGCTGGTGAGACCCCGCCGCGTCGGGGGCCGCCTCCCCTTCGATCTCGCCGGCCATCTCCTCGCCCACCAGGGTGTAGACCAGGGCGCAGCCGTCGGCGCTCGGCGCGGGCAGCGGCAGCTCGGTCTTGTTCACGACCAGACCCATCTCCGGCCCGATGCGCTTGCGGAGCTTTGCCTCGCCGCTCTCACAGGGCGGCGGTCCCGTGGGCTTGACCGGGGCGCTGGGCCCGCAGGCGACGAGGAGCGTAGCGAGCAGCGCGCGGGACATGGGATGCCTCCTCAGATGTTGTAGTAGAGGAAGAACTCGGCGGGCACCGGCCGTGCACGGACGAAGTTCACCTCGTTCTCGGTCTTCCAGTCCATCCACATCGCGATCGCGTCCTCGGTGAAGACGTCGCCCTTGAGCAGGAACTCGTGGTCGCTGCGCAGCGCCGCGATGGCCTCCTCCAGGGACGCGGGGGCGCAGGGCACGTCGGCGAGCTCCTCGGGGGAGAGCCCATAGATGTCTTTGTCGAGGGGCTCACCCGGATCGATGCGGTTCTCGATGCCGTCGAGGCCCGCCATCAGCATCGCCGCGAAGGCGAGGTAGCCGTTGCACGTCGGATCCGGGACGCGGAACTCCATGCGCTTCGACTTGGGGCTCGACTCGGCCATCGGGATCCGCACCGCCGCCGAGCGGTTGCGCCCGCTGTAGGCGAGGTTGACGGGGGCCTCGAAGCCGGGGACCAGCCGCCGATAGCTGTTGGTGGTGGGGTTGGTGAACGCGCACAGCGCCCGTGCGTGCTTGAGCACGCCGCCGATGTAGTGCAGCCCCATCTCCGACATGCCGCCGTAGCCGTCGCCAGCGAAGAGCGGGTTGCCGTCCTTCCACAGGCTCATGTGGCAGTGCATGCCCGACCCGTTGTCGTCGTGGAGCGGCTTGGGCATGAAGGTGACGGTGCGCCCGTGCTGCCGGGCGACGTTCTTGATCACGTACTTGAACCACATGAGCTGGTCGGCCATCTCGACGAGGGGACCGAAGCGGATGTCGATCTCCGCCTGTCCAGCGGTGGCCACCTCGTGGTGCTCCCGCTCGACGACGAGCCCCACCTGCTCGAGGGTCGCGACCATGGCGTGTCGCAGATCCGCCATCGAGTCGATGGGCGGCACCGGGAAGTAGCCGCCCTTGTGGCGCGGCCGGTGCCCGAGGTTCGGGCCCCCCTCACTGCGCCCCGTGTTCCAGATGCCCTCCTCGCTGTCGACCGCGTAGAAGGAGGCGTTGGCCGAGAGGTCGAAGCGCACGTCGTCGAAGATGAAGAACTCCGCCTCGGGGCCGAAGTAGGCGGTGTCGGCGATGCCGGTCTGCCGCAGATAGGCCTCGGCCTTGCGCGCGATGTAGCGTGGGTCGCGGCTGTATCCCTCGCGCGTGATCGGGTCGATGATGTCGCAGAGCAGCGAGAGCGTGGGGACCGTCTGGCAGAACGGATCGATCATCGAGGTCGTCGGATCGGGCACGACGAGCATGTCGCTGGCGTGGATCGGCTGCCAGCCGCGCAGCGAGGAGCCGTCGAAGCCGAGCCCGTCCTCGAAGGAGCCCTCGTTGATCTGGTGGAGTGGCACCGAGAAGTGCTGCCACTGGCCGATGAAGTCCATGAACTTGAAGTCGACGAGCTTGCAGCCGTTTTGTTCGGCGTAGGCGAGCACGTCCTTGGCGGTCTTGGTGTTCCCGGCCATGGGTCGTTTCTCCTGGCTTTGTCTACTAGAGAGCCACCTCGCCGCGCTCGCCGGTGCGGATCCGAACCGCTTCCTCGACGGGCGTGACGAAGATCTTGCCGTCGCCGATGTTCCCTGTGTGTGCGCCGTCCACGATGGTCTGGACGACCTCGGGGACCCGCGGCGTGGGGACGACGATCTCGAGCTTGATCTTGGGGACGAAGTCGACGACGTACTCGCTGCCCCGGTAGAGCTCGCGCTTTCCGCCGCTGCGCCCGAAGCCCTTGACCTCCGTGACGGTCATCCCGTGGACGCCGATCTCAGCGAGGCGCTCCTTCACTTCGTCGAACTTGAAGGGCTTGATAATGGCGCAGACCATCTTCACGCCGATTGGCGTACCACCCGACCGAGGTGGTCGCAAGCGCCGATTAGTGATGCGCCGCCGGGTGGCGGGCCACGACCCGGCGTTGGGAGGCGCTCGCGTCTCGAGCGCCACCCAGCGTCCAGAACATCAGGTTATCCGCGGCGCCGCGGCAGGGGGGCTCCCCGCTGTCACGGGCGCCGCACTCGCGGGCGAAGAGCACGCCGTCTCCGTCCGCGTCGCACTCGAGGGGACAGGGGGGCGTGTCGGCGAGCAGATCGTGGCGTCCCCCGTGGGGCTCCGTCGTGTGGTAGAGGCCGAGGGCGTGGCCCAGCTCGTGAACCGCGAGATCCGCCACCGCGTCGGGGAAGTCGTCGAGGAGCGCGATACGGACGGCTACCACGCTCGCGGCCGTGCCGCGGAGCCCGAGGGGCACCGGCAGACCGCCCGTGAGGCCCCCTTGCCGATGTCCGTCCACGGTGATCTGGTCGTGCAGGAAGATGTCGACCCCGCCACCGCCTTCTGGCGCGTAGCGGGCGAGGGTCGCCAACCCGCCGAGGCGGCCATCGATCTCGAGCTCCGCCGGCGCATCCGCGGTGAGGTTGGCCACGTGGATCTCCGCCTCGAGCCCGAAGGCCTCGCCCACCTTCGCTTCCAAGGCGCGGGCCATCGCTTCGATCTCGGGCGCATCGACGGCTCGTCCGGTGGCGGGGGGGAGGAGCAGGTCGAGTTGGAGGTGTGGTCGGCGCCCCCGCACGAGCCACGCTTCGGCCTCGAGGCCGGACTCGGGACCCTCGGCGCTGACCTGGAAGGTGTAGTCGCCTGGGGCGAGGACGTGGGCGTCGTCGTTCGGCAGCAACGCCGTGGCCACTTCGGGGTTCGCGCTGGTACGCAGCGGCGCCTCACCCTCGTCGTCGACGAGCACGCCACCGGGCCCGACGACCGAGACGACGCGGTAGAGGCGGTCGGGGGCGCCGCGAACCTGAAGCAGCGCCGCCTCGAAGCCGGGGGGGACGCTGAAGGGGATGGGGTGGCCGGCCTCGAAGACCCCCAGGGCCACATGTCGGAGATCGTCTTCGAGCGGGTCGGGAGCGGCGTCCGGCGAAGCCTCCGCGTCCCCCGGGACGTCGAAGGGGGGCGCCGCGTCGTGGGGCTGCGAGTCCGCCGCGGGGAGGCCGTCTTTGCCCTCCACAACGATCTCGTCGCAGGCCACGAAGGCGGCCAAGAGCAGGAGCGAGTGGTCGCGCACTCATGTGATTCTGGACGACCGTTCAGCGAGGCGATACGAAGAAGCCGCAGCACGGGAGGAAACGCATATGAAGCCCGTTCACATCCTCGGCGCGATCGGCGTCGTCGGCATCCTCGTGATGGGTGCCTGGTACATGTACATGCAGCAGGCTCCGTTGCCGGCGGCGGAGGCGGGGGGCGGCATGACCGACAGCCGCGGTCTCGCGGCCCCCATCGGGACGAGCGCCGCGAAGCCGAAGCCGAAGGCGAAGGCGCCCGAAGCTCCAAAGGCGCCGGCAGCTCCGGCGGCGACGCCCAAGGCGCCCGCCCCGGCTCCGACGGCGGGCACCGAGGCGAAGGCGCCCGCTCAACCGTAGCGCCCTGTCCGTGCGGCGACTGAAGCCGGTCCTGATCGCCCTGGTGCTCCTCGGCCTGTTGGTCGTGGCGGCCCTCGTGGCGACCGCAGACCCCCCGATACGCGACCGGCCGCAGGCTCGGGCGACGGCCCCGGCACGGCCGGCCGTCGAGCGCCAACCGGAGCGGCCACCCGCGCCGATCCGCGCAGACGCGCAGGCGCCGTTCCCCGCCCGGGCCCTCCGTCAGGTCTACGGGCAGGTCACCAATCCCACCGGAGATCCCGTCGTCGGCGCATCTGTCCGGGTGATCCCGCCCGGGAAGCGGCCCCGCGAGCTCCGGGCGAAGACTGACGACGAGGGGCGATACCGCCTGCATCGGGTGCCACCGAGCGCCGCGCGGATGGAGGTGAGCGCCCGCGGCTACGTCTCCCAGACCTTCGAGCAGCCGAGCTTCCCGCCGGAGCCCAAGGTCCGCTGGGACGTGGTCTTGGAGCCCGCGGCCGGTGTTCACGGCGTGGTGCTCGTCGATGGGCGGCCGGCGGCCGGCGCCTGGGTCTTCCTTCGCCGCGGCAAGGCACGGCGTGCTCTGGGCAAGATGCACGCCGACGGGGACGGGCGCTTCTCGCTTCGCTGGCCGCGAGGGAAGGGGGGCATCCGCGTCCACGCGACCCACGGGGCCCATGGGCGAACGATGGTCGAGGTCGACTCCCCGGGCGAGGTGACGCTCCTGCTCCCCGGCGGGGGCTACATCGCGGGTCGGGTCGTGGATCGCGATGGCGATCCCGTGCCCGAGTTCTCGGTGACGGCGACGCCGTTCACGCGGCGGACCGGGGCCCCGCCCGCCCAGTCCTTCGATGACGGTGCGGGTCGCTTCACGTTGGGCCCCGTGGCGCCGGGGAAGCTGCGCATCTGGGTGGCGGCGAACGGCTACCAGCCGGCGTCCCTCGACGGCCTGAAGGTCGTCGCCGGAGAGACGCTCGGTGGCGTCGTGGTCAAGCTGAAGCGCTCTGCGGTGCTGGTGGGGCGGGTCACCGACGCGTCGACACGGCGTCCGGTCGAGGGCGCGCTGGTGGTCCCCGCGGAGTGGAAGTCCGGCGCCCTGGCAGAGACCGTGGGGGCCCTCAGCGACGGCGACGGTCGCTACGAGTTGGCGGCATTGCCCGGGAAGCGCACGAGCATCCGGGTGACCGCCGAGGGGTATCGTCCGCTCCTGGTCGGCGGGGTGCATGGGGCGCCCGGGGAGAAGGTGCGCCGCGACTTCGCGCTCAGCCCGCAGCTTCGTGACACCGTCCCGGGGCAGGAGCTGACCGGTATCGGCGCGGTGCTCGGCAAACATCGGCTGGGGGTCAAAATCGGCCAGCTCGTCGAAGGCGGCCCGGCGTCTGAGGCCCTCAAGGAGGGGGATGTGGTGGTCATGGTGGGGGAAGTCGATGCGAGAAAGGGCGGGATCGGAGCCGTCGCGCAAGCGATTCGTGGCGAGGAAGGGACGGATGTGGTGCTCTGGGTCAAACGTCAAGGTCGGGGAGAGCCTGAGCGCGTGGTCATCACCCGCGCGCGGGTGGTGATGCCCGACCGTCACCATCGCAGGAGGAGGAGGCGATAGTGCGTCCCGCGATCTTGATGGCCGCAGCGTTCGTTGCGGCGTGTGGCGGGGCTCCGGCCCCCGCTCCAGAGGCCCAGCCGGCGCCCGCGCCGAAGGCGGAGCCCCCGGCGATCCACCCCCATGTCGTCGAGGCGCCGGCCGGCGTAGACCGTTGGGAGCCCAGCGGTGCTGCGGTGATCGGCGACGCGCTGTGGGTCGTCAACGACCGCGGCGGGTGGATCGCGGCCTACGCGCTGCCGCTGGCGCCCGGTCGCAACGCCCCCACGGCGGCCCACCAAATCGCCCCGGGGCGCCTCGACCCCCAGCGAACCCAGGCGATGAGCCGCGCGCTCGCTCCGAGAATCGCGAAGATCCTCGCCAAGCGGATGAAGTGGGAGGACATGGCCCCTGACGGGAAGGGGGGCCTGCTCCTGCTCGAGGCCATCTCGCGGACCGTCTGGCGCTGCCCGGATCCGGGGGCCGGCTGTCAGGAGATCGCGCCCTTCGACGTGGCGAAGGCCACCGCCAAGCTCGAGTCGTTGCTGCCGATGCCGGTGGCCTACTACTCCCTCGAGGGCCTCGCGGCGGGCGGCGATTCGGTGCTCCTCGGCACCCGCGGGCTCATGCCGGAGAACGCCAAGGAGGACGACTTCGTGCCCTGGGCGATCGTCGTGAAGCCCGGGGGAGAGCACGCCTACGACGGTAAGGCGTGGGCCCTCGACGGGCACGACTTCGGCATCAGCTCGATGGCCAGAGACGGCGACACGCTCTGGATGACCTGGAGCTACGAGCTCGACGGCGACGGCACCAGGTCCGGCGTCGCCGGCATCCTCGCCAAGGCGCTCATCGATCCCAAGACGGGCCTGCCGGGCAAGCCCGCGCTCTGCGCCAAGATCGACGGGAAGCCCGAGGGCCTCGCGGTCTACGGAGACAACCTCGTCGTGGTCTTCGACAACGACCGGGCGCGCAAGAAGAAGGGGGATCCGACGCGCTTCGACATCACCCCCGCCCAGGACTTCGCGCGCGTGCTCCCCAAGCCCAACTGCCAGTAGTCAGCGACGCCCCCGCTTCATCAGCCCTCGGTCGCCGCCGGCTTCTTCCGCTTCCGTGGCGTCTTCTTGGGCGCCGCCTTCGGCTTGGGCTTCGCCGTCGCCTTGGCCGGCGGCTCGGGCTCGGGCTTCGCTTCGGGCTCCGGCTCCGCTTCCGCCTGGGGCTCGGGCTCGGCCTCTGCTTCGGGCTCTGCCTCCGCCTCGGCTTCGCCCTCGTCCTTCCGGGGGCGGACGAGGGCGATGATCTCGTCGCCCGCGGCCGTCGCGGCCTCCCGCAGGGTCACCAGCGTCAGCCCCTCGTCGGTGCGCAGCGGGGCCACCACCGAAGCGGGGAGGTACTGGTCGACGAGCTCGTCGACCCGCTCGGCGAGCTTGCGACCGCGGGCCTCGACGGCCTCCACGCGGTCCTTGACGAAGTTGGGGAGCTTCTCGGCGAGGTTGGACATGGATTCACCTCCATCGTTGTCGATGGGGTGTTCTTAACGCGGTGCGTCAAAGTGCGTCAATCAGAAAATGACGCAGCGCGTCAGAGCGCGTCAAAGAACGCCGTGAGACGCCGTCGAATCTCCTCTCGGGTGTCGCGAAACGCCTGGAGGCGGGTCTCGTCTGGGGCCGAGGCGGGATCGGGCAGCGCCCACGAGAGGCGGGTCACGTCGCCCGGGAGCAGGGGGCACTCCTCCTCGGCACAGAGCGTGATCGCGGTGTCCACGGCCTCGATGGAGACCGAGTCGAGCCCCTTCGAGCGGTGGGTGGAGATGTCGATTCCCACCTCGGCGAGGACCTCGATGGCCTCCGGCCGAACCTGGGTCGGGGCGCTGCCGGCGCTCATCACCGAGACGCCAGCGGGGGCCATCGCCCGGCCGAGCCCCTCGGCGATCTGACTGCGCGCCGAGTTGGCGACGCAGAGAAACAGGACATTCATCGCGGCCTCCATTGTTGAGGGTGCATATCCCGATTCTGACGGAGGGAGTGTGGGGGGCTTTCAGCACTCAGCGGTCA
>CAYOBQ010000156.1:0-22435 GCA_964402225.1 uncultured Nannocystaceae bacterium | reverse complement strand
CTGAAAGCTGACAGCCTCTCCAAAGACGACCGCAGATCTGGGATTTGCACCCAGGTCCTCTTGCGTCCGGCGCTGCGCCTCAAACAGATCGATCACGAGGTCGGCGCGTTTCGACGGCATGGACCGAAACACCCTCCTCGTTCTGGTGCTCTTGGTGGCACCCTCGGCCGCCGACGCCTGCAGGTGTAGGAAGGTCGACAAGCCAACGGACGTCTGGCCCGACGTGGCACACGCCCTGCCGACCAACCCGGTGCTGGTGCTGTTCCTCGATCCCGACCGCGTCCGGTCGACTCGGCGCGCCGTCTCGCGCTCCGCCCTGGTGTCGGGGGAGCATCGAGCGCCTCTCCGGATCATCGAGCGCTACCTCGACGGTCGGCAACTCCTCGTCCGCCCCCGACGTCCGCTGCTGCCCAACCGGCGCTACCACCTCGAAGGACCGGCGGACGCCGACCTTCCAGACACGGTGTGGACGACAGCGGGGGGACCCGACGAGGCCGCGCCCCGCTGGATCCAGCCGCCCGCGCTCGTCGAGCGCTACCAGGGCGCCGACTCCTGTGGAAACGCCGGCGTCGCCCTCTCGGCGGCAGTCGACGCCGCGGGGTCACTGGCCTTCGAGGTCGAGGTGCGAGCGGTCGGCGGCGCGCGCCCACGAACGGAGAGGTTCATCCGCCCGGTCAGCGCGCCCACCTTCGCCCTGAGCGTCGGGCTGTGCCGCCGACGGGGGCTGCTCTCCGGCGACGGGCGGCGCGCCGTCTTCCTCACGGCGCTCGACGCCGCCGGACATCGAGTCAGGCACGACCAGAGCATCGACTTCACCGCCCTCCCCGTCCCTCGATAGGACGCACCGCCCCAGGCGCACGCACGAGCCGCGCCCCGCGACGCTCGTTGAATGCCCGTCGGCTCAGAGCCGAGAGCGCGGTCCTCCGCTCCACTCGAATTGCCGACACCTCTTCGGCAGGAGTGGGTCGACTCTCGGGCGCGTCGGAGCTCCCCGGGGCCCCCGGGGTGAGTCTCCCGTAGGCGCCGTTCACCTGGCGTTAACGGTGCGCCGCTAGCCTCCCTGGAGTTGCACGAGGACCGGGGGCCAAGATGCTCGAGGGGCTCGTCGGAGGACGCGGGATCACGTCCCTCGCGCTCGCTGTCGCGGGGATGGGGTGTGACGTCTCTGGGGCGCAGGACGCGGCGGCGCCGGAGGACGGCTGTGCCGACGCTTGCGACGGGGGGCCCCTCGGCGATGGGCCGGGCGAAGCCACCCCCAACTGCGAGCCGGGAGCGCCTGCCAGCTTGTTCACCGCCTGCGCAGAGCAACGGCGCGACTGTGTCGCGTACGCGGGCGGGGCCGAGTGCGGGGCCTGCGCCGCGGGATCGACCGAGGATCCGGAGACCGGGAAGTGCGTCGCCAGCGTGACCTGCGACGCCCTCGACTGCGCGCGACACGGGCGGGTCTGCGAGGGCGCGCGACGCCCCCGATGTGGGGCGTGCGTCGAGGGCCTGGTGGCGGACGACGGCGCCTGCCGGGCCCCGTACGCGTGCGCGGATCTGGACTGCGGAGAGTCGGATTGCGTCGAGCCACCGCCGGGCGCGCCGCCCGCGGACGCCTCGTGCCGGCCCCCCTGTGGAGATCGAACGCTCTGGAACGGCCGCGAGTGTGCGCCGTGCCCACCCTGCGACGACCCCGCGCGGGAGGCCGGCCGGGAGCCGCGCCCCACGTTGGCCGGGGCGTGCATCTGCCGCACTCGACCGGGCTTCTTCTACTCGACGGCGAACGAGTCGGGGGTCGTGCCCTGCGACGCCGACGGCGACGGCTGGGTGCGGGAGAGCGCGCGCGTCGTGCTCGAGTCCGGGGATCCGGCGCTCACGGAGAACGTGCGCTGCGACGTCCGCAGCGTGGATCGCGTCGTGCTCCACAACGAGGCGGGGCAGACCCGCGCCGTCCCCCTCGATGCGCCCCTGCCCCTCTTCGAGAGCGTGCGCAACGACGACGACGCCGTCCTCGACATCCAGTGGGTGAGGGCGCAGCTCCCCCGGGCCTTCTGGGGGGCGGAGGGCGACGGGGTGCGCGCCGCGGCGCTCAACCGCTTCACCAAGCTCTGCCACCACCCGCGCGCGGACTACAACGACAACGGCGTCGGCGATCCCTACGAGTGGGGGGGCGCCGAGCCGGCGCCAGAGATCCGCCCCGACCAACTCCCCTTCAACCGCTTCGCCTACTTCCTCGAGCTGCACCGCGGCTGGTACGAGGCCGACGCATGGCACATCGCCGAGCGCCACCGCGCCGCCCCGGGCGACGGTGGCGTGCCGCTGAGCTACCCGGCGGATGCGTGCCCCGACGACGCCGCCTGCGACGGCTGGCGGAGCTGCGTCCGCCTTCGGGACGCGGACGCGGACCGCCTGGTCCCGCCCGTCGGGATGGACCTCGCCCTCGAGCCCGAGACCCTGGCGGACGGCCCCGACTGGACCGGCATGACCCACCACAGCCAGTTCAAATGCCTCGTGGTGCGCGACGCCCCCGACGAAGCCGCCCCCCTGGAGCGCAGCCCGTCAGCCGCCGCCGCCGAGTTCAGGCTCAACGCCTGCCGTACCTCGGGAGCGCCGGAGGGCGGCGACGTGCGCCTCACCTGTGAGCCCGCCGCCGTGCCTACGCCGGGGAGCGCCCTCTGGGGCGCCGTCCCCTACCGCGACTACCCACCGAACGACGCCCACCGCGGCTACGTGCGCGGCTGCACGAACGGCTGCGCCGAGGCGCTGCGGGCCCACCTCGACGCGCCCGACGACCTCCGCTGCCCCGGCGTGCCCGACAACCCGCCGCGCTGCGCCGCCGACGCCTCGGCCTTCGGACGGCTGATCTGCCTCGAGGCCCCCTGCGACGGGATCGACAACGACGAGAACGGAGAGGTGGACGAGGGCGGCGTCGGCCCCGGGGCCACCTGCGTCGCCGGTGATGAGCCGGCGTGCTGCTTCACCGGTCTCGTCGGCGCCTGCAACCTCGGCGTCGCCCGGGCGTGTGAGGGCGTCCACCCGACGTGCGAGGCGCCCGAACCCGCAGAAGAGGTCTGCGACGGCCGAGACAATGACTGCGACGGCGAGATCGACGAGGCCCTCGACGGCATCCCCTGCGCTGCGGCGAACGACGCCCTCGGCCTGCCGGAAGATCCCGACCTGCCCGGCGTCTGCGGCGACCGCCTGACCCGCTGCGTCGACGGCGTCTACCGCTGCGCGCCGCGGCACCCCTACGAGCCGGAGGGCGAGACCCTTTGCGATGGCCACGACAACGACTGCGACGGCGAGACCGACGAAGGCCTCGATGGCCTCCCGGTGCCCGGCGAGGCCGCGGCGGGCGCGCTCTACGGTGCTCGTTGCCTCCCCGAGCAGGCCCGGCTCGGCGTGTGCGCCGACAACGCGTGGCGATGCCGCGGTGCCCCGGTATGCGCCCCCCGGGCGGTGGTGGTCGAGCGCGAGGCGTGCACCCCCGACGACCTCTCCTGCCACTGGCTCTGCGACGGGCTGGACAACGACTGCGACGGCCTCGTCGACGAGGACGAGGTCTGCCTGCGCCGCTGGGTCGGGAGCCTCCGCGTCACGCCGGTCGCCGACAGCGATCACAACCTCTTCAACACCTTCCTCCCGGAGCTCGCCGTCGACGTCGATGTCGACTTCGACGTCACCGGCACGGGCACCTCACAGCTCGAGGTTACGGTCCGCGTCGAGGCCGCCGAGCTGCTCGTCTACGCCAACGAAGTACAGGCGACCGGCTTCGCGGAAGAGACCCTCGTGCTCGAGGCCGGGGGGGTCGTGAAGGACATCGTGGGGGAGCAGCCGATCGGCAGTCTGGCGCTCTCCCTGGGCTATCTGGACTCCGATTTCACGCTGGATGGGCTCTACCCCCCCGGCATCCGCGGGGGGGTCTTCGGTGCCGAGCCCCGGCTGGAGGTCGACTCTGATTCGCTGGCCGTGCGCCGCCTCGTCTGCGACGGCCGGGGCCATGGCCTCATCGCCCGTGAGCCGGGGCTGCCCCCGTGGCTGCAATGCGACCGCTACTTCTGCGGTGACGCCTTCGACGCCTGCCTCGCCGACATGGTCAGCCCCGCGGGGTGCGCGCGCCACCGGGAGTGCGCCCTGGGCTGCGACCCGATCGAGGACCCGAGCGACCGGGCCTCGTGCCACGTGCGTTGCAACTCCGAGCTGGATCAGGGCGGCGCCGCCCGCCGCAACGCCCTCCAACAATGCTGCCACGACCACACCCCCGAGGACGGCGAGTTCGAGCCGACCTCCTGCGAGGTGGCGTTCGAAGTCGAGTACCGCCTCTTCGCACCGCCGGGCCGGTGTGAGGGTCCCCCGAGCGACGAGGTCTGCGACGGGTGCGACAACGACCACGACGGCGACATCGACGAGACGTTCGCGGGCGAAGGCCTCGCGTGCGGCACCGACGTCGGGGTGTGCGAGCCGGGCCGGGCGGCCTGCGTCGCGGGCACCGAGACCTGCGTCGGCGGGGTCCAACCGGCCCCCGACGAGGGCGACGCGTGCGACGGAGCCGACGACGACTGCGACGGCCTCGTCGACGATGGCGTCCGCACACCGTGCGTCACCTCCTGCGGCTGGGGGACGGTGGCGTGTGGCGTCGTACCCGACGAGGACGGCTGCCTCGGCGGGGGCTGCCCGGATCTGTGCGGGCACGTGGGACGCCGGCGCTGCCCGGACGGCGCCCAGGTCTTCGGGTCTTGTGGCTACCCCGATCTGCCGGCGGAGGCCTGCAACGCGCTGGACGACGACTGCGACGGCGAGATCGACGAGGACTTCCCCGGTGTCGAGAGCCCATGCGGCCCGGAGGTCGGCGCCTGCGAGAGCGGGGCGCTGGCCTGCCTGGACGGAGAGGTGGTCTGCGCAGGCGGCGTAGGGCCGGCGGAGGAGGTCTGCGACGGAGTCGACAACGACTGCGACGGCGTCGTCGACGGCGAAGGCTGCCCCTGTGAAGAGGGGTCGCCCGAGGGTCCGTGCGGGGTAGATATCGGGGCGTGCAGGCCCGGTCTCCGCCGCTGCCTCGAGGGTGAGTGGAGCGCGTGCGAGGGGGCCGTGGCCCCCGTCGACGAGGTCTGCGACGGCGTCGACAACGACTGTGACGGGGCGACGGACGAGTCCTTCCGCGACGCTGGCGCGCCATGCGGGACGGAGGTGGGGGCGTGCGTGCCGGGGGCCTGGGCGTGTGAGGCGGGCGAGCGGGTCTGCGCGGGCTCCATCGGCCCGGCCGACGAGGTCTGCGATGGCACAGACAACGATTGCGACGGCGTCGTCGACTTCGAGGGCTGCCCCTGCGCCGGGGATCTCGAGGAGCCATGCGGGCTCAACGACGTCGGTGAGTGCCGGCTGGGCGCGCGGCGCTGTATCAACGATCGGTGGACGGGCTGCGGCTGGGCGGCCCTCCCGGCCGACGAGGTCTGCGACGGCCTCGACAACGACTGCGACGGCCGGATCGACGACGCTCCGCTCCGCTCGCCCCCCGAGGCGGAGGGCGAGATCGGGGCCCCCTGCGGGACCGGCGCCGGCGTCTGCGAGGAGGGCGCCTTCGGATGCGAGGGGGGCGTGGTCCTCTGCGTCGGCTCCGTCGAGCCCACCGTGGTGGTGTGCGATGGCCTCGACAACGACTGCGACGGCGTCGTCGACGTGGAGGGCTGCCCCTGCGAGGGGGAGTTGGAGGAGCGCTGCGGCGGCGACGACGTCGGCCTCTGCGACCCCGGGACCCGACGCTGCCGCGACGGCGTGCTGACGGGCTGCGAGGGCGTCGTGGGCCCGACCGAGGAGATCTGCGACGACGAAGACAACGACTGCGATGGACAGATCGACGAGAACATCTCCTGCATCGACTGCCACGTCGTCAACGACATCAACGGTACGGGGCAGAACATCGAGCTGTGCACGATCGTGCGTCGGGGCGGATCGGCGACCTTCTGGATGGGCTGCCGGGACGATCTCAACGGCGACCACCGCTGCCTCGAGGTGGAGCTCCCGGTCCACCCCGTGACCTTCGACTACGGCTTCGAGGTGATGCGCAACGAGGTCACTGTCGCCCAATATCGGGCGTGCGTCGCCGCCGGTCGCTGTACTCCGGCGAACACCTGCGTGCCGGGAGCCGGGGGGCCCAACTACGACATCGCGGGGGCGAGCAACCAACCGATAGTCTGCGTCACCTGGCCGCAGGCGCGGGCGTTCGCCGGCTGGATCGGGGGGCGGCTACCGAGCAACTCGGAGTGGGAGTACGCCGCGCGCGGTCCGATGCCGGGGCCCGACGACTACTCCATCTTCCCCTGGGGCGACGAGACCGGCTGCGGCTTCGCGGCGGTCACGGGCTGTCCGGGGCTCAGCGGCCCGGTAGATGTCGGGCGCTACGCCCCGGCGGGGGACAGCCCCTTCGGCGTGTCGGGGCTCGGCGGGAACGTGGCCGAGTGGACGGAGGACTGCTTCAACCTCTCGTATGCCGGGGCGCCGGCGAATGGGGCCCCTCGCACGGACGGCTGTCGCGTGTCCGACTACGGGCCTCCCCACGGATCGATGACCGACCGAGATATCCGCGGGGGCACGTGGGGGCTCTTCCCGCAGCACCTCATCGGCCGCAACTCGAGCCGCCTCCCCAACGGCGAGCGGCTGCCCAACGGCATCGTCGGCTTCCGGGCCGCCGTGACCACTCAATGACGGAGCGCATCATGCGAGCGACGTTCCTGTTTCTGATGCTCGCCGCGCCGGCGGTGGGGGGGGAGCCGCCCTCTACGGAAGAGCGGCCCACCTACGACCTGTGGCTCGGCGCGGGCCTCGGCGGCGGCGCGCTTCTCGCATCTGAGCAGGTGTGGTCGGGCATCACCCGGCTCGAGGCGGGCTGGATGAAGGCGCCGCTCTACGCCCGGCTCTCCATCGGGTTCACGACGGGGAGCGGCCTGGGACAGAGCTTCGGCGCCGAGACCACCGCCGGCGTCGGCTGGGTGGCGCTGCCGTGGCTCGAGGTCGGCGGCCAGATCGGGCGCCGCATCAGCTCGGCGGATCCGGGGGATCCCTGGTCCGACCGCGCGTGGTTCGGTGGGCTCTGGAGCGCCCAATGCCTGGCTGAGCTGGGCCTTGGTCTGACCGTGTGCGTGGAGGAGGCCGCCTCGGGTGGCCGGTGGTCCCGCCGCGCCGTGGACATCAACGACCGGCTGGTCTTCGTGCCGCGCACCGACGAAGCCACGCTCCGCCTGGATCTGGGCGTCGCGCTGCGCCGTGAGCTGTGAAGGAGTGACCAGATGACACGCTCGATGACTCTCTGGACCTCCCTGTGGCTCGCGGTCGGGCTCGTGGGATGCGGCAGACTGGACGACTACTCCGGGAAGGTCTGCGAACGCTTGGGCGGAGCGGACTGCCCATGCCACGACGACGGCACCTGCGACGGTCAGGGGCTGCTGTGCGTCGAGGGGCTCTGCGTCCTCCCCACCTGTCCGGCGGGGACCGACGGCTGCCCCTGTGTCGCCGGGGGCGGCTGCGTGGATGGCCTCGTCTGCGCTGGCGATGGCGCCGGCGCGCGCTGCGCGGAGGACGCGTGCCCGGCTGGCGCCACCGGCTGCGCCTGCCCCGCGGAGGGGACGTGCCCGGCCGCGGCGGACGGCACGCCGCAGATCTGCGCGGAGGGGATCTGCCAGGCCCCGCATTGCGACGCCGGCGCCCTGGACTGCGTGTGCCTCGGCGGCGGGTGCGCCGCCGGCGCGATCTGTGACGACGGCTGGTGCGTGGCGGATCACGGGCAGACCCTGGAGCCCCCGGCGGATCCGAAGTGCTTCACGCCGTGCCGCGGGGGCGTGCTCTCGAGGCCCGACGGCCGCCGGCTGGAGTGCGACTCCGATGGTCTGCTCGAGGGCTGCGTCGGCGGCGCGGTTTGCGTGCGCGGATCGTGTGTCGCACCCGCGGATCCCGAGCTGGGACAATCCGGCGCCCCCGCCACCTGCGCCGGGGACGCGGAGTGCCCGGACATGCAGGTCTGCATCGACGGCGGCTGCTATTCCGACTGCGAGGTGGACGAGGACTGTCGCGGCGACCGCGTGTGCCATCGACGCGCCTGCCGCCGCCCGTGCGTCGCCGGCGATCCGACGCGGGGCTGCCCCGCGGGCACCTGGTGCCAGGTGAAGCACCTCCACGTCGGCCACTGCATGCCGAAGGCGCCCCGCCCGACGTCCCGGGCGCTGCCCCCCGCTCGTTGCGTCGGTGACCAGGCCCTCGCGAGCCCGGGCGTGCTCACCTTCACCGACGCCGCGCCGACCGGCGAGCTCACCCTCACGAACTGCAGCTCCGACGAGCGTACGTTCACGGTGCGCAAGGCGGACCACACGGTCTTCGACGGCGCCGGGCAGCGGACCGTGCAGGACGAGCCCCTCCCGTGGGTGACGCTCCAGCTCCCCGACGGTGAGCCCGAGCAGGGGGTCACGCTGACGGTCGATCTGGCCCCCGAGGCGTCCATCGCCGTCACGATCGACGTGAGCGCCACGCCCGAGGTGCAGCGCTGGACGGCCACGCTGGAGGTGCGCGCCCAGGGCATGCCGCCGGAGAACGTGCGCCTGCGCTACGCGAAGAGCCCCGTGGGCCAGTGGGCGGGCAAGGTCTATTACCTGGCGAACTTCGGCGATGGGCACCTCGACGTCTGGAAGGCGGCCCTCGAGCGGAGCGACGAGGCCGCCGACGCCGAGATCTCCCAGGTCGGCAACGCCTTCGTCCGCCGGTGGTGGGGGTACCGCTCCGGGCAGCTCTCCTACGCCGAGCTCCAGTCGATGTTGACGGCGACGCGCTCCGGGAGCTGGCGCTGGCCGGTGAGCCGCGAGTATTGCGGCAACGAGAACGCGGCCTGCTACCCCGCCGACAACCTCGTCGGCTTCTCGGTCTACTCGGACGATCTGGAGGCCAGCCCGGTGCCCACCGGCGTCTCCGAGCTCGACGTCGTAATGAACCTGCGCACGGACGCGGACGAGCCGACTCGATGGACCGGGCGGATCGTCTCCGGCGAAGCGCTGCAGTATCCCAGTGACCCGATGGTCACCGTCGAGTTCGACCAGGATCCGGCGGCGTGCGTCGGCCAGGACCAGGGCCAGTGCCTCACGTTGCTGAGGGCCCTCGACACCGAGATCGTGGTCGGCGGTCGTTACCCGGCGCCGGGTCCGAACGCGGCCTGCGCCGAGGGCCGCTTCGAGGCGATGCCCATCCCGTGGCTGGTGCCCGGCTTCACGGAGGGGACCTTCGAGCAGCCCGCGGGCTCCGGCCAACGCTGGGTGACGGAGTGCCGGGAGCGGCTCCTGCCCTACGGCGAGCCCGAAGATGGCGAGGAGGGGGGCGAGGACCTCGTCCGCTTGAACCTGAGCCTCGCAGGGGCGAACCCGGTCCCCGACGGGCGGTCCATTCGCTCCCCGATCCGCCTCCTCGACGGGGCGATGATCGACGGCGAGGAGATGTTCGTCCTCTTCGAACAGCGGCTCCCCTCCCTGTTTCCGAGCACCGAGGCCGCCGTCGCCCACGGCTTCATGTATCTGAGTCGGGGCGCCCCCCCCGCTGAGGAGGAGGCGTACATCGGGACCGTGCCCCCGGCCGACGGACCGGCCCCAGACCTGCCGGCGAGCACCTGCGCACCGTGGCTGCTCGATCACTTCCTCGACGGCGTCGGCGTCGAGCTGCTCGCGAGCCAGCTCGAGGACGGCACGGCGAACGCCCACGTCGTACGGGCGCTCGCGCAGGTCGTCTACGAGGGCGTGGTGCCCGACGACGCGCCGCGGGCCCTGGATCCCGACGTCGAGGAGAGCGGGGAGGAGGTGCACTACCTCTGCCACATGAACGGCTACTTCGACGCCGGGCCCCTCGGCGACACGCCGTGCCCCCCGGGGAGCCTCGTCTCCTTCTTCACCGTCCAGCGCACCTGGGATCCGGGGACCGAGGCCTTCATCTACCCCGAGCCATGGGACACAGCCACCGCCTGCCAGGAGGAGCGCGGCATCTGCCTCGCGGGGGAGCCCTGCGCAGCAGACCACCCGGTCTTCGCCTGTGACAACGACCAGTGGGGCATCGATCGCGAGGACTTCGAGGCCGGTCGCGCGGCGTTCGAGGGTGGCGACTACACCCAGGGCTGCACCCGGGTCGGCGGTGAGTGCGAGGTCGGCGCCCCCTGCCCCTACAAGGCGAACTGCAAGGCGAACCTCGACGCCTGGACCGCGCGCTGGGCCGATCTGACGCCGGAGGAGCGCCCCGCTTCGTGGTTCCGACCCAACCCGACGTGGCGCTGCGCGGATCCGGACGCCGTGAGCTGCGATCGCGACCGCTCCGAGCTTCGCGCCGGCAAGACCTTCTACGAGGCCCCCGAGGACACCCCCGTCTTCCGCCCCGTGGATCAGGCGATCAACGAGGCCTTCCGCTACAAGACCCGCTTCCAGAGTCGCGCGAGCGGGGCGTCGGTCGGGTTCGCGCCCGCTGTCTGCTTCGGGGACTCCGTGCCCTACTGCTACGACCCCGTCGCCATCGAGCGCATACGGGCGCGCATCGACTGCATGGCCTTCCTCTACGCTCACTTCGACGAGCAGCTCCGGGGGGGCGCCATCCGCCTGGTCGACGGCAGCCAGCTCCCCGCCAGCGCCGCCCTGGAGCGCTTCCTGAGGCGCAGCTTCTCCTACGAACAGACCCACGTGGCGGGGCGGGCCATGCCGGTCACAGAGCAGGGCTTCGAGACCCTCAACGCCGAGCTCCTGGTGATGCTCGGAGACGAGGCCTACACCCAGGCCTTCGCCTCGCGCTTCGACCTCGCGGGGCAGATGGTGGCCTCCTTCGAGGGGTCGGCCTTCGAGCCCGATGGCCTGGATCTGGCCGGCGGGGCGGGCTTCGAGATGTACAGCCTCTACCAGGCCGCGCAGTACTACCAGCTCGTCCTCGACCGCTTCTTCGAACACACCGGCGTCATCGGCGCCACCATGGAGCCCGGCTTCGGCGGGCGACGCTTCATCGGGCCGGAGTCGGCCGTCTCGTGGTTCCACAAGCTCATCCGGGCCTCCTCCCAGAAGGCGCGGGTCTGGTCACGGATCGCCCTGCGCTACCACGGCTTCAACCGCCCCGGACCGGCGCGGCGGATCATCGACAAGGCGTACGCCACCGCCTACCTGGAGTCGATCTACGTCTCGCAGCTCATGAAGCAGGTCCTCGAACGCGCCGCGGGCCCGGAGCAGGCGCAGGTCGAGGGACAGATCGAGGTCGCCCAGCTCACCTACAGCGACGCGCTGCTCGAGATGCGCAACGCCCGCCGGCGCATCAGCGACGAGGTCACGAACTTTGGCTTCTCCCAGAGCTACGTCCCCTTCCCGGCCCTCGATCCCGGTGATCCGAACGCCTTCGAGCGGGTCCTCGATCGCGCTCGTCAGAAGCTCGAGGTCGCCGCGGAGAAGGAGGAGAAGGCCCTCGCCGACGCCCGGGAGTTCGAGACCGACTCGGCGGCCTTCCAGAGCGAGCTCACCGCCATCGAGCTCGACCACGACACGCAGCTAGGCGAGGTCTGTGGGACCTTCCGGGTCCAGATCCCGGGGGGGGAGGCGGTGGTCTACCCGGCGACGCCCGAGTATGCCCACCTCGGCGGGCCGCGCCTGGAGCTGATGGGCAACCCCTGCGGGCTGGTGGGCAACGGCGCCATCGCGGAGGCCCTCGGCGGGCTGGAGCTGGCCAAGCTGGCCCTGGAGCAGTGGCGGCTGCGTCACCAGAACCTCATTCAGGGCGCCGACGACGAACGGCGACGCATCGGCGAGCAATGCCAGCGTATCGAGAGCTTCGCGACCTGGCGCGCGGGCAAGGGGGACGAGATCGTCGCCTTCACGGGGCTGATGGCGGGCGCCAACCTGGTGCTCAACCAGATCGACCGAACGTGGGACGTGACCAAGGAGATCATCGACAAGTCGAGCTGCATCGTCGGCACGGCGAGCGACTGCCCGACCAAGTTCGCCACCAACGTCCTGCTGGGCCTCGGCGGCCTCGTCTACCTGGGCAGCACGACGCTGTTCGAGGCCGGTGTGGTCGCGCTGGAGGTGGCCCTCGCCACCATCGAGCAGGACATCGTCGACCGGGAGATCCGCGAGGAGTGCGACGCCGCGGTGATCGACGGGCGCTACGTGGTGCTCGACATCATGCGCCAGCTCGCGGAGCTCGAGCTCGAGGGCATCCAGCTCGCCTACGAGACCAACCTCGCGCTGGGCAGCTTGCAAGGCCTGCGCAACCAGGCGCTGTCGATCCTGGCGAGCAAGGAGGAACAGAAGCGGCTGACGATCGACGTCGAGGCGGCGCGCAACGACCCAAACGTGCGCATCTACCGCAACGACGCCGTCATCAACGCCGACCGGACCTTCGAGGCGGCCGTGCGTGAGGCCTACCGGGCCACGCGGGTCTTCGAGTACTACACGAGCCAGACCTTCGCGGCGCGCGACCGGCTCTACCTGGTGCGGATGGTGGCCAACGGCGATCACCCGCTCGACGCCTACCTCGACGAGCTCGAGGAGGCCTTCTACGACTTCGAGGAGGCCTTCGGGAACCCGGATCTGCGGGTCGAGCTCCTCTCCGTGGCCGACGATGTCTTCCAGATCCCCCGCATCGACCGGGGTCGCGTACTGCCACCGGCGGAGCTGGCGGCGCAGTTCCAGGCGCGGCTGCGCGATCGACCCCGAGACATGCGGGGCGCCTTCGTCATCGACTTCCGTACGGCGCTCCACCGTCTCTCGCCGCTCACCCACAATCACCGCGTCCGCTTCATCGAAGCGGAGCTCGTCGGCACGAACCTCGGGGACGAGCTGGGGCGGGTCTACATCAGACAGAAGGGCGACGGCGTAGGCTTCATACGAGCGCCCGGCGGGGAGCGCCTGGCCTACTCCTTCCCGGGGCGGACGGCGGTCGTGGACGTGAGCTTCAACGGCGAACGCCCGCTCTCCGACGCCCTGGGGAACTTCGAAGGCTCGGTGGCCGACGCCTATCGGAACGAGCGGCTCCGGGACCGGCCGCTGCATCACAGCGGGTGGCAGCTCCTACTGAACCTGGAAGACGAGTTCGTGAACCGGGACATCGACCTCACGGGGCTGGAGGACATTCGAATCTACCTCTGGTACCACGACTTCACGGAGCTGTGACATGCGCTCCCCTCTGAGAATTGTGGCGACCATCTTCCTCGCGATCGCCGCCTCGGGCTGCGGAGAGGAGGAGGTCCCCGGGTGCGACGCGGGCGCCGAGGGTTGCGTGTGCGCCGACGGCGTGACCTGTGACGGGGGGCTGGTCTGCGATCGCCAGACGCGCTTGTGCCGGGCGGCCCTGAGCTGCGAGGCCGCGGGCTGCGGGGCGAACGTCGCCTGCGAAGCCTCCGAGGGCGAAGACGCTCGCTGCCTCGACGCGTGCGAGGCCGACCACGTCTGGGATCCGGTGGCGCGGAGCTGCGAGCCCCCGCCGGCCCGCTGCGAGGATCTGACGTGCGGCGCGCGCAACCGTAGCTGCATCGCCGCCGCGGAGGGGGCGCGCTGCGGAGGGTGCCTCGAGGGCTTCGTCCCGGGGGCCGACGACGCCTGCGCGCCCGCCCCGAGCTGCGACGACGCGACCGAGGCCACGTGCGCCGAGAGGGGGCGCTCGTGCGCGGCCGGACGCTGCGTGGGCTGTCTGCCCGGACACCTCGAGGACGGTGGACGCTGCGCCCTGCTCACGTGCAGCCGAGCCGACGAGGCGGGGGCCCTCGGGCGAGCCTGCGATGGGCTCCGGCGGGTGTGCGTCGCCGAAGCCGGGGGGGCGCGCTGCGGGGGCTGCCTGCCCGAGCACGTCGCAGACGACGAGGACGCCGCGACGCCGTGTCGCCCGCTGGCCGCCTGCGCCGATCTGGGCTGCGCAGATCTCGGACGCCGCTGCGTCGAGGCGCCGGGGAGCGGGGACGCGAGCTGCGGTGCGTGCCGCGCGGGCTTCGCCGATGGGGCCGGACGCTGCGCGCCCATCGCCGAGCTGAGCTGCGACGATCTCGAGGGGGCCTGCGCCGAGGAGGGACGCCGCTGCGAACCCGACGGCCCCCTGGGCGCCCGCTGCGGCGAGTGCCTCGAGGATCGCGTCGCGCACCCCGGCTCCGAGACCTGCGTCCTGCCCGAGGGCTGTGAGGAGATCGACTGTACTGGGCGAGGGCGCGTGTGCGAACCGACGCCCACCGCCCACTGCGGTGGTTGCCTGCCGGCGCGGATCGAGGACGAGGCGGGCTTCTGCCGGCCCCCCTGGACCTGCGCCGATCTCGACTGCGGCGCCTGGGACTGCGCGCAGCCCGAGGGGGGGGTGGTCGCCGACGCCCGCTGTCTCTCGCCCTGCGAGGCTGGCACCCTCTGGAACGGCGCGCGTTGCGTGACCTGCCCACCGTGCGACGATCCCGAGCGCGAGGCGGGTCCCGCCGATCGGCCGACGGTGGCCGGGGCCTGCATCTGCCGGACGCGGCCGGGCTACTTCTACTCGACGGCCAACGAGTCCGGCGCGGTGCCGTGCGACGCGGACGGCGACGGGTGGGTTCGGGAGAGCGCCCGCGTCGAGCTGGAGAGGGGCGATCCGGTGCTCACGGAGAACAACCGCTGCGACCTGCGCACCGTCGACCGGATCGTGCTGCACAACGAGGCGGGGGAGACGAGGGCGATCGTGCTCGAGGCGCCGCTGCCCCTCTACGAGAGCGTGCGCAACGATGACGACGTCGTGCTGCGCATCCAGTGGGCCCGGGCGGGCCTGCCCGACGACCTCTGGGGCGACGACGGCCTCGGCGTACGCGCCGCGGCGCTCAACCGCTTCACGAAGCTCTGCGAGCACCCGCGGGCGGACTACAACGACAACGGGCTGCGGGACGCATACGAGTGGGCCGACGCGGAGCCCGAGCCGGGCTTCCGACCCGACCAGCTCCCCTTCAACCGGTTCAGCTACTTCCTCGAACTGCACCGCGGTTGGTACGCGGCCGGGGACGGCGATGGGCTACACGGTGCGTGGCACATCGCCGAGCTCCAGCGCGCCGTGGGCGACGGCCAGACACCACTGGGCTATCCGGCGGGCTGCGACGACGACCATGAAGCCTGCGAGGGCTGGCGCACTTGCACCCGGGGGCGGGACGCGGAGGCGGACCAGCTCAATCCTCCCGTGGGCATGGACCTCGCGCTCGATCCGCGGGCGCTCTCCGACGGCCCCGGCTGGCAGGGGATGAACCACCACAGCCAGTTCAAGTGCGTCGTGGTGCGCGAGGCCGTCGCCGAGGACGCGCCGCTCGAGCGCACGCCGCACGCGGCGACGCGCGAGTTCGCGCTGAGCGCCTGCCACACGGTGGGCGCCGCGGAGGGGAACCCGGCGACGCTGCGGCTCGAGTGCGCGCCCCTCGCCGAGGACCCCTCGCCGGGGGTGGCGCTGTGGGGGTCGGTGCCCTACGGGGACTACCCGCCCGGGGCCGACCACGACGGCTATGTGCGCGGCTGCGTCAACGCCTGCGCCGAGGCGCTCCGGGCCCACCGGGACGATCCCGCCGATCTGCGCTGTCCCGGCGTGCCCGACAACCACCCGGCTTGCCGCGGCGACGCGGGGGACTTCGGGTCCCTCGTCTGCCTCGAGGTGCCCTGTGACGCGCTCGACAACGACGGCGACGGAGAGACCGACGAGGGCGCCTTCGGCGTGGACGCCGTCTGCCGGACCGGTGATGAGCCCGCGTGCTGCTTCACCGGGCTCCCCGGCGCGTGCAATCAGGGCGCCTTTCGCGGCTGCGACGGCCCGAGCCCCCGCTGCGAGGCGCCGAGCCCGACAGACGAGCTCTGCGACGGGCGCGACAACGACTGCGACGGGGAGATCGACGAGCTGCTCGACGGCGTCCCGTGCGCGGCCGCGTCGCCGAGCCTCGGGTTGCCCGCGGATCCGAACCTGCCGGGCGTCTGTCGGGATCGAGTGACGGTCTGTGACGAGGGTCTCCTCGATTGTGTGCCGCGGGTGCTCGGCGCCTGGCAGCCGGGGACGGAGACGCTGTGCGACGGGCTCGACAACGACTGTGACGGAGAGACGGACGAGGCCCTCGATGGGCGGCCGGTCGGTGGGGACGATCCGACCGCGGTCTTCGGCGAGCGCTGCATGCCGGAGTCCCCGATGGGTGTCTGTGTCAACTCGGTGTGGCGCTGCGTGGGGGGCGCGCCTACGTGCGCGCCCAACGACGAGGCGTACGTGCCAGAGGAGCGGTGCCACCCAGCGGATGCCCGCTGTCGCTGGCAGTGCGACGGACGCGACAACGATTGCGACGGGCAGGCCGACGAGGACGACGTGTGTCTCCGTCGTTGGCGGACGACGCTGCGCGTCGAGCCGGTCGCTCGGAATGGACACAACATCTGGTCACCGGGGAGCTCGGCGGCGGCGCGGGCGGAGCTGCTCTTCGAGGCCGATCTCAACGCCCTCGAGATCGCGGCGACCATGACCGTGGCGGCTGAGGAGGACTGCGGGGGGGTGTGTTTCGAGCAGCGCTGCAACGGCGAGTGGTGGGACATCTTCGGGCACCGCGTCCCCGGGAGAGCGCTGTGCCCCGTCCCCGAGGTCGAGACCGATCCCAGCGGGAGCAGCGAGACGTTCACGGCGCCGACTCAGGGGCGCGTCCGCCGCCTCGTCAGCCGCGACTTCTTCAGCGCCAGCTTCACCGACCGGGGCTCCTCCATGAACCGGTTGATCAACCGATGGGCGCCGGGCCAGATCGATCCGACGACCCGGATCGCCAACGCCAACGAGGCGGTCATCGATCTGCGCTGCTCCATCCTCGGGGACGGGTTGCGCACCGGGCTCGCCGAGCCCCATCCGCTCCATGACTGCGATCGGCGGCTCTGCCACCACGACTATGCGGCCTGCTTCGAGGACCGGTGGGAGGGGTGCTCCGCGTTCTTCGCCTGCGCCACGCAGTGCGAGGAAAACGACTGCTACGACCGCTGCCCCGGTGCGGGCGGGGATGAGCGCACGGAGGCGGAGTCGGGCACGTACAACGCGATGACGTGCTGCAATCTGTTCACCACGCATCGCCTCTTCTCGCCCTCGATGTGTGAAGCAGAGATCGAGGTGCTCTACACCGTGTGGCCCGATCCCGGGCTGTGTCCCGGACGACCGTCGGCGGAGGTCTGCGACGGGTGCGACAACGACCACGATGGGGACGTCGACGAGGACTTCGGGCGCGCCGGGGAGGCGTGCGGGACGGACGTCGGCGCGTGCCGCCGCGGGGGCCTCGCGTGCCAGCTCGGCGCCGTGGTCTGCGTCGGCGGCGTCGAGCCATCGGAGGACGAGGGGGCGGTCTGTGATGGCGTCGACGACGACTGCGACGGAGAGATCGATGAGGACGTCCGGGAGCCGTGCCTGACGAGCTGCGGCGCGGGGACGCGCACTTGCGGGGGCGCGTGTCTCGGGGGGGAGTGCGAGCCGCTGTGCGGGACCCCCGGCTATCGGGTGTGCGCACCCGACGCCGTGGTGTATGGCGACTGTTTCTACCCGGAGATGCCCGAGGAGGTCTGCGACGGAGAAGACAACGACTGCGACGGGATGGTCGACGAGGAGGTCCCCGAGGTCGGGGACGCGTGCGGGATAGAGTTCGGCACGTGTCTGCCCGGGCGGCTCGCGTGCGTCGATGGGGCGCCGGTCTGCGACGGCGAGAGCCCGCCCGCCGACGAGGTCTGTGACGGCCTCGACAACGACTGTGATGGCGAGACGGACGAGGTCGCCGACACGGGCGGGTGCCCCTGCGAACCGGAGACCCCCGACGAGCCCTGCGGCGCCGACGAGGGCGAGTGCGCGCCGGGTGTGCGTCGCTGTGTCGACGGCGCGTGGACCGACTGCGAGGGGGCGACGCCTCCGGCGGCAGAGCTCTGCGACGGGCTGGACAACGACTGCGATGGCGAGATCGACGAGCCATTGCTCGCCGGCCCCGAGGGCCTCGACGAGCCGTGCGGGGGCGGCCCCGGCGCGTGTCGTCCCGGGCGCTGGATCTGCGAAGGGGGTGGGCTGGTGTGCGTCGACGAGATCCCGCCGGCAGAGGAGGTCTGCGACAACATCGACAACGACTGCGATGGGGAGGTCGACGAGGCGGCGGACACGGGGGGCTGCGGCCCGGGTTCGTGCGCCGATCCGATCGAGATCGAGCCGTTCCCGGGGGTGATGCTCGAGATCGCGGGGGACACGAGGGCGGGGGCGGCCCTGCACCACGCATGCACCCCCGACGGGGGCGCGCCGGAGCAGGTCTACTCCTTCCGACTCCCCTTCCCCGCCTTTGGGCACTTCTGGGTCGAGGCGGAGACGGGGTGGAGCAACGCCATCGCCCTGCGGAGCGGAGCCTGTGACGCGCCGGCGGCCCTCGGCTGCGCCGAGCGCTGCGAGGTGCAACCCCATCGGGCCTGTCTGGAGGAGATCGCCCTCGAAGGGGAGACGGAGTACTACCTCTCCGTCGACGGGGTCGGAGGCGAGCGGGGCCCGTTCACGCTCTACGCCTACCTGTCGGAGGCGCCGGGGCGGACCGACGGTCCGGGGTGGTGCAGCGCCCGGGCGCGGGCCTTGGATCTCAACCACGGGGGGCAGGCCGGCGGGGGCCGGTGGTCGGGGGTCCAGAGCCCATCCGGTCCAGCCCAGGACGAGCTGCAGGCGAGCTGCGCACCTGGACTGGTCACTCCAGAGGTCATCTTCGAGTTCCGGGCGCCGGAGACGGGACACTACCTGGCCACGACCGTGACCGATCTCTTCGAGCAGGACACCGTGCTCTACGCTCGCACCCGCTGCGACGCGGGGGACCACGAGATCGCGTGCAACGACAACGCGCCCGGGAGCCGCGAGTCGACCCTGGAGCTCGACCTCCGGGCCGGTCAGCTCGTCTACTTCGTCGCCGAGGGGCGCGGGCTGGGCTTCGGCGTCCCGGTCATCCTGACTGTCACCCACGAACGGTAGGGCGTGGGCGGCGTCTCCCGCCGAAGACTCTTGTCCGCCGCACCGCTGACGGCCGCTGGGTGGGCGTGGTATGGGTGCTCGATCCAACATTCCTCAAAGGCGCCTCCGACCTTGCGCGACACCCGCTGCATCCTGGTGGTCGAAGACGATCCCGCCCAGCGGATGCTCCTCGAGGGCTACCTGGAGACGGCCGGCTATCGAGTGCTCACGGCGGCGGACGCCGAGTCCTTCCGGAGCGCTTGGAACCACAGCGCCGTCGATCTGGTGCTGCTCGATCTGAACCTGCCGGACGCGGACGGGCTGGAGCTGGCCCAGCGACTGCGTCGGTTGTCGGAGGTGCCACTCATCATGGTGACCTGTCGGGACCAGGACGCCGACCGGATCGCGGGTCTGGATCTCGGGGCCGACGACTACGTGACCAAGCCCTACCACCCGCGGGAGCTGACGGCCCGCATCCACAACGTGTTGCGGCGGTCCGCGAGGGGCGGTGGGCCGCGTCGCGAGGGCGCGGCGGCCGACGAGGTGCACTGGTTCGCCGGGCACAGCCTCGACGTGCGCCGTCGGCGGCTCCTGTCTCCAGAGCAGCTCGAGATCCCGCTCACGCGAGGGGAGTTCGACCTCCTCGCCGCCCTCGCCCGCGCGCGCGGAAGGGTGCTGAGCCGCGACCAGCTCATCGACGTGGTCTCGACGCGGGACGAGCCGCCGATGTCGCGCACCATCGACGTGCTCGTCTCCCGGCTGCGTCGGAAGCTCGAGGACGGGCTGAACGCCCGGCGGCTCCTGGAGACGGTGCCAGGCTACGGCTACCGGCTCGATGCCTGAAGGTCCGCTGTCGCGGTGGACCGGCTTGTTTCGGGACGCCGAGACGGAAGATGCGTTCCAGCGAGCCCGCTGGCCCAGGTACGCCACGCAGATCCGGCTGGTCTTCGGCCTCGCCGCGGCGGCCTACGTCGCCGCCATCGGGGTGGACTACCTCGCGTTTGGGCCGGGGCTGGCGATGGTGGCCATGGTCGCGTCGCGCCTCGCGGCGGTCGGCGCCATCGTCGGGCTCCTGGTCTCGACGCGACGAGCGGAGCCCGGGGCGGCGACGGGCTGGTGGATGCTCGCGGCACAGCTCCTCGTGGCGACCACCGAGCTGACGGAGCAGGTCCTACGGTTCGCGGGGGGACAGCGCGCCAGCGAGATGGGCACGCCCTTCATCCTGGTGGTCATCCTGGTCTGCTACATGGCGATGCCCAACCGCTTCCGACTGACGGTCGCGGCGACGGGGAGCGCGACGGCGCTCTTCCTGGCGTTCTACCTGGCGCCCGCGGTCTTCGAGCTGGAGCCGGCGAGCTTCTTCGTCCTCGCGGCGGCGGCCGTCCATGGGATTGGCTACGCCTTCCTCCTCGGGTGGAATCGGCTCCAGCGGCGGGACTACCTCCAGTGCGAGCGTCTGGAGCAGGAGGTCGCCGCGCACACGGCAGCGGAGGCGCGCGCGGAGCGGGCCAACGAGGCCAAGAGCCGCTTCCTGGCGGTCGTCAGCCACGAGCTGCGCACACCCCTCAACGGGGTGTTGGGTGGGGTGCAGATCCTCGACGCGCCAGAGCTGCCCCCGTCGCTACGCGAGCCGCTCCGCGTCGTCGAGCACTGCGCGCACCACCTGGTGGCGCTGATCGACGACCTGCTCGACCTGAGCCGCATCGAGGCCGGGCACCTCACGTTCTCGGTGACGGACTTCGATCTCGGCGAGCTGTTGGACGACGTCGGCGCGTTGCTCGAGCCGGCGGCCGCGGCCAGGCATCTGACGTTGCGGATCGAACGTGGCGCGGACACCCCCGACTGGTTGCGCGGCGATCCCGTTCGGCTGCGACAGGTCTTGCTCAATCTGGGGGACAACGCGATCAAGTTCACCGAGCGGGGCGGCGTCACCCTGGGGGTCAGGGCCGGGGACGGGGGGCTCTTGTTCTCCGTCCAGGACACCGGCATCGGGCTCGCCGAGGCGGATCAGGCTCGCATCTTCGAGCCCTTCGCCCAGGTCGACGACGCCCTCGGGCGGAGGGGCAGCGGGGCCGGGCTGGGGCTCGCGATCAGCCACCGGTTGGTGCGGGGGATGGGTGGGAGGATCGAGTTGGAGAGCGCGCCGAGTCGGGGCAGCCGATTCTCCTTCGAGCTCCCCCTGGAGCCCACCGAGGAGCCCAAGCCGGCGGGCGCCTCCAGGGTCTCGCGCCGGGGCCTCTCGCTGCTCCTCGTCGAAGACGTGCCCGCGAACGCCTACATCGCCGGCGCGCTGCTCGAGGGCCTGGGCCACACCGTCACCACGGCGAAGAGTGGGGCGGAGGCCATCGAGTTGGCGGAGAGGTTGCCCTTCGACGTGGTGCTCATGGACGTGCACATGCCCGGCATGGACGGGCTGGAGGCGACGCGGCGGATCCGGAGCTCGGGAGCCAGGGCGGAGGTGCCGATCCTCGGGCTCACGGCCGACACCCAGCCTGAGACCGTCCAGGCGTGCCGCGATGTCGGGATGCACAGCGTCCTCACCAAGCCGCTCCTCCGAAGGCGCCTGGAGCGGGCGCTCGCCGAGGTCACCCCCGGGCGGAGCGCCACCGAGGCCACCGCCGATGCCCTGGTCGACGGCGACGGCCTCGCGCGAATGCGCAGAGATCTGGGGGACGAGCGCCTGGCGAAGACCATCACGGCGTGTCTGAGCTCGATGGACGGGGCGGTCGTGGCGATGGAGCGGTCCCTCGCGAGTGGCGATGCGCGGGCGTTGGGCGAAGCGGCGCATCGGCTCAAGGGCTTGGCGGCCACCTTCGGCTTGGGTCGACTGCACCGACAGACCGTGCGCCTGGAGGCCGCCGCGAGGGCCGGCGCTCCCGTCGGCGAAGCGCTGGTCGAGCTCAGCGCGCTCTGCGCGCAGACGGCAGATCGCCTGAGGGATGCAGCGAGTGAGCCCGCGACGCCGTGATGCGGCCGGGGGAACGTGCCCCCCAAACGCGCTGACGTCACCCGGCCACGCGCTCACCATGCGCGAAGGCCTGGAGACCTGCCGGGAGCAGGGACCAGGGCTCGTCGGTGAGCGGGCTCGTGGTGAGCACGATCACCGACTGCGAACCGGAGCGCTCGACGCAGCACCGGCGCAGCCAATGGACCTTCGTATTGGCGAACGCCAGCGGGTGGGTACCGTCGCTCATCAGCAGGTTGAGCTCGCCGAGCTCGCTCAGCGCCGTCACGGGCTCGCGGAGCACAGCCACGAGCTCGCTGGCCTCCAGGAAGCGCCAGTCCCCGGCGCGGGCGACTCGGTCGAGCAGAAAACAGAAGGCGTGCTCGGAGTCGGTCTCTCCGATGGGCCGGAAGCGACCCAGTTGGCGGATGCCCACCCGCGGCCGCGGGACTGACGATGGTTGAAAAGTTGAAGAGTTGAAAAGTTGAAAAGTTGAAAAGTTGAAAAGGGTGCATCTCCCGATTCTGACGGAGGGAGTGTGGAGGGCTTTCAGCACTCAGCGGTCAGCTC
>CAYOBQ010000155.1:0-22459 GCA_964402225.1 uncultured Nannocystaceae bacterium | reverse complement strand
CCTGGCCGCCGCCGCCGCTCTGGCCGCCGCCGCCTTGTTTCCAGCCGCCACCGCCACCGCCGCCCTGATAGTCCCCACCGCCGCCACCGCCCTCGCCGCGCCCGCCGAGGAAGGTCACCTGCTGGGCGACGATCTCGAAGGACTTGCGGGTGTTGCCGTCGCGGTCGGTGAACTCACCGCTCTGGATGCGGCCCTCGATGTAGACCGACCGTCCCTTCGAGAGGTACTGCCCGCAATGCTCGGCCTGCTTGCCCCATACGACGACCCGGTGCCACTCGGTGCGCTTCTGGCGCTGGCCGTCGCGGTCGTTCCAGACCTCGTTGGTGGCGAGGCGCAGGTTTGCGACGGGCTGGCCGCTCTGCGTGTACCGAACCTCGGGATCGGCACCGAGGTTGCCGATGAGAATCACCTTGTTGACGGACGCCATGCTTCCTCCTCTTCGAATGGCGCAGCATCCTCTCGGGGCTGCGCGCGTGTCAATCGGGGTCCACCTACCTTCTTCGGACAAATGAGCGGGCTGTTGCGCAAAAAGCGACGAAGCTTCATCTTGCGCGCAGATGAGCGCACAGCCGATCCGCACGACGGGGCACCAGATCACCCCCGGGGACATCGACGAGGACGCCTACAAGGTCCTCCGCCGCCTGCACCAGTTCGGGTATCACGCCTACCTCGTGGGCGGCGGGGTCCGCGACTTGCTGCTCGGGCGGCGGCCCAAGGACTTCGATGTCGTCACCTCCGCCCGGCCCAACGAGGTCCGAAAGCTCTTTCGCAACTGCCGGCTCATCGGGCGACGCTTCCGCCTGGCGCACATCCTCTTTGGCGGTGGCAAGGTCATCGAGACTGCGACCTTCCGCGCTCAGCCGAGCAACGAAGGGGATGTGCTGATCACCGACGACAACGAGTTCGGTACCGCCGAGAGCGACGCCTACCGGCGCGACTTCACGGTCAACGGGCTCTTCTACGATCCGGCGAGCAACGAGGTCATCGACTACGTCGACGGGCTCGAGGATCTCCAGGACCGCACGCTGCGCACCATCGGTGACCCTACGCTGCGGTTCCGCGAGGACCCGGTGCGCATGCTGAGGGCGGTGAAGTTCGCCGCGCGGCTGGGCTTCGAGATCGAGGACGAGACGCGCGCCGCCATCCGCGACGAACGCGGCGAGCTCCGCAAGGCCGCCGTCCCACGGCTGCTCGAGGAGATCCTGCGCATGCTGTGGGGGGGGGCCGCGGCGCGGTCCTTCGAAGTCCTCGCAGAGCTCGAGCTGCTGGAGGTCCTGCTGCCCGAGGTCGCGGCCTTCCTGGGCCGCCCGGCCGACGACCTCTGGCAGCCACTTCATGGCCTGTTGGTGGCCGTCAACCGGCGCTGCAACGGCCAGCCTGGACTCCAAAACGGGGTGCTCCTCGCCGGCCTCTTCTGGCCGTTGTACCGGGCCCTCATCGAGGATCTCCCGCAGCGTCCGAGCAACCGCCACCTGCGGCCGCTCGCCGAGCAGCTCGTGGGCCCCGCCGCGGTTCGCTTGCGCATGCCGCGGCGGGACGTCGCCACCCTCGTCGGTGTGCTGGAGGGGCAGTACCGCCTCGAGGCGGCCAAGAAGCGGCGCGGGAGCCGCTCCGGCTTCGCTCGCACGCCCCACTTCCCCGCGATCGTGGACTTCCTGGAGCTGCGGGCCGACGCCGGTGAGCTCCCCGGCGGGATCGCCTCGGAGTGGCGGAAGCTCGCCGCGGAGTGTCCGCAGCCGGAGGAGCGGCCCCGTCGACGCCGTCGCAGGCGCCCGCGCGGCTGAGCCCTATAGCGCGGCGAGCACGCGCTCGGCGTGCCCCACCACGTCTACGCTCGGGAAGACCGTCGTCACGACGCCGTCTCGGAGGACCAGCGTCGTGCGGGCGACGCCCTCGAATCGGTGGCCGTGGGACGTCTGCTCCCCCCAAACGCCGACCGCGTCGCAGAGCGCGTGCTGGGTGTCGGCGAGGAGCGGGAAGGTGAGACCGAACTTGGCCTTGAAGGCGAGGTGGCTCTCGATGTCGTCGGCGCTCACGCCGTAGAGGGCCGCGCCGCGCTCCCTGAAGGCGTCCAGACCGTCCCGGAAGGCGCACGCCTGCCGGATGCAACCGGGCGTGTCGTCCTTGGGGTAGAAGTAGAGCACCACCGCGCCGACGGAGAGCTCTCGGTGCGTGACGGTGTCGCCCGCATCGTCTTGGAGGGAGAACTCGGGCAATCGGTCGCCAATCTTCAGCATGCCGCGGGGATAGCACTCGCTCAGACGCCGTACAAGCGCGCCACTTCGCCTTCGATGTTCTCGCGCAGCGGCGCGGTCTCTTGGGCGCACGCCTCGGGGTCACAGGCCAGCTCCGAGCAACGCTCCTGGAGCGCGAGCGCCCTCTCCGAGAGCCCTTGGGTGCGTGCGGGATCGACGGCGGGTAGGGGCAGGGCGCGGAGCTCGGCCACCTTGAGCTGGGGGAAGAGCCGGTCGTCCTCCTGGTGGCGCGCCCGCAGCAGCGCCGAGACGACGCGGCTGTTGACGAAGGCGAGCAACGCCCCCGGGGGCCACGGTTGGTCGTCGTGCAGGCGCGCGATGTAGACCGACTGGTCGCAGCAAAACGGGGTGTCGAGCCACGTCGCGCAGAGCGTGTCGCCGAGGATCTTGCGCACCAGCAGGCGCGAGCCATCGAAGTAGCGTGGATCCCGCGGCTCCTTCAGCCACGGGCCGTACCGAATCCAATGGTTGCCCCGCCACCACAGCCGATAGGCGCCCAGATCCCGGCCCCTCAGCTCGGGGACGTAGTCCGGCCCCGCCTGATGGTCGGCGTGGTGGACTCGGCGGCGGATCTCGGAGGGGGTGTGGGTGGTGTGGTGGTAGGGGTTGACGCCGCGGGTGACGTCGGCGACGTCGCCGAGGGTCTCACGCCACCGGCGGCTCGTGAGGATCAGCCTCGAGGTCGCGGCGTCTCGGGCGATCGGGAGCGGTGCTGTGGGGTCGTTGGGATCGACGAACAGGACCCCGCGGGCCTTGCCCTCTGGATCGCGGAGCGGCACCTCTGCTGCGGTCTCGCCGTCCTTGCGCAGGCTCACGACGACGGTCTCCACCCCGGCGTCGAAGGTGTCGTGGGGGAGCTCGACGACGGACTCGAGGCCGTGATCGCCGAGCAGGTGCCCGCGCAGGCGACCGCAGCGCAGGTTCGATAGCCAGGGGTTGGGCACCACCATCGAGACTCGACCGTCGGGGGCCGCGCAGTACAGCGCGAGCTCGAGGAAGAGCGGGTAGGGGTCGAGCTGGTACTCCGCGACGCGAAACGCCTCGGTATAGCTTCGGTCGAGGCTGGCGAAGCGCCCACCGCGGTAGGGCGGGTTGCCCACGACGAGGTCGTAGCGCCCCTGCGTCGGGCGCCACGCCCCTGGCGTATCGAGGCCCAACCGCACGTCAGCGAGCCCACGAAGCGGATCGCCCACCACGATGTGGGCTCTGGCCGGCGCGGGCTGGCCAACGGCGAGCCACAGCGCGAACCGGCACACGGCGACGGCGGTCGGATCGATGTCGACCCCGTGGAGCTGCCCGATGCACTCGGCTCCGCGGCGACGCAGGGCGCCGAGCAAGAACCGCCCACCGCCGCAGGCGGGATCGAGGATCTCGCCTCCGCCGTCGTCCATCGCGCCGAGGGCGAGGTCGACGATCGCCGGGGGGGTGTAGTAGCGACCCGCCGACCGTCGGCCCGCGGCGTGGTCGGCGTAGGCGTCCCCCAGGTAGCCGGGATCGGTGGCCAGCTTCGCCGCCGGCTCGGCGAGTCGGTCCAGGGCCGCGTGCAGGAAGAGCGGGCCCGGATCCGCGGGGTCCGCGAACAGCGTGCTGCCGGTCCACTCGAGCAATACGGCGGCGCTGTCACGCCACCAGGAGGCCGGATCGCGGCACGGCGGGATCAGCCCGGCGTGGGCGGCGGCGGCGGCGGCCCAGACCCCGAGCCAGGTGCGCGCGTCCTGGAAGTGGGCCGGGTTCAGCCTTGGCCGAGGAGGGTCAGCGCCGCGTTCTGCGACGAGTTCGCCTGGCTCAGGATGGAGATGTTGGCCTGCGACAGGATGCGGCGCCGGATCAGCTCGCTCGCCTCGACGGCGAAGTCAGCGTCCTGGATGCGGCTGTTGGCCGAGGCGACGTTCTCGGCGACGTTGCTCAGGTTGCTGATGGTGGCCGTGAAGCGGTTCTGCAGCGCGCCGAGCTCGGATCGCCGGGAGCTGACGTCTGCGAGGGCGCGATCGGCGATCTCGATCGCCCGGTTGGCGCCCTCGACCGTGCTCACATCGATGCTCTCGACCGAGCTCTCGGCGGTGGCCGAGTTGATGCTCGTGGCGAAGCCGGCGTCGGCGGGATCGGTGCCGCCGACGGTGAACTGCTCCTCGCTGGTCAGCGTGACGGTGCCCGTCGTGGTGCCGGTGCTGAGGCCGGTGATGGCGCCCGCGACGCCGGTCGTTTCGACGTCGATGTTGCGGCCATCCTGGGCCGTGAGCGTGAGGTCGCCCGACTCGTTTCGCGCCGCCGTGACGCCGGTGGTGTCGGTCTCGGCGTTGATCGCGTCGATGAGCGAGTCGCCCGCGTCGCCGGCTTGAACCTCGACGCTGGTGATGGCCTGACCGTTGATGATGAGCTGGTTGGTCTCGTCGAGGGTGCCGCCCCCGATGTCTGCGCCCTCGACGGTGGCGGCGTTGGCGGTGGCCGTCACGCCGGTGGCGTCCGCCGAGTCGTTGATCGCGTTGGCCACCGCGATCGCGCTGCCCTCGTTCTGGGCGGTCGAGACCTGGTCGTCCACCGCGTCCGTCGCCCGGATCGCGACGCCGTTGATCGTGAGCTCACCGGCGTCGATGCCCGACGCGTCGATCGCGGTACCCTCCGCCTGGGCCGCGGCTCCCAGCGTTTGGGACCGCGCGTCGATGGCGTTGATGTCGATGGTCTCGTTGGCGTTTGCGCCGACCTGGAAGCTCCGGCTTCCGCCGGAGCCGTCGAGCACCTGTTGACCGTTGAACGTCGTGGTGTCGGCGACCCGGCCGATCTCCTCTTGGAGCTGGCTGACCTCATTCTGAATCGCGTCGCGATCCGACTGCGTCAGGGTGCCGTTGGCCGCCTGAATCGACAGCTCTCGGATGCGCTGCAGATTCTCGGTGGTGGATCCGAGCGCGGATTCCGCGGTCTGGGTAAAAGAGATGCCGTCGTTCGCGTTTCGAATCGCCTGGTTGAGCCCGCGAAACTGGCTCGTGAAGCGATTGCTGATGGCGAGGCCGGCTGCGTCGTCGGCGGCCTGGTTGATCCGAAGACCGCTGCTCAGGCGTTGAAAGGCCTTCGACAGAAGCTTCTGGGTCGACCCCAGTTGGTTCTGCGAGTTGATGGACGCAATGTTGGTGTTGATCTTGATTCCCACTGGGCGCGATCCCTTCCGTGCGATCGACGTTGTCTTTCGTATTATCGTGCGCACTCTGACTTTTCTCAAGTGGCGGTGCGATTCGACCCCCCCCTAACGCGGTGCACCTTCGTTCGCCGATACAAGCGCTTCTTCGCTGACGTGGTGCTGCCGGACGGCGGGGAGCTGACGGTGCACTGCCCGAATACGGGGGCGATGACGAGCTGTATCGAGCCCGGCGGAGCGGCGTGGATCAGCGACTCGAACAACCCGAAACGAAAGCTACGCCACACCCTCGAGCTCACGCGGGTGGGCGACGCCCGCATCCTCGTTCACTCGAGGTTGGCCAACATCGTGGCCACGGAGGCGGTCCGGGCAGGTGCTGTGGAGGGGCTGCGCGGCGAGGTGCGAACGGAGGTCCGCGTCGGCGAGTCGCGGCTCGACATGCAGGTCGGCGACGGCTGCTTCGTGGAGGTGAAGTGCGTGACGCTCGGTGTCGGCGGCGGCGTGAGTCGCTTCCCCGACGGGGTGAGCGAGCGCGCGGTGCGGCACCTGGGCGCGCTCACGTCGTGCGTGGAGGCGGGGTTCGACGCGGCGCTGCTCTTCGTAGCGGGCCGAGACGATACGCGGCAAGTCGAGCCCGCCGACGAGATTCACCCGGCCTACGGGGCGGCGCTCCGGGACGCGATCTCCCGCGGGGTGCGCGTCTTGGCCTACCGCTGTGACGTGTCCGCCGAGGGGGTCTGGCTGCGCGAGCGCGTGCCGGTCGTTACTTGAACCCGCGCGAGAGGTTGTTGGGCGCGCCCCAGCTCCTCTTCTTCCAACGCTTGGGCCGCGAGAGGAAGAGGCTGAGCGGATCGAGGGCCGCCAACGCCAAGACGGGCTTGCTGCGCAGGACGTCGCTCTGCTCCCCCGGGTCCTTGGTCTTGTCGTAGATCTGGATCGACGCCTCGCTGCGGAAGACGGCCTTCGCCGGGCCCGTGCGGAGCGCGAAGGAGCCCCACCCCTGGCTGGCCATTACGGCGCGTGGATAGACCGCGCCCTTCGCATGGATGTAGGGGAGGAGGTCGTTGCCCTGTACGTCGCTGGGGATGGGCTGCGCGAGGACGTGCAGGAGCGTCGGCAGTAGATCGACGCCGTCGGCGCCGACCGTGACCCGCTTCGCGGGGAACGCCTTGGGCCACTTCACCATCAGCGGGACGTTGATGAGCTCCTGGTGGAGGCTGTGGCCATGTCCGCAGGAGCCGTGCTCCCAGAACTCGTCGCCGTGGTCGGCGCTGACGATGATCATCGTTTCCTCGTAGATGCCGGCCTTCTTCAAGTGCTCGACGAGTCGCCCGAAGTGCTTGTCGTTGAAGGCGACCTCGTTCTCGTAGAGCGCCTCGATCCGGGCCTGATCTCGCTCGGAGGGGGGCCGCTTCTTGCCCTTGAGCTTGCCCAGCTCGCCCCCCGTGAGGTTCTTCTTGAAGCGCCCGCCGTACTTCGCGTCGCCCTTGTCGTAGGTGGCGATGAACTCCTTGTGGCGGCGGTACGTCACGTGGGGATCGCTGGTGCCGAGGTAGAGGTAGAAGGGCTTGGCCTTGTGCTTGTCGATCCAGGGCAGCGCGCTCTTCACGACGGCCTTGGCGTTGTTGGGCTTGCCCTCGCGGATGAAGTTCTTGAAGTCCTTGAAACCCTGGGCAAAGTTCCAGCGCGCCGAGACGTAGCCGTTGCTGACGAAGCCGCCCGTGCGGTAGCCAGCCTTGCCGAAGGCCTCGGCGAGCGTCGTGTGGCCCGCGCGTAGCTTGGCCTTCTCGGTGTAGACGCCGTGGGCGACGGGGTAGACGCCGGTGAACAGGCTCGCATGGCTGGCCTTCGACTCGTTGCCCTGGACCCAGAAGGGCTCGAAGATCGTCGACTCCTTGGCCAGCGCGCTGAGGTGCGGCGTCTTGACCTTGCGCTTGTGCGGGTTGGGGTGCCGGTAGAACTTCAGCTTGTCGGCGCGCAGGGTGTCGATGAGCCAGAAGACCACGTACTTGGGTCGCGCCACCTTGTTGACCGGTGCCGTGCCGCCGCCGTCGAGTCGGCCGCCGTCGAGCTTCACCACGCCGCCCTTGCCGCGCAGCATCAGGCGCACGGCGCGGCCGGCGACGGCGTCGAGGGAGACGTTGAGCTTCGCGCCCCCTCCGATTCGCCGGGGCTTCTTCCCGTCGAGCTGCGCGAAGACCTCGACGGTCCCCCCGCGGGCGCTCCCGATGAGCTTCAGGCCACCGACCGGCGTGATGTAGTAGTCGAGCCCGCCGCCGTCGGGGAGCACGACCGCGTCGCCCTCGACGCTGCGCAGCGCCAGCGCCGTGTCCTTCTCGTTGGTGGGGGCGGCCGGGGCGTTCGCCCGGGTAATCCGCACGAAGCGGATCGCCGCGGCGGTCTTGGTGCCCCCGTGCGCGACCTGCTGGCGGAAGTGCAGGCGGATCTTGTTGATGCCCACCTTCACGACGCCGGCGGGCAGCTTGATACGCACGTTCTGCCAGCCCTTTCGGATCGCCGGGCTGCTCACCTTCCTCTTGTTGACGAAGGCGTCCATCGCGAGCTTGCGGCCGGTCGGCAGAAACGCCGCCTCGAGCACCAGCGCCTCGCCGGCGAGATCGGGGCCCACCGGCAGCCACAGGTTCGCCTGCAAGCCGGGCTGGTAGGCGGCGGGGCGCCCCGCTTCGGTGATCCCGTACTTCCACCGCCCGCGCTTGTCGCGCGTGTACTTCACGAAGCCCGGCGAGGCGGCGTCGGCGACCACGCCGTCTCGAACGACGTGGGCTAACGGCACGTTCGCCCGTAGATCGTAGCCTGTGTCGGGGGCCGCCAGGGCGGTCGACGCCCACAGCAACGGCAGGATGCGCATGGAGAGCTCCGGTAAGATGATGTCCTACATGTAGCAGAGAGGGTCTTCGGGGCCAAGCAGCAACGCACAGACTTCGTCCCCGGCCGCGCGGGCGGGGGCGTCGACCGGGTGCCGGACCAGGGCGTCGGCGCCGCACAGGCTCATCAACGCGCCGCTCGACTGGGTCCTCGCCGGATCCACGTGCAACCTCCCCTCCTCGAATCGGGCGCTCGCGCGGAGGTATTCCTCCCGGCGCCCACCCGCCGGAAGCGGTGTGGTCAGCACCGCCCGATGCGTCGGTCGCAGCACGCGGGTGTGGCCGAGCATCTTCAGCATCGCGGGCCGCACGAAGACCTCGAACGTCACCATCGCGCTGATCGGGTTGCCGGGCAGGCCGAAGCAGGCGCACTCGCCGACGTGGCCGAAGGCGAGGGGCTTGCCGGGCTTGATGGCCACCTTCCAGAAATCGAAGCGGTCGCCGGAGAGCTCGACGAGGGCGTCTCGAACGAAGTCGTAGTCGCCGACGCTGACGCCGCCGCTGGTGAGCAAGACGTCGGCTCGGCTGGCCCGCCGGATCGCGTCGATCGTCGCCTCGCGGTCGTCCCGGATCAGGGGGTAGATCCGCGGCACCCCGCCCAGGGCGCGGACAGCGGCGGCCAGCGAGATGGTGTTGCCGTTGACGATCTGCCCTGGCCCCGGCTCGCCCCCGTCGATCTCCACCAGCTCGTCGCCGGTGCTCGCGATCGCCACCACCGGCGCGCGTACGACGTTGGCGAGGGCCCGACCCTGGGTGGCCAGCATCGCGATGTCGCCGGGCCGCAGGACCCGACCCGGCTCCAGGACCACGGTGCCCGCCCGCACGTCGGTGCCCGCCCGGCGCACGTGGCGTCCGAGCCTGGCCGGCAGACGAATGGTCACCCGGTCGCCGTCGCGCTCCGTGTCCTCCTGCATGACGACGGAGTCCGCCCCCGGGGGGATCGGCGCGCCGGTGAAGATCCGCGCCACGCTCCCCGGCGCGAGGGGCCGATCCCCCGGATCACCGGCGGGGATCTCGTCGCTCACGGGCAGCGCGGCGTCCTCGGTGGCCTCCGCGGCGCGCACGGCGTAGCCGTCCATCGCGGAGTTGTCCATCGCGGGCAGGTCTCGCTTCGCGAGCACAGTCTCTGCGAGCACTCGGCCCACGGCCTCGGTGAGCGCGACTCGCTCCACGTCCAGCGGCGCGACCGCATTCAGGATGCGCTCGCGGGCTTCCTTCACTGACAACATCACGGGAGGATCAGCTCCTGTCCGGGGTAGATGCGCGCGGTCTTGAGACCGTTTCTGCGCTTGATATCGGAGATCTCGACGCCGTGGCGCTCGGCGATGCGGCGCAGCGAGTCACCGCGGCGAACCGTGTAGCGGCGCCTCCCGCGTGCCTCCGGCTTGGGCTTGCGTCGGGCCGCCTTGCCCTTTGGCGTAGAGGCCCGCCGCCGCGGCACCGAGAGTCGTCGGCCCTTGGCGATGACCTCGCCGCGGCCGAGGCCGTTCTGGGCGCGCAGAGCTTGTACCGGGACATCGTAGCGGCGCGCGATCTTCCAGAGGTTCTCGCCCGCGGCGACCTCGTGGAGCACGATCTCGATCGAGCCGTCGCGTTGGGCCTGTGCGTACCGCAGCGCGTTGTGGTGCGCCTCCGAGCCGGCCTCGACCTCGACGACGCGGGCGGGATCGACCGTGACGACGCGCGCGCGATCGAAGTCAGCGGGCACGAAGACGCGCAACACCTGCCCGCGCTGGAGCGTCGCCTCGGGGTCCAGCCCATTCCACATCGAGAGGCGGGCCGGCGTCACGCCGAAGAAGGCCGCCACCACGGGGAGATCCATCGGGGCGCGGACCGGAAAGTAGATCGGCGCTCGGTCCGGAGCGGCGTAGGTCACCGCCGGTCGCGCCAGCACGAGCAGCTCGTTGGTCGGCGCGCGGGGCTTCGCCTTCGGCACCACCAGCGCGCTGCCGGGGGACGGCTCGTCGCCGACGGCGAGCTTGTTGAGCCGGCGCAGCGCCCGGCGGCTTGTGCCGTAGCGGACGGCGACGTCGTAGAGGCGCTCGCCGAAGCGCACCACATGCTCTCTGACCGGCCGTCGGGGGCGCTTCGCCAGTCTGTCCAAGGCGGCCGTGAGCCTGGCCTGGGCGGCGAGGGGCACGCGCAGGGGGTAGTCGGTCGTGTCGGGCGGGGTGAACGCGCGCCGAAGCTCGGGGTTCAGCGCTGTGAGCGCCGTCGACGGGACCCCGGCCTTGCGTGCGAGCACCTTCAGATCGAGGCGACCGGGGACGTCGACCGTCGCGAAGGAGACCGGCGGCTGTGGGACGACGTCGCCGAAACCGTAGCGCTCAGGCGCCTGGCCGATCAGCATCGCGGCCATCGCCTTGGGCACGTACTTGATGGGGCCCGGCGAGATGAGCCCCGCCGCGGAGAGTCGCCAGTAGTCGTTGGTGTTGCCCAACTCGACGCCGCGGGCGATCGCGCCGACGCCGGCGTTGTAGGCGGCGATCGCCAGGGGCCAGGACCCGAAGCGCGCGTAGAGATCGGTGAAGTGCAACGCCGCGGCGCGGGTGGCCTTCACCGGATCGCGTCGCTCGTCGACCCACGCGTCGTGGCGCAGTGAATAGGCGCGGCCCGTGGAGCGCACGAACTGCCAGGGACCTACCGCCGCCGAGCGGGAGACGGCGTCGAGGTTGAAGCCGCTCTCGATCATGCACACGTAGAGCAGCTCCGGCGGCAGCCCCTCGCGCTCGAGGATCGGGGTCATCACATCCCGCCAGGCGCCCATATTCGACAGCCAGCGGGCGTAGATCCGGCGACCGCGGCCCTCGGTGAAGAAGGTGAGGTGCTCGCGGACGGCGGCGTTGAGGGGGATCGGGACCTTCAGATCGGCGACAAGCGCGACCTCGACGGCGGGCGGCACCGTCAGCCCGCGCGTGGTGAGGGATGGTGGGGGCGACCACGCCGGGGCGAGGGCCGAGATCAGTAGCGCCAGAGCCACCAACGCCCCTCCGTGCGGACCCACACCGTGCGGCGCGGCTCTACCCCTGCGCCGTCGTGGAGGTACAGCGTGACCTCGCGGCCCTCGATTTGCTCATTGACCTTCAGCACGTGGCCCAGCGCGTAGCGTTGGACGAGCAGTGAGGCCAGCTCGGCTCGGATCGCGGGGTCCTTGGGTGCGAACGCCTCGCGTTTGTCGGGATGGACCAGCAGGCGGAGCTGTTCGGGGCGGTCGCGGTTGAAGGCGTCGGCCCAGGACTGGACGGCGACTTCGAGCGTGTCGTTTCGGTACTCGAGGGTGGTCTTGGGCCAGAAGATGCACCCACCGAGGACGAGGGGGAGGAGCCAGACGCTTCTCATCGTTTTCGCTCAATCGCCGCTGGGCTCATCGTTTTCGCTCAATCGCCGCTGGGCTCATCGTTTTCGCTCAATCGCCGCTGGGCTCATCGTTTTCGCTCAATCGCCACTGGGCTCATGTGGCCACCAGGTGGTCGAGACGGAGGACGCGGCGCTGGTCGGCGACGCGGGCGAGGACCGAGCGGAAGATGCGGCGCTTGCGGGCGACGGCGACCCTCAGGTCGGGCTGGATCGCGAGGGCCGGATCGAGGCCGTCGTCGTGGAGGCCGAGGAGGTCAGCGGCGTGGAACTCGATCGTGAGGTGCTGCCGGATGCGCAGGCCAACCGCGGTCGCGGCGAGGGCGCCGAGGCGGCCCAGGGCGGTGAACGCGGTGCCGATCAAGGGGACGCCAGCGGCCACGCTGATGGGGAACTGGCGGAGGCCCCCGCCGCTGCCGCGGCGGTGGGGGTCATGGGCGTCGGCGGCGTAGGGCACGCGGGGTGCTACGAGCACGCGGGGCGAGCCCAGGATGCTGCGACTCGTGCGGCCGCGGACCCGCATGAGGCCGAGGACGCCGGCCTTCGCCAGGTAGTAGGGGGCGCAGGGGAAGACGCTCGAGTCGTAGAGGTGACCGGAGTCGATGATGTCGCGCTGGAGGGCGGCGTCGGTGTTGTATCCGGGGGCGCGGAAGCCCACGACCGGCACGCCTGCGGCGGACTCGAGGCGGGCGCGGCCGGTGGCGACCTCGGCGCGGCGGGCGTCGGGGTCCAGGCGGGTGAGGTCGTAGCGGTGGTGCCAGGTGTGGTTGCCGATCTCGTGTCCCGCGGCGACCAGGCCGCCGACGCGGTCGGCGTTGCCGTCGGTCTCGAGGTCGTCGGCGACGCAGTAGAAGGTCGCGGGGACGCCCAGCTCACCGAAGAGCTCGACGAAGCGCGCCACGCCGACGCGCCAGGCGGCGTTGGTGGCGCAGCGCTCGTCGAGCCCGTGGATCCGGTAGTAGAGCCGCAGGCTGTCGACGTCCACGCCGACGCTGGCCGTCGGCTCGCTCAGAGGTCGCGTCCGAGGCGGATGATGGCGGTGAGCCGCACGATGTTCTTCAGCACGTTGGGGACGCGGCGGAAGAGGTGAATCGACGGCGGGCGCTTCTCGACGAGATCGACGGGGACCTCGCACCAGCGGCGGTCGGCCCGGTGAACGCGGACGACGAGCTCGCTGGCGAACATGTCGCGGTCGACGACGCAGGCGTCGACCACGTCGAGCATCGCCTTGCGCTCGAAGGCCTTGAGGCCGTGGGTGTCGGTGCCGCGGAAGCCCACCGAGACGCGCAACATGCCGTTGAGGACCTGGGTGGCGAAGCGGCGGTACCGAGGGCGGTGGTCTCGGGCGCCCGGGGCGCGCTTGCTGCCGACGACGAACTCGTAGCCCTCCTCGCGCAGCTTGGCGAGGGCGACGCGGTAGAAGTCCGTGTTGCAGAGGTCGATCTCGTCGCAGATGACGTAGGTCCCGCGGGCGCGGCGGATGCCCTCCTTGAGGGCCTTGCCGTAGTTGGGCTCGCCAGCGGAGAAGGTGCGCACCTCCGGGTGTCGCTCGGAGAAAGCGCGGGCGATCTCCACCGTGGCGTCGGTGGAGCCGTTCTCCGCGACCAGGATCTCGTAGGTCCAGTCGACGTCCGAGAGCTTCTCGCGGAGATCGCTGAGGGAGGCGCTGAGGATGCCCTCCTCGTTGTAGACCGGGATGACGATCGAGACGTCCGGCGCGGGGGTGGCGCTCACGCTGCCTCCCCCGGCGTCGGCGCCCATCTCTGCGGCGCGGCGGGCGATCTTCACGGCTTTGCTCCGTTGATGCGGTGTGCGGCGGCGCGACCATCGAGGAGGGCGTCCTCCATCGAGGAGTACTTCCAATCGCCGTAGCGCCCGACGCTCTCGACGTCTTGGGCGCGGAGGAAGTCGAGGATGGTCTCGCGGCTGTCGTGGTAGTCGAAGTCGTAGACGACGTAGGCGCCGGGGACCCGGCGCGCGTCCATGAAGAGGATCTGGCGCTCGTCGTCGATGAGCCCCATCGCGAGCAGGCCCTCCACCACCCGCGGAGCGAGCTCTGTGGGCGGTGTCGCGCGGTCGCTGAGCTCGACGTACAGAGAGCTACAGCCCGGAGGCGCCATCGCGGGCAGGGCGTTGGAGAAGGAGCCGACGCGGTACATCGGCCACTCGTCGGAGGGGACGTAGATCCAGTGGTCGGGTTGGCCCAGCGCGCCGCGGATGCCCACGTTGAAGTAGGGGGTGTCGGTGGCGCGGAGGCGAGCGCGGGCGGCCTTGACGTTCGCGGGGGTGTCGCTGCACAGGTCGATGAAGGCCGGCAGGGGCGCGCTGTTGACGAGGTGGCGGAAGCGGATCTCAGCGCCGCTGGCGGTGCGCGCGACGCGGCGGTCGAGGTCGACGGCGCAGACGCGCTGGCCGGTGTGGATTCGGGCGCGGCCCACGGCGTCGGCGAAGGCCTCCGCCAGCGACGAGATGCCACCCTGCTTCGGGTAGAGGAAGGTGGCGTTGTAGCCCATCGCCTTCTCGTTGCAGCCCACGGCGCCGGCGACGATGTCCTCGAGGGCCGGCCTCGGCACGAAGCGCTGGCACCAGCGGGAGGTGATCTCGTCGGTGCGGACGCCCCACAGCTTGGCGTTGTAGGGGACCATGAAGTGCTGGGCGATGCCCTCGCCCATGTAGAAGCGGATCCAGTCGGCGAAGTTCTCGGGCTCGTCGGCGGGGTCGATCTGCGGCGGGCGGCGACGCTCGGCCTCGATCGCCCCCATCACGCAGTCCTTCACGACGTGGGGCGGGAGGCCGTAGACGTTCGCCTGGAACGGGTAGCGCGTGTAGACGCCGTGGGACCAGATGCGGCTCAACCGAGAGATGCGCGCGAAGTGCGCCTCGCCAAGGAGGCGGAAGACGAGGGCCAGCATGTCCTCGTCGCGCAGGTGCAACCAGTGCCCCGTGACGTCGAAGGTGAAGCCGTCCTTGTGCTCCGAGCAGGCCTTGCCCCCGACGTAGGGGTTCTCGTCGAGGAGCAGAGGTTCGCCATCGAGGTGCAGCCCGCAGCTCAATCCGGCGAGACCGGCACCGATGATCAGCGTGTCGGTGGAGCTGGGGAGCGCGGCCATTGATGTGCCCCGGCGAAAAGGTCCGCGATGCTAGCCAACGCGATACCGCGGGATCAACGACGTTGGTCGTGGTACCCAGCGCTCACGCGCGCGGGACAGGATGCCGAAGCTCCAGTTGCTCGCATACGGTACGTGTGCGATCGTGCCCGGAAGCGGAGGCCTCCGTTCGGATGGCGAAGTTCCAACCTCACCAGTTCGGCAAGTACCTGCTGCTCGACCGCGTCGGCGTGGGTGGGATGGCCGAGATCTGGCGTGCCCGGCAGTTCGGGGCGGCGGGGTTCCAAAAAGAGCTCGTCATCAAGAAGATCCTGCAGCACCTCGCCGACAACGATGAGTTCGTGCGGATGTTCATCGACGAGGCGAAGATCGCGGTCTCGTTGCAGCACGCCAACGTCATCCAGATCTTCGACCTGGGGGCGGTTCACCGCGAGTACTTCATCGCGATGGAGTACGTCTTCGGCAAGGACTTGCTCAACCTGCTGATTCGCTGCACGCATCTTCGTATCCGGGTGCCGCAGAAGCTGGCGATCTTCATCATCTGCGAGACGCTCAAGGGGCTCGAGGCGGCGCACAATGCGGTGGACAGCCGCGGGAATCCGCTGAGCATCATCCACCGCGACGTGTCGCCCTCGAACGTGCTGATCAGCTACGAGGGGGAGGCGAAGATCGGCGACTTCGGCGTCGCGAAGGCCAGCCGCCGCGAGGCCAATACGCGCAGCGGGGCGATGAAGGGGAAGCTCGGGTACATGAGCCCCGAGCAGGTGACGGGGCAGGAGATCGACCACCGGGCGGACCTGTTCTCCGCCGGCATCATGCTCTACGAGATGCTGGCGATGAATCGGCTCTTCCACGGGAAGACCGAGCTCGAGACGTTGATGCTCGTCCGGGACTGCAAGACCGGCGAGGCCATCGACACGCTGCCCGAGGGGGTCGGCGACGAGCTGCGCGGCGTGATGCGGCGGGCGCTCGCGCGCGACCGGGACCAGCGCTATCAGACGGCCACCGAGTTCCTCGATGCGCTGCTCGACCACCTCTTCAACGAGAAGGTGCGGGTGACGACCCAGGACATGGGTCGCTTCATGAAGTCGGTCTTCGCCAAGGAGATCGAAGAGGAGCTGCTGCGCCAGTCGAAGAGCGACGAGGTCGTCGCGGACATGCTGCCCTCGCTCAGCCAGGAGCAGAGCCCCGGTCCAGGCGTCGCGCGGGGCATCTGGGGGGCCAACGTCCAGCCGGCGGTGCCGGCGGTGGGGGACATCACGTGGGCGGATGACTCGCGGTTTCGGATTCGCGATGGCGACGGCGTGATCTACGGCCCGATGGGGCTGCGCACGCTCGTGGAGATCGTGGACCGCGACGGGTTGCAGGTGGCCGAGGACGTCTCGGTCGACGGGTCTCGGTGGGTGAAGGCCGGGGCGCTACCGGGGTTGCTCGAAGCGCCCGGGGAGCACACGGGGCAGCGGGCGGCGCCGGACTTCGCGGGGGACTTCGACCGGGCCGAGCTCCCGCGACTCCTGTATCGCTACGCGGCCTGCAAGGCGACGGGTCGGATGCACTTCGAGACCAGCACCAAGCGCAAGGAGATCTTCTGGCGCCGTGGTCGGCCGGAGTACGTCACGAGCAACCTGCGCAACGAGCTGTTGGGTGAGTACCTGGTGGATCGAAGGCTGATCTCCCGGGCGAAGCTCAACGAGGCGCTGGCGTCGCTCTCCGACTTCGGGGGGCGGCTGGGTGACGCGCTGCTCCACCTCAAGCTGCTCACGCCCCACGACCTCTTCAACGCGCTGAGCGCGCAGGTCAAGGCGAAGCTGATCGAGATCTTCTCCTGGAGCGAGGGGCGCTACGCCTTCTTCCGGGGGGAGCACACGACGGCCCAGATCGTACCGCTCGAGTTGGGTGCGTTCGCGTTGATCAACGAGGGCGTCTGCCGGCGGATGGCCCTCGACGACGTGCGCGCGCACTTCGATGGGCGTGAGCACGTGCCGTTGCGTCGGCTCGACCACAAGCTGATCACCGAGGAGCTGTTGCAGCTCTCGACGAAGCAGGCCCGTATTTGGAACGCGGTGGCCCACGAGGTGCCGATCGTGGAGCAGCTCGGGCGGCTGTGCTCCATCCCGGGGGTCGGCGAGGGCGACGTCTACCAGGTGCTGTTCCTGATGGAGCGCCTCGAGTTCGCGACCCTGGATGAACAAGGTGGAGTGTCCTAGCGTCGTTGCGCGTATGCGCATCTCAGCTCTACATCTTGGTGTCGCGCTGCTGGTCGGGGCGGCGACGACCGGCTGCAAGAACATCAGCGCCGGCAAGGCGAGCCCGGGGAGCGTCGGGGCCGAGTGTGCGGCGGGGGAGGATTGCGACGCCGTCGAGGAGGGGCCGATCTGTCTCAAGATGCCCGAGGGGTACTGCTCGGCGACGTGTGGCGGCGGCGCCTTCGATTGCGACAGCGAGTCGGTCTGCGACGAGCTCGGGGACCAGGCCTTCTACTGCCTGGACGGCTGCTTGATGGAGAACGGGAGCGGCGACTGCCGAGGTGCCTATCGGTGCTCGCCGCGGCCGGAGGTCATCAACCTCGATGGCAGCGAGGTCGGCGTCTGTGTGCCGCGGTGCGAGCGGGACGCCGATTGCGAGACAGGGCGACGGTGTGCGGCGGACGGCGAGTGCGTGCCGCGCGGGGAGAAGGGCGCCGGGGAGGCATGCGCCCGGGCGAGTCAATGCAACGGAGGGCTGTGCCTGAAGTCCGAGGCGTTTCGGGGCGGCTACTGCTCGGCGCGCTGCGACAACCAGTTCGCGGAGTGCGAGCCCGGGAGCCTCTGCGGGGACCTCGAGGGCGAGGCGGTCTGCCTGGCGTCGTGCGGCGGTGATGCCGACTGCCGCGGTGGGGACGGCTACAAGTGTCGGACGGTGGCGACGCGCAAGGACCAGAGCGGCGACGACGTGGAGCTGAGGGGCTGTGTGCCCAGATGCCAGGCGGACGCGGAGTGCGGCGACGGGCGGCATTGCGACGCTGCGAGCGGTGATTGCGCCGACGGGGCGGGGGCGCCGAACCCGTTGGGGGCGTTCTGCGCCGGGGACGAGGACTGCGAGTCGGGCCTGTGCCTGACCGGCGCGGGCTACCGGAACGGTTACTGCTCCGCTGCGTGCGAGGCCTGCGATGGCGGGATCTGCGTCGGGGAGCGGTGCCTCGCGCGGTGCGGCGGTGACCTCGATTGCCGGCCGGGCTACGTCTGCATCGGCGGGGGGTGCGCGCCGCCCTGCGGATCCGACGGGGACTGCACCGAGGGCCAGATCTGCAGCCCCTCGACGGGCCGCTGCGTCGAGCCCGTCGAGGGCGCCGAGATCACCCGGGTCGACATCGGTCGGGTGGAGGTCGGGGGCGCGCTCAGTGACGAGCTCTCCCTCGAGGTACCCGAGGGGATCCTCGGCTTCGCTTTGATGGCCTCCGGGGCGGGGGACGATCTGATGGTCGTGGGCTCGATGGAGGACCCTGACGGCCGCACGGTCTACGACTTCCAGGATCCGTTTCGCAGTGAGCTGCGTTTCTTCCCGAGCCGTGACCACATCACGCAGATGGTGCCCTCCAGCCCGCGGTCGGCGCCGAAGGCGGGGCGCTACCGTTTTCGCCTCATCAAGGAGGGGGGGCGGCGCGAGGTCTCGGTCTCCGCGGTCCTCAAGACCGCCGACGGTGAGCCGCAGGGGGCGGTGCTGGACGTGAACTTCTTCCTGGCGAAGGTTGCTGGGCTCGACGCGGAGAAGGCGGAGGGGGACGACGACTTTCAGGCGGCCGTGGGGCACATGCGCAGCCTGCTCGAGACCCGTGGCGTGACCCTCGGCGCGGTGCGGTACTGCGACCTGCCGGGCGTCGACGCCGACCGGTACGCGGTGGTCGACAGCATCGAGGGGCCCGACTCGGAGCTGAGCCGGATGTTCGCCCTTTCGGCGCGGGCCGGTGAGCTCGGGTGCAGTCCCGAGCGCGCGCTCAACTTCTTCTTGGTGCAGGAGATCGTCGGCGGGCGCGCCGGCTACATCATCCTGGGCATCGCCGGTGGGATCCCCGGGCCCCCGGGGATCCACGGAACGAGCCACAGCGGCGTCGCGGTGACCATGGCGGGCTTCCGGCGCAACCCGACCCAGCTCGCCCAGACGATGGCCCACGAGGGCGGGCACTATTTGGGCCTCTTCCACACGACGGAGGCCGAGGGCACGGCCTTCGACCCCCTCCCCGACACGCCCGAGTGCGAGGCGGATCGCGACCGGAACCGCGACGGCATCGTGGAGTACGGGGAGTGCGGGGGCCATGGCAGTGAGAACCTGATGTTCTGGGCGGCGGGGGGAGACGCGGAGCAGGTCAGCGAGGACCAACGTTTCGTGCTCTTCCGCAACCCGGCGCTGCAATGATGGAGGTCGTGATGCGGGGTTCGCTGTGGACGGCGCTGCTCGTCCTGCCGGCGTGGGCGCAGCTCGCCGACGCGCCCGGGTTGCCCGTGCACGGGGAGGAGATCCACGCGCGACGACAGCTCGAGGCGTGGTTCGCGGGGTTCGAGTTCGTGCCAACGGCGGCGCACTTCGAGCGTCTCGGCGAGCGGCTCGAGCCGGCGCTCGTCGCCATCGCGACGGACGCAGCGGCGAATGTGCTCGTGCGCGCGCGGGCGCTGTCGTCGATGATCTACGCGGACGGAGCCGCGTCGGAGCGGGTGCTCGTCGCCCTGCTCGGAGATCCCGCGGCGCCGAGCATCCTGCGTCGCAAGGCGGCGTTGGTCCTGGCCGAGCGTACCGGGGACCGCTACCTCGACTTGTTGGTGTCGGCCTTCGGCGCCGCGGCGGGGGATCTGCCGCTCCGCGAGGCGTGCGCCCGAGCGCTGCGCAGTATGGGCCCCGACGCCCACGCCGCCCGCGACGTGCTCTTCCGCCAGACGAGGGCGCCGACGGTGAAGGGGCTCCTCGGTGAGACGAAGCGAATCGGGGGTGCCCCGTGACCTGGCTCGCCCTCGTCGTGTTGCTCGCCCCGCTGGCGGACTGGCGCCCGAAGCCCACCCCACGCGCCGACGGCGTGCCTGTCGTCGAGCTGAGTGTGACGCGCTGCCTCATCACGGAGGCGGAGATCGATCCTCTGCCCTACACCGCCAAGGACGCGACGGCGTGCGCGCGGATCAATCGAGCGACCGCCAGGACCCGCAAGCTCCGTCGGCTGCGGCTCCCGGCGGGTCGCTACGCGTTTCGGCTGCGAAACCGCGACGTCCCCTGGCCCGTCGACTTCGTGCTGCGCGGCGCCCAGCAGAAGGGCCTGCCCTCGACCTCGGGCGGGCAGATGAAGGTCGGCCAGGTCCTCGACTACGTGGTGGATCTGCAACCCGGCGTCTACGTCTTCGCGTCACCGCGCGGCGGGAGCCCCGAATACCCGCTGCTCGTCGAGCGCACCGGCCCGCGGCGTCGCTGATTCCGGTTGGCGCGTCGCGCAGGTCGGGCGCTACGTGTCCGCCGTGAATAGCAGGTTGAACGCGACCAGCACGGCGGAGGCAATCATCAACCAGTAGCCGAGGTCCAACTCAGCGAACTCCCAGAGCATCCAACCGGTCGCGCCGAGTGTGGCCGCGGCCAGCCAGCGCGCTGGTGCCGTTGCACCCTGCCAGAATTCGATCAGCTCCCCCAGCACGGCCGCCTCCCTCAAGATCCACCCGTGTCACTGACTACGGGCAGGCTCAACGCCTTGTCAATGGGCGGGCGCCGGTCCCCAGCTTTGATCGCCCGTGCGGCCTACGTGCCCTGGCGGGCGTTGATGTTGCGGTCCTGCCGTATTCCGTGAGCGTCGTAGAGCCACGGATGGTCGTCCTCGCGTAGGGCGCAATCCCAAGTCCCATGGCACTCATTCTAGATTCGCCAGTGGTTTCTGACGACCAGATTCCACTCGTCCGACGTCAGCCGATTGGTGGTCGCCGAGGTGGCGAAGAACCGGTCATCGCTGCGCCGGTCTCCGCCCGTGGCGCTTCAGGGCTGGGCGAGGGTCGCGATCGTCAGGGCAGAGAGGGTGAGGACGCCGGTTTGGATGGTGGGCTCGGGGTCGGGGGCGAACAGCGGGGAGTGGAGGCTGGGGAGGGCGCCTTTGGGCTCGCCGTTGGGGCCGAAGGCGGTGGAGGGGACGGTGCCGAGGCGGTACATGAGCCCGGGGATGCCGAGGGCGCGGGAGTAGCGACCGAAGTCTTCGCCGCCCATGGTGGGGGGGACCTCGCGGACCCGTGTGGCGCCGAGCAGCGCCGTGAAGACCTTGGCGGCGGCGGCGTCGAGGCCTGGGTGGTTGTAGCTGGCGGGCGTGAACTCGTCTTTGATCGTGATCTTGGGTGGCTTGGTGCAGCGCATCGCGGCGCAGGTGTGGGTGGTGACCTCGCGGATACCGTCGAGCAGGGTCTTCCTGACGGTGTCGGTGTAGCTGCGCACCGTGAGCTGGAGCTTGGCGCTGTCGGGGATGATGTTGTGCTTTCGTCCGGCGTGGATGGAGCCGACCGTGACCACGCCGGGCTCGAGGGGTGGTGCGTGCCGGCTGACGACGGTCTGGAGCGCCATGATGATGGCCGCCGCCGCGACCACGGGGTCACGGGCCTGCTGGGGGCGGGCGCCGTGCCCACCCTGGCCGAAGACCTCGATGTCGACCGAGTCGACGTTGGCGAAGGCCCAGCCCGGGCGGTGGCCGACGACGCCCGCGGGCAACACGTTGCTGACGTGGAGTGAGAGGGCGAGCGACGGCTTGGGGAACCGCTTGAACAGGCCGTCGGCGATCATCATTCGGGCGCCCTTGCCCAACTCCTCGGCGGGCTGGGCGATGAGCACGGCCGTCCCGCGCCAGCTCGTCCTGGTCTTGGCGAGCACGCGCGCGACGCCGACCAGGACGGTCATGTGGACGTCGTGCCCACAGGCGTGCATGACGCCCTCGCTCCGGCTCGCGTAGGGCACCCCCGTCTTCTCCGTCACCGGCAGCGCGTCGGTATCTCCCCGGACGAGGACGGTGGGGCCCGATCCGTTGGAGAGGACCGCCACGACTCCGGTCCCACCCACCTTCGAGGTGACCTCGAAGCCCGCGGCGCGGAGCTCGTCTGCGAGGCGCGCCGCGGTCTTCGACTCCTTCAGCGATACCTCGGGGTGCGCGTGGAGGTGGCGGTAGAGGGACAGCAACCCGCCGAGCTCGACACCCACGAGTTGCCGTAGGCGGTCGTGCAGATCCGCCCGGGGCTCGAACTCCACGCGGACATCGTCGGGTGGGAACGCCGCGAGTAGCGCGATGGCGAGGAGCGCCGGCACGCCCGGATCAGTCGCCCAGGGTCGCGAAGATGGAAGCCGCTGCGCGCTTCGCCGCCTCGTCAGCTTCCGCCCCTAGAGGCGGCGCGTCGCCGCCCCCTTCGTTGCGCGCCTTGAGGCGGGCTGCGGCGCGCTTGGCGGCGGCCTTGACGGCGTCGCCCTTGGCGCTCGCGCTGGACCTCCGCGTGCGCTTGGGCTTCTCCTCGGTGGTCTCGGCTTCCGGCGCGGCCTTCTTGCGGGTGCGGCGGGCGCGCTTGGGCTTCTCTTCGGTGGCCTCGACGGTCTCCGCTTCGGGCTCGGGCTTCTTGCGGCTGCCGCGGGTGCGGCGGGCGCGCTTGGGCTTCTCCTCGGCGGCCTCGACGGTCTCGGCTTCGGGCTCGGGCTTCGAGCGGGTGAGGCGGGCGCGCTAGGGCTTCTCGTCGGCGGCCTCGACGGGGTCGGCTTCGG
>CAYOBQ010000154.1:0-22687 GCA_964402225.1 uncultured Nannocystaceae bacterium | reverse complement strand
GCGCCGAGATCAGTTTCGATCCCAATGACGGATGGTCCGCGAAGGGCTGGTGGGATTGCACCGCCAACGCCGACGCGTGTCGCCTGAGCTCGCCTGATGGCACAATCGTCCCGTTTGGCGAAGTCTCCCCGGCAAAGTTCGGGTCCTACGTCGGCTACTTCATCAAGGAGAATGGGCGCGGCATCGGCTTCGCGGAAGCTACGGACACGACCGAGACCTGGAGCTTCGCGAAGGTCAACGGTGTCGCTCAGGACCTCCCGAGCGCCAACTTCGTGCTGGACTACGACAAGAAGTTCGTACCGTGGTGGAGCGGCACCAAGGCGTCCTGCTTCGTCGTCCGAGGATCCGACGCCGTTGGCTACCACCGAGTCATCAAGAAGACGAGCGACGGCGGATGGTACGTCTACTACGGCACCAAGATGAAGGAAGGCGACACATGCCTCCCCGGAGAAGCGCATCTCTACAACACGGGCCACATCCCGTCGGCGAGCGACATCTACGGTCCCGCCGCCGCCGACCCACAACAGTGGAGCCTGACGCAGAACAAGTGCGATCACCGGGACGGCTGCACCGGGGCTCCGCCCCCCAAGGACCAAATCAAGCTCGCCTACATGAGCCGAAGGAGCGACAAGAGTCAGATGACCTGGTGGCACACCAAGACGTGTAGCTGCGAGATGGAGAAGACCCCGATCACGTTCACTTGGCTCTCGACCGGCATTCCCTCCGGCACCGAGGTCTACGGGAAGAAAGACACGAAGTAGCCACCCGCCGCGCAGACGCGGGACTCGGCGGGGTAGAGTCCAGCCGCCCCGTGCTCTAGCATCCTCCGCGATGCGCGCGCTGCTCTCCACGACCCTTCTGCTGGCGGCCTGTTCGAGCGGGCCCGTGCGGCCCGATCCCGCCCAGCCCGCCGCGCGCCTCGAAAACGGCCTCGCCCTCGACGTCGAGCGGCGCCCCGGGCTGGGGGCGGTGACCGTCGAGCTCTGGCTGCCCGCGGGGACGGCCTGGAGTGACGACGGCGCAGCGGCGGTCGCCGCTCGTCGGCTCGGCGCCACCCTCCAATCGAGTCTGCACCCCCTCGGGGGCACGGCGGAGGCCTGGGCGGGCCTCGACCACACGGTCGCGCGGATGACGGTCGCCACCGAGCACCTCGAGGCGGCGCTGCGGCGACTGGCTGGGGCGCTCCACGACGACGATGCCCCCCTCCCCGCCCTCGATCCGCGCCCCGCCCCCGCGTCCATCCACGCCCTCGCCTGGCGCGGCCACGCCTTCGCCCGGCCGGTGGTCGGCGCGACGCCCTCTCGCGCCGCCATCCTCGACTTCGCGACGCGCTTCTACCGCCCCGTCGGCGCCTGGCTGCGCTTGGTGGGCGACACGACACCAGCGGCGGCCCGCGCCTCCGCCTCGCTGGCTTTCGCGGGATGGACCGGCGCCCCGGCGCCGACCCCGGCCCTCGGCGACGTCGAGGCCGGCCCCCGCGTCGAAGCCCGGCGCGGGTCCGAAGGCACCCTCGCCTTCGCCTTCACCCTGGACGACCTCGACGCCTCGGAGGCGGCGCGCCTCGACCTGCTCGCGGCGATCCTCTCGGCCCGCGGCGACGCTCGATTCGACGCCTACGCACCGCGCGGCCCGGCCCTCCTCACGGTGGAAGCACCGCTGCCCGCCGGACACCGCGCGCTGTCCCTGGCCCTCGCCGCTCGCGCCCCCGAGGCCGCGGAGCTCTCCGCCGCACGCGCGCAGGCCCTCCGGCACGCCGACGCCGCCCGCGGGGGGGCCCTGCTCCGCTTCGGCGGCGTCCACGCCTACGCGGAGGCCGTCCGATCAACCACCGCCGAGCAGCTCGCGGCCTTCGCCCGCGCGCACCTGCACCGAACCGCGCTCTCGGTGCTGGTCACCGCCCCCGACCCCGACGCCGCCCGCGAGTCGCTGGCCTCGCTGCTCGGCGACGGGCCGCGCCGCACAGCCCCCCACGCCCAGTTGATTCGCCACGTCACGGCCCACCCCACCGTCACCGTCTACGCCCGCCTCGCCGGTGGACGCGCGGCCGAGCCCCCCGACGCCCCGGGCCTCGCCGCCGACGTCGCCGCCCACCTCGCCGGCACCTCCGACGGCCTCCGCTTCCACGCCCGCGCGGCTCGCCACCACATCGCGGTCTGGACGACCACCAGCCCCGCCGCCGCCGAGCGCGCCGTCGCGGCCCTGGCTCGACGACTCAAAGAAAGTGTGACCACTTCGTCGCGAGAGCTCCCTCGCGCCCACCTCGAAGCCTGGCGCGACACCTACGTCCGTCGCGCGGCGCTCGTCTTGGTCCTGGTAGGCGCCGCCGACGCAGCCCTCGAAGGCGTCGCGGCGGCCTCGTTCCGTGGTGCGAGGACGCCCGCCGGCCCACCAAAGGCAGACCACGTGGTCATGATTGGCTCGATTCGGATGACCTACCGCGACCTCGCGACCCGCGCGGGGTGTGAGGTCGCGGGCGCCGCCGCAGGGGCTACCGTCGAGGCCGACGCTGGCGTGTGTCGGTTCGCCGGGCCCCGCGGAGTCGCGGCCCCGAGCCCAGAGAGGATCGCCGAGGCGCGGACCCGCGCCCTGGGACGATGGGCCGTGCGCCTCGCCGACGGGGTCGCGCGCGCGCGCTGGGTCGCTGAGCTGGCCGTCGCGGGGGTCGATCTGGGCTCGGGCGTGGCGGCGCGCTGGCGCGAGGCCCTCGCGGGGGTCGAAGACGGCGCGGTGCTGGCCCTCCTTGCGACCCCGAGCGACAGACGCCACGAGCGGAGGTGAGAGATGAGCTGGTGGCAGATCGCCGTCGAGGTTCCGACGGAGCTCGCCGACGCCGTCGCCTGGCTGCTGGCGCAGCGCACGGGCCACGCCGCCGAGGTGCAGGACCACACGACCATGAGCCGCGCCGACGGCGCCCGGGTGGTGGTCTCCCTGGCCGCCGCGCCCGATGACGCCCTGGTGGCGGCGGTCGGCGAGTGTCTGCGCCAGCTCGGCGCCGACACAGCGCCGGTGTCCACCCGCCGCCACGACGACGACTCCTGGCGCGAGGGTTGGCGCGCCTTCTTCCAGCCCGCCGTGCTCTCGGAGCGCATCGGCGTGCACCCGCCGTGGGCGCCGGCCCCCGACGTCGCCGCCCCCGTCGAGATCGATCCAGGCCTCGCCTTCGGGACCGGGAGCCACGCCACGACCCGCGGGGTCGCCCGGGCCCTCGACGCCCTGCTCGCGCGACGCCCCGGGGCTCGTGTGCTGGACGTCGGCTGCGGCTCCGGCGTGCTGTCGATCGCCGCGGCGCGCCTCGGACACCCGGCCACCGGCGTAGAGATCGATCCGGTGGCCCTGGAGAACGCCCGGCGAAACGTCACGGCGAACGGGGTCAGGGTCGACCTGGTGTGTGGCTCGGCGGGGGACGTAGCGGGGCGCTTCCCGGTCGTCGTCGCCAACATCCTCGCGACCATCCTGGTGGAGATCGCAGGCGAGGTGCGCGCGCGCTGCTCGGATGAGCTCATCCTCTCCGGCGTCCTGGAGGGACAGGTCGAGGGAGTCCTCGAGGCCTACGCGCCGATGCGCCTCGTGGAGCGCTCGATGGAGGGCGAGTGGGCGGTGCTGCTGCTGGCTCGTGAGCACCCTCCGAGCGCGGAGGCCCCTTGATCCGGCTGCGCGTCGAGGGGCTGACGCCCACCGTCGATCTGTCCGAGGGCGCCGTCCACCACGCGATCCACGTACGGCGCCTCGAGGCCGGCGCCGCGGTCCTCCTCTTCGACGGCGCCGGGCGCGAGGCGTCGGCCCGCCTCGATACCGACGGCACGCGCTGGGTGGCGACGCTCACGGAGGCGCCGCGGATGGGTCTGGTCGGGGCCGAGTTGACGCTGTGCTACGCGCTGGCCAAGGGCGACAAGCTCGACCGCGTGGTGCGCCAGGTCACGGAGCTGGGCGTCGGCCGCGTGCTGTTGATGTCGACGGCGCACAGCGTGGTCCGCCTCGACGGCCCCCGGGCGGCGAAGCGGCTCGCGCGCCTGGAGCGGGTCGCCGCCCAGGCCGCCCGGCAGAGCGGCCGCGCCGACGTGCCGCTCATCGACGGTCCGCGCCCGCTGGCACAGGTGGCCACGGAGGTGAGCGCGGCGGCGCGCTGGGTCCTGCACCCGAAGGGGGGGACGCCCCTGGCCGAGTTGGCGCCAGCGCGACCCGCGGCCCTCGCCGTCGGCCCCGAAGGCGGCTTCGCCGAGGACGAGCTCGCCGCCTTCGGCGCCGCTGGCTGGGCACGCGTGACGCTGTTGGGCCCGGTGCTGCGGACGGAGACCGCCGCGGTGGTCGGCTGCGCCCTCGCGCTCCACCATCTGGGGACCCTGTAGCGCGCCGCGTGGTATCACCGCGTCCGATGTCCAGGCTCCGCCCCAAGATCGCGCGCGCGGCCCCGTTCTGGCGGCGGGTGTGCGCCGACCTGCTCGACCTCCTGCTGCTGGGTGGCGCGACATGGGCGCTGTGGACGACGGGCGTGATCCGCCCGCAGCGCATGCCGACGCAGCGCTACGATTGGATCGACTACACGGCCGATCTGCTGGCGAACCACCTCGCGATCTTCCAGCCGGCCTTCGTGCTGATCCCCGCGATGGGCGTCGTCTACGCGGTCCTGGCACGGGCGCTGTTGGGGCGAACCGTCGGAGAGCGGCTGCTCGGTCTGCGCCTGGTGCGACGCGACGGGCAGCGCGCCGGGCCACTGTGCGCCGTCGTCCACGCCGCCGGCACGCTGATGGGCGCAGCGCTCCTGCTCACAGGCTACCTGTGGGCGGCGATCGATCCGCAGCGGCAGGGGCTGGCGGAGTACCTCAGCGGCAGCCTCCTCGTCGTGGGCGACGTCGAGCTCGCACCGGTGTCACGCGACATCACGATCTGACAGGTGGTTGACGAGGGCGGGCGGTTCGGCCAAGGCTCCCACCGTGCACCGCGCCTTCTGGTCCCGGATGGTCGAAGAGCGCCTCCTCTCGGAGGAGGAGTGCGCCCAGGCCCGCCTACGCTACGAAAACGCGGGCGGAGCGCCGGATACGGCGGTCCTCGAGACCCGGCCGCTGGCGATCGCAGACCGGGAACGCATGCTCCGGCTCCTCTCGCGCCTGCTCGACACCCCCGTGGCGCCAGCGGTGTACCTCGAACAACCAGACGAGCAAGCGCTCTCGCTGGTCCCCGACGACTTCGCCGCCAGTCACGGCGTCGTCGGCGTGCACGCACGGGCCGGGACGCTCACGGTGGTGGGCCCACCGCTCGCGCCCCACGTCCTCTCGGATCTCGCGCGACGGGCGGGGCGCCACGTGGAGCCCTATCTGGCCCTCGAGCTCGATGCGCGGCTGGCGCTCGCGGCGCACGGAGGGGCTGAGCCCGACGCCCGGTTCGCCGCCCTCGAAGAGGCCCTCCGAACCAGGCCGCCGGCGGCCTCGAGCCCCCCGCCCATCGATGTCGACAGCGGCTGGGGCGCTCGCTCCACCGGCCCGCTCTTGTCGAGCGTGGGTTCCTCGGCCGCCCCCCTCGCGCCGGGGGTCAGCGACGACGCGCATGACCGCTCGCTGCGCCGGCTGCGCCGCGCCTGCTCCTCGACGGAGATCCGCGACGCCATCGACGCCGTCGGGCGCCGCACGCTCAGCGGTGTCCGCGTGTTCCTGTGGCGCGAAGGTGAGCGCCTCTCGGGCCTCGCGGGGGCCGTCCCGGGGATGCCCAAGTCCCGAATCCGCGCCGTCGAGATGGAGGTCGACACCCGGACCATCCTCGGCAAGGCGGCCACTCTCGGCCTCGAGCACGCGGGGCCGGTGAGCGATCCGTCGCTTGTGGCATTCTACGCTGGGCTCGGCCGAGAGCCGCCGCGGCACGTGCTGGTGGAGCCGGTCCGAGACGGCGCCCTGGTGGTGGGGGTCTTCGTCGGAGACAACGGGGATGATCCACTGCCAGAGGCGGGCGTCGCCGGGATCCGACGCGTCCTCGCGGTGTGTGGCCTCCCCCTCGGTCGCCTCGCCGAGGCCCACGCCGCGGCGGTCGCGAGCCCTGTCGAGTCGCACTGGGACGACGACCTCGATACGCACGGCATCCCCGTCTCGGTGACCCCCACGCCAGTGAGCCCGGTCGAGGACGAGGCCGTGTACGACGCCGCGTGGGAGGAGCAGATCGAAGAGGAGGCCCTGGGGGGTCCAACCAAGCCGATGTCCGCCGCGATGCTGCGGCAGCTCACCTCCGAGGCGCTGGAAGCGGGACCCCCGGAGGGGACCGAGCAGGCGGAGGGCATCGACGAGCCCGCTGCTCGGGAGACGGTCCACGAGGACCTGGGCGAGGCGCCCACGCTCGCGTTGCCGCCGGTGCGCCGCGGCGACCGCCCCTCCGTAGAGCCCGAGCCGGAGGAGGTCATCGATCCGATGGGCGCCACGGCTGATCTCTCGGGCGCCGCTGGCGAAGCGCGCGCCGAGCTGATCAGCGCCTTGCCGCGCTTCAAGTCCCTCGCAGCGCGCGACGCCGTGCTGTCCACCGTCCCCGACGCGCGGGTGGTCGATGTCACGCCCGGCCCCGAGGCGATCCGGCCCGTCGACCTCTCACCAACGCCGGCGCCAGCCCAGCCCACCCCGGTGCCCGAACGGCCCGACGCGGACGCCATCGGCGAGGCGGTGGGGCGGCTGGCGGAGCCGAGCGCGCGGGCGGAGGCCATCGCCCTCCTGCGCCGCGGAGAAGACGAGTCTGTGGCCGCCCTCGCGAGCGCATTTCCCGGGCCTCTGGTCGTGGACCGCTACGCCCAGCCGCCCGGCGCGGTCCCCATCGAGGCGCACAGCGGCGTGCTGGCGGCGATGGTCGGCTTCGGAGCCACCGCCGTGCCAACGCTCGAGGCGCTGTGCGACCACTTGTCGCCCGAGATTCGCTACTACGCCGTCTTGTGCTTCGACAGCGTGCGCAGCACCCCCTCTCTGCCGCTCCTCACCGGGCGTCTCTTCGACTCCGATCCCACCGTCCGCGACGCCGCCGTTCACGTGCTCGGAGGGTACCGAGACGACCCGCACTACCCCGACGTCTTCCAGGTCTTGCGACGCGCCCTCGAGTCCGAGCGATCCAATACCCGACGAATCGCCGCCGAGATGACCGGGCGCCTGCACGTCGCCGACGCCGTCCCGGTGCTGGCCAACTTGCTCGCGGCTCGGGAACCGCCGGTGGTGGACGCCGCCCACCGCGCGCTGGTGGAGATCACCCGACAGGACTTCGGCTTCGAGGCCTGGATGTGGATCAAGTGGTATGAGCGCAACGCCGATCGACCGCGGGCGGAGTGGCTGATCGAGGCCTTGGTGAGCGACCGCCGTCCCGTCCGCGCCGGAGCCTTCCGGGAGCTGCGCGCGATGGCACGCGAGGACTACGGCTACGCCGTCGACGCGCCACCCGCCGAGCGCGCGCGGGCCGCGGAGCGCTGGTCCGCCTGGTGGTCGGCGCGCCAGCGCGGTCGAGTGAACCGCCCCTAGGACGGTGCGGCAGAGTCGCGACGCGGCGCGCTGCACGCGCCCGCCAACCGATTTCGGCGTTGCGAAGCCTACCGATATCTTCGGATATCGCCACGGCTTCGCGCCTTGAACTCGGCCGGCGGGCACGCACTTAGGGCCTGTCCAACACTAAATAGGCGCCTCGCATCCACGAGCGCAGGCCATCTTCGCCCGCAGCTCGGTCGCCCAATCCTCAACGTACCTCCGGTACGCCTGCGGTTGAGCTCGGTCGCCGCGAACGAATCTGACCCACGCTCGCGGCGCGAGTCTACCTATTTATTGTTGGACAGACCCTTAGCTGCGTCGCTTTGTCTGCCGCAGCGTCCTGGGCGTCGACAACCCGACCCCACGCGCATAGACTCCCGCCCCTCGAGAGACTGGGGACGACGGATGGCGAACGCCAACGAGATCAAGGCCACGATTTCCTCGCTGCGAGAGCGCCTGCTCGAGCTGCGGAGGTATCTTTGACGCGCCGGGGAAGACGGAGCGCGTCGCTCAGCTAGACCACCAGAGCGGGCAACCGGGCTTCTGGGACGACCAGGAGCGGGCGCAGACGCTGATGCGAGAGCGACGGCAGCTCGAGAAGACCCTCGACAGGCTCGCGAAGGTAGACGGCAACATCGACGACGGCGAGGTCATGCTCGAGCTGGCGGAGGAGGATCCCGACGCCCTCGAGGAGGCCGAGGCGAGCCTCGGCGCAGCCGAGGTCTCGCTGGCGGAGATGGAGTTCACCCGGATGCTCGGGGGCCCGTACGACGCGGGGAGCTGCTTCGTGGGCATCAACCCGGGGGCCGGCGGCACAGAGTCCCAGGACTGGGCGCAGATGCTGCTTCGGATGGTCACCCGGTACTGCGAGTCGAAGGGGTGGTCTGTGGAGCTGACCGACTACCAGGATGGTGAAGAGGCGGGCATCAAGTCGGCGACGCTCCGGGTCGATGGCGACTACGCCTTCGGACACCTCAAGGCCGAGATCGGCGTGCACCGCCTGGTCCGCATCTCCCCATACGACGCGCAGAAGCGCCGACACACGAGCTTCGCGAGCGTGGCCGTCCTGCCCGAGCTCGACGACGACATAGAGATCGAAGTCAACGAGAGCGACCTGCGCGTCGACACATACCGATCGAGCGGCGCCGGCGGGCAGCACGTCAACAAGACCGACAGCGCGGTGCGCCTCACCCACCTGCCGACCGGGATCGTCGTGGCATGTCAGGCGGAGCGCAGCCAACACAAGAACCGCGCGACGGCGATGAAGCTCATGAAGGCGCGCCTCTATCAGCTCGAGCTCGAGAAGCGGACCGAGGAGCGGGACGCGATGTACGCCGGGAAATCGAAGATAGATTTCGGGTCGCAGATAAGATCCTACGTGCTCCAGCCCTACCAGATGGTGAAGGATCTGCGCACAGGGTACGAAACGAGCAACACTTCGGCCGTCCTCGACGGCGATCTCGACGGTCTCGTGCAGGCCTTCTTGCTCGAGCATTCGGGCAGCGAGACCGAGAGCAACCCCTGATCCAACGCCTCGAATGACGCGCTGCGCCATTGACTCAGCGATCGTCCACGGGTCTATCCACAGCTTTGTCCACAGCGAGGGCCCCGGCGAGGTGCTGTCACACGTCTGTGAGACTGTCACAGCCGATCCGTGGGGCGGCCGGCAGAAACGAACATAGACCAAAAGCCCGTATTTCCGGTCACTTACACAGTGGGCCTGGCGAAAAGTAGCGCCCATCCGTGGGTTTAGCCCACTCGTCCACATGTCGTCCCCAACAGTGTGGAGAGCCTGTGGACAACGGCGATCCGACTGTGCATTTCGGCGGCGAACGGGCGCCTCGGGAGTGGGGTTGACCCTCGTGGATTGGGCCGCTAGGGTCCCGCCGCTCGCGTGTGCGCCACGCGCACGAGGCTCAGCCGAGGAAAGAGGTCGTCGTGGAAGAGACCATCATCGCGACTCGGGCCGCCAAGGCCGACGCCCTGCGCGAGCGCGGCGAGAACCCCTACGCGAACGACTTCGAGGTCACCCACCTCGCGTCCGATCTCGCGCGGGACCACGCGGACCACGACGGTGACGCCCTCGAGGCCGGGTCCTATTCGGTGGCCGTCGGCGGCCGGGTGATGGCCTACCGCAGCTTCGGCAAGGTGGTCTTCGCGGTGCTGGCCGACCGCAGCGGTCGGGTTCAGGTCAACTTCTTCAAGAACGCCCTGGACGACGGGGAGTGGGGCCGGCTCGACCTCGTCGATGTCGGGGACATCATCGGCGTGCAGGGCACCATGATGCGGACCCGCAAGGGCGAGCTCTCGGTGCAGGTCACGAGCTGGCGGGTGCTGACCAAGTCGCTGCGGCCCCTCCCGGAGAAGTGGCACGGCCTCACCGACGTCGCCACCCGGTACCGCCAGCGCTACGTGGATCTCATCGTCAACGACGAGGTCCGCGAGGTCTTCCGGATCCGCAGCCGCATGCTCAGCTTCATGCGTCGCTTCTTCGAGGACCGCGACTTCCTCGAGGTCGAGACGCCAATGCTCCAGCCGATCTACGGTGGGGCGACGGCGCGACCCTTCGAGACGCACCACAACAGCCTCGACATGAAGCTCTTCCTACGCGTCGCCCCCGAGCTCAACCTCAAGCGGCTGGTGGTCGGCGGGCTGCACCGCGTCTTCGAGATCAACCGCTGCTTCCGCAACGAGGGCGTCTCGACCCAGCACAACCCCGAGTTCACGTCGGTCGAGTTCTACTGGGCCTTCGCGACCTACGAGGACCTGATGCGGCTGACGGAGGCGCTGTTGTCGAGCCTCTGCGAGCACCTGCACGGGACCACCGAGATCGCCTACGGCGAGCACACGCTCGACTTCTCGGCGCCCTTCCGCCGGCTCTCGGTCTACGACGGGCTGGTCGAGTACGCGGGCCTCGCGGCGGACCAGGTCGGCGACCGCGCGGCGCTGGTCGAGGCGGCCCACCGATTCAACGTGCCCAAGGCCGACGTCCTGCCGCTGGGCTACCTCCAGATGGAGGTCTTCGAGGCCGCCGCCGAGGCGCACCTCATCCAGCCCACCTTCGTCACGGACTTCCCCCTCGCCGTCTCGCCCCTCTCGCGGCGCAAGGACGCCGATCCGGATCTGGTCGACCGCTTCGAGCTCTACATCGGCGGCAACGAGCTGTGTAACGCCTTCAGCGAGCTCAACGACCCAATCGACCAGCGCCAGCGCTTCGAGGACCAGGTGGCCCAACGCGACGCGGGCGACGAGGAGGCGCACCCGATGGACGACGACTTCGTCCGCGCCCTCGAGTACGGGATGCCGCCGACGGCAGGCTGGGGCCTCGGCGTCGACCGCCTCGCGATGCTGCTGACGAACAGCCCGTCCATCCGCGACGTGATCTTCTTCCCCTTGCTCCGACCAGAAACGCCACAGGGCTGAGTGGGCGCTTACGAAGCTCTCGTCGGCTGGCGATACCTGCTGCGACGCGACCCCAACCCGCGGGTGCTCCTCACAGGCGCGCTCCTCGTCGCGTTTGGGGGCGCCGCCCTGGGCGCCGGCTGGTATCTCGAGACACGCTCGGGAGGCCAGCTCTCGGTCTTCGGCACCCGAGCCGGCCTGCCGCGCACGCTGCTGGGCGCCGGCGGCGCGATCACCACCCTCGGTGGCTGCCTCGGCCTCTTCGGCCTGCTCAACACGTGGCTGACGGTCTTCGGCGCGTTCTCGTCCTTCATGGTCACCATCGGCGTCGCCGAGGTCATCCTGGTCCTCGCCGTGATGAACGGCTTCCAGGGCGATCTCCGCGCGAAGATCATCGACACCCAGGCCCACGTGGTCATCGAGCCGGCGAAGACCGGGGGCTACCTCGAGGCGTACCGGGAGATCTCCGCGAAGGCGCGCGCCGTCGAGGGCGTGGTCGGCGCCACGCCGGTCCTGCGCGCCGAGGTGATGCTGAAGGCGCCCACCAACCTCGCGGCCGTGGTCCTGGAGGGCATCGACATCGACTCCGTCGGTCAGGCCAACAAGCTGCCCGAGCGAGTCGAGCACGGCGAGCTGCGCTTCCTCACGGATCCGAAGGCCCTCGACGCCGATCTGGCCACGCGTCGCCTGCGTCCGAGGCGGACCCCCGGCGAACGCGCCATCGAGGTGCCCGACCCCGAGGACGTCCCCCCCGCCGCCGGCGGCTTCATGGACTTCCCGAGCCCGACGAAGCGCACCGCGGGGCCACCGCCGGCGCTGCTGGTGGGCATCGAGCTGCGCCGCAACCTCGCGCTGTGGCCCGGCGAGGTCGTGGACGTGATCTCACCGCTCGGAGAGCTCGGCCCGGAGGGCCCCATCCCCAAGAGCCGCGCCTTCCGCGTCGGCGGCTGGTTCAAGACGGACATGCTCGAATACGACTCGAAGCTGGCCTACGCGAGCATCGCCTCCGTCCAGCGTTACCTCGGGGCCGGCGATGTGGCGGGGGCCGTGCGCATCCGCGTCGCGGACCTCGAGCAGTCCGGCGCGGTGCGCGACAGGCTGCGCGCCGCCCTGGGCTCTACGGTGCGAGTCACCGACTGGCGGGAGCGGAACCGGAACCTCTTCAGCGCGCTGAAGCTGGAGAAGGTCGCGATGTTCCTGGTGCTCACGATCAACATCTTGCTCGCCGCCTTCTCGATCACCTCCACGCTCGTCATGACCGTGATCGAACGCAAACGCGAGGTCGCGATCCTGAGCGCGATGGGCTCCTCGCGCGCAGGCGTGGTGCGGATCTTCACCAGTCAGGGCGCCTTCACCGGGCTGGTCGGCGCGCTCCTCGGGACGGTGATCGGGCTCACCGGCGGTTACGTCCTCTCAGTCGTCCCCTTGCCCCTGGACCCCAACGTCTATTACATCAGCGCGATTCCGGTGGATGTCCGCTGGGTCGACGTGGCCGCCATCAACGTGGTGGCGCTCCTCGTCAGCCTGGCCTCCACCCTTTACCCCGCGTGGTACGCCGCGTCGTTGCGTCCGGTGGAAGGCCTGACCGGTTGAGCACCCCTCTCCTGGAAGTCCGCGGACTGCACAAGTCGTTCGCCCATCGAGGAAACGAGATCGAGGTGCTGTGCGGCATCGATCTCGACGTGCACGCGGGGGAGCAGGTGGCGATCGTCGGCAGCTCTGGGGCGGGAAAGAGCACGCTGCTCCACCTGATCGGGACCCTCGACGCGCCCACGTCCGGCGAGATCCGCGTCGCCGGACAGGACGTACGCAAGATGCGGCCCACGGCGCTGGCAGCCTTTCGGAACCGCACGATCGGCTTCATGTTCCAGTTCCACCACCTGCTGCCGGAGTTCACGGCGCTTGAGAACGTCATGATGCCGGCGCTCATCGCGCGCGTGCCCCGGCGCGAGGCAGCGGAGCGCGCGAAGCGCTGGCTCGACGCGGTGGGCCTCTCGCACCGGATGGACCACCGCCCCGGCGAGCTCAGCGGCGGCGAACAGCAGCGCACGGCCCTCGCCCGCGCCCTGGTCGTCGACCCCAAGCTCCTGTTGGCCGACGAGCCCACGGGCAACCTCGACAGCGGCACCAGCGAGGACATCCACGAGCTCTTCGACCGCCTCAACCGGGAGGCAGGCACCGCCATGTTGGTCGTGACCCACAACCGCGAGTTGGCGGCTCGAATGCCGAGACGCCTGGTGATGCGAGACGGCCACCTCGTGGGCGAGGAGCGAGCCGCTTGAGACAACTGCTCATCATGCTCGCGTTGCTCACGCCCGGCTTCGCCCCCAGCGTGGCCTCGGCCGCCGAGAGCCGACTGCTCGTCGACGAGGTGAAGGTCCGCGGCAACCGTCGATCCGAGGCCGACGCCATCCTCGGCGTCGTCGCCAGCCGCGCGGGGGCTCCCCTCGACCGCGCCCGGATCCGCGCCGACATCCGCGCCATCTTCTTGCTCGGCTTCTACACCGACGTGCAGGTCGATCTCAGCGAGGTCGAGGGCAAGTGGGTGCTCAGCTTCGTCGTCAGCGAGAAGCCGTCCATCCGGGGCGTGCTCTACGAAGGCAACGAGGAGATCGACGACGACGAGGTCTCCGAGGTCGTCGACGTGAAGGCCTTCGGCATCCTCGACCTCGCCAAGGTCAACCGGAACGCGGAGAAGATCAAAGACCTCTACGTGGAGAAGGGCTACTTCCTGGCGGAGGTCGATTGGGACGTCGTCGAGCTGCCCGACAACGAGGTCGACGTCGTCTTCCGCATCCACGAGAAGCAGGAGGTCACGGTCGCGCGGGTGCTCATCGTCGGCAACTCCGAGCTCTCCGACGACTACATCAAGGAGCGCCTCGAGACCCGCGAGGGCGGCTATCTGGGCTTCATGACGGGGGCCGGCGCCTTCAAGACGGAGGCCTTCGAGCGCGACAAGATCCGGCTCGTCCAGGTCTACGCCGACCAGGGCTACATCACCGCGAAGGTGGGCGCGCCCAAGGTCGAGCTCAGCGCCGACAAGACCGATCTCTTCATCACCCTGCCCGTCGAGGAGGGGGAGCGGTACAAGGCCGGCGAGATCAGCGTCCACGCCGACGACCTCTTCACCGAAGACCAGCTCCGGGAGAAGGTCACGCTGAACACCGACGACTGGTTCTCCAGCACCCAGGTCCGCGCCACGGTCAACGGCGTCGGCGAGCTCTACAAGGACGAGGGCTACGCCTACGTCAACGTCACGCCCAACACGCGCCTCGACGCAAACACCCGCATCGTCGATCTCGATCTACGGATCGATCGCGGCAAGAAGGTGCGCTTCGGCCGTATCCGCGTGGTCGGCAACACCCGCACCCGCGACAAGGTCATCCGGCGCGAGCTGCGGATCTACGAGGGTGAGTACTACTCCTCGAGCGGTCTGAAGCGCTCCAAACGGCTCGTGACGCGCCTCGGCTTCTTCGAGACGGTCGACATCCAGACGTCGCGCGGGGCCACCGACGAGACCATGGACGTCATCGTCGAGGTCAAGGAGAAGCCCACCGGCACCTTCCAGATCGGCGCCGGCTTCAGCTCCATCGAGAGCTTCGTCGCCCAGGCCCAGATCTCCCAGAACAACCTGTTCGGGCGCGGACAGTCCCTGAGCTTGCAGGCGACGCTGTCGAAGATTCGAACCATCGCCAACGTGCGGTTCGCCGACGACTACTTCCTCGACTCGCGGGTGCGCTTCGCCACCAACGTCTACCGCTTCGAGACCCAGTTCCAGGACTTCCGGCGCGAATCGCTGGGCGGCGATCTCACCCTCGGCTATCCGCTGACGGACGACATCAGCGTCGCTGGGACCTACACCCTGGAGAAGGTCGCCGTGACCCTCGGTGGCTTCAGCGGGCGCCGGGCGGTGCCCATCGCGAACCTCTTCTCGAACGGACGCACCAGCAGCCTGCGCCTCTCGCTCTTCTTCGACACCCGCGACAACCGTCTCTTCCCGAGCAGCGGCTGGTTCACGCTGGGCAGCGCCGAGAACGCCGACACCTACCTGGCCAGCGAGAACCGCTTCACGCGCTACCGGTTCCGCAACCGCTACTACTACCCCCTCGGCTTCGACATCGTGCTCAAGCTCAACGGCGAGTGGGGGTTGATCACCAGCCCCGAGCCGACAGGCGTGCCGATCTTCGAGCGCTTCTTCGTCGGCGGACCCCTCTCCGTGCGCGGGTTTCGACGCAACTCGCTGGGGCCCAAGGTCGACGTGCCAGACTCCCGGCTCCCGGACGCCGGCACCGAGCCCTTCAACATCGGCGGCACCGAGCAAATCATCCTCAACGGCGAGATCGAATTTCCCATCTTCCAGGCCGTCCGAATTCGTGGCGTCGTCTTCGTGGACGGCGGGAACGCCTTCGTGCGCTCGGCCCCCTACGTCGAGAAGCTCGACGCGCTGCGCTTCTCCTGGGGCTTCGGTGTCCGTTGGTTCTCACCCATCGGGCCGCTGCGCTTCGAGTGGGGCTTCCCGTTCGATCCCCGAGACGGCGAGGAGGGGTCGGTCTTCGACTTCTCCATCGGCAACTTCTTCTGACCGGAGCACTGACAATGCGTACCCTCCTGCCCCTCCTGCTCGTGAGCGCGTCCGTCGCGCACGCAAAGACCGTCAAGATCGCCTTCGTCGACATGCAGCGCGCGCTGCTCCAGGTCGACGAGGGCAAGAAGGCCAAGTCGCGCCTCGAGAAGATGAAGAAGGACCGCCAGAAGAAGCTGGACGCCAGCCAGCAGGAGCTCCGCGCCCTTCAGAAGGACTTCGAGGCCCAGAAGGAGTTCATGGAGCCCGACGTCCGCCGCAAGAAGCAGGAGGAGTTCCGCGTGAAGCTCGGCGGTCTCCAAAAGACCTACATGGAGCTGCAAAAGGAGCTCGCGGCGGAGGAGGCCAAGCTGTCGAAGACCATCTTCGCCCGCATGGGGCGCATCCTGCAGAAGATGGGCAAGAAGGGCGGCTACACGATGATCTTCGAGAAGACCGAGTCGTCACTTCTGTGGGCTGAGCAACACCTGGACCTCACCAACGAGCTCATCCGCCGCTACAACGCGGGCGAAGGCAAGAAGTAGGCACCGTGGACGCCGCCGCCCTGGCCGCCGCCATCGGCGCGATCCTCCAGGGCGAGCCCGCCACCATCAGCGGCGCGGCCTCCCTCGCGAGCGCCACCTCCGACCACGTAGCCCCACTCCTCTGTGCCCGATGGCGGAAGCACGCCGGCTCCACCCGCGCCGCGGCGGTCGTCTGCACCGCCGAGCTCGCCGGGGCCCTCCCCCCGGCGACGACCCGCCTCGTCGCCACCGACGCACGCGACGCCTGGGGCCGCGCCGTCCGCGCCCTGCATCCGCGACCGACCATCGAGCCGCCGCCACGGGGCGTCCACCCGCTGGCGGCCGTCGATCCGACGGCCAGCGTCGATCCCACCGCCCGCGTCGGCCCCTTCGTCACCATCGGCCCCGGCGCAACCATCGGCCCCCGCGTCGTGCTCTCGGCCCACACCCACGTCGGCGCCGGCGCCCGCCTCGGCCCCGACACCACGCTCCACCCCCACGCCGCCGTCCTCGACGGCTGCACCCTCGGCGCCCGCGTCCTCTTGTGCACCGGCGCCTCCATCGGGAGCCCCGGCTTCGGCATCGACGCCGCGGGGCGCCTGCCGCACCTGGGGGCCGTGCGGATCGATGACGACGTCACCATCGGCGCCCAGACCTGCGTGGACCGCGGCGCCCTCGACGACACCCACATCGGCCGCGGCGCCCACCTCGATAACCTCGTGCAGGTCGGCCACAACGCTCATGTCGGCCCCGGCGCCTTGTTGTGCGGGCAGGTCGGCCTCGCGGGCGGCGCGAGGGTAGAGGCCGGAGCCGTCCTCGCCGGCCAGGCGGGGGTCGAGCGCTACACGACGGTGGGCCGAGACGCCCGGGTCGCCGCCAAGAGCGGAGTGACGCGTGACCTCCCGGCGGGCGGCACCTACAGCGGCTTTCCCGCGGAGCCCAACCGCGACCGGCTTCGACGCGAGGCCCGCCTCCGGCGACTCGCGCGCGAGACGTGATGTCGGCGCGAGCGTCGCGCGTTGACAGGCCGGGCGGTGGCCCCTATCTTCCCCGCGTTCCACGGCCATTCCAGGGAGAGACGGATGACCCCGAAGCAGATCTTCGAAGATCAGATCGCCAAGCGCCTCAGTGACCCGGAGCAGGCCGCCAAGGCAAAGGAGATCGACGCGGTCTACCAGTTCCACATCACCGGCGACGACGGCGGCGACTGGATCGTGGATCTGCAGGAGGCCGTCGTCGGCACCGGCACCAACGAGGACGCCGACTGCACGATCACCGTGGCCTCGGAGGACTTCGTGAACCTCGTGACGGGCGCGGTCCCTGGCCCCCAGCTCTTCATGATGGGCAAGCTCCAGATCGCCGGCAACATGGGCCTGGCGATGAAGCTCACGTCCGTCCTCGGCGGCTGATGCCCCGCCCGCTCGAGGGCGTTCGGGTCCTCGACCTCTCCCGCCTCTACCCCGGCCCCTTCGCCACGCTCGTGCTCGCCGATCTCGGCGCGATGATCGTGAAAGTCGAAGCCACCCGGGGCGGGGACTACACCCGCTACCTACCCCCGCTCGGGACGTCGATGTCCGCGGCCTTCGCCGCGCTCAACCGCGACAAGCTCGGCATCGCGCTGGACCTCAAGAGGCCCGAGGGGGCCGACGTCCTGCGGCGGCTCGTCGCCGACGCCGACGTCCTCCTCGAGAGCTTCCGCCCCGGGGTCATGGGGCGCCTCGGCCTCGACTACGAGGCCCTCTCCGCGCTCAACCCGCGCCTCGTCTACTGCGCGATCACCGGCTACGGGCAGTCGGGCCCCCTCGCCCACCGCGCGGGGCACGACATGAACTACCAGGCCATCGCCGGCGTGCTGGGGCTCACCGGGACCGACGGCGCGGTCGTGCAGCCCGGCATCCAGACGGCTGACGTCGGGGGCGGCGCGCTCTACGGTGTGGTCGGCGTGCTCGCGGCCCTCTACGACCGCGAGCGCACGGGGCGGGGGCGCTTCGTCGACGTCTCGATGACCGACGGCGTCGCGGGGCTCGGGGTCATGCACCACGCGCGGCACCACCTCGACGCGGAGCCCGTCGAACCCGGGGGCGACCTGCTCGCAGGCGCCGCGCTCTGCTATCGGCCGTGGCGCTGCGCAGATGGCCGCTATCTGGCCGTCGGCGCCCTCGAGCCGAAGTTCTGGATGGCGCTGTGCAACGCGCTGGGCCGACCCGACCTGATCGGTGACGGCTTCGCAACCGGCGCGCGCGGCGACGCCGTCCGGGCCGAGCTCGACGCGATCTTCGCCACCAGGACGCGGGACGAGTGGGCGGAGCTGCTCGGCCCCCACGACTGCTGCGTCGAGCCCGTGCTCGAGATCGGCGAAGCGCGCGCCCACCCGCACGCCGTTGCCCGCGGCCTCTTCGGCACCCACGCGCACCCCGCCGAGAAGACCGAGTTCCTGCACCACTACCCCAACCCGTCGCTGCTCCCCGGCGCCGAGCCCCCGAACGAGCCGCGGCCCGCGCCGACGCTCGGTCAGGACACCGGCACCGTGCTGCGCGCGGCGGGCTACAGCGACGACGAGATCGCCGCCCTGATCGAGACCGGAGCCATCGCCTGATGCAGATCCACACCGAAACGGTCCGCGTCGGCGAGACCACCATCGAGCTCGAGACGGGCCGCGTCGCGCGTCAGGCCCACGGCGCGGTGGTGGTGCGCCAGGGCGAGACCATGCTCTTGGGCACCGTGGTCGGCGCCGAGCACGACCCGGAGGCGCCCTTCTTCCCGCTCACGGTCGACTACCGCGAGAAGATGGCCGCCGCCGCGCGCATCCCCGGGAACTTCTTCCGCCGCGAGGGGCGCCAGACCGAGGGCGAGGTCCTCATCAGCCGCCTGATCGATCGATCGCTGCGGCCCCTCTTCGTCAAGGGCTTCCGGGGCGCCGTGCAGGTCTCGATCGCGGTCTACAGCGCCGCGGAGGACGCCGACCTCGCTGGCCTCGCGCTGATCGCCGCCGCCACCGCGGTGCACCTCTCCGACCTGCCCTTCCGGGGCCCCGTCGCCGGCTGCCGGTTGGTGCGCCGGGGCGAGTCGCACCTCCCCTTCCCCGCCTCCAAGCTCGCCGACGGCGCCGATCTCGATCTCGTGCTCTCGCGCACCCGCGAGGGCCTGGTGATGGTCGAGGGCAGCGCCCGACGGGTGCCCGAGTCGGCGCTGCTCGACGCCTTCGACGCGGCGTCGGCCGCCCTGGCGCCGGTCCTCGACGCGATGTCCCGGCTGCGCGAGTCCGCCGGGCGCCCCAAGCGGATCGTCGAGCCCCCACCCGAGGACGCCGAGGTCCTCGCGGCCCGCGCCCGCGTCCTCGACGGTGAGCGCGCCGACGGCCGGGCCCCCACCGAGATTCGCGCCATCCGCACCGAGACGGGCCTGCTCCCCGGAAGCCACGGCTCCGCGCTGTTCACCCGCGGCGACACCCAGGCGCTGGTCACCGCCACCTTCGGCGGCAACCGCGACGCGCAGGACGTCGAGACGCTGTGGGGCAACCGCCGCGAGCGCTTCTTGTTGCACTACAACTTCCCGTCCTACGCCGTCGGCGAGGTGCGGCCCAACCGCGGGCCGGGGCGGCGCGAGATCGGCCACGGGCACCTGGCGCGCCGGGCGCTGGCCGGCGTCATGCCGCCCAAGTCGAGCTGGCCCTACACCACGCGCCTCGTCTCCGACATCACGGAGTCGGACGGCTCCTCCTCGATGGCCACCGTCTGCGGTGGTTGCCTGGCGCTCCTCGACGCCGGCGTCGCGCTGGAGGCGCCGGTGGCGGGCATCGCGATGGGCCTCGTCGCCAGCGGTGAGCGCTACGTCGTGCTCAGCGACATCAGGGGCGCCGAGGACCACGCCGGCGACATGGACTTCAAGCTCGCGGGCCCCGCCGACGGGCTCACGGCCGTCCAGCTCGACAACAAGCTGGGGGCGGTGCCCCGCGACGTCCTCGCCGCGGCCCTCGAGCAGGCCGCCGTGGGGCGCCGACACATCCTGGAGGCGATGCAGCCGGCCATCGACGCCCTCGCCGAAGCCCGCACCCACGCGCCCAAGCACGCGCGGGTGGACATCCCCCAGCGACACATCGGGAAGCTCATCGGCCCCGGAGGGCGCAACCTCCAGGGCATCCAGCAGCGCACGGGCGCCAAGATCGACGTCTCCGACGACGGCACGGTGCTCATCCTCGGTCGAGATCCCGAGTCGACGAGGGAGGCGGTGCGCGCCGTCGAGGCCGTCGCCGTCGAGCTGAAGAAGGGCGCTCTCTACGTCGGCTCCGTGGTCTCCACCAAGAACTTCGGGGCCTTCGTCCGCATCGGCGAGCACGAGGCGCTCGTGCACAACAGCGAGGGCGGCGAGGGCCACGAGATCGGAGCGGAGGTGCTCGTTCGTGTCCTCGGCGCCGACGCCAAGGGCCGACTCAAGCTCTCGGTGAGCGCCGCCGCGGGTGCCTCCCGAGCCGACGCCGTGAACGTGTAGCCGCCGACCCGGGGGACTCGACCCGGCGGCCGTCGCCTCCGTAACGACAGCCGTGCGTGCGGCCCCGATCATCTACGCCCTCATCCTCCTCGTCGGCTGCGGAGACGCCGAGCTGCGCGGCTTCCACGCCCCTCGGCTCGACGCCGGCCTCGAGGGACCGAGACCGGAGGTCCCCGGCGTAGGCCTCCGGCGCCCCGCAGGCGACGCCGCCCGATGGCTGCCGCGGATGGTCGAGGACGCCGGGGTGCCCCCCGACGCCGGCCCACCCCAGATCCACGACGACCTGCTCTTTCTCTTCGGCCGCGACGCTACGCGCCAGGAGGTCGCCCGCGCCCTCGCGCGCAACGGGCTGCGGCTCAGGGAGTGGAGCCCCGCCCTGGGCGCGGCCGTGGCGAGCACCGGCGGCGAGGCGCCCGCCGACGCCGCGCTGCGCCTGGCGACCAGCGACCTACCCCCCGCGTGGCCCAACGCCATCGCGCGAGGGGCCCACGACGACGACAGCGACGACGACGACTCGAGCGACGACGAGCCCCGTCAACGAGCCCGCGAGGCCGAGCGGGCTCCCGAGGAGGTCGCCGACGACCGGCCCACCCCGGGCGAGCCGCTCTTCGTGGCCGTCGGCCGGCTCGGCGACGCGGGGCCCGGGGCCGCCTACGAGGTGGCGCTGTGGTCCAACGAAGAGCCAGATCCCGGCGCGACCGCCCACGTCCAATGGCGAACGAACCAGCGGGTCCCGTGCGTCGTGAGCTGGGCGCCGGGCGAGCCCGCGCGCCTCGAGATCGGCGAACGCGTCATCGCCCTGCGCCCCCGGCCGGTCCACGGGCCCCTGGACCTCCTGCGGCTCGAGGTCGAAGAGGCGCCCAACATCGGAACGCGGCTGAAGCACGTCGTGATCTCCACGCCGGGCGGTGAGCCCGAGTCCGTCGCCCACCAGATCCGCGCCCCGCACGCGGTGGATCTAGGGGACTACGACCTCTCCGCTGGGTTCACGCTCAGCTTCGAGACGGAGCTCCGCTTCGCCGAGGGCGCAGGCCCCGACGGGGGCTTTCGGGTGGTCGCGGGGCGACGCGCCCCCGCCCCCGCCCTCGCGGATCTTCGCGCCCAATGGACGGGGCTCCACGGCCTGCTCGAGCAAGGACCGCGCGCCTCTGCGCTGGTCGTGGTCGCCGACAGCGGCCTCGCCTACAGGGATGAGAGCCCGCACCGACGCAGCCCCGGGCTCCGCGACGTCGAGGTCGAGCCCGGCCCGGACCTCGTGGAGGGCGATGACACGCCGGACGACGACCACCAGCACGGGACGCACAGCGCCCACGTCGTCGCCGCCGCCGCCGGGGACGGCGTCCGCTTGCAGCCCACCAAGGTGCTCGACACCACCCTGCGCGGCACCGAGTTCGCCGTCGCCTCCGCCCTCGTCGACGCCACCGCCAAGGGCGCCGTCGCCGTCGCGCTCGGCCTCACCTTCGGACCGGACTACGTGCCCAGCCCCGTGCTTCAGACGGCCCTCAGCTCGTGTCGGCACAACGAGACCCTCGTCTTCGCCGCCGCCGGCAACGCGGGCGACGACGCGCCGTGGTACCCCGCGGCCCTCGAGGGGGTGGTCTCGGTGAGCGCCCACGGGCCCACCGGTGTCCTCGCCGAGTACGCCAGCGGCGGCCCCACGGTGGACCTCCTCGCCCCGGGGGACGCGGACGCACCGAGCTTCGACCTCCGCAAGCCCGGCCTCCTCGGCGAGGTGCGGCGGACCGGCACCTCGGTGGCCACCGCCTGGGCCACGGGCCTGGCCACCGCCGTGCGCCGCCTGCACCCCGAGGCCTCGCCCGCCCGCGTGCTCGCGCTGCTCGAGGCCCGCGGCGCCCAGACCCACGTCCCCGGCGCTCGCAGGCTCGATCCCGGGCGCCTCGCCCAGGGCGACCAGCCCCCAGCGTCCACGCCGCGCCCCGTCGTGGTGGTCACCCCCCTGCTCGAGGACACAGAGGCCGGCCTGCGCGCCGCCGTCCGACTCCAGGCGACCGAGCACGCCGGCGCGGACCTCTGGATCGCCTACGAGGGCTCGGCCCGAGGCGTCGCCCGATGCCTCGCCGACGCGACCGGTCGCTGCACCGCCTACACGGAGGTCGCGCGCCGGACGCCCGAGCCACCGCCCGATCTCCTCGCGATTCACAGGCAGGTGCTGACCTTCCTCTTCGACCACCCTGGAGCGGTCGGTGGCACCGCCGCGCGCCGCCGCTACAGCGATG
>CAYOBQ010000153.1:0-22762 GCA_964402225.1 uncultured Nannocystaceae bacterium | reverse complement strand
TTAGCTGGCCCTTCGCGGAGGTCTGGGGCGTCGAGGCCGAGGAGGTGTTCGTCGATGACCTCCTGGCCTGCGTCTCCCAGCAATTCAACGTCGATGACCGGCGCGTCTACGGGATCGGCGTGAGCGCTGGCGGTCTCTGGGCGACCTATCTGTCGACCACCGAGCGCGCCGACCACTTCGCCGCCTTCGAGATCCTGAGCGGCGGCCTCGGCGACATGCTGGGCGTGTGGCGCATGGAGTATGCGCCGACCGCGCGCAAGTTTCCGGCCATCGTGCTGTGGGGGGGGATGGCCGATTGGCTGGGCCTCGACTTCAACCTCGCCTCGATCCGCTACCGCGACGCGCTGATCGACGATGACCACTTCGTCGTGGAGTGCATCCACGACGCCGGGCACGGCATGCCGCCGGTGGAGGTCGAGGAGGGGGAGACGAAGTTCCGCATGCTGTGGCGGTTCATGCTCGACCACGAGTACGACCTCGAGCCGGGGGCGTCGCCCTACCACGAGGCTGGGCTCCCCGACGTCTTCGAGGACTGGTGCCGCGTGGCATCGCCGCCGCCCTGAACGATCGATGGGGCTTCACTGCTTGGTGAGGTTCAGGCCGCCCGTAAACGCGTAGCTCACCCACTCGTCGAAGGCGAAGACCAGGATGCCGAAGGGTCGGTCGCCGCCGACGCGGTGCGGGCCGTCGTCGATCTGGATGTGTTTGAAGACGCGCTGTGTGCCGGCGATCGCGGTGGCGTCGCCCATGTCCACGGGCTCGCCGTCGAGGGTGATGGAGGCGCCGGCGAAGGCGGTGACAGTGAGGTAGTCGTTGAAGAAGGTCGTCGGCGCGAGGAACGCATACTCCGGGCGGAACTGCCGCTCGGGGGCGACCAGGAAGATGGCCGGATCACCGGAGCGCGGCGTCCCCAGGCCCGCCGAGCCCGATCCGCTGATGATGCCGAGCACCTCGATCGGCGCGGTCGCGCTGAGGCCGACGCCAGCGCGGGTGCCGAACTCGCACGTCTCGCGGGCTCCGAGGACGATCGTCCGCGGGTCCGCCAGCCGGTCCCGGCAGTCGGGGACGCCGACGAAGCCCGGCGCCCGCGGCTCGAGTTGGTCGAAGGGCACGCTCAACGTGATCCGCGTCTCCTCATCGCGGGCCACCAGCTTCCAATAGGTCGCCTCGGTCGCCAGATCCGGCAGGACGGCGCGCAGAACGGCGGGCGCCAGCGCGAACTCGGTGCCCCACGTATCGACCGGAAAGAGCTGCTCCTCCAAGTGGTCGCAGGCCCCCTGGTCCTGGGGGTAGTAGGTGCAGTGGTGCCCGCTGAAGACGGCCACCGGCTCGCTCGAGACGATGTGCGCCCCCGTCAGATCGGTGCCCAGCGGGAGCTCGCCTTCGCGCCGGGGCCGCGCCGGTGGAGTGAACAAGCTCAACACATCGTTCGGCTGGAGCGTGGCCTCCACGACGTCGCCCATGATGCGGACCAGCCCGCTCTGCTCGGGCTCCACCGTCGCCCCCGGCGGGAGGGTGATCGTCACCTCGGTGTTGGGCGCCGTGCCGACCACCGTCAGCGTCGCGGGGGCGCCGTCGAAGTCGCCCGGAAACTCGGGATCGGGCCGCTCGTTCCAGGCAGGGACGCCCACGTGGATGTACTCGCGTCCCAGCGCCGTCACGGGGAGCAGCAGGCTCGCGTCGTTCGAGAAGGTGTAGTTGCAGCAGTATGGTCCGAATTGGTAGGCCGCGACCGGGCGATCGGTGACGATCCGCCACGCCTGCTTACGCAGGAGCGTGGTCTCGACGGGGCCGTGGTGGGGCAGCAAGAGGACGGCCATCCCCCCCCGGGGGAATCGACAGGTCGCTGGCGCGGTCGAAGCCCTGCTCCACGATCTCGCCGTCGAGATCCCAGACCTCCGTGCGGACCGTCACCGGCGGCGTCCCCGGGACGACGAAGGGCGGCGCGATCTCCACTTCGCCGACCAGCGTGGCGACGTCGCCGTCGGCGTCGAAGACCGTGACCCGGATGTCCGCCGCAGCGCCGGGGTTCGCGAGCACCACCCCGAGGGGGGAGTCGGGCGTCCCGCTGCCCTCGAACCACGCGGCGTTCGGCAGATCCACCGCCGCGTAGTCGCAGCCCAGGTAGCTGCGGGTCTCGGACGCCGCCGCGCAGAGGCGGCTGCCGCAGAAGCCGTCTGCGCAGAGCTGGTCTCCGTCACAGGGCGCCGTCGGCCGCCACCCGACACCGGGTTCGCACTCGGCGGGCCGCAACGCGTCGAGGCACGTTCGCTGGCCTGCGACGCACTCGTCGGGATCGGTGACGCAGCGCCCGCTCACGCACACGTCCCCCTCCTCGCAGCGATCGATCACCCAACGTCCATCGACGCAGCGGCGCAGACCCGCCTCGCCTTCGACCACGCAAGCGTGATCCCCCTGCTGACATGCCCCGTCCTGTGCGTCCGCCTGTTGGCCCTGGTCCAGGAGCCGCGTCGCGTCACCGGTCGCTGTGTCGCTCGCCGCGGCGCCATCCACGAGCCCCGGATCGACGCCCTCGTCACGCAGCTCGGGGTCCGAGCCGCTCCCGGTGTCGTCGCAACCCGCGAGCAGGACCAAAGCGACGATGACTGTGCTGCTCTTCATGGTCCGCGTCTCCCGCGCATGATCCCCAGAGTGTCCGAGCCCAGAGGCCGAAGGAGCCGCCCCGGCCGGGTTTCAGACACGTTTCAGACTGGCAGAGACGAGCGGTAAGTCCTAGATCTGACGCATGAGCCGTGGTCCAACCCCCTTCGTCGGGCGCGCCGACGATCTGTCGCGCATTCGTGACGCCCTCGAGGCGCGGCGCCACGCCACTCTGGTCGGCATCGGGGGGATCGGCAAGACGCGCCTCGCCGCGGAGATCCAGGCGGAGCGGACCGCGGCGGGCCGAGCGGTGGTCTTCTGTGATCTGTCCGTCGCCCAGACCGCGAGCCACGCCCTGGAGATCCTCGCCGACGCCCTCGCGGTCCCCGGCGCGAAGGACCTGGCTCAGCTCGGGACGCTCGCCGCGCGGCGTGACGCCCTGGTCGTGGTCGACAACGCCGAGAGCGCCCTCGACTCGGTGCGCGTCTTCGTCGAGGCGGCTCTGGCGTGCGGGACCGGCCAGACGCTGGTGGCATCGCGGTTGCCGCTCGGGCTCTCGGAGGAGGCGCGGCTCGAGGTGGGGGGGCTCGGCGCCGACGACGCCGCGACGCTGTTCGAGACGCTCTCCGGGTCGCGATGGCCCGTCGCCGATCTCTCCCGACTGGTGCGCACGCTCGATGGCATCCCGCTGGCCATCGAGTTAGCGGCGGCGCGGGCGGATCTGGTGGGCCCCGCGGAGCTCGCCTCTCGCTTCGAGAGTGACCCGGACGTGCTCCGCGACCACGACCCCGAACGCCCCGCCCGTCACCATCGGCTCACGGCCGCCATCGCCGAGAGCTGGGGCCGACTCGGCCCGATGGCCGCCCAGGTCCTGGCCGATTGTTCAGTCTTCGAGCGGCCCTTCGATCTCTCCGCGGTGGAGGCGGTGGCGCGGGTGCCCGGTGACTCGGTGCTCGACGCGCTGGCGGATCTGAGGCGCCACTCGCTGGTCCGTGCCGACGCCGCCCTCCTGTGCCTGCTCCACCCGGTGCGTCGGTATGTGCAGCGGCACGTCCGCGACGTGGACGCGCTGCGCGATCGGCACCTGGACTGGGCCCTCGCCGCCTGCGAGCGGGACGCGGAGGCTTGGCGGGGCGCCGGCGGGCCAGCGGCGATGGGGCGCATGGTCGCGCGAATGCCGGACGCGCGCGCCGCCTTCGAGTGGGCCATTGAGCGTCGCCCCGTCGAGGCGGGACGCATGGTCGTGGCGTGGCAGGCCGCGATGCAGCGGCGGGGGCCAGCCCATCACCTCGACGCCCTCGATCGGGTCATCGAGCGGGTCGAGGGGCCGCTGAGGCAAGCATGTCTGCGGGCTCGGATCGATGTCTACGCGACGCAGATGCGTTCCGCCGCGGCCGTGCGCGATCTCGCGGAGTGCGAGCCCCATCCGCTGGTCCACGCGCAGCGGGCGTGGTTCGCCGTGCTGGCCCAGCGCTTCGACGAGGCTGATGGCCACCTCGCGCTGGCGCTGCGCGCCCGCTGTGAGCACCCCTGGGACCGCGCGCGGGTGACGGATATCGCCGCCCGTGTCGAGGCGGAGTGCGGACGGCTCGACGTCGCCGTGGAGTTGAGCCGCGTGTCGCTGGCGACGGCGGAGCGTCACGAGATGCTGCTCAAGCTGGGCGGGTTGCTGAACAACCAGGGGGTCCTGGCCATGCGCCGTGGCGATCTCGCGGTGGCGCGGCTCGCCTTCGAGCGCGGCCTCCCCCACGCGGAGGCCGTCGGCGACACCAAGGGCGCCTGCACGGTCCTCGCGAACCTCGGCGTCATCGACCAGGCGGAGGGGGATCTCGCCCGCGCGCGGGAGATGTTCGGCCGGTCCTTCGCGCTGCATCGCGCGATGGGGCTCGACGTCCGGGCGACGCGGGTGGAGGCCGAGCTCGCGTGCGTCGACGTCTCGGCGGGACACTTCGTGCGGGGAGGTGCTGCCCTCGAGCGAATCGCTGCGACCCTCGAGCTCGCCGGGGCCTCGCGCGCGGCGACCTCGGCCCGGGTGTGGGCGGTCGCGGCGTTGGTGCTGCGCGGTGAGCTGGTCACGGCGCGCGCCGCGTTCTCCGTGGCCCGGGCACGGATCCCTCCGCGCGACGCGGCGCTTCGACGACGCGCCCTTTGCGTCCACGCGATGCTGCACGCGGCGGAGGCGGTGGCCGAGCCGAGGCGGCGCGGCGAGGCGGTGGGCTTCTTGGCGAGCGGCCTCGAGGAGGCCGCGCGACATCCCCCCCTCGCCGAGCTGCGCATCGCGGCGGGCCTGATTCGACGGATGATGGCGCGCGTCGCGCCCCGCGGTGTGTTGGCTGTGGCGGCGGACGGGAGTCGGTGCGTGCTCCCCGACGGCGGCACGATGGACCTGACGCGGCGGCCCTCGCTGCAACCTGTGCTGATGCGCCTCGTCGAGGGACAGCGCGCGCGCGAGGAGGCGCTGTGCGTGGACACCCTCTTCGACGCGGGGTGGCCGGGGGAGGCGATTCAACAGCGCTCGAAGCGCGATCGCGTCTACCAGGCCGTCGCGACGCTGAGGAAGGCGGGCCTCGGCAATCTGTTGCAACGCGAGGGCGGCGGGTATCGGCTCCCGCCGGACCTCGTGGTGGCGATCGACTCGGATCAGCCCAGCCGGGCGGCGAGCTCCGTGTAGCCGCCGACGTGTGCGCCGTCGATGAAGACCTGGGGGGTGGACGTGGTGGCGGAGACGGCGCGCAGCATGCCGGGGGTGGCCTTGACCTCGTGGTAGGCGAGGCCCTTCGCGCCCAGCAGCGCCTTGGCCTTCGCGCACCAGCCGCAGTGGTCCCGGGTGTACATCACGATCGAGGCGGGGGCCGTACCGCCGAGGTGCTTCAGCATGGTGTCGGCGTCGGAGACGTCGAAGGGGTCCCCGGGGCGCTCCTCCTCGATGAACTGCTTCGTGACGATGCCGTCCTCGACGAGCATCGAGTAGCGCCAGGAGCGCTTGCCGAAGCCGATGTCGGACTTGTCGACGAGCATGCCGAGGCCCTCGCTGAAGGTGCCGTTGCCGTCGGGGACGAAGGTCAGATCGTGCGCCTGCTGGTCCGCCTGCCAGGCGTTCATGACGAAGGCGTCGTTGACCGAGAGGCACAGCACGTCGTCGATGCCGAGGTGCCGGAACTGCGGAACCAACTCGTTGTAGCGCGGGACGTGGGCGGTGCTGCACGTGGGGGTGAAGGCGCCGGGCAGGGCGAAGACGATCACCCGCTTACCGGCGAAGAGGTCGGCGGTCGTGACGTTTTGCCACTCCGCGCCGACGCGGGTGCGGAAGGTGACCTCGGGGACGCGCTTCGTCTCGTGACTCTGGAGCATTTCGCTCTCCTCGTGTTGTGTGTGGGCCCAAGATGGTGGGTGGGGATCGATATTGGAAATCGATTAAGCTGCACGCTCTATAGGCAAAAGCGATGAGTTCAGATTGCCCACGATAGTCCAGCTCCAGTACTTGCTCGCGGTCCAGGCCGAGGGGCACTTCGCCCGCGCAGCCGGGCGGTGCGGCGTCTCCCAGCCCACGCTCAGCGCCCAGGTCAAGAAGGCCGAGGAGACGCTGGGCGCGGTCCTCTTCGACCGCCGCGCCAAGCCCGTCCAGCCGACGGAGGCGGGGCGTGCAGTCCTCCGCCAGGCCGCCGAGGTCGTGGCCGCCCACGACGCGTTGCTTCGGCTCGCGGCGGGGCGCCTCCAGGAGGTGTCGGGCGCCTTCTCGTTGGCGGTCATCCCCACGCTCGCACCCTACGTCGTGCCCTGGTTCCTCGAACGGTTCGCAGAAGCGTTCCCGCGGGTCGCCCTGTCGCTGCACGAGCGGCCGACGGACACCATCATCGAGGGCCTCGAGCGCCGCACGCTCGACGCGGGCGTGCTCGCGACGCCGCTGGGGGAGGGGGCTCTGGAGGAGCGGGTCCTCTTCTACGATCCCTTCTACATCTACGCCCACCCCGACGAGGCGCTCCTGGCCCAGCACGAGGTGGATCCCCGCGGGCTCGACGAGACGCGGCTGTGGTTGCTCGACGACGCGCATTGTGTCCGCAACCAGGTCGTCTCGCTGTGCGGCGGCCGTGCGCCGATGGGGTTGGGCTCCATCCGCTTCGCCGCCGGCAGCTTCGAGACGTTGCGCGGGCTCATCGACTCCCTGGGCGGCTACACGCTCGTGCCCGAGACCTACGCGCGGACGCTGCCACGCGCCTTGCAACGGGCGCGTATTCGGCCCCTCGCGGAGCCAACGCCCACCCGGGAGGTCAGCCTGGTCCTACCCCGGCGCTCGGCGAAGATCCGGGTCGCCCGCGCGCTGGAGAGGGTCCTCGGCGAGAGCGTCCCACGCCCCCTGCGCATGGCCCCCGACCGCCAGGAGGTCCTCGCCGTCCGGTGAGCGGGCGTCCGAAACCAGTCTGAAACGTGGCGCTCAGCGGGTCGGCGTCGGCTCCGATCCGGTACCTTGGCGTCGTGCGTTGCTCGCTCCTCCTGCTTGTCTCCGCCTGCGCGGCGTCTCCCGGCGACGACCTGCACGTCGCCCACGGGCGCGGCTCGACGGACGGGGTGAACACCGCCGTCGCGGACCGCTTCTCCAACATCCCCGAGAGCCACCAGTCGAGCCTGGGCATGATGCGTACCGCCGAAGCCTATGTCGGTGACTACGGCCGCTCGTTCCGCCTCGACGGGCTCGAGCCGGGCTTCAATGACAACGTGCGCCGGCGCGACATCGTCATGCACCCCTGGGAGGGCAGTCGCGCGGAGTGGGTCGCGCGGGAAGGTGAGGCGCGACCGACCTGGGGGTGTCCAGCCATCGACGACCGCGAGGCGCCGGCGGTGGTCGACGTGATGTCCGGCGGCGCCTTGATGTACTTCTGGTACCCCGACGGCGACTGGAGCGAGCGCTCGGACTATCGCTAGAGCCTGGGGTGGAGCCAGCCCAAGGCGACGTGGTCACCGCCGAGGGTGTAGCCGCCCGGGGTCTTCGCCAGGGAGAGGACGCGGGCGTGATGGCTGGGATCGATCCAGGCCGCGTTGCCCATGTTCTGCTCCGCGAGGGCGACGGAGCCTGCCTTCAGGTCGACGGACACTACCACCGCGACGTGTCCGAAGCGCATCTCGGGATCGCAGGCGTCCCGCTCGAAGACCACCAGATCGCCCACCTCGGGCGGGTGCGGCCCGCGGTTCGGGCGGCGCTCGACGGGCACGTCGGGGCCGCCGGCGGGGCGGGCGGCGCGCTTCACCTCGGCCCACATATCGTGGGCGGTGTCGACCGAGCCGAAGACGATCCCGCGGCGCAGCAGCCACCACCGACGGGCGTACTCCACGCATTGCCACCGGATGCCCGTGTAGGTCGCCTCCGCGGCGTAGTTCGGCGTGGGATCGACGCACGCGGCGCTGCAGTTCGAGTAGGCTTCGACGCCCTCGTTCGCCCCGAGCGTCGCCGCGTAGGGCGTGACGCAGTCCGCGCGGCAGGCGACGGGAGGCGCGGTGGGCGGCGGCGATCCACAGGCGACGAGCAGCATCGCGACGAGCGGGGGCCTCATGGTTCTCCTCCTTCGCTTCGAGACGCCTCCGCGAGGACCTCCGCCAGCGCGCGGGCCCGTACGGGCTTGGCGAGGTAGCTGGTCATCCCGGCTTGGATACACCGCTCGCGGTCCGCGGCCATCGCGTTGGCGGTGATCGCCACGACCGGGGTCTCGGCGTTCGCCCCGCCGTCGCGGATCAGGCGGGTCGCCTCGAGGCCGTCCATATTTGGCATCTGGACGTCCATCAGGATCACGTCGAAGGCCGTGGTGGAGGCGGCCTCGACCGCCTCCGCGCCATCCTCGGTCATGGTGCATGTGTGCCCACTGCGCTGGAGCATGGTCTCGAGCAGGCGGCGGTTGATGGGGTTGTCCTCGGCGACGAGCACGCGCAGCGGTCGGCACGCGACGGGGATCGGCGTCGACGGGGCGACGCGGGCCCGCAGCGCCTTTGGGAGCGGCATGACGAACCAGAAGGTGGAGCCGACGCCGACCTCGCTGTCGACGCCCATCTCGCCGCCCATCAGCTCGACGAGGTGACGACAGATGGCGAGCCCGAGGCCGCTGCCCCCGTAGCTGCGGGAGGTGGACTCGTCGGCTTGGACGAAGCGCCCGAAGATGCGCCCCCGGGCCTCCTCGGGCACGCCGATGCCGGTGTCGATGACCTCGAAGCGGACCTGGTCCGGCTCCGTGGACTGGACGCGGACGCGGATGTCGCCCTCGGCGGTGAACTTGGTGGCGTTGCTGACGAGGTTGACCAGCACTTGTCGGATCCGGCGGGCGTCGCCGTGGACGCGCCCCGGGACGGAGGGCGCGATCTCTACGAGGAGCTGCACCGGTCCCTCGCGCAGCGCGGTGCGGGCGGCGCTGGCGACGCCGTCTACGAGCTCGCGGAGATCGAAGTCATCGGGGCTGAGCTTGATCTCGCCGAGCTCGATCTTGCCGAAATCGAGCAGGTCGTCGAGCAACCCCGACAGCGCCTCGCTCGACGAGAGGATGCCGATGGCCTGGCCGCGCTGGGCGGGATCGAGGCTGCTGGCGAGGAGCAGCTCGCAGAACCCGAAGATGCCGTTCATCGGGGTGCGCAGCTCGTGGCTCATATTGGCCAGGAAACGCGACTTGGCGAGATCGGCGGCGGTGGCGGCGTCGCGGGCGCGGCGCAGCGCCTCCTCGGTGCGCTCGTGCTCGGCGACCTCGTCCTCGAGGCGCCGCCGCGCCCGCTGGGTGAAGACCTCGTAGGTCACCGCGACGGCGGCGCAACCGACCAGCGTCGCCGCGAGGAAGCCGGCTCGGAGGAAGGGCCAGACCGCGTCGGGTTCGCCGGGACGCACCAGCCCGGCGACGTCGAGGCCGTAGAGCGTCGCGAGCCCCGCGAGGACGACGACGGTGATGAAGACGCACGCGCGCACGCCGAGGACGAAGGCGGCGCCGACGACGAGGGCCGGCAGGAGCGGGAGCGAGAACCCATCGAGCCCGCGGTTCCCCCAGGCCGTGACGAAGATGATCGTCGAGACGTTGATGACCGTGAGCCACCCGGCGAGGCGGATCGAGCCGGTGCGCCGTTGCACCCAGGGCGTGGCGAGCAGGGCCAGGACCGCCGCGACCACGACCAGCTTCGCCGGCGGCCAGTAGCCGGGGTTCTGCCAGCTCACACCGACGGCGACCGTGAGGCCCGCGAGGCCGCCCACGCCGGCGGCGAAGGTGAGCACGATGGCGCGGGCCCGGTCGGTGCCTACGCTCGCCTCGGGGGTGAAGCGTTCGGCTACTCCGGCGAGGCGCGTGGCGAGGCCCATTCAGCCTGCATAGCACACGCGGATGGCGGGGGTCTCTCAGTCGGTGGCGACGGCGTGTCGGTAGCGGGCGAGGGCCGTGAGCGGGAAGACCCGGGGGTAGGCGTTGTACTCCATGTAGAGGAAGCCTGGATGCCCGGTGCCCGTGATCGAGGCGTCGGTCCAGCCCTCGGGGCGTCCGTGCTCGGCGACCAGGTAGGCGGCGGCGCGGCGGGCGGCGCTCTCGTCTGCGCGTCCGGCCTCGACGAGGGCCGTGAGGACCCAGGCCGTCTGGCTGGCGGTGCTCACGCCGACGCAGGCAAGGGACTCGTCGTCGTAGGAGTCGGTCGTCTCGCCGAAGCCGCCGTCCGCGTTCTGGCAGGACTCGAGCCAGCCGAGGGCGGCGGCGACGTAAGGCTCGTCGACGGGGACGCCCACGCGCAACAGCCCCACGAGGGCGGCGCTGGTGCCATACAGGTAGTTGACGCCCCAGGTGCCCTCCCACATGAACCGCCCGGCGCGCCGGTCCCGGATCTGGGTGTCCTCGAGGTACTCGACGCCGAGTCGGACGACGTCCGCGTTCTCGATCGACAGCCCCGTGGCCGCGAGGGCCTCGAGCACGTGCCCCGTCACGTCCGCGCTGCTCGCGTCGTAGAAGAAGCTGGCCGGCGCGAAGAGGCCGACGAGGTGCTGCAAGACCCAGTCGGAGGCGGAGTCGACGGTGTTGTCCTTGCTGAAGGCGGCCCAACCCCCGTCGGTGTTCTGCATCTCGAAGGTCCAGCTCATCGCGCGCCGGACGGCGTCGTCGAAGCCGCCCACGGCCTGCATCGCGAGGATCGCCTCGGCGGTGTCGTCGAGGTCGGGCATGTCCTCGAAGTCGAGGCCGAAGGGCGAGCCGCCCCGGGGCGTCTGCACCCGCGCCAGGAGCCGAGCCGAGGACTCGACCTCCTTCGAGGGCAGGCCGGCCTCGAGCAGTGCGCTGACGGTGAGCGCGGTGTCCCAGTAGCGGCCGTCGGAGGGGACGCCCTCGTAGTTCCCGTCGGGGGACGCTTTCGAGACCGCCTCGACGAAGTACAGCCCGTTCTCGACGGCGGCGTCGATGTCGTGTCGGAGGTAGCGGTGGTGCTGGCCGAAGTGATCGAGGCAGACGATCGAGAGCAGCGCGGCGCCCACATAGCCGCCCCAGCTCCCGTTGCGCTGCTGCGTTGTGAGCAGCTTCTGGATGACGTCGTTCTCGACCCCGTCGAGCTCGGGCACGAGCCGGGGATTCTCGAAGTCACGCTCGTCGCTGGGCAACAGCTCGCGGAAGCCGCGCGCCGGTCCCAGGTCCTTGGCGAGCTCGAGCTCGCGCATGTACATCACGGGGTAGAAGTTGGGGGCGATCCACTGGGCGAAGGAGTCGAGGTTCACCCAGGCGTCCTCGTCGATGAGGAAGTCGGGGATCGAGTGCATCTCCGACCACGGGTAGCTGTCGAAGAGGGCGAGCAGCATCTGGGTGGGGTAGATCGCCTCCTCCACACCGCCCTGGGCCTCGATATAGGCTCGCGCGCCGAACAGCGCCTCGTCGCCGACATCGACCCCCAGCAACTTCATCGCCATGTAGTTGATGATCGTGGTGTCGAGGGTGCCGGTCTCGAGGTTCGGATCGAGGAAGGATCCCCACGACCCGTCGTCGTACTGCTCCGCGCGCAGGACGCGCTCGAACTCGACGGTGTCCATGAACGTCGGCTCCCGCTCGAGCCACACGTAGAGCATGTAGAAGAGCGAGGACTGCGGCGTGCCGAGGTGGTAGCCGAAGTTCCAGTGCTCGCCCTCCCGGCGCAACGCCATCAACGCGGCGGAGGCCTCCTCAAGGACCGCGTCCAGCTTCGAGGCCGGGATCGGCGCCTGCGTATGGTCGGCCTTGCCGTCCGCCGGCGCCTGCGCGCCGGGGGGAGCCGGCTCGGGAGCCGCGCCCTCGTCGGCGCACCCAAGGAGAGTCGCCAAGGCGATCGCCAAGTATCCCAGATGTCGCTCGTTTCGCATTGCGCGGCTCCTCATGCTCCTGGCGTGCCAGCTCGCGCCCGGGACTATAGCGGGGTGACCGTAGTGTCGCTCTTTCATTTTGTTGCCACGCGTTGCGACGTCGCGCGGCCTGACAATCACCTGACGGGCGGGGCAAGCTGCGAGGGAGGGAGGTGTCTGTGCTCGCTGTATCCGCTCAATCGCCGCTGTGGCTCGTCGTTCCCGCTCAATCGCCGCTGTGGCTCGTTGTTTCCGCCGTGTTGCTCGGCGGCTACGTGCTCGCCTTGACCCTGGTCCCGCGGGTGTGGCCGGACCGCTCCAACGTCGCCGTGATGGGGCGCGCCCGCGCGGCGTGGTTCGAGAAGCTGTGGGCGGAGGGGCCGCCGATCCTCTTCGTCCAGACCTACCGCAACTGGCTCATCGGCTTGAACGTGCTCGCCTCCGCCGCCCTGGTCGGTGGCCTCGGCGCGATGAGCTTCGCCCTCGGTGGCGCCGCGAGCCAGAGCGCGGGCTTCGACGGCGTCGCCTGGTGGGTTGACGGCGGGCCCTCTTGGCAGGCTCGGCTGGTGGTCCTCGGCGTCGTTCAGCTCGCGGCCTTCGCCAACTTCCTCCTCGCGGTGCGCAGCTTCAACCAGGCCGCGATCCTGGTCGCTGTGCCCCACGACCACGTCCCGACGGCGGCGCTTGGCGTGTCGGTGCTCCGCGCCGCGCACCTGCACCACACGGCGGCCGTCCGAATCCTCTGCCTCAGCCTCCCAGCGGCCCTGTGGGTCTTCGGCGCTGAGCTCCTCTTCGCCGGTATGCTGGCTACCGTCGCCTTCCTCGCGCGCGTGGACTTCCGGTTCGGCCGCTGAATTGGCACCGGGTTTGCAAACCTCGCGAAGGCGAAACGTCAACGAAGGAGATGGCATGGGGTTCTTCAATTTTCTGGCGCCCGCTGACCGCATCGACGCCGCGACCGCCCGCGACCACCTGAGCCAGGGGGCGCTGCTGCTCGACGTGCGCACCCGCGGTGAGCACGCGGCCCGCCACATCAACGGCTCGGTGAACATCCCCCTCGCCGAGTTGCCCCGGCGCCTCGACGAGATCCAGGGAGAGCGCACCGTGGTGGTCTACTGCCGTTCGGGGAACCGCAGCGCGAAGGCGGTCAAGCTCCTCCGCGCCCGGCGCCCGGGTCCCGCCTACGATCTCGGCGCGATCACGAGCTGGGCGTAGGGCTCAGCCCTCCGCTCGGTACACCACCAGGCAGTGCCCGAGGGTCTGGCGCACCGCCTCGGAGACGAAGTCGAAGCGCTGGTGTCAGCGCATGAATGGCTGGGAGTTGACGTTCTCGTCGTCCTTCGTGAAGTCCGGACCGCCGCGCAGGCACTCGTAGACGGCGCGCCCGTAGCTGCGGGCCGAGAGGCCGAGCTTCGGCTTGATCGTGCACCCCAGAAACGGACGCCCGTACTTGTTCATGACGTCGCGCTCGACCTGGATGCCGTTGGGCGGCCCGCCACACGTCGTCACGTAGGCGATGGGGAAGCGGATGCCCTCCAGTCGCAGCGAACGCACGGCCTTGAAGCCGAAGACGTTGCCCGCCAGTGACGTGATCACGTTGACGACGGAGCCCTCCTCGAACAAGTCGAGGGGTAGGCGACGAAGGCGTAGTAGGTGTCCTCGGCGCCGGGGACCGGTTCGCAGGCGTAGGCGTGCCCCCGGTAGCAGTCCATGTCCGTGAGCGAGTCGGTCCAGACCGAGGTCCAGGTCCCCGTCGATGACTCCACCGCCACCGCGGCGGCGGCCTCCGCCGGGGGGTAGTCCGGCTCCCAGTACCCACCGCGGTACGCCTTCACGCCCGCGTCGTATCAGTGGCCCTTCATCAGATAGTCTCCGTCGTCTCGGAGGTTACCCGGGGGGGATCTCGCCGTTGCGGTAGAGCCGGGCCATCTCGTCCAGACGACGCGGCCGGATGCGCGAGGCGTGACCCGCCGCCCCGAAGCGCTGGTAGCGATCGAAGCACAGCGCCTCCATCGCGTCGCGGGCGGGGGCGAGGAACTTCCGGGGGTCGAACTGCCCCGGGGACTCCTGCGCCACCCGCCGGATCTGCCCCGCCATCGCGAGGCGGCAGTCGGTGTCGATGTTGATCTTGCGCACGCCGAGCTTCACGGAGCGTTCCAGCTCGGCTGTGGGCACGCCCCAGGTCTGCGGCATCTCACCGCCGTACTGGTTGAAGATGTCCTGCAGCTCCTGGGGCACCGACGAGGAGCCGTGCATCACCAGGTGCGTGTGGGGCAGCCGCTCGTGGATCGCGGCGAGGACGTTCATCGCGAGGGTCTCGCCGTCGGGCTCGCGGGTGAACTTGTAGGCGCCGTGGGAGGTGCCGACGGCGACCGCGAGCGCGTCCACCCCGGTGCGCGCCACGAAGTCCGCGGCCTGCTGCGGATCGGTGAGGAGCTGCTCTCGCGAGAGCTCGCAGTCGGCGCCGTGGCCGTCCTCCGCCTCGCCGCGGCCGGTCTCGAGGGAGCCGAGGCAACCGAGCTCCCCCTCCACCGAGACGCCGAGGGCGCGGGCCATCCGCACCACCGCGGCCGTGGTCTCCACGTTGTAGTCGTAGGTCGAGGGCGTCTTGCCGTCCGCGAGCAGGGAGCCGTCCATCATCACGCTGGTGAAGCGGTTGCACATGGCGCTCAGGCACGTGTCGGGGTGGTTGCCGTGGTCGAGGTGCACGCACACCGGGATGCGCGGGTAGATCTCGACGGCGGCCTCGACGAGGTGGCGCAGCATCACGTCGCCGGCGTAGGCCCGGGCACCGCGGCTGGCCTGGAGGATGACCGGCGCGTCGGCGCGATCGGCGGCGCGCATGATCGCGACCACCTGCTCCATGGTGTTCACGTTGAACGCGGGGACCGCGTAGGTGTGCTCGGCGGCGTGGTCGAGCAGCTCTCTCAGGGTGATGAGCGCCATCGTCCTAGACCTCCTCGGTCGTGGTCAGTCGGCGGGCCGCTTCGCAGACGGCCTCCGGGGTGATGCCAAAGTGCGTGTAGAGCTCGGCGGCGGGGCCCGATGCGCCGAAGGTGGTCATGCCGACCACGTCCTCCTCGTCCTCCACGTAACGCGTCCAGCCGAAGCGGGACGCGGCCTCGACGGCGATCCTCGGCGCTGAGCCGAGGACGGCCCTGCGGTGGGCGCGGGGCTGCTGCTCGAAGAGCCGCCAGCAGGGCATGGAGACGACCGCCGCCTGGATGCCCTCGGCCGCCAGACGCGCTCGGGCCTCCATCGCCAGCGAGACCTCCGAGCCCGTGGACAGGATCGTGACGTCCCGTGGGCCGTCGGCGTCGGCGAGCACGTAGGCGCCCTTCGCGCAGGCGTTCCCGTCGGCGCCCTGGTCGGGGCGGAGCAGCGGCAGGTTCTGGCGGCTCAGCGCGATGAGCGAGGGCCCGTCCTCCCGCGACAGCGCCGCGGCCCAGCACTCCACCGTCTCCACCGCGTCCGCGGGGCGGAAGACCGCGAGGTTGGGGATCGCCCGCAGGCTCGCCAGGTGCTCGACCGGCTGGTGGGTCGGGCCGTCTTCGCCGAGCCCGATCGAGTCGTGGGTCATCACGAAGACCACGCGCAGGCCCATCATCGCGGCGAGTCGGATCGAGGGGCGGCAGTAGTCGGCGAAGACCAGGAAGGTACCGCCGTAGGGGATGAAGCCTCCGTGGAGGGCCATCCCGTTCATCGCCGCGGCCATCGCGTGCTCTCGCACGCCGTAGTGGACGTAGCCGCCGGAGTAGTCGCTCGCGGCGACGGGGGCCATGGCGCTGCGGGTGCAGTTTGAGCCCGTGAGGTCCGCCGATCCGCCCACCAGCTCGGGGACGATCTCGGTCAGCGCGGCCAGGACTCGCCCGCTCGTCTTGCGGCTCGCGACGGCCTGGTGCTCACCGCTGACCGTCGCCTTGAGCTGCGCGAGACGTTCGTGGGCCGCGTCCGACAGCTCGTTGTCGAGGGCGCGGTCCCAGGCCTCGCGCACCTCGGCGGTGGCCTCGTCGAGCCGCGCCTCCCACGTCACCCGCGCGGCGTGGCCACGTTGGCCGGCGTCGTTCCAGGCGTCGCGGACGCCGACGGGGATCTCGAACGGGCCGAAGGGCCACTCGAGTCGGCGCCGCGTCCGCTCGATCTCGGCGTCGCCGAGGGGCGCCCCGTGGGCCGCCGAGGTCCCGGCCTTGGCGGGGGAGCCGTAACCGATCACCGTCTTGCAGGCCAGAAGCGAGGGGCGGGGATCGGCGTTCGCGGCGGCGATCGCGTCGGCGATCGCCTCCGGGTCGTGTCCGTCGACCGCCGTCACGTGCCAGCCGTAGGCGGTGAAGCGCGCGCGGGTGTCCTCCGAGACCGTCAGCGAGGTCGGGCCGTCGATGGAGATGCCGTTGTCGTCCCACAGGACCGTCAGTCGACCGAGGCCCAGGTGCGCCGCGAGGCTCGCCGCTTCGTGGCTGATGCCCTCCATCAGGCAGCCGTCCCCGGCGATCACGTAGGTGGTGTGGTCCACCAGATCCGCGCCGAATCGAGCCGCGAGCATCCGCTCCGCCAGCGCCATTCCGACGGCGTTGGCGATGCCCTGGCCCAGCGGCCCGGTGGTCGTCTCGACCCCCGGCGTGTGGGGGTACTCGGGGTGCCCCGCGGTGACGCTGCCGAGCTGCCGGAACTGCTTCAACTCGTCGACGCCCATGTGCGCGTGGCCCGTGAGGTGCTGCAAGGCGTAGAGCAGCATCGAGCCGTGGCCGGCGGAGAGCACGAATCGGTCGCGGTCGGGCCAGTCGGGGGCCGCCGCGTCAAAGCGCAGAAACCGCGTGAAGAGCACGGTCGCGACATCGGCCATCCCCATCGGCATCCCGGGGTGGCCCGAGTTTGCGCGCTGGATGGCGTCCATCGAGAGGGCGCGCAGGGCGTTGGCCAGGTGGGCGTGGGGGACCGTCTCGTGGGCCTGGGTCGGGTTCAAACCTTGCTCCTTGATCAGATGGCGTGGATGCCCTGGGCCGCCATCACCATGTGGTAGGCGACGAAGAGCTGCGTGAGCGCGAGGGCGCTGCTGTCGATGGGGGAGGCTGGCGCGCCGGAGCCGTTGACGGAGCGCAGATGGCTGGCGGCGGGCATCAGCGACCAGAGACGGTCCTCGATGCCCGCGGCGCTGCGCTCGCAGTTGGCGTCGTCGATGTGGAGCATGTCGACGGGCTTCCCGTCGGCGTCACGGGCGAGCTCCACGTGCAGGCCGTTTGCGGTGCCGCTGGTCGGCGAGAGGTCAGGGTGGGGCAGCGTAGGCCGGAGCGTGAGGCGGGCGTCGAGGTCCCGCGCTCGGGACGCGCCGTGCTGCCGCTGGAAGCGCACCACGATGTCGGCGTAGGCGCGCTGGGGCCGGATGAAGGCCTCTACGTCGGGGGCGCGCGCGTCGAGGGCCGCCCGAACCTCCGCCTCGGTGTAGCCGCGGTGGGCCGTGTCGCGCTCGATCTTCCACTCGACGCGGACCGACTCCTCGGGCTCAAGGTAGATCTTCACGTCGAAGCAGTCGCGCATGGCCCGCGTGTGAAAGCCCAACAGGCCCTCGCAGATGATGTACGGCCGCGGCTTGACGTAGACCGGCGCGTCGAGGGTCCCGCCGTCGTGGTTGTAGATCGGCTTGAGGATGGGCTTCCCGGTGCGGACCCGCTGGAGCTGCTGCTCGAGGATGTCCATGTAGTTGGCCCGCGGATCGAGGGCCGACAGGCCCATCGATCGACGCTGAGCGCGCGAGTGGCTGTGGTAGTCGTCGGTGCCGATGACCGTGACGCGGTCCGAGCCGAGGAGCGCCGCGATCCCCGCCGTGAGGGTGGTCTTCCCCGCCGCCGAGTCGCCCACGACGCCGAGCATGATCGGGTGGGTGGCGCGCATCTCCGACATCGAAATCCATCCTCCCGCGGGTCGATGGGTTCACGATATTGGCGGGCCCGGATCTCCGGTACGCCCGGACGGGTAGGCGGAGAGACTCTTGTGGGTGGGTGGGTAGCCTACCCGGCCGGGTAGGCGTCGCCGCGATGGGTGGACATCAGCAGCGCGACCGCCTGGGCGCGGCTTCGGACGGACAGCTTGTCGTAGAGATTCTTGAGGTGGAACTTGATGGTGTTGGGGCTCACGCCGAGGTCGCAGGCGAGCTGGGCGTTGGTGCGCCCGGAGCCCAGCGCGTGGAGCAACTGCTGCTCCCGCGGGCTGAGGCGGTGGAGGGGGTCTTCACGCAGACGGCGGACGTCCAGGAAGGGGAAGACCATGCGTCCCGCCGCGACGGCCCAGACCACGTCGAGCAGCGCCTCGGGGGGCTCGCTCTTGCTGTAGAAGGCGGCGCCGCCGAGCTGCATCACCTCTTGGGGGACGGCGACGTCGGGGATCCCGCTGTAGACCACGACTCGGGGGGCGTCCTCGTAGTCGCGAAGCGCCCGGAGCACGTCGCGGCCGTGGCAGTAGGGCATCACCCAGCCGATGATGCCGACGTCGGGGCGCCGGCGCTCGACCGCCTCGAGGAAGCGTTCGCCGTCGCTCGCGGTGAAGGCCACCGTGAAGCGTGGATCGTCAGCGAAGAGCTGACGCAGGCCGGACAGCACCAGGGGGTTCTTGTCAGCGATGACAACGTCAACCACCCGAGCCGGCTCGCCGCGTGGCGTCGCTACCAACGGCCGCTGAGTCGGAGCACGCTCTGCCCGGAGCGGCAGTCGCCGTGGACGTCACCGGCGCCCACCTCGACGACGTGTTGGGTCCCCGGCGCCTGTGGCGGGACGACCTCGTACCAGGAGAAGACCTCCCAGCCGCCGCCGCAGGCGCCACCCGCGCGGCAGGAGGCGTCGGCGCGGCCGAGGCAGCGGCCGTCCACCACGATGGACACGTCGCGGAGCCCGACGGCGCTGACCGTGACGGCGCTGAGCGGACCTTCGCCGGGGGGCGGATCGAAGACGACCACGGGGCTCGCGTCGAGGGAGCAACCGCACACGTCCCAGTCGGCCATCCCGCACGCGAGCTCGGGCTCCGCGGCCCAGGCCGCCTCGCCGCGGCGGCCGCGGGCGTCGTAGCACGTCGTCGGGCCACCCGATGGCTCCGCGACGGGTGTCTCGTCGTCGTCCGCCCACTCGTCGGGGACCAGCCCTTCGTCGTCGTCCTCGGGATCGACGTCTTCGTCGGAGGCGTCCTCTGGACCGTCCGCCTCCGGTGCCGACTCGCCGGGGACGGGCTCCATCGGGGCCGGCTCCGCTGTGTCGTCGGCAGGCGTGGGGTCGTCGGCAGGCGTGGGGTTGTCGGCAGGCTCGGCGTCGTCCCCGGGTGCGGGGACGGCCTCGGGGATCTCCACCCCCGGCGCGCCGGGGTCCATCGAGCCGTCTTCGCCAGGATCGGCTTCGGGTGCCGCGGGCTGGTCGATCGGGAGGGGCTCACCGGGCCCGCGGTCGTCCACCGCGAAGGGCGAGTCCGCTCCGTAGGCCGGGTTGGGGAGGTCCACGGAGCACGCGAGGCTCAGCGCGCCCACGCAGAGCGCGACGAGCAGGTGTTGGATGTCCCTGGAACGCATCATGACACGCCCCTCCAAGTAAGCACCCCTACCCATCTAGCACATGGCGTGCCGGCGACCGAGGCGCCCACAACGGCGGGCAACGAACTGGGCTGTTCGAGTATGTTGCGACGTTGCGCGCCCGAATGAACCGCGAGCGGGGCCGGCATTTGTCATAGACTCGCCGACCATGTCGCTCGCTGCTCGATTGGCCCTCTCCTCGCTGCTGTTCGCGGCCACCGCCGACGGGGCCGAATGCGCCTTCGTCGCCGACGGCGTGTGCGACGAGCCGGCCAACTGTCCGCTCGGTACCGACGGGGCCGACTGTGACGCCGCGTGCGACGACGGCGAGCCGCCACCGGAGCTCTTCGGCGCTTGCCGCCACCGGGCGGGCATCTCCGCGGCGGATCCGGCCCTCACCGCGGAGGACGAGGCCCGGGGGAGCTGGGGCGAGGGGGCCAGCCATGGCTGGTCCTTCCACCGCTTGCTCGCCCCGACCGCCGACGCCTTCGCCCCTGCTGAGCGGCTCTACGGGTTGTACGTGCCGGAGCGCTACGATCCTCGACGCCCGGCGCCGCTGGTCATCTACGCGGGCGGCTTCGGGGACGACATGCACCAGTCGGCCTACACCGATCTCAACCGGCTCGCGGAGCTCAATGGCTTCGTGGTGGCCTACACGCAGCAGCTCTACCGGGACTTCGGACCCCGCGGCTATCGCCACGGCTGGTACGTGTACAACCCCGCCTTCCCGGGTGACTGGCCGGAGGTCCCCGACCTCGCGTTCTACCGGTCGATGCTCAGCGAGATCGGTGAGCGGCTCAACATCGATCGCACGCGGGTGATCACGACGGGGACCAGCCGGGGCGCCGGGCTGAGTGTGATGCTCGCCTTTCTGGCCCCGGATGTGTTCTCCGGCTTCGTCTCCCAGGCCGGCTTCGCCGAGGTCAACCAGTTTGATGACTTCATGGCCGCCTACCGAGGGCGGCGGGTGCCCGCGGTGGTCGTGCACGGTCTGATCGACGACAACGTCGTCCCCGCCGAGGGGCGGGCGGTCATCGCGATGCTCGAGACCCTTGGCTGGCGCGACGAGGATCTCCTACGCACCTGGCTGCTCGACGACGTGGGACACCAATGGCAGCCACAACTCAGTCACGTCTGGTACGACTTCCTCTGGGCGCGTCCGATGCCGCTGGAGGATCTGGAGTGAAGCGCTGGCTTCTCGTGCTCTGCTCGGTGGCCTCGGCGCAGCCGACGAAGGTCTCGGTGGCGCCGGAGGTCGAGGCGGAGGTCGTCAGCGTCCCCGCGGGTGCGTTTGCGATGGGGCATCCACGCTCGGATCCGCGGCCGTCGGGGACGGTGTGGAAGGTCAACGAGGGACCGCGACGCACGGTGCGCCTGGGCGCTTTCGAGATCGATCGCTACGAGGTCACGGTGGAGATGTGGGCGGAGTTCCTGCAGAAGGTGGCCGGCGCGACGGCGCACCACCGGCTCCAGGCCATCGAGCACGATGGCGAGGGATACCGCCCCGCGGTTGATCCCCGCACGCCGATCGCGGCCGTGAGTTGGGTCGAGGCCCGCGCCTTTTGTCGTTGGCGGGGGATGGAGCTGCCCACCGAGGCGCAGTGGGAGCGCGCCGCCCATGGGCCAGGGGACGAGGATCGGACCTGGCCCTGGGGTGAGGACCCCGCGGATTGCCGCCGAGCCAACCTCCACAGCGGGCGATCGAGCTGCGTGGACCACCCCGCTCCGGTGGGGACCTACGGCGCGCTCGGGGAGAGCCCCGAGGGGGTGGCCGATCTGGCGGGCAACGTCGCGGAGTGGGTTCGGGACGTCGAGGCGCCCTACGACGAGGCGGAGACCGACGATCCGCGGGGGCCGGCGGCGGGCCCCTACCGCGTCGTGCGTGGCGGGAGCTACATTGAGTGGAGCGCCCGTGGGCGGATCACGGCCCGCCTCGGAGCACGCCCCGAGCAGCGGAGCGTGGCGGTCGGCTTTCGCTGCGCGCGGACTCTGCGATGAGGCGGCTGCTCTGGATGGCGGCCCTCGTCGCGGGCTGCGACGACGGCGCGTCGGGGACGGTGGACGCAGCGATCGTAGACGCTCGAGCGGACGAGGGCACGGGCCCTGTCGACGCCGGTGGCGCCGACGCCGGGTTCCGCTACGTGCGGCCCGGGCCCCGGCTCGCGACGCCGGAGATCCTGGCGCGGGACGTGACGGACGTGGCTCAGCTCGTGCGCTGGGAGGGTCGCCTCCTCGCGATGACGCCGGACGGTTGGCTGTACCGGATCGCCGACGGCGAGCGGCGGGCCATCCGGCGCGGTGACCTTCCGCCGCGGGCGCGACTGGTGACGAGCGCGTACGGGCTGCTCGTCGCGAGCGAGACCGGCGGCATCGAGCCCCTCGAGGGGGACGGACCCCGGGTCGAAGCCTCCGCGGGGCTGCGCGCGGTGCAAGCGCACGACGGCGCCCTCTGGTGGCTCGACGACGCCGAGGGCGGGCGCCTGGCGCGGTTCGAGCTCCCCGCTGGCCCGACCTCGTCGGTCGCCGTCGGCCTGGGCCCGGCGACGGCGTTCTCCGTCGCCGACGACGGCGGCGCGGTGGTCGGGATCGGGGGAGACGAGCCGCGTACGTTGGTGGCTGTGTCTCCGGGCGGCGACGTCGCCGGGCTGGTCAACTCGCGCTTCGTCCCGCAGGCGCTCGTCCGGTCGGGGGGCGCCGTGATGGCGCTGATGACGACCGGCGCGGGCTGGGTCGAGCGGCTCGACGAGGGGGGGCTCGCCCGCTTGGGCTACGCGCCCCGTGGGAGCGCGGACTTCCGAGCCTTCGGTGGGTGGGTGTGGTGGCGGACGAACGCGGGCGTCTATCGCCTGCGCCCCCCGGATGGCGCGCCGGAGTCGGTTCGCGCGGGGGTGGCGCCGTCCGCGATCTGGATCGACGCGGACGGCATCTTCTGGGCCGATGCCTGGAAGCGAGAGGTCCTACACCTCCCGCTCCCGGACTGACGACCTACTCCGCGGGCATGCCGCAGGCGTCCTCGAAGCCGGGCAGGCCGGACTGGATGGCGAGGCCCACGATCCCCGCGCAGTCACCCGCCTCGGCGAGCGGGCCGAAGATGGCCAGCAAGCCCGGGTTGCAGATCTGGAGGCAGGTGTTGATGACGCCGTCGCGGTCGCACTCCTCCATTCCGGGGCAGACCATCGCGTCGATGGCGCAGTTCGCGAGGCCGGCGCAGCCTTCGGCGCAACCCTCGACGTCGTTCATGACGTCGTCGGGACCCTCGTAGCACTCACCTTCGCCTTCGCCTTCGCCTTCGCCTTCGCCTTCGCCTTCGCCTTCGCCTT
>CAYOBQ010000152.1:0-22807 GCA_964402225.1 uncultured Nannocystaceae bacterium | reverse complement strand
CGGCATGAATCCACCCAAGCGTCGTCACGTCGTAGCACTGGAGCTGCACCCATTTCAGTTTTCTACCCTGAGCCACGCACGTCTCTATTTGGGGACCGCAATGCCTTTTGGTGGCTGTAGGGGTGACCCCTACAAGCACCGTATAATAGTGGACAATTTGGTCGTTCGATTCAAGTCTGAATTGTGAGTTTCTTGTGACAATCTGGTTGACGCGCGCGCCAGATCGGGCGACCCGTAGCGCCATGCGTCCATCGACACGACCTGTTACGCGGCGAGTCGCCCTGGCGGCGTTGGCGTCGGGCGTCGCGATCCCGGCCACGGCCCACGCCTATCTGCAGCCCAACGCGCGCGTCCTCGAGCGCGCGGGGCGGCGGCGGAGCACCGCTGAACTACAGGTCGCGCTGGTCGGTCGAGCCCGGACGGCGACCGGCGTCGTGCCGATCGGTGAGCGGTGGATCTTCAGCGGGCGCCACGTGCAGACCGACGTCAACGGCCCCGACGGACGCCGAGCCAGTTGGCGTCGGGGGAGCGCGCCCGAGGGCGACGTGGCGCTCCTGCCGGGTGAGGTCGCGCGGGCCCTCTTCGGACGCCTCTTCGCCGACCGCGACGTCGCGGCCCTCGCCCGTGACCTGCACATAGACCCCGACGAGAGCCACCTCGACCTGGTGGGAGACCGGGTCGCCCACGTCGTGGGCGCGAGCCTCGCGCAACGCCGCGACCGTGCGATCGCCGCGCTGTGGGTCGACCAGGAGACCTTCGATGTGCTCCGCGTCCGTGTCCCAGGGCGTCCGGGTCTCGACGCGAGGTTGAGCGAGTGGGGTGGTCCGCCCACCCGGGGCATGTTCCCCCAGAAGGTGCACATCACGCTGGGGGGTCGATGGGTGCGCCGGCTGGAGGTCGACCGGGTCCAGACCAGCGAGCCCGGCGGCGAATGAGCGGGGCCGACGAGTCAGCCCGGCGGCGATTGAGCGCCGTGAGCCGTGGGGTGCTCTACTTCGGTGATCCGCGGGGCGCCCTGGCGCTTTTGGATCGTGGCCTGGATGTGCGCGGTGTGGTCCACGGCCGCCGCGGTGGCCCTGGCTGGCGGGCCCTGGTGCCCAGGCTGCGGGGTGTCCCTCGCTGGACGTTGCCCGATCTGGAGGACGCCGCGATCTTGGCGGCCCTCTCCGCGCTGCGGCCGGCGTTGCTCGTGGCCGGCTTCTATCCGCGACGCATCCCGCGTCAGGTCCTCGCCCTCGCGCCGGGCATCAACGTGCACCCCAGCGACCTGCCCCGGTGGCGCGGCCCGGACCCGACCCATTGGGCCATCCGCGCCGGCGACCTGCGCACCGCGATCTGCGTGCACTGGCTCACCGAGGGCCTCGACGAGGGCGACGTGCTGCGCCGCGTCGCGGTCGAGATCGGGCCCCGCGAGACCGCCGGCCACCTCGCCGAGCGGGTCGAGGGCCAGGGCGCCGTGCTCCTGGCGGAGGTCGCGGCCTCGATTCTGGACGGGTCGGCTCGGGCGGGGGTGCCCCAGGCGGGAGAAGTGAGCTGGGCGCCTCTGCCGGATCCCGACGCCCTCGAGATCGACTGGCAGCAGCCCGCCTCCGGGGTTGATCGGCTGGTTCGGGCGTCGACGCCCGATCCCGGGGCCTTCACCGGGATCGGGGAGGAGCTCCTCGTCGTCCACGCCGGACGACCGACGGACGCTGGGCGGTTCGAGGCGCTGCCTCCGGGCACCCCCTTCGTCACCGGGGCACGTCCGCACATTCGTTGCGGTGTGGGCGCCTACCGGCTGGACCGTGTGGTGCTGGGCCGCAGGCGTCTCTCGGGGCGTGCGCTCGCCAAGCTCCTCGTTTGATGCATCGAAACGCCAATGTGACGCTTTGTCACACGCTGCGCAGGCTGCAAACGAGAACCTGAGACTCCGAGTCGGCCCGCAGCGACCCCTGCTCGAAGTCGCCATAGGCGGCGAGGACCTCGAAGCCGTTGTAGTGCAGCAGCGCCTCGAGCTCCGCGGGGAAGAAGCAGCGATGCGAGAGCTGCGCGCAGACGTGGTCGGGGCCTCCCTCCTCGCCCGCTCGGTCGTAGTGGAACCACATCTGATTGAGCTGGCGGATCGGGTCGTAGGCCGACTGCTCGCTGTAGGTATAGGGCACTCCGTAGGTCGGGTGCTTGAACTGGACACCGGGGAACCGCTTGAACGGGGGGCGCGTCAAGTAGTCGAGATCCGGGACCAGGACGTCGAGCAAGAAGAGGCCGTCGGGCTCGAGGTGGGCCCGCACCCGTTCCAGACATCGCTCGACGTCGGCGCGCTCGTAGAGGTGTTGAAAGCAGTTGAATGGGCACGCGATCAGGCTGAAGAGACGGTCCAGCGCGAAGGCGCGCATGTCGGCGCGGATCAGGTGGAGGTGGCGGCGCTTCGCCTTCGCGAGCCGGGCCCGCCGTTTGGCGGCCTGGGCCAACATCGAGGGGGACAGGTCGATGCCGACCACATCGATCCCGGCCCGCGCGGCGCCCATCGCGGTGCGCCCGCTGCCCACCCCGAGCTCCAAGACGGGGCCACCGGAGTCGACGTAGTGGGTCGTGTACCAGCGCACGTCCCCTCGTCGTGCGCGGAACTCGTAGTCGTAGTACGTCGCGTCGGCGTAGAAGTCGTCGGTGCCTGCGCGGAGGTCGAAGGGGTGATCGGGATCGCTCACGCGGCCTCCCTGAGTCGCGCGCGGACGTCGAGGCGCACGGCGTCCGGCAGCAGGCGGACCGCGGCGGCGCCCACCACCAGCCCGCCGACATGTGCCCACCACGCGACCCCGGTGTCGACCCCCGCGGTGGCGGTGGCCGAGAGGAGCTGGAGGAGCGCCCAGGCGCCGATCAGCGCCAAGGCCGGCACCCGCACCGTGTAGAGGACTGGGACGGGGAGCAGCGCGACGACCCGAGCCCGTGGAAAGAGGAGCGCGTAGCAGGCGAGGACGCCCGCCACCGCCCCCGACGCGCCGACCATCGGCTGCAACGTGTCCGCCCGCAGCGCGAGTTGGGCGGCGGCGGCGCCCAAGGCCGAGGCGCTGAAGAGCGCCGCGTAGCGCCAGCGGCCGAGCTGCCCCTCGACCTTCGAGCCGAACAGATAGAGGCACCACAGATTCGTGACCAGGTGCACCGCGTCAGCGTGCACCAGGACGTGGCCGGGCAGCGGCGCGATCTGGCGGGCGGCGCCGAGGGCGGCCCAGGCCTCGGCGCTCCAGAACCGGCGCGGGACGAGGCCCGCGCCGGTGAGGTCGGGTTGCAGCGCAAAGACCGTGGCGCAGACCCCGAGGATGCCCCAAGTCACCAGCGGGGCTGCGACGCTCGGAGTGTCATCGCGCAGCGGGATCAGCGGATCGGCTCCTCGGAGAGGGGGAGGTGAACATGGAAGGTCGAGCCTTCGTCGGGGGCGGACTCGACCCAGACGCGCCCACCGTGGCGCCCGACGATGCGCGTCACGATGGCGAGCCCGAGCCCGGATCCCTCGATCTGGTCCCGCGTGTGCAGGCGATGGAAGAGCTGGAAGATGCGCTTGTGATGGTCGTCGTGCACCCCGATGCCGTTGTCTCGGACGAAGACATGGCAGCGCCTCTGGTCCGGGAGTTGAGCGACCTCCACCCGGCAGGCGACGCCGGGGCGTCGGTATTTCACGGCGTTGCTGACGAGGTTCCCGAACACATCGACGAGGCGGTCGAAGTCGGCGAGGACGGTGGGGAGCCCGTCTGCGACCTCGACGGTGGCGCCCGCCTCCTGGATGGGGCCGTCGAGCTCCCGCAACACGGCCCGCATCACCTCGCCGAGATCGCAGGGCCGCAGGTGGAGCTCGAGCTTGCCGACCTTCACCACCTGGACCAGGTCCTCGACCAGCCGACCGAGGCGCGCGGCGTTGACCTCGACGCGACCGAGAAAACGCCGGCTGTCGTCGCTCAGCCCGCCGTCGTCCTCCAGGATGCCCTCCGCGTAGCGCCGAATCGTCCACAGAGGGCTCTTCATGTCGTGGGCCGCGGTGTAGACGAAGGCCTCCATCTCATCAGTGCGCTGGGGCAGATCGCGCGCCTTGTCGCGCAGCGCCGACTCCAGCGCCCAGGTCTCGGTGTCGTCCCTGAAGACCGCGAGGCCGCCCGTCAGCCGGCCCCCGGGGGCCTCCAGGGGGACCGCCTCGACCACCACCACGCGGTCTCCGTCGTCGGCGGGCAGCAGATAGCGGCGGCTGCGGGTCGCCTCTCCCCGGACCGCGGCTCGGCGCAGGGGGTGCTTTCGGTCCTCGAGGCGGGTGCCGTCCTCACGGCAGAGTTGGTAGAGGTCGCTCGGGGAGGCGTGGTCGCCCAGAATCGCGCGTCCCGAGGCGTTGATTCGCACGACGTGGCCCGCCTCGTCGGCGATGGCGATGCCCGTGCTCGCGGTCTCGAAGACCTGGTCGAGCTCCGCGGTGCGCGCCGCCAGGGCGTCGTTTTGGCGCCGGAAGGTGCGTCGCAGATAGTTCAGGCGCGCCATGTTGTCGATCCGCGCGCCCAACAGCTCGAGGGGCTCGCCCAGCCACAGCAGGTCGCGGGCGCCCGCGTTGAAGACACGGGTCACCAGCTCGTCGTCAGGGGGATCCGGCACGACGATGACGGCCGGGACGAAGCATGTGGGGCGGGCGTTCATCAGCCGTCGGCAGCGTCGCAGCGCCACCTCCAGGCCCTGCTCGACGCCCAGCACGACCACGTCCGGCGCGCTCCCGGCCACCAGATCGACCAGCCGCACCTCCTCGCGCCAGCCCTCCGGTGCGTCCACCGAGGTCTGGTCCGCCCGCTGCAGCGCCTCCGTCACGGTCTCGCGGGTGGGGGACGGGTCGAGGAGCAGGAGGATTCGGGACATCTCTGTCTCGCTTTATACGCCGACTCCCGGGGGCGGGCCTAATTGTCGACAATCTATCGCCGCGGTCAGTCCCGGGCGGGGAACAGGAAGCGCAGCACATCGCCGAAGCGCGCCCGCCAGGAGGGCTCGTCGTGCCCGGCGCCCGGGAAGAGCTCGGCGTGCAGGTCCTCGCCTTCGACGAAGCCGTCGGCGACCAGGGCGTCCCGGAGGGCCGTGAAGTCCTCGACGGCCGCCTCCGCGCCGCCGGAGTCGACCCAGAGACGTACGGCTGGCTTTGGGCGCTCGGCGACGACCCGAAGCAGGTGTCGCTCGTCGACCCAGACCGACGGCGAGAGGCTGGCGAAGCGGCCGAAGGTGGCCGAGCGGGCGTAGGCCGCGTAGGCGGCCATCAGGCCGCCGAGGGAGGAGCCCGAGAGGCCGCGGGCCGACGGCTCCGGCCGGGTGCGGAAGTGGGCGTCGACGAAGGGCACCAAGACGTCGGCGTACGCGTCGAGGGTGGCGTCTCCGTCGCCGCCCCGCTCGGGGATCTCCGCGTCGCCCCATGGGGTGTACTCCGCGAAACGGGCGGCGCCCCCGTTGTCGGCGGCCACGATGATCGGCGGCTCGATGGCGCCCGCCTCGACGAGGTCAGAGGCGGTCTCGTCGGCGCCCCACTCCCCCGCGAAGCTCGTCTCGCGGTCGAACACGTTCTGGCCGTCGAACATGTAGAGCACGGGGAAGCGCGCCTCCGGGTCGTCCGAGTAGCCCGGGGGGACCCACGCCCAGACGCGGCGCCCGTCGAGGAAGCCGGGGACGGAAAAGGTGCGGACCTCCCCGCGCAGGGTGGAGGGCGGACTGTCGGCCCAGCGGGCGACAACGAAGCGGTGCGTGCCCGCGGCCTCGACGAGCAGCCGTCGATTCTCGACCTCATCGCCGTCCGGCCCCCTCTCGACGCGCTCCCACGCGCCGCGGGCGAACTTGAACTCGACGATGGCGCCGCGCCGGAGGTCCACGGAGAGCTCGTGCGCGCCGGCGCCGTCCGGCACCAGCGCGTAGCCCGCGTGGGCCGGATCCCACCCCTGGAAGTCGCCCGCGAGGTGGAGCGGCGCGTCGTCGGGCGTGTGGGCCGGCGCGACGACCCGGAACGTCACCGCCACGGCCTCACCCTCACCTTCACCTTCACCTTCACCTTCACCCTCACCCCCCCTGGCGTCACGGAGAGCAGCGTCCGAGGGGGCGGGATCGCCTCCGCCACCGGCGGGCGCGCAGCCCAGTGTGAGGAGCGCGGCGAGGACGTATGCGGGCTGAGCCATGCTGGCGTTGGTAGCGGTTTGATGGTGGCGCCTCAAGGGCGCCGATTGCCATACGAACTGTACGAGACCTCGGCGTTGTCACGGGGCGGGCAGATGGGTCCCGCTTCAGGGCGGGTCGGCTGAACCGATCGCCTCGAGCAAGGAGCGGCCGACGTGCAGGCCGAGGGCGTAGATCGAGAGCTGCGGCGGCACGCCTATCGAGCCCGGGAAGAGGGAGCCATCGCCTACCCACAGGCCTCGGAGGTGGTGGTGTCGGCCGCGGCTGTCAACGGCGTGGTTCTCGGGGTCGTCGCCCATCGGGACGGTGCCCATCGGGTGCACCGCCGTGAGCTCGAGGCGGCCCCCGGCGAGGGCTCTCGCCTCGGCCTCACCGATGGCGTCGGCGTCGTGGATCACCCGTGGGGGGCGCGACGGGATCAAGACCCTCCGGGCGCCGGCGGCAAAGAGCAGACGCGCGGCGGCGCGCATGCCGGCCACGAGCTGGGCCTGGTCGCTGCGGCCCGGGTGGTAGTCGATGCGCAGGCCGAGGTCGCCGTCGGTCTCGACGGTGCCGCGCGTCTCGTCGTGGATCATCACGCCGAGCCCGAGGAGGTGGGCGTAGCGAGTCATCCAGTCGCGGTGGCTGGCGCCGTGACCGGGGACCATCGTCGCCGCCGACGCTGGGTGGGCGAAGGCGGCGGTGATCCAAGCGCGCCGGTTCGGCTGCTCGAAGTCGATCCACTCCGTGCACTCGTAGGACTGGGGGATGCCGGTCCAAGCGCGTACGGGCTGCTCGAAGTCACCCACGACGACGGCGCCGGGGTGCAGGTGCAGGCTCTGGCCGACCTCCCCCGGCACTCGCGAGCGTTGGAGGATAGCTGCCGTCCCGGTGGCGGAGGCGGCGAGGCAGATCCGGTCGGCGAGGATCTCCTCTCGGCGGACAGGCCGGCGGGTGGTGCCATCGAGGTGCGCCACGCTCAGACCGGCGACGCGCCCCTGCCGGTGGCGAATACGAACCGCCTGCGTGAGCGTTCGGAGCTCGCCCCCCGCGGCGACGAAGCGGCGCGCGAAGACCTTGAGCGCGTTGTTCTTCGCGTCGTAGGCGCAGCCGAGGGCGCAGAAGCCGCTCCCCACGCAGCCGGTCCGGTTGTGGCGCAGCGCTCCGCCCCGCCACCCGAGGCCCTCACAGCCTTTGCGCAGCAGGCGATTCGCCTCGTTCTGTCGCGCCTCGGGGATGGTGGAGACCCCGAGCAGCGCCTCGACCTCGTCGTAGAGGACCTCCCACCGCTCGGGGGGGAGGTGCTCGAGGGGCCACCGGTCGCGCAGGCTTCGGGGGATGCGCTTGCAGAGGTTGAGGTTGTGTAGCGACGAGCCGCCGACCCCTTGGCCCTGGACCACGCGCACTCTTCGATCCGCGGTGGTCCTGGCGCCAGCGTGCCACAGCAGGCGGGGGAGCATGTCCTCCTCGCGTTGGGTGCAGTCGGCGGGCGTGACGAGGTCGCCGGCCTCGACCACCACGACCTTCAGCCCGGCCTCGGCGGCGAGGGTGGCGACCGCCATCCCGCCGGGGCCGGCGCCCACCACGCACAGATCGATGGCGCTCATCGACGCAGGGCCCCGTAGGCGTCGGTGCGGGGCGTCGAGGGAAGAAGCGGCCCCCCGTAGCCGAGGGCCGCCCACGTCGCGGGGTGCTGATAGACCGCGAGCGCGCAGCAGTCGCGGACGGCTCGATAGAGCTCGGCCTGGACACCGCCTCGCCTCGCCAGCGTGTCCAGGAGCCGCGCCCGGGCGTCGACCTCGAGCCTCGTGAAGCGCCGCCACTCGCCGCCCAGAAGCGTCCCGTGCTCGATGAGCGCGAGGGCCGCGTGGAGCTGACGCACGAGGCTTGGCGGGAAGGTGCGCAGATAGGCGTCGATCCGCGCCGGCACCGCCGCGTGCACCGCCGCCGGTACGTCAGGGAACAACGCCTCGGAGGCCGCTCGGAGCAGCGCGACCTCGAAGTCGGCCAGGGTCTCACCACGGCCCTCGGCGTAGCCGAGCACCCGCGCGCCGAGGAGCGCCGCCCCGCCCGCGGCCACGACCCATCGCCGCGTGGGGCCGCGACCCGCGAGGCGCCGTCGTAGAGCCCGCGGCAGCCGCTCCACCCAGTCTTCGGCGTGTGGCAGCGCCTCGCGCCGGCGCGGAGTGACCCAGACCAGGACCCGACCCTCGCCGGGGTCCGCGAGCAGCGCCGCCATCGCCTTGCCGGAGTAGAGCGGCTCGAGCATCTCGAAGCGCTCGCAGGCTTCGCGCGAGGCGGGGGTGGAGATCCCGTAGCCGCGCCCGAGCTGGCCGTGGTCGATGGCCAGCCGCGGGAGCGGTGGGACCTCCACGCCCATCCACGCCGCCGTCGCCTCCACCAGCCGTCGGATTCGGCGCTCGCTGACGAAGACGCGCTCGACGGCGGCCACCGCGCAGATCCTGGGCCGGAGCCCCGCGAGGCCGAGCCCGAGCAGGAGACCCGCGACGGTGCCACCCGATCCCAGGGCCACGTAGACACGATCGAGCGGTGGGACCTCGTCGCCTTGCTCCGCCAACTCCATCGCGCCGCGCACGACGCCGGCGATCCCCGCGGGGGCGGTGGCGCCGGCGGGGACGACGGGGTGCCCTCGATGCCGCGACGCGAGCAGCAGGCCCGGCCGCGACAGCGCCAGGCCCACCCGGGAGTGGGTGTAGCGCACCCCCCCCGGCCCGGAGGCGACGTAGGCGAGGCTGTCCACGATCCCCGGCGTCGCGGGCTCCCAGAAGACGTGGGCGTACAGACTCCGGCCCAGCTCCCGGGCCGCGGCGCTCAGCGTCACCAGGTGCCCCGACCCGATGGCCCCCATCGAGGCCCACGCCGGGGCGTCGCAAAACGGCGGGGTCGAGAGCAGCCCGTCGAGCTTTCGCACCTTCGTCCCGCCGACGAGGCCCTCGATCAGGTCGTCGCGCTTGAACCCCAGCCAGTCGAGGCCCAGCGCGCGCGCGGACTCCGGCGAGTCGTGGACCGGTGAGGGCGCCGTGACCCAGCCCATTCGCTCGTCAGCGTGCGCGCGTGCCATGGAGACTCCTTGGCCAAACCCCGGGTCCCCGGTGACACGACCTACTGTTCGCCATCCCAGGCGCCGTCCCCATCGCTGTATGATGTACCTGCTCTCCGCTGTGGCCTGGGTCCTCTTTCTGGCGACCATCGGCACCATCGTGGCCTGCGTGACCGCCCCCAAGCGGCGCTCGCTGCGCGCGGTGGAGCACCTGCGCCACGCGAAGGATGGGGAGCCGGTGGTGGTCTTCGGACACGATCCCTACACCGGGCGCGGCATGAGCACGCCGATGTTCGCCGCGGACCGCACGGTGGGCACCCTCGCCCGCCTCGTGGGGCTGGGTCAGCTCCAGATCACGGCCATCGAGCCCTTCGACCGGGGGGAGCCCCGGCACGTGCAGAGCCTGCGCGGCGCCTTGGCGGTGCTCGACCTCGAGATCGCCGAGCGCGGCGCGTCGCGGGTCGACGCCGTGTCGCTGCGAACCCCCGGGGTGGACGACATCATCCGCCTCGCCAATCACTGGAAGCTGCACAAGCTGGCCTCGGAGCACGGGCTGCTCACAGCGTTGGTCACCGACGGCAGCCGGACGCTGGCGATGCCCGCCTTCAGCGAAGACACGGAGCGCAACGCGAGCGCCTGATCGTCAGCTATCGTCGTCCCCCGGCTGTGCCGCCGGGGTCGCGGCGGCCATCAGCCGGATGGGCGGGACGGCCCCCTCCGCGAGGGCCTGCTCCAGGATCGCCTTGGCCTCGTCTTCCACCGAGCGCCCCTGCTCCTTGGCCCTCGCCTTCAGGACCGCCAACACCCCCAGCGGGATGCCCTTGAGCTCGAGGTCATCAGCCATGGGCGGAGGATAGCCCGAGGAGGTGCTCCCGCTCAATCATCGCATCGCTCACGGGATCTCCAGCACCAGGCGCCCTTGGAGACCGCCCGCCCGGAGTCGGCGCTGGGCCGCGTCCGCCGACTCCAGCGGCAGCGTCTCGGCGATCGAGACCTCGAAGGGCCGCTCGGCGTGCTCCGCCAACAACGCCCGCATGTCCCCGGGGGTGGCCCCACCGGCCCCGAGGAGGCGCAACCCGAACACGATGAGCAGCCCCACGTTCAGCTCCGCCCGTGCCTCGCTGACGTTGCCCACCGCCACCGCCCGGCCGCCGACCGAGAGGGAGCGCAGCGTCGCGTCGAGGGTCGGGGAGCCGACACAGTCGATGGCGAGATCGATCCCCGCCACGCCGCGCTTGTGGAAGCGCCCGTCCTCACAGACCACGACCCGGTCAGCTCCGAGCTCGGAGAGGCGCTCGACGTGCCGCGCCTCGCGCACGACGGCGATGGTCTCGGCGCCGAGCCGGTGGGCGATCTGCACCGCCGCGATCCCGACGCCGCCGTTGGCGCCCGCCACCAGCACGCGCTCCCCCGGGCGCAGATCCCCGGCGCTCACGAGGGCACGCCAGGCGGTGCCGAAGGTGCAGTGCATCACCGCGGCGTGGGTCCATGGGAGGGTGTCGGGCAGCCGGTAGAGCGCGCGCTCGGGGACCAGGAGGTGGCGGGCGTAGCCGCCGTCGGCGAGCAGCCCGAGGACCCAGGCCGCCGATTGGCAGAGCGAGACCTCACCCTTGGCGCAGGCCGGGCACTCGCCGCAGGAGTCCCGGTGCATCGTCGCCACCCGGTCCCCGACCGCGAAGGAGACGCCGGGGCCCACGGCGACTACTTCACCGGCGGCTTCGTGCCCCGGGACCCGCGGGAGCTGGATGAAGCGGAAGCGCCCGGCGCGGTCGATCAGGTCGCGGTGGCAGACCCCGCAGGCACGGACTCGCATCAAGACCTGCCCGGGGCCCGGATCCGGCAGGGGCATGGTGTCGAAGTCCGGGCACAGATCGGCCTCGAAGCCCAACGAGCGCAGCCAGACGCGCTCGCAGCTCACCGTGCGAGCATCGCGCCGAGGCGCGCCACCTGCGTCTTGGCGCTGCCCAGGGTGAACTCGAGCTGCTTGGCCCAGAGGAAGTAGCGGTGCAGCGGGTAGTCGCGGTCGAAGCCGACCCCGCCGTGGAGGTGCTGGGCGGCGTTGACCACGCGGTGGGCGCAGTCAGCGGCTTGGATGCGGGCGACGGCGACCTCACGCTGGGCGCCGTGACCGTGGTCGAGGAGCCAGGCGGCCCGCCATAGCGTCAGGCGCATCGTCTCGACGTCGATGTACATGTCGCCGACCCGCTGCGTGACGGCCTGGAAGGTGGCGATCGGCCGGCCGAACTGTCGCCGCTCGCCGGTGTAGCTGGCCGTCATGCGGAGCGCCCGGCCCGCCAGGCCCGTGAGCATCGCGCAGAGGCCGATCTGGGCGCGGGCCTCGATCCAGGGGAGCGCCTCGGCGGCGTCCGCGATCCGCGTGGCGGGCACGCCCTCGAGCTCGACTCTGCCCATCCGTTCGCCGTTGGTGCCCGCCTGAGGCCGGACGGTCGTGTCCGAGAGCCCGACGACGAAGACCCCGTCCCCCGCGGCCAGCACGAGGTCGCTCGCGAGGTGCGCCGCCGGGACGCAGCTCCGCGCGCCGTGAAGCCGCCAGCCGTCGCCCTCTCGAGCCGCGGTGACCGCGGAGTCCTCGTCGAAGCCGCCGGTGAAGATGCGCCGTCCGGAGGCGACGCCCTCGAGGGAGATCCCGCCGAAGCGCGCGATGGGCAGGGCACCCAGGACGATGGAGGGCCAGAGGGGGATGGGGGCCACGTGCCAGCCCACCTGCTCCAGCAAGATACAGAGCTCGACCATCCCCAGGCCGCCACCGCCGGAGGCCTCCGGCAGCGCCAGCCCGATCAGCCCCGCGCGTCCGAGGACCCCCCACAGCACCTCGTGGAACCAGGCGTCTTCGCTGGCGGCGATGGTCTCGGGGTCGCAGTGGTCCGCGAAGATGCGGCGGGCGAGATCCGCGATCGCCTGCTGCTCCTCGGTGAAGGCGAAGTCCATCGGCTACCTCGGTGGGCGAGGCATGCCCAGCCCCGCCATGCAGATCAGATCGCGCTGAACCTCGTTGGCCCCGCCGCCGAAGGTCAGCACCAGCGTCGAGCGGTAGTAGCGCTCGAGTCGGCCACCCCACAGCGCTCCCGCCGAGCCGCGCTTCAAGGTGCCCGCGCAGCCGAGCACCTCCATCAGCAGCCGGTTCGCCTCCACGTAGAACTCGCTGCCCCACACCTTCACGGACGACGCCTCGGCGGGGGAGAGCGCGCCCCGCTCCATGTTCCAGCATTGGCGCCAGTTGAACAGCCGCAGGACATCCACCCCGGCGTGGACGCGCGCGAGGTTCGCTTGGACCCAGGGCAGATCGATGACCCGCCCGCCCCCGCGCCGCGTCTCCTTCGCCCAGGTCGTCACGTCGTCGAGGAATCGCTCGACGATCCCAGCCGTGAACAACGAGACGCGCTCGTGGTTGAGCTGCGCCGTGATGATCTGCCAGCCGCCGTTCTCGGCGCCCACGAGGTTCTCCGCCGGGACGCGCACGTCCTCGTAGTACGTGGTGTGGCAGCGGTTGCTGCCGAGGACCCGGGTCGGCGTGGTCGTGACGCCGGGCGCGTGGGCGTCGACGATGAGGATCGAGATGCCCCGGTGCTTCCGTGCAGTGGGATCGGTGCGGACGGCGAGCCAGATGTAGTCGGCGTGGTGCGCCAGCGAGGTGAAGATCTTCTGCCCGTTGACCACATAGAGCTCGCCGTCGCGCACGGCGCACGTGCTCAGCGCGGCGAGATCGGTGCCCGCCTCGGGCTCGGTGTAGCCGATGCTGAAGTGCAGCTTCCCTTGGAGGATCGGCGGGAGGAAGCGTGCCTTCTGCGCGGGCGTGCCGTGGGCCATCAGGGCCGGGCCCACGGTGTTGAGTGTGAGCAGGGGGATCGGGAACCCGGCGCGCTGGACCTCGTCGAAGAAGATGAACTGCTCGATGGCCGGGCGCCCCTGTCCGCCGTACTGGATGGGCCAACCGAGGCCCAGCCACCCGTCGAGCCCCATCCGCTCGAGGGCCGCCGTGTAGAGCGGCCCGCCGCTCTCCTGCTCGGCGACCTCATCGTCGAGCGCGTCGGTGAGCAGCCCATCGAGGTAGGCGCGCAGGCCGTCGCGCAGCGCCTTCTCCTCGGGCGTGTAGTCCAGATCCATCTCGCTAGAACATGTTCTACTCAGGCCCACGGGTCAAGCGACACGGGGGTCATCTCGGACCCGCCGCGCTGGCGACTTGTGTCGAAGGCCGTCGATCGGTGAGATCACGTCACGGGAGAACGACTATTCACCGCTTGATCCTCATCATGCTCCTCGGCGGCGGGCAGGTCCTGGCGCAGAGCCGTGGCCTGGGGCCGACGGCTCCGCCGATGGCGGCCCAGCGCTACGAGATCGGCGTCCGGCTATACACCGACGGGCGCTACGCCGACGCGGCCCGGGAGTTCCGCGTCGCCCAGGAGTTGATGCCCGACTCGCCGCAGCTCGCGTTCAACATCGCCCGCTGCCTGGAGCGGTCCGGCGAGGTCCAGAGCGCCTACGACGCCTACGGCCGCTACCTCGAGCTGGAGACCGATCCGGCCGAGCGCGCCGAGGTGGAGCGGGTGCGGGCCGGGTTGCGACGAACCCTCGCGGAGCGGCGCGCGGAGCAGGCGGCGAAGCCCGTCGCGGAGCCGCTCGGGGCCGTCGCCCCCGTCGAGGGCGGAGATTGGCGCCCGATGGCCGGCTGGACAGCCCTCGGTGTGGGCGTCGCGGGCCTCGTGGTGGGCGCGGTCTTCCACTCGGCGGCGGCGGAGACGGCGGACGCCGGCGCCGCCCTCGGCCCCGGACGACAGGACACCGCCGACTCGCTCCAGTCGGATCTCGAGACCGAGCAGGCGTTGATGTTCGTGGGCTACGGCGTCGGCGCGGCCTTGGTGGCCACCGGCGCCGCGATCCTGGCCTGGCCCACGGACGGGGACGTCGCCCTCGGTCCCACCGGACGCGGCGCCGCGGTGCGCTGGAGGGTGCGCTTTTGAGATCCTCGAGCTTGTTTGTCATCGTCGCCCTCGGCGGGTGCTTCCAGGCCGTCGAGAGCGGCCCCTGCGGGCCGGACGCGCCGTGCGAGCCCGGCCGCCATTGCGTGGCGGACCGGTGCGAGATCGAGCCGATGCGCGACGACGTCGGGACCACCGATGGGGGCGTCGATCTCGATGGCCCCGTCCCCGATGGCCCCGCCCCTGACGTGGCGACGGCGGACGGCGCGGCGGACACCCAGCCCGACATCGCGCCCGACGGCGCGCCCGATGTCTCGGCGGCCGATCTCGCGCCCCTCGACGCGACCCCCGACGGGCCCCCCGCCGACGTCGCCAGCGACGCGATGTCTCCTGACGCGCGACCGCCCGAGCCGTGCCTCGGCGACGCCCCCTTCGATCTGACAGGGCGGCCCTGCCCCGACGACGACACCCTCGCCCTCTGGCGCTTCGACGAGCCCGGCTTCGCCGCGGTGAGCGGCATCGCCCCGGAGAACCCGCCCAACCTCGCGGAGCAGATCATCGCCGCCGAGGCCCCGGACCAGGGACGCTTCGGCGGAGCCGTGGCCTTCCGCGGCGACGGCGACCAGCGCCTCGAGTACAACGGGCTCGAGGACGTCCTACCGCCCTTCACCATCGAGGCGTGGGTGCGACCGGACGGGTTCGCGGGCGTCCGCCAGGTCATCGCCAGCACCATCACGGGCCACGCCAGCAACTGGCACGGGGGCTGGGAGCTCGCCCTCGTCCCCGACGAGGTCAACGGCATCTACACGCTGCGCTTCAGTTGGTCGGACGGGACCGAGATCCGGGTACCCAGCGGCTTCACCACCCGGCGCTCCGTCCCCCCCCGGGTCTGGAGTCACGTGGCGATGACCGTCGATCGAGCCGGCACCGTCACGTTGTGGGTCAGCGGGGCTTCAGAGGTCGGGCCGCGGGTCGTGGAGATCGATCGCCGCATGGCGCGCTTCACCCTCGGCAACCGGGCCTCCCGCGTCGACGGCCCCTTCTCCGGGCGCCTCGACGAGATACGGCTCTCCCTCGGCGTGCGCCCCCCGGAGCAGATCATGGACGGCGCGGACCCGCCCTGAGCCAGGACGGTGCCGCACCGTCCTACTTCCCGGGCGAGAAGACGAAGGGGAAGCTCACCATGCAGACGCCGCCCTCGGGCTTCTCGAACCGCCAACGCTGGACCACCCGCTTCATGCAGCGGACCACGTCTGCGGCGCCGAGGTCGTCACGGCCGAGGTGCACCTTCACGACTCGGCCATCGCGTCCGATCAACCAGCGCATCGTGACCTTCCCGCCGAGCTCGGGATCTCGCCGCAGCGCGCTCTCGTAGCAGGCCGTAATGCCGCGGCTGCGGCGCTCCACCACCCGCAGGATGTCGGCTTGGTCGCAGAAGCCGTCCATCTTGCGGGGTCGCTCGGGCTTGACGGTGGGCGGAACGCGCCGCTCCTTCCGGCCGGCGAGGCGCCCCTTCGGCGTGCCGCCCGCCCCGGCCAGACCCGGAACCCGGCCCATACCGTGGATCTGACCGAAGCTGTCGCCGCCGCCGCCCGTCCCCGCGAGGCGATAGCCGAGGCCGTGGGTGCCCTGGCCCACCTCATCCACCGAGTCGTGCCCCGCGGTGCGCGCCTCGAGGTCGCGTGCGAACTCGTCGCTGCCCGTGAAGACGCGCTTCAGCACGCCGCTCTCCATCGGGATCGGGAGCCCGCGCACGAGGGCGCCCTCGCGTCGCTTCACCCGACTCGGTCGCTGGCGCTCGGGCTCCCCGACGGTGCCCTCCTCACCGGGGGCGGCGGCGCTGGTCCCGGGATCGTCGACCGCTTCCGGTGGCGGCTCGGGCTCTCGGTTGGCGAGCTGCTCCATCTCGATCCACGCGTCGCGCATGTCGACGCCGATCGCCGCAAACGCCGGGGCGTCATCCCAGGCGAGGAAGGCCGCGACGAGCACGCCGAAGTGAAGCGCGACGGCGGCGATGAGTGAGCCGAGGGCGCCGGGCTCCGTGGCTCGCCAGGGTGCCCGGCGTGGGAGTCGGTCCGGGTGGTCGTACTCGTAGAAGAGGGCGACCTCTCCCATTCGCAGCAGCCCGCGATCGCCCACCGTGAGCTCGCGGGAGGTGGCGTTTGTCATGCCCGGCGTCGGGGTCAGCGCGTAGCCGTCGCCGATCGGCTCGAGCAGCGTGTGTCGCCCGACGCCGAGGGAGCCCGGGAGCGGGACGTCGGTGCCCGCCTCGGCCCCGACGGTGACCGGGTCGCGCGGCGCGAAGACCCGCTCCGAGATGATGGTGTCGTACCAGAGCAATGCTACGCGCACACGGGCGCGGGCGGGTGGTCTGGACATGGCTTCCCCCTTCGACGTCAGCGTCTTCGCTTGCTGGATGCGGCTTCTATCCCTGGATCTGACCTTTCGACCGCCGCCGGCTCCCGGTGTTCCCGAGTGCAACGGTTTGCACCGCCGCGTATGCTCCCGGTCATGTTGGACGTGGTCGTTGTGGGCGCGGGTATCGCGGGGCTGGCGGCGGCCCAGGCCCTCGACGAGGCGGGGCGAGCGGTGCGCGTCCTCGAGGCGCGTGACCGCGTCGGCGGCCGCGTCGAGACCGTCTCGATGGGCGGCGCACCGATCGATCTCGGCGCCGGTTGGGTACACGGGGTGGAGGGCAGCCCGGTCGCTCAGTACTGCGAAGACAATGGCATCGAGCTGGTGCGTGACGACAGCGAGGTGCGCGGCTACGACGCCCTGACGTCGGGCCGACTCCCCGCCGCCGAGGTGGCCGAGCTCGAGCGCTACACGCGACGATTCTACGGCCGAAAACGCAAGGCGCGACGCCGCCTCGGCCCCGACGCTGCCTACATCGACGGCGTCGAATGGTACCTCGACCGCCTCGGTCTTGCGGGTGACGAGCGCCGGCGCACGCGATTCCTGCTCATACAGCTCGCCGAGCTCGACTACGCGGGGCCCGCGGAGCGCATCTCATTGGGCGCTTGGGACGAAGACGAAGAGTACGAGGGCGGCGACTTCTTCCCCGTGGGCGGCTTCCAAAGGCTGATCGACGGGTTGGTGGAGGACCTCGATATCCGCACGGAGCAGCGAGTTCGGCGGATCGCGCAGACCGACGACGGCGTGCGGATCCACACCGACGACGAGATCCTCGAAGCGGCGTACGCCATCGTGACGGTGCCGCTGGGGGTGTTGAAGACCGACGCGATCATCTTCGAGCCGCAGCTCCCCGAGCCCAAGCGGGCGGCGATCGAGCGCCTCGGCATGGGCACGCTCGCGAAGGTGGCTCTTCGCTGGGAGACCCAGTTCTGGACGCCCGGTGACGGTCGCTTCTTCTACGTCTCGGACCCGCCGGAGTGGCCCGACTTCGTCGACCTGTCGCGCTTCGTCGATGCCCCGGTGATGGTCGCCTTCGCGGGCGGGGAGGCGGGGCGCGCGATGGAGGCGCTGACGGAGGACCAGGCCGTCTCCGGCGCCCGCCGCGTGCTCACGGAGCTCTTCGGCCAGGAGGTGCCGGCGCCCGCCGAGGTGCGCCTGACGCGGTGGTCCCGCGATCCGCTGGCGGGTGGGGCCTACAGCTTCGTGCCGGTGGGCGCCTCCCCCGCGGATATGCGGGCCCTCGCCGAGCCCTTCCGTCGTGTCCGCTTCGCCGGCGAGGCGACGGAGGACGAGTACTATGCGACGGTGCACGGCGCCGTGCTCAGTGGCCTGCGCGAAGCCGAGCGTCTCCTCGAATGACGGCCCTGGCGGCGATCGTCTGCTTGCTCGGCCCCCAGCGCATCGCGGTGTTGGAGCTGCGCAACCCCGCCGCGCTGCCGGCCCACGAGTCGGCCTACCTGACGGACCGGGTGCGCGCGGCGGCGCTGAAGCTCCCCCGGGAGCGGTTCTTCGTGTTGACGCGCGAGAACCTGGTGGAGCACCTGCCGCCGGGGGTCGACCTGGCGTCCTGCGAGGGGGCCTGCGAGGTCGAGACGGGGCGCAACGTTGGGGCCGACTTCGTGGTGAGCGGTGAGGTCCTGGCCCTCGGCGGCGAGCTCCGGGTGGCGTTGAAGCTCTACGACACCAGGAGCGGCCGTCTGCTGGCTTCGGAGACCGCGTCCGCGTCGCGGACGGCGGGGCTGGACGCACCGCTGGGGGTGGCGGCGGGCGCGCTGTTGGGGGGCCTCGATCCGGCCACGCCGCCGCCGTCGGCGAAGGCCCACGCGGCTCGACTGAAGCGGGGCGCGGAGTTGGCGACGGCGTGGGTCGAGGTGAAGCGCGGTGAGCTGTGGATGGGCTCGCCCCAGCACGAACCCGGGCGTCGCACCGACGAGCTGGGGCATCGGGTGCGGACCCGGCGGACGCTGGCCGTGAAGTCGACGGAGGTCACCCAAGGCGAGTGGCGCGAGTTGATGGGCACGACGCCCTCCTACTTCTCCGGCTGCGGCGCGGCGTGTCCCGTCGAGCGCGTGAGCTGGTTCGACGCCGTCAGCTACCTCAACCGGCTGTCGGCGACGGAGCGGCGGCCAGCGTGCTACGAGCTGTGGGACTGCCAGGGCACCGTCGGGAGTGGGTGCGCGGAGGCCGCGGAGTGCGTCGGAGGGTTCACCTGTCGGGGCTTTCGCTCGAAGGGTGCGCGGTGCCGCGGGTACCGGCTCCCCACCGAGGCCGAGTGGGAGCACCTCGCGCGCGCCGGGACCGAGACGGCGACCTACGCCGGTGATCTGAGGGTGCGCGGGCGCTTCGACGCGCCCGTAATCGACTCGATCGCGTGGTACGGAGGGAACAGCGGGGCCGGCTACGCGGGGGCGGCGGCGTGCCCTCAGCCGGGCGCCACCTGCGGGACCCAGCCCGTGGGTGGGCGCTCGGCCAACGGTTTCGGCGTCCACGATGCGTTGGGCAACGTCTTGGAGTGGGTCGGCGACTGGTACGGCCCCTACGGCAAGCTCGAGACGGCCGATCCCGTGGGCCCGTGGAAGGGCACCGAGCGGGTGCTCCGCGGCGGCGCCTGGCGCGACCCCGCCACGAGCATCCGCGCGGCGGCCCGGTCCCACGCCAACCCGGCATGGCGCAGCTACACCACCGGCTTTCGCGCGGTGCGCACCCTGCGATGACATCCGGTGCGGTATACTGTCCGCAGCGAGTGAGGAGGGGGTGAGCGATGCGAGGATCAACGATCGTAGTCGCCACCGACCTTTCGGTCGGGGCTGGAGCAGCGGCGCGTTGGGCGGTGGCCATCGGAAGGCTCACGGGGCTCCCCGTGGTCGCCGTACACGTCGTCGAGATCGACACCAATGACCTGCCGAGCGGGCGGTACGACCTGATGGTCCACCCGGAGCGCTTGGGCGCGGCGCGCAACGAGGTCTCCGACTGGTTCATCGACCACACCGACGAGCGCCCGAGCGGGGTCGAGGTCCGCCTGGGGCTCTTCGAGGCGGTGATCGCCCAGGTCGTCGAGGAGTCCGCGGCGGGGCTCCTGGTGATGTCTCGGACGGGGCGAAACGCGCTGTCCCACGCCCTGATCGGGTCGCGCGTTCAGCGCCTCGTGGCGCAGCCGCCCTGTCCGGTCGCGGTGGTCAACCCGGTGGAGGACGGCGTGGAGCGGGGGCTCGACTTCAAGATCCTCGCGGCGACGGACTTCTCGCCGGCGGCGGGGGAGGCCGTGGCGTTCGCGGGGTCCCTCGCGCAGATGACGGGCGGACACCTCGACGTCGTCCACTCCGTCCACGTGCCGGTCATCCGGGTCGGCTCCATCGAGCTGTCGTCCCCCGAGCGCGTGGCCGACGAGGAGGAGAAGGTGGAGGCGGCGATGGAGGGGCTGGTCGTCGAGCGGCTCCCCGGGCTCTCCGGCGCGACCTGCCGGGCCCTCTCCGGGCCCCCGGCGCGGGCGATCGTGGACTACGTGCGAGATGTCGGGCACGACGTCCTCGTGCTCGGGCGGACCGGTCACACGACGCGCCTCGGCGACGTGTTCGGGAGCGTCCCGCGCCGGCTCGTCCGCGCGTTGCCCTGCACGGTCATCGTCACCTGATCCAGGTCACGTCGATGGTGCGGCGTTGACCGGGCGCTAAAGGGTCCGCCGCCCTCTCTCCGTTCTCTGAGGCCATGGCCTCGACCTCCAAACCCGTCGGCTTGCTGCGCGTCGTCGTCGTCCACCAGGACCCCGCGACCCGCGACCTGCTTCGCGAGGAGCTGGGAGGGGGCGGGTACATCGATCCCGTCTTCGTGGACGACGTGGGGCAAGCCGCCGACGTCGTGGAGGCGCCAGGCTCTGCGGTGGCCGCCGTCCTCTTCCCCTGGAAACAGCCGGTGGGCGCCGACGCCGTCAAGGCCTGCGTCGGACGGATGCGCGCGGGGAAGGCCGGTCACACGACCTACGTGCTCCCCTACGACGGCTCCTGGTCGGCGGAGGACGTGCGCGCTGCCTGTGCCGCGGAGGTGCACTCCTTCCTCGCCTGGCCCCTCGACCATAAGGCCGTGCTCACCGAGCTGTTCAGCCTCAAGAAGCTCGACCGCGGGCCGACCCGCGTCCGGCTGCTCTCCGCGTTGATGCGCGCCCCGAACGCGAGGTCGCTGTTGGAGATGGGCGGCCCGGAGAGCAAGGCCGTGACCAAGAGCGCCGATCTGTGGCGGGCGCGGATGTTCCAGCTCTCCCGCGCGCGGTCCGGGTCCAAGCCCCCCGGCGAGGACCCGCGTGTGCGCAAGCTCTACGAGGTGCTCAACGACGCCCTCGGCCACGAGGTCTCGCTCTCCACGGTGGAGGCCCTCACGATGGTCGCCCGCCAGGACCAGGGGCAGATCGATCAGCTCACGGGCGGAGATCCGAGGGAGCTCAAGACCCTGTTGCAGCTCTACGAGCTCGCCGAACACACGTGCAGTCGCGACGGTCGTGGCCGGCTGGCCGCGATGATGACCGAGAACACCCTGGGTGGCCTCACGGCGTGGCTGCACGAGCTACACGGCAACCAGATGCGCAGCGGGATGCTCGAGCGGGTCGCGCGGTACGCGATCATGGTGATCGGCGAGCGCGCCTGGGAGGTCAGGGGATCCGAAACGCTGGCGCACTTCCGGGTTTCACTGGGCGAATGGCTCGGCATCGACCCCTCGTCCTTGCTCGAGATCGGGGGCCAGACCACGGAGAAGATCGCCCGACGGCTGGCGCGTGAGCAGAGCGAGCGCCGGGCCCAGACCTACGCCCGGCTGATGCTCCTCGGGTGGTTGTTGCGTCACGTGCGAAACGGCGAGGCGATCGATCTCGACGCCATCAGCGCCTTGCTCGGTGCCAGGGATGGCGAGGCGGCCTCCCAATGGATCGCCGAGGCGCTCACCGAGTTGGAAGGGGAGGACGGGCTCCCGGATCTGCTGGAGTTCGCCAGCCTCTTCGCCGATCTGAACGCCAGCGGCGAGGCCGGCGCCCTCGATGGGGTCCTCGCGGGCCTCGGCGCCTCCCTGCTCACGGATCTGCGCGAAGCCGAGGACCGCGAGCGGCGTGCGGAGCTGTTGGCGCGTCTCGACGCCGCCAAGGGCCAGGACGTGCTCCTCCTCAGCGAGATGTTGCGCCAGATGGAGGCGGACGGTGACGAGGAGCTCGCCAGCGAGTTTCGCGAGCACTTCGGGCTCCCCTCCGGCCGAGCCAGCGCGTCGGACATTCGAGCGCTCACCCGGGGCGGTGATGTGCGCGCCGCGTTCCTGGCCTGCTCCGAGTTGGGCGAGCCCAAGACGCCCGCGGCCCTCACGGCTTACCGCGAGGTCACCACCGCGCTGCGCGAGGCGGGCCACACCGTCGCCGCGGGCCGCCTCGAGAGTCAGACCGAGGCGGCGGGAGCCACGACCCGGGACCGGCTCCTCGACCACGCGCGGCGGGCGCGAGACCTCGGCGCCGACGGGCAGGCCGCGCGGATGCTACGGCGCGTGCTCGACATCTACCCAAACCACGACGAGGCCCTGGCCCTGCTCGCCGAGATCGAGGGCAGCGCCCTCTCGGCCTGAGTCAGGCCGCGACCCCCAGCGCGTTGAGCTTCTGCACCAACGTCGCCGCCTTGAAGGGCTTCACGACGTAGCTGGTGACCCCCGCCTGCACGGCCTCGACGATGTTCACGCGCTTGGCCTCCGCGGTGATCATCACGAAGGGCAGCGCGGAGAATCGCGGCTCCCGCCGCACCGCCCGCAGCAGGTCGAGCCCGCTCATCCCGGGCATGTTCCAGTCGCACAGCACCAGCCCGTAGTCATTGACCCGGAGCAGCTCCAGCGCCGAGCGTCCATCCTCGGCGTCGTCGACGCAGAGGTAGCCGAGTCCCTTGAGGTTGTTCTTGATGATTCGCCGCATCGTCGAAAAATCATCGACGACCAGGATTCGTGTGTCTTTGTCGATCATCGATCGAGGTCTCCTTCCCGTTCTCCTGGGACAACGGCCCAGCGGACCTCGCTTTGAAGCACCGGGTCGACGCCGACTGAGGTAGATCAGGGCGGGGGGGCGCGCTCGCTCATGCTCGCCGAGCAGAGCAAGGAGATGAGCGAGGTTGGCCTCCGTGAGCGCCGTCGAGTGGTGGTCCCGTGTCCCAAAGACATCGGGTGCATATCCCGATTCTGACGGAGGGAGTGTCGAGGGCACTCAGCACTCAGCGGTCAGCTCTCAGCCGCGCAAGCAACGACGCCAGCATGCGCT
>CAYOBQ010000151.1:0-22903 GCA_964402225.1 uncultured Nannocystaceae bacterium | reverse complement strand
TTGGCGGGCGCGTGCAGCGCGCCGCGTCGCGACTCTGCCGCACCGTCCTAGCCCGACTCGGGGAGGCAGACCTCGGCGCTCGTGGGTGGGGCGCTGCTCGAGCCGATGAAGCGCTCGGAGTCGCCCTCCACGCTGCCCGGGACATCGGCGCAGTGGCTGTTGCCCGGCGTCGACTTGCTCACGCACACGCCGCGGGTGCCGTTCTGGGTGGGGTCGGGGGCGCAGAAGGTGGGGGCGCGAGCCTGGCGGTCCGGGCAATAGCCCTGGCAGTCGATGGTGCAGAAGCCGCTCAGACAGAAGGCCGCGCGACCCTGGATCTGGTCGCCGCAATCCTCGTTCTCGGCGCAGCCGTCTCCCACGAAGGGCAGCGAGGCGGGATCGACGCCGTTGAGCAATGGGAAGGTCTCGGCGTCATCGAGGCGGACGAAGTCGTAGCCGGCGGACTGGAGCTTGCCGAGGATGTCGCCGAGGGCCTCGGCGGTGTAGCCCTTGGTGTCGTGGAAGAGCAGGACGCCGCCGTTGTAGCGCTTGACCTGCTGCATGATGAAGCCGGCCATGTCGTCGCGCATCGCGTCGTCGACGTGGCGGAAGGTGCTGCGCGCGCAGTGCCCACCGCCGGCGTTGTAGCACCAGTCGGCGCTGTCGATGTGCCAACCGGCGACCGTGAGCCCACGCTCCCGGACCATCTCGGCGGTGGCACAGGTCGAGGCGCCGTAGGGGAAGCGGTGGAATTTGATCTGGGCGCCGGCCTCGCGGATCGCCGCGACGGTCCGGTCGACCTGCCCCTTGGCCTCGCCCAGCGAGAGCCGCGACATGTTCGGGTGGCTCCAGCTATGGCTCGCGAGGTCGAAGAGCGGATCGGCGATGATCTCCTTGGCGATCGCCCGCCCGTCCTCGGAGGAGACGAGCTTGCCGAGGGCGAAGAACATGGCCGGCGCGTCGTAGGCCCGCAGGGTGGCCATGACCTTGCGGGTCGTCGAGGGGCCGGGGCCGTCGTCGAAGGTGAGGGCGATCCTGCCACCGAAGTCGGCCTGGTCGGGGACCTTCACACCGGAGCAGCCGGAGGTGTCGGCCTTGCCGTTCTCCTTCTCGGCGAAGGCGGCGTTCCAGTCCTCGGCTTCCTGGTCGGTGACCTCGTGGGTGTGCGCCTCTTCGTCGCAAGCGATGAGGAGCGCGAGTACGGCGAGCAGGAGGGTCTTGTTCATCTCGGCGTCCGTCCTCGGGGTCCCGCGGGCGCCTGAAGGTAGTGAGCGATCCCGGGCGCGTCAATCGAGGCGCCCGGGATCCGCGCTCAGCTCGCGCGGCGGAGGCTCTTCGAGTCGGCCGTGCCGCAGACCGTGTCGAGGATGATGAAAGCCACCCGGTAGGGATCGCAGTTGGCGTTGGGCCGGCGGTCCTCGATGTAGCCCTGCTTGTCACGGGCGACGTGCCAGGGGATTCGGACCGAGGCGCCACGGTCCGAGACGCCGTAGCGGAACTCGGTGTAGGCGCACGTCTCGTGGTCCCCAGTCAGCCGCTCGGGGATGCCCGCACCGTACTCCTCGATGTGCGCCTCGGGGCGCTGCGACAGCGCCTCGCAGGCCGCGATGATCGCGTCGTAGTCGTGGCGCATGCCGACGGTGCTGAAGTTGGTGTGGCAGCCGGCGCCGTTCCAGTCGCCCTTGACGGGCTTGGGATCGAAGCTGACGACCACGCTGGCGTCCTCCGCGATGCGCGCCAGCAACCACCGGCTCAGCACCATCTGATCGCCGATGGCGAGGGGACCCACGGGGCCGATCTGGTACTCCCACTGGCCCGGCATGACCTCCGCGTTGATGCCGCCGAAGGCGATGCCGGCGGCGATGCAGGCGTCCATGTGCGCCTCGACGAGATCGCGGCCATAGGCCGTGTCGGCGCCGACGGAGCAGTAGTAGGGACCCTGCGGTCCGGGGTAGCCGGACTCGGGCCAACCGAGGGGCGTGCCATTCTCGAAGAACGTGTACTCCTGCTCGATGCCGTAGAGCGCCTCGTGGTGGGCGTAGCGCTCGGCGAGGTCGGCGAGGCGCGCCCGCGTGTTGCTCTCGTGGGGCGTCATGTCCGTGTTGAGGACCTCACACATGACCAGCTTGTTCTCGCCGCCACGGATGGGATCCGGCACGACCAGGACCGGGTTCAACACGCAGTCGGACGCGTCGCCGGGGGCCTGGTTGGTGCTGGAGCCGTCAAAACCCCAGACGGGGGGCTCGTCACCGATCGATACGATCTTCGTCTTGGAGCGGATCTGCGCGGTGGGCTTGGTGCCGTCGGTCCAGATGTACTCGGCCTTGTAGACGTTCATGTCTCCTCTTCATGTCACGTGCGGGCTGTTGCTGACCGCCTCGGCGGCGTCTCACAGCAACCCCCGTGCCATTCCGAAGTCGGCCAAAAGCGACATTTTGGTCGGAATTGATGCCCGGCGCCGACATCTGCGAAGGATCAGCGCCGCGTGTCCTTCGCCCGCATCGACTCGACGAGCTTCGCCAGATCGGTGGCCTTTCCGTGGAGGGGGCGCAGCGTGTGGACCGCGCCGTCGCCGCGCGGGACGTCGAGCATCGCCAACAACCGCGCCACCTCGCGGTGAACGGCGGGGGGCGCCACGACCACCATTCGCTCGGTGCGAGCGTCGACCACGACCTTGCGGACTTTGCCGTCGAGCAGCGCGCGGACGTGCTCGGCGAGGGTCGCGACCTGGGCGTGGCGCACCGCGTAGAGCCGAAGGTCGGGGCGGGTCTCCGGCAGATCGAGATGACCCAGGAGGCGCCGCAGGCGGCGTACGTTGTCCGCGCGCTCGGTGACGACGAGCAGGTTGGTGGGCGCATGCGCGATGATCGAGGCTTCGTCGCTCGCGAGGCTCGCCAGGACCGGCTGCACCTCGGCGACGGTGACGTGTTCGGGCCGAAGGAGCAGCGTCATGCGCGGCGACGCGCCGGGCTGGGCGGGCGCCGACTTGGAGGGCACGAGCGCGAGGAATCGACCCCGACGGGCGAGCATCCAGCCGCGGTCGTCGAGGGCGCCGGTGAGCGCCAGGACCACCTCCGCCGGCGACACCGGCGTCGGCCCATAGATCGTGACGGTGCCCGCGGGCGGCTTCGAGATCGTCAGGTTCAGCCCCCGGTAGCACGCCACGATGCGGGCGACCTCGGCCACCGGCGCGTCCACCAGATCGACCTGCACTCGTGCGCCCTCGGCGGGCGCGGCGCAGGGCTTGGGCGGGCCGTCGAGGACGATGAGGGCGGCGGCGAGGACGACGGGGATCACAGGCACGCTCCTTCGAACGGGATGACCGACAGCTCGGCGCGGGCTTCGTCCACCACGAACAGCGTACCCGCCCCGTCGAATGCCAGCCCCTCGGGACGCTTCGCCTCCAGCGCCCAGCGGCGCAGGACCACCCCGGCGGTGGTGAATTGCACCAGCTCTCGCGACTCCTGGCTCACGGCGAGGAGCTGCTCCGGGCACTCGTCCCGGCCCAGATGGGCCACCCCCGACACGTCGTCGGCGATCTCGAGTCGGGTGCGCTGGATCTCCCGACCGTCGGGCCCGAGGTGGTACAGCAGACTCGGCCGCTTCTCCTTCACCGCGAAGAGGTGGCCGTCGGAGCGCCGCAGCGTGAGCCCTTCGAGGCCGTTGTTGCCGTCCTTCGCCCCGCTCAACCGGATTCGCTCGCGCCCGCCGCTGCGATAGATCGCGCCCTTGCCCTCGTCGGCGAGGAGGTAGCCGTCCGCCTCCACGGCCACCCCTTCGATGTCCGGCGACTTCGGCCCGTCATCGAGGGTCATCGTTCCCAGCCCGACACCCTCGGGGCTGAAGGCGTAGACGCGGCTGCGCGCATCGCCGACTACATAGACGCGACCCGCGAAGAAGTCCGCCCCCGAAGGATCGCCGACGCCCGACAGCGGGTAGACGGCGGAGGCGGTGAGGGGCTCCGGTCGACCGTCGTCGCAGGCCAGCAACAGCGTGACACCGGCGCCCAGCAGCCGTATGAGGAGGGTGCGCGACACGAACGACCCTTTACCATCCCGGACCCGGAAGCATGAACGAAGAGATCCGACTGACCCAGTACAGCCACGGCGCCGGCTGCGGCTGCAAGATCGCTCCGGCCGTGCTGTCGGGGATCCTCGAAGCCAGCGGACCACACGGCGCGACCGAGGGCCTCCTGGTGGGCCACGAGTCACGGGACGACGCGGCGGTCTTCGACCTTGGCGACGGGACCGCCATCGTCAGCACGACGGACTTCTTCATGCCCATCGTCGACGACCCCTTCGACTTCGGTCGGATCGCCGCGGCGAACGCGATGAGCGACGTGTGGGCGATGGGCGGCGCGCCGCTGGTGGCCATCGCGGTGCTCGGCTGGCCGGTGTCGACGGTGCCGGTCGAGGCCGCGGGCCGAGTCCTCGCCGGCGCCCGCGCCACCTGCGCCGAGGTGGGCGTCGCGGTCGCTGGCGGCCACAGCATCGACAACCCGGAGCCCCTCTTCGGGCTCGCGGTGACAGGCCGCGTCGAGATCGCCCACCTGAAGCGCAACACCGGCGCGGTAGAGGGTGGCCGTCTCTATCTGACGAAGCCCCTCGGGGTGGGCATCTTGAGCACTGCCCAGAAGCGAGGCCTCCTTCGCCCCGAGCACGCGCACACGGGCCGCGACCTGATGGTGCAGCTCAACCGCGTCGGCGCCGCCTTCGCGCGGGCGGAGTTCGTCGCCGCGATGACCGACGTCACGGGCTTCGGTCTGCTGGGGCACCTCGGCGAGCTCTGCGATGGAGCGGGCCTGAGCGCTGAGCTCGAAGCGGACGCCGTCCCGCTCATCGACCGCGACGCGCTGCTCGACTACATCGCGAAGGGCGCGGTCCCCGGCGGCACCACCCGCAACTTCGACAGCTACGGGGCGGGCATCGGCCCGCTGGACGACGCTTGGCGAACGCTGCTCTGCGATCCGCAGACCAGCGGCGGGCTGTTGGTCTGTGTCGCCCCCGGCGCGGAGGCGGACTTCGAGGCGCTGGCCACTCGGCACGACCTGTCCCTGCGCCCCTTCGGGCGAATGACGGCCCGCGGCGAGCACCGCGTCACGGTCGTTTGACCCGGGCGCTCTACGGCGCGCTGCTCGCTTCGGCGACCCCGATCTACCTCGCCGAGCTCTGGCGGCGCGGCGGTCTGGAGCCGGCCTGGCGGCGGGGCTGGCGCGAGCGATTCGCCCTCGATCTGCCGCCGCCGGGGCCCTACATCTGGATCCACGCCGTCTCCCTCGGGGAGATGCTCGCGGCGGCGCCCCTGGTCAGCGCCCTCTACGCCGCGCACCGAAACGAACGGATGCTCGTGACCTGCGCCACCCCCGCCGGGCTCGGCGCCGCTCGAGCCGCCTTCGGTGACGCCGTCCACGTCTGCTGGCTGCCCCTCGACCATGCGTGGTGCGTGCGCCGCTTCGTCGCCAGCGTTCGCCCGCGGCTGTGCGCGCTGGTCGAGACGGAGCTTTGGCCCAACCTCCTGGCGGCCCTGGACGCCGCGGGCGTGCCGGCCGTGGTCGTCAACGCCAGCCTCTCGGAGGCGTCGCTGCGACGCTACCGACGCCTCCGTCTCTTCCGAGACGCCGCCGCGACGCTGCACCACGTCGCCGCCCAAGACCCCAGCGCCGCCGAGCGTTTCCGACGCCTCGGGGCGCCCCACGTGAGCGTCGCGGGACACCTCAAGCTCGACTGTGAGCCCGCGCCCGCACGCCCGCACGCTCGTCCCTGCTGGATCGCCGCCAGCGTGCGGCCCGGGGAGGAGGCGGCGGTCCTCGACGCCCACGCCCGGCTCCTCGCGGCGCGGCCCGACGCCCTCCTCGTGCTGGCGCCGCGACACCGCGACCGCTTCGAGCCGGTGGCCGACGCCGCGAAGAGGCGCTGGCGCGTGGCTCGGCGGAGCCGGGGCGAGGCGCCAGCCTCCGGGACCCAGGTCCTGTTGGTGGACACGCTCGGGGAGCTGCGGACGCTCTACGAGCTGGGAGATCTCGCCTTCGTCGGCGGGAGCCTCGCGCCCCATGGCGGGCACAACCCCGCCGAGGCCGCCGCCTGCTCACTCCCCGTCCTGATGGGACCCTCCCTCGATGGCGTGGGCGCCGCGGTCAGCGCCTTGGGCGAGGGGCTCCGCGTGGTGCGGGACGCCCCCGAGCTGGGCCGCGCGGTGGTCGAGCTGGTCGCCGATCCCGCTGCCCGAGCCCGAATGAGCGCCGCCGCCCGCGCCGGGCTCGCCGCCCACCGCGGCGCCGTGCGACGCAACCTGAGCGTCTGCGAAGCGGCCCTCGCTGACTCACTTCCCTCGTAGGCTACCGAGCCGGTCTGCCCCGCTCTTCGAGCCGCCCGACTCGAGGGTGGCCAGCGGGAGCCCCTCTCGGAGCGCGAGATCGAGATACGAGGCGTCGTAGCTGCTCAGCGCGTGACGCCTCGCCGAGGCGACCAACTCGAGGAACCGGTCGGAGCGGGCCGCCGTCGCGATGTTGCGTCGCTCAGCGACGACGAGGGCGTTGGCGAGCTCCAGGGGCCAGATCGGCGGGACCACGCCTCGTAATGGTGATCTGCTCTCCGCGGCTGACGGCGTCGAGCAGCTTCGGCAAGTGCGTCTTCGCCTCATAGGCGCCCACGGTCCGCATAGAAGCCCCCATCAACTAGTCTACGACCAGTCTAACGAGTCGAACATCGCCTCACACAGATACCGTCGCCGACGGCCGACCTGCTGGTCGAGCCCAAGCGAGAGGTGTTGCGAGGCTTCGCAACGCTGAAATCGGCTGGTGGGTGCGTGCAGCGCGCCGCGTCGCCATCTGTGCCGCACCGTCCTGGTGGACGCCGGCTCAGTCCCCCTGTAGCCGACCGATGGCCTTCTGGAGCTTCGCGGTGGCGCCCTCGACCCGCTCCCGACCCCGCGCGACAGCGGACTTCGCGTCTTGGAAGGCCGCCTCGGCGCGGGCGCGGGCCTTCTTCTTCTTGGCGTCCGAGCGCGCGCGCTTGGCGGCCTTCGCGTCCGACTTCGCCTCCTTCAGCACCGCGCGGGCCTTGTCCAGGCGCTTCTTGGCCTTCTTCGCCTTCCGCTCCGCCTGCTTCCGCCAGCCGGTCTCCTCCGGCTCGGGCTCGTCGACGGCCTCGGGCTCGTCGACGGCCTCGGGCTCGGGCTCGTCGGCGACCTCCGGCTCGGGCTCGAGCCTCCGGCGCGCCTCGTCGAACTGAGCGTCCGTCAAGCGGCGCATGTGGTGGGAGGTGTCCCAGCCGGTGCCCCACTCGGCGATATGAGCCCTCAGCTCGGCGGTGGTCAGGCCCAGCTCACGGGCGGCGATGTAGAGATAGCGTCCTTCGCTCATCGGGTGTCTCCAGGAAGAGGCCGGCATCTTCGCACAGCCGGCGCCTTTCGTCTCGCCCCTGGCGCCACCTCCTCGGTACCGTCACGCGATGCGCCTCACCCTGCCGCGATCCCGAGCAGCCCGCCGCGTATCGGGCCTGGAGCGCGTCTGGCTCGCCGCCGAACGCATCGCCCCGCCCTTCGCCATCTCGGTGGTCGTCGAGCCCGCCATCCCCGTGGCTTTGGGGGCGTTCCTCGACGCTGTCAGCGCCGCCGCGGCGGTCCATCCCGGCAGCCGGCTCGTGCGGCGCGGTGGCCGGTGGCTCGCGACCGGGACGGTGCCCGTGCGGGAGGCCGCCGGGGACACGTGGCCGATGGAGCCGATGCCCGCGAGCTGCGAGGCCCTCCACCTGGGCGACCGGCTGGCCTTCCGCGCTCGGCACGCGACCACCGACGGCCTCGGCATGTGGGGCTTCGTCGAAGACGTCTGCCGCGCCCTCGACGGCCGCCCCCTCACGGGCGCCGTCGCCGGACCGATCACCGACCTCGACCTGGCCCGACGGGCGCCGCGCCACGCGCCCTTCCGCGCGCCGCCGGAGGACGCCCCGGCGCCCACCGGCGCCGCCTCCGCGGCGACCGGGATGTCCTGGACCATGCGCCGCACCGCGGTCACCTCGCCGGTCCTGCCCCGCGTCGTCTGCGCGCTGCACGAGGCCTCCCGCGGCTTCGTCGACCGCCCGCTGCGGATCGGCGTCCCCGTCGACCTGCGCCGCTACGCCGAGATCAGGAGCGACGCGAACCTCACCGGCGTGTTGCACCTCGAGACGCGCACCCCGACCCCCGCCTCCGTCGCCGCCGAGATCGCCGAGCGCGTCGCGCGCCACGAGGCGGCGGCCCACGCCATCGCCGCCGACGCCACGCGCGTCGTCCCGCTGTGGCTCATGGCATGGCTGGGTCGCCGTAGCATCCGCAGACAGCGCCGAACGGGGGGCCACGGCGCCTCGGCCACGGTGTCCAACATCGGCCGCTGTCCGCTGGAGATCGGCGGGGCACCCGCGCGCACGTTTTGGGTTCCGCCCTACAACCCCGGGATGCCGTTGCTCGTCGTCTTCGCCGGCGACCACGACTCCGTCACCCTCTCCGCGACCGCCCCCACCGCCTACGCCGACGGGGGACGCCTCGACGCGCTGATGGACGCCCTGATCGACTCTTTGGAGTAACGTGTGGTAGGCATTCGACACTCGACGAGGAGGCGGCATGGACACAGCGGCGTTGGTAGAGGCGGCTCGGGTGCTGGGCGTCGCCCTGGAGGAGGAGGGCGACTTCTACACGGTCTTCGACATGTACCTCGACCTGGTGGGATCCCCCGGGTTCCTCGACCAGGGGACGCCCAAGGAGGACCGCCGCCTCAAGGTGGTCCTGCGGCAAGCGGGGCGCCACTTGATACCCGGGCCCGGGGTCCCGATGCAGCAGTTGATGATGTGGCGCTCCCACCGACTGAGCATGTACTTTGGTCTGTTTCAATGCCGGGGCTCGATGATGAACTTCTTCTACTACCCCGCCCAGGACCGCGGCATGGTCGGCTACGTCGCCCCCGACTTCGTCACCCACTTCCTCCGCTTCTCGGTCCTCCACACCCAGTCCGGCTCGCCGAACTTCGTCGCCGGCAACAACACCCAGCACTGATTACGCCGACAGGTTGGCCGTCATCCGGTGGGCGTTGCCCACCATCCTCTCTATCTCCTCGCGCGCGAAGCCGTCGAAGAGGCGGTCGAGCAGCGCGTTCGAGACGCGAATGAACCGAGGGAGCGCCTCGCGCGCCTTGTCGGAGGGCTCCAGCAGTCGCACGCGCGCGTCGCGGGGGTCACGGCGGCGCTCGATCCAGCCGTTTTGCTCCAAAGCCTTCACGAAGCGGCAGACGGTGGGCTCGGCGACGCCCATGGCGCGATGGATCTCCCGCGCCGCCATCGGCCGCCTGGCCTCGAAGAGCAGCATCAGAACGTTCGATTGCGCGGGGGTGATGTCGTCGAGCCCCACCTCGACGAACAGGGCCGCGGCGCGCTGCTGGATCACCGCGTGGATGCGCCCGAGGTCGAGCATCGCGCGGGACTGGGCGCGCCGCAGACCGAGATCGACGGCGGGGCGTCCATCGGTCAGAAAGTCCCCGTTGACAGCCATGAATCCCTCCGTCAGGATCCGACATCCTTAGCTTGCTAAGGTTTCTTCTACAAGAGGGAGGCATCGATGGCCGAGGCATTCATCTACGACGCCGTACGCACGCCGCGTGGGCGCGGGAAGAGCAGCGGCTCGCTGCACAAGGTCAAGCCGGTGGAGCTCTTGGCCACCGCGCTGCGGGCCTTGCAGACACGCAACGACCTCGACACCCGCCTCGTAGAGGACGTCAGCGTCGGCTGCGTCACCCAGGTCAACGAGCAGGGAGGCTGCGTCGCGCGGCCCGCGGTGCTCCTGGCGGGCTATGACGAGCGGGTCCCCGCGGTGACGCTCAACCGCTTCTGCGGCTCGGGCCTCGAGGCGATCAACGACGGCGCAGCGAAGGTGGCCTCGGGCTTCCTGGATCTGGTCGTCGCCGGCGGTGTCGAGTCGATGTCGCGGGTGACGATGGGCGCCGACGGCGGCGGACCGCTCTTCGATCCGGCCTTCGCCTTCGAGTACGGCACGGTGCCCCAGGGCATCAGCGCCGATCTGCTGGCCACCCTCCACGACATCACGCGCGGCGATGTCGACGCCTTCGCCTACCAGTCCCAGCAGCGGGCGGCGGCAGCCCAGGCGCGGGGCGCCTTTGACCGCAGCCTGGTGCCCGTCACCGACGTCAACGGGCTGCTCCTGCTCGATCGCGACGAGCACCTGCGGCCCGGGACCACCCTCGAAGCCCTCGCGAAGCTGCGGGCCGCCTTCGAGATGATGGGCACCCAGTTCGGTCTCGACGCCCTCACGCGCAAGCGCTACCCGGAGGTCGAGACGATCAACCACGTCCATCACGCGGGGAACTCGAGCGGCATCGTCGACGGCGCCGCGGCGGTGCTCATCGGCAACCGCGAGGCCGGCGCGCGCATGGGGTTGAAGCCGAGGGCGCGCATCAAGGCGATGGCGTCGATCGGCGACGAGCCCGTCGTGATGCTCTCCGCGCCTGCGCCCGCCACCACCAAGGCGCTGTCGCGGGTGGGCATGACCCCCGCCGACGTCGACCTCTTCGAGGTCAACGAGGCCTTCGCGACGGTGCCGCTACACTTCATGAAGGTGCTCGACGTGCCCGACTCGAAGGTGAACGTGAACGGCGGCGCCATCGCCCTGGGGCACCCCCTCGGAGCCACCGGCGCGTGCTTGATGGGGACCCTGGTCGACGAACTCGAAGCGCGCGATCTGACGACGGGCGTGGTCACCTTGTGCATCGGAGGCGGAATGGGCATCGCCACCGTCATCGAGCGAGTCTGAGGAGCAAAGGATGAACGGTTTCAGCGTCGACTTCGACACCAAGACAGGCGTGGCCACCATCACGATGGCGATGGAGGGTCGCGCCAACATGCTCAACCAGGCCTTCGGCGAGGGGCTCGATTGGGCCCTCAAAGACGCCCTCGGCACGGACGGGCTCGCGGGCATCATCATCACCAGCGGCCACCAGGACTTCTGCGTCGGCGGTGACCTCGACGGGCTCTACGCGGCGCGCGACGCGGCGGTCTTCGACGAGGGGTGCCGGCAGCTCAACGGGCTCTTCCGCAAGCTCGAGACGGAGGGCAAGCCGGTGGTCGCGGTGCTGGACGGATCCGCCCTCGGCGGCGGCCTCGAGTTGGCCCTCGCCTGCCACCACCGGATCGCGGTGGACGATCCCCGGATCATGATCGGGCTGCCGGAGACCACCCTCGGCCTGATCCCCGGCGGCGGCGGGACGCAACGCCTGCCGCGCACGATCGGGATTCAGCCAGCGCTGGAGATCATCGCCCAGGGGCAACAGCTCCGGGCGCCGAAGGCCGCCAAGAAGGGGATCTGCGCGTTGGCCTCGGATCTGGGGGCGGCGAAGGCCGCCGCGGTGGCGTGGATCGCCAAGAACCCGGTGGCGAAGCAGCCGTGGGACAAGGCGGGCTTCACCTGGCCGGGGGGCATCCAGCCCGGCAGCCCCGACGCGCGCAACCTCTTCATCGGTGGCGCCGCGATGCTCGCCAAGAAGACGGCCGGCGCCTTCCGCGCCCCGGAAGCGGCGATCGAGGCGGTCTACGAGGGCTGCACCCTCGACTTCGACACCGCCCTCGACGTAGAGCGGCGGCACTTCGTCCGCCTCGCCACCAGCGACCAGGCGAAGGACATGATCCGCACGCTCTGGTACCACCGAAACGCGGTGACGAAGCAGGAGGGTCTGCCCCACGTCACAGACGACGGCTTCCAGACGGTCGGCATCATCGGCGCGGGCATGATGGGCGCGGGCCTCGCCTTCGTGTGCGCGCAGCGCGGCTACGAGGTCGTGCTCAAGGACATCGACCAGGCCGCCCTCGACCGGGGGCTGGCCCATTGCGCCGACGAGGCGAAGAAGCGCCGGCACCTCGGCCAGGGGCAACGCGACGCGCTGTTGGGCCGCATCACGGGGACGCTCCACGACGGGAGCCTCGCCGACTGCGATCTGGTGATCGAGGCGGTCTTCGAGAACAAGGAGCTCAAGCACCGCGTCACGCGGGAGGTCGAGCCGCACCTCTCCGAGACGGCGGTGTGGGCGTCGAACACGTCGGCGCTGCCGATCACCGATCTCGCAGAGGCGTCCACCCGCCGCGGGCGTTTCGTCGGGATGCACTTCTTCTCGCCGGTGGAGAAGATGCCGCTGCTCGAGATCATCACCACCGACGAGACGAGCGAAGAGGCCCTCGCGCGCTCGCTGGCCTTCGCCCGCAAGATCAAGAAGACGGCGATCGTCGTCAACGACGGCTACGGCTTCTACACCACGCGCTTCTTCTCGGCCTACATCATGGAGGCGCTGCAGCTCGTCGGTGAGGGGCACGATCCCGTGCTCGTGGAGTGGGCGGCGCGCGAGGCCGGCATGGTGGTCTCGCCGCTGAAGGTCTTCGACGAGGTGAGCCTGGGCCTGGCGCTGCACGGCATCGAGATGCGCGAGGCTTACGAGGGGCGGACGCTCGACGACCCCGGCATCCGACTGGTGCGCAAGATGGTGGAGCTCGGGCGGCTGGGGAAGAAGGAGGGCCAGGGCTTCTACGACTGGTCCCAGCGTCCCCGGAAGCTCTGGCCCGGGCTGCGCGATCTCGCGGAGGGCAGCCCCGCCGAGACGGGCGTGGACTACATCGGCGAGCGGCTGATGCTCGCCCAGGTCGTACACGCCGCGGCCTGCCTCGACGAGGGCATCCTGCGCACGAAGCGGGACGCGGAGGTGGGCGCGCTGATGGGCGTCGGCTTCGCCCCCGCGTCCGGCGGTCCCCTCGCGTGGATGGACCGCTATGGCATCCGGGCCCTCGTGGCGCGCCTCGACGAGTTGGCGTCGAGCTGCGGCGAGCGGTTCGCCCCCCCGGCCCTCCTGCGCCGCATGGCTGAAGGCAACGAGACCTTCTTCGAGCCGGTCTGAGCAAGCCCCCGGTCGTCATCTCCGCCGCGATGTCATAGGATGCCGCCCCTTTCGGAGGCCGGACCGTCGTGGAGAGGCATGCAAAGCCCTGGCCGTGGAGCGCCCGGCTCGCGCTGTGCGGGTGCGCCCTCGGTGGCACAGACGCGCTGGTCGGTGGTGCGTACGGCGCCATTATCGCCGCCGGCGGCCTGGGCGCCACCCTCGGCGCGGTCGTCGGCGCCGGACTCGACCTGGTCGGCCTGCTCGCCTCGATGCTGCCCCGGTGGGGGGCCCTGGCCGTCTGGCCGGCGGGCCTGCTCGCCGCGGCGCTCTGGCTCGCCCGCGCCCTGGGAGCCTTCGCGAGGCTGAGCGGCCGGCACGCCGCCCTCGCCTGGGCGGTCTTGGTCGCCGTCGGCCTCGGGGCCATCGCCGGCGGGGCCGCGCTGGCCAGCCTCCAACGCACCCGCGGCGAGCCGCTGGGACTCGCCGCGCGCCTTGGTCCCCGCTGGCGGCGCGGGGTCCTGGCGCTCCTCGGGCTCGGCGCCGTCACCCTCGTCGTAGGCGACCGGCGCCTCTACGTGGATCTCTACCCGGTGGCCCACTCGGCGCTACGCGTCTCGACCCTGGGCCTGCTCGGCGTCGCCGCCTGGTTTCACTGGTCCTGGCGCCCCACCGCGCGTCGTCGGGCGGCCCTCACTGCCGCGCTGCTCGGCGTCACGGTGACCACCTTCGCGACCTTGCACGACGCGCCGAAGACCACGGCGTCGGTGGTCTCCGTGCCCTTCGGCGCCACCTGGCTCGGCCTCCTCCGGGCGGGCACCGACTTCGACGGAGACGGCTTCTCGGGCTTCCTCAGCGGCGGTGATCTCGCCCCGTCGGACCCCTCGGTCGGCGTGGTCTCCTTCGACGATGTGCAGGACCCCACCCTCGCCGACATCGAGCTCTACCCCGGCACGGGTCCGGCGCCCACCAGCGTCGTGTTCATCACCGTCGACACGCTCCGCGCCGACCACCTCGGGTGCTACGGGTACGAGCGCGAGACGTCGCCGAACCTCGACGCCTTCGCGGCGACCAGCCGGCGATACACCCGGGCCTACACCGCGGGGACGTGGACGTCCCTCGCGATGAGCGCGGCCCACCGTGGCCTGTATCCGCGGCGTCTGCGCTGGGCGCGGCTCCTCGAGACGAACAAGTACCGACTGCTGCGGACCAACGAGCTGTCCCAGATGCGCGAGAACGAGAAGCCCCACCTCTGGTTCGGCTTGCCCGTCGATGACCCGCGCCCGACGCTGGCCGAGCGCCTCCAGGCCCGCGGCATGAAGACCCTCGCGGTGGCCGACGACGGCTTCTCCCAGTTCTTCCACCCTCGGCTCGGCGCGGCGCGCGGCTACGACTACTACCGCCTCGTCGACAAGCTCCCGAAGAAGAAGCGGAACAACGTCGGGACAAGCGATCTCGCGATCCGCACGCTGAAGAAGAAGCTCCCCGCCGACCGCCCCTTCTTCCTCTGGGTCCACTACTTCGGCGCCCACAAGCCCGACCGCACGCGGAAGGGGATACCCACCTTCGGCGACACGCTCGTCGACCGCTACGACCACACGATTCGCTACGCGGACCGGGAGGTCGGGCGCCTGCTCGACGCCCTCGCCGAGGTTCGCGCCGAGCGGCCGTTGTTGACCATCCTGACCTCCGACCACGGCGAGAGCCTCGGGCGACGCCGCCACCACGGCACCGGCATCAGCGAGAGCCAGGTTCGCATCCCGTTGTTCATCAACGGGCCGGGCTTCGAGGCGGGGGTCGATGAGCAGCTCGCGAGCATCGTCGACATCGTGCCGACGGTCCTGGCGGCGACGGAGACACCCATCGGCGCCGCCCGCTTCGACGGGATCGATCTGGCCCAGCCAGGGCCCGAGTCACGGGTCGTCGTCGCCGAGACGTGGCGCTACCGAGCCGATCGCGCCCCCGCCCTCGACCTGATCGCGGTGATGGATGGCGCCGAGGTGCTCGCCTACGATCGGCGCCGCAACGTCCGCCGAGCGACCCGGCAAGGCGAGCAGGGACACAAGCACGGCAGGACTGTGCCGACGCCGGGGCACCTCGAAGAGGCGCTGCAGACCTACCTCGAACAGACCCGAGGTGGTGAGGTCGACTGGGAGGACTGACGCATGACGCTCAAGATAGTGCTGCTGGCGTTCTTGCTGGCCTACATCGTGTTGCGCATCGGTCTCGCCGAGCGGCTCCGCTCGTGGCGGCCCTGGCTTGACCGGGCGGGCGCCACGATGGCGGTCCTCGCGGTGCTCTCGTTGACGAACTTCGGTCACTTCGTCCGCGGCGAGTTCATCAACGACCACGACGTCTATCACTACTACTTCGGCGCGAAGTACGCCCCCGAGCACAAGTACCTCGAGCTCTACCAGTGCAGCTTCCAAGCCTTGAAGGAGGCCAAGCCCACGGCGACCGCCAGGGTCACGTCGATTCGGGACTTGAGGAACAACCGCCACATCAGGAAGAAGAAGGTGTTGGCCAACCCGGCCCCCTGCCGCGAGATGTTCGGCGAGACCCGGTGGGCGCAGTTCAAGCGCGACCTGCGCGCCTACGACCGCGCCTTCAAGCCCCGGTGGAGGAAGCTCCTGCGCGACAAGGGCTACAACGCCACGCCGCTGTGGGACACCATCGGTCGACACATCGCCAACCTCATCCCCGCCGGCCGCAAGATGGTCGCCCTCGCCTGCATCGACATCGGGCTGCTCGCGCTCTCCTTCATCCTGGTCTTCGAAGCCTTCGGACCCAAGGGGCTGGTCGTCGGCCTCCTCATCCTGGGGGGCGGATTCGAACTCGCCCACACCCACATCAGAAACGGGTTCCTGCGCCTCGACTGGCTGGCCGCGCTCTTCGGCGTCGTCTCCCTGCTGCGGCTGAAACGCCCGGCGTGGGCGGGGGCGCTGCTCGCCTACAGCGCGGCCATTCGGGTCTTCCCGGTGCTCTTCGTCCTCGGGCCCGGCCTCTGGCTCGTGTTGCACTTCTATCGCCACCGCACGTTCCCGCGCCCAGCGCTCCGCGCCGCCATCAGCTTCACCGCCGTGAGCTTCGTCCTGCTGGGACTCTCCTTCGCCGAGCCCGGCAGCCTCGACCGCTTCGGGAGCTTCGTCGAGAAGATCGACGCCCACCGCAAGGACATCTCGACCACCCGCGTGGGGCTCGACTACGCCCTCGTCTACGAAGGGGAGATGTCGGCGGAGCACATGGTGGGCGTCAACGGGGAGCGAGGTTTCCGGCCGCACTTCGTCAGGCGCAAGCAGAACCGGAAGTCGACCATGGCCCCCGTCAAGTACGGCCTGACGCTCGGGTTCGTGCTGGTGGTCGCCTTCTTCCTGTGGCGACGACCCGAGGGTGATCCCGACGAGCTGCTCCTCGAGTCACTCCTCTGCGGCTTCCCGATGGTCTATCTGCTGCTGAATCCGACCTTCTACTACTACGTCTACCTCGCCCCCTTCGTCCTCGGCTTCGCGATGCTGCGACGGCCCCGCCTGCTCTCCCTCGGCACCTCGAGCCTCCTCGTCGTGCTGGGGATCGTGAGCTTCGTTATCGAGAGCTCCTATCGCTTCGACTACGTCAGACACTTCGGTCTGTCGGTGGCGATCGGCGTCACCATCCTCCTCTTCGGAGCCACCCTCGTGCACCTCGCCCGGGCCCAGCGGCCAGAGGGCAGCGGTCGCACCATCAAGATCAGGGCCTCCGTAGTCGTGGCCATCACCCTCGCCGTGGGGGTGGTCGGCGCCGGCGTCTATTTCGCCGTCATCAGGAAGCCCGCGCCGGAGCCGCCCGCCGGACCCACCCGGGTCTTTGCCGGCGACAGCGACGAGGTGACGCTCCTCTTCGGTGGCGACACGTCCTTTGCCCGAGGCATCGGGCGGGTCATCGCGGACCACGGCGACGACCTCGACTTCCCCCTCTCGCGCATCGCGCCGCGCCTCCACCAGGCGGACTTCGTCTTCCTCAACCTCGAGTGCGCGCTGTCGGACAACACCAGCTACATGGCCCGCAAGCGGTGGTTGCTCCACGCGCCCACCGCCGTCGCCCCCGCCCTCGCCAAGGCCGGCGTCGATCTCGTCTCCGTGGCCAACAACCACGCCCTCGATCTGGGGGAGGCAGGCTTCGCCGACACCCTGCGCACCCTCGAGTCCATCCAGGTCCTTGCGACGGGCGTCGAGTGGCGCAAACGACGACAGATCCCCACGGTCGCCCAGATCGGACGCAGCACGTTCGCGTTCCTCGGGTACTCGGCGAAGGGCTACGGCTCGCCCAACGGCTTCTTCCCCCGACCACACTCGTTCAAGTTGTCCGACGTCCTCGAAGACATCGCCGAGGCGAAGAAGGCCGCCGACCACGTCGTCGTGAGCCTGCATCGCGGCGACGAGTATATGATGACGCCCCACGATCGGCACCGGCGGGACGCGCGCGCCATGGTCGACGCGGGCGCCGAGCTCGTCATCGCCCACCACCCCCACGTCCCCCAGCCCGTCGAGCGCTACAACGGCGGCGTGATCGCCCACTCCCTGGGCAACTTCCTCTTCGACATGACCAGCCGATACAAGCGGCAGCGCACCCGGCGGGGCTTCATGCTCGAGGTCCGCTACAAGGGCGGCGCCCTCGCGGACGTGAAGCTCGTCCCGACCAACGTCGACGAGACCTTCCGACCCTATGTCGACGACACGCTCGACATGGCTTCCTGGATGCTGCCGTCAGACGACGCCCCGAGGCTCTCGGCGCAGCTCCGCCGTGCCGTCGTCACCCGCGGTGGCGAGCGCTGCGGCAAGTGGTCGCGCAAGCCGCCGAAGCGACGCGGTCAGTACATGGAGTGGCTCCGGGGGCGCTGGGTCTGTGACCAGGACAAGCGCAAGCCGTACCTCACGGTCGCCCCCACCGGCGAGCGCAGCCAGACCGTCTTCGAGCGCGGCGTCTGGGCCCAACCCCAGCCGGGCTCGACCCTGTCGGTTGCCTTCGCGCCCACGCCGTTGGGCCAGACACTGAGCGTGGTCGCGGGGGTCCCCGACTTCGCCCACGTGCTCGCGCAGCGGTCGAAGCGCGCCGTCGAGCCGGTACAGCTACGCGTCGCCATCGACGGGATGGAGCCGGGGCCGCAGGCGACGAGATCGATCGCCTTCGAGCCGGGCTGGCACCGCTTCGAGATCGACACCTCGGCCCTCGCTGGCGAGGCCCGACGCGTGACGGTCGAGCTCGAGGGTGGGACCGTCGATGAGAGCGGCTTCCTCTTCGACGTCGCGCTCAACTGAAGAGGTAGCAACATGTCGCAGATCACGCCCCAGCAAAGAGCGCGAACGCTGGCCCTGCTGGGGGACGGCAACACGGTGCCCTTCATCGCGCGCTACCGGAAGGAGGCCACCGGCGGCCTCGACGAGGTCGAGATCCGGGAGATCGCCACCGAGGCGGCGCGCGCCAAGGCCGTCGACGAGCGGCGGGCGACGATCCTGGCGTCGATTCAGGAGCAGGGGAAGCTCGATCCGCGGTTTCGCGCCAAGATCGAGGCCGCCACGACCCGGCCCGAGCTCGAGGACCTCTACCTCCCCTACAAGCCGCGGCGCCGAACCAAGGCCCTGATCGCACGCGAGCGCGGCCTCGAACCGCTCGCCCGGACCATCCTCGACCAGCCCCCGCACGGAGACCCGCGGCGCGAAGCGCAGCGCTACGTACGCGGCGAGGTCCTGGACGCCGACGCGGCGATGGAGGGAGCGCAGCACATCGTCGCGGAGAAGGTCGCGGAGCACCCCGCCGTTCGGGGCCTCCTGCGCGAGGCGTGGCAGCGCCATGGGATGCTCATCTCGAAGGCGAAGAAGAGCGCGCGGGGCCAGCGTACGCGGTTCGAGACCTGGTACGACTACGACGAGCCCGCCCACCGCGTCCCCTCCCACCGCTACCTGGCCGTGTGCCGCGGCGAGCGCGAGGGCGTCCTCGACGTCAAGGTCTCCATCGACTTCGAGCGGCGGCGAGAGCGGGTCGAGCGCATCTTCCGACTGCGCCGCGGCTCCCCCTACGCGAAGGCCCTGGCGTGGGCCATCGACGACGCTTGGAAGCGCCTCCTGCGGCGGGCGGTGGAGACCGAGGCGCGCAACGCGCTGAAGGCCCGCGCCGACCGCGAGGCCGTGGATGTCTTCGCCAACAACCTCCGCAGCCTCCTGCTCGCCGCCCCCCTCGGCCCGAAGGCCGTGGTGGGGGTGGATCCGGGGCTACGAACGGGGTGCAAGTGCGCCGCCCTCGACGCCGACGGCTCGTACCGCGGACACGTCACGATCCACCCGCTGCGCGACAAGGAGCGCGCCACGAGCGAGCTGCGGCGTTTCGTTCAACGCCATGGCGCAGACGCCGTCGCCGTCGGCAACGGGACGGGCGGTCGTGAGACGCAGGCGCTCGCCCGGGAGGCCACCGAGGGGCTCGACGTGGTGGTCGTGCAGGTCGACGAGGCCGGCGCCAGCATCTACAGCGCCAGCGACATCGCGCGGGCCGAGTTCCCGGATCTGGATCTGACGATCCGCGGCGCCATCTCCATCGGACGACGTCTCCAGGACCCGTTGGCCGAGCTGGTCCGCCTCGACCCCAAGTCCATCGGCGTCGGCCAATACCAGCACGACGTGCACCAGCCGCTGCTCACCCAGAAGCTCGCCGACGTCGTCTCTGACTGCGTCAACCAGGTCGGCGTCGATCTGAGCACCGCGAGCGCGCCGTTGCTGGCTCATGTGGCCGGCGTCGGGCCCAAGCTCGCCGATCGGATCGTGGCCCACCGCGCGGAGCACGGCCCGTTCACTCGCCGCGACGCGCTCCTCGACGTCGCCGGCCTGGGGCCACGCAGCTACGAACAATGCGCCGGCTTCCTGCGCATCCGCGACGCCAGAAACGTCCTCGACAGCTCCGGCGTCCACCCCGAGCGCTACCCCCTGGTGCAGCGCATGGCCAGAGACGCCGGCGTGCCGCTCCGTGAGCTCTGTGGCGAGGGGGCCGCGACCATCGACTTGCGACGCTACGTGACCGACGAGGTCGGCCTGCCGACGCTGGTGGACATCGCAGCGGAGCTTCAGAAGCCTGGCCGCGATCCCCGGAGCGCGTTCGAGCCCCCTCGCTTCAGTGAAGATGTCCACGCCCTCGAGGATCTCCGAGAGGGCGCCGTCCTGGAGGGCGTCGTCACCAACGTCACCCACTTCGGCGCCTTCGTAGACATCGGCGTCCACCAGGACGGCCTGGTCCACGTCTCCCAGATCGCCGACCGCTTCGTGAAGGACCCCGCGGAGGTCGTCTCCGCCGGCCAGCGCGTGCGCGTGAAGGTGCTGTCTGTCGATCTGGAGCGTCGCCGCATCGGCTTGAGCATCAAGCAGGCCTAGAACGGTGCAGCGCGCCGCGTTGGACCTGCCCCGCTCTTCCCACCCGATTTGAGGCGACGGTGAACAGGAATCATGGGTGCCGCCGGGAGTATGGACCGCTGCGCCGCTTCGTTGGTCACCTGGTGGGATGTTGTCTCCGTCCTGCCGCCGCTTGCCTCCACTCCACCCGCTTCGCTCCATCACCCGTCGAGCGGCGTTCTCAGAAGGTGATCTGAGTCGCTCCCGCCGTCACTGCCGGTCGAAGGTCCTCGATGCGCCGGATCACCGTGGCCCCCGTGTTCACTAGTCCACAACGCCTGGTCGAGGTACATCAGGATCGGGGCATTGAGGCTCACAGCGCCGATGATTGGTCGTGAACTGCTGGAGCGCAAGCGGTCCGCAAGAGAGCGGACGATACGGTGCTCGGCGTCGGTGGTGAGAATGGGCGACTGCCGAAAGGTGGGGCGAAAGTGGGGGCTGGACCGCCCTGACTGCAACTACCCCTTGCGATTCAGTGAATTACTGTCCCACCCCATACTTCTCCAGCTGGATGTGCGGCGGGGTTCTCGGCCCCTTGAGTAGCGTCTCAACCCGTTGGAATCATTGGCCGTGGCCGGCATCGAGCGGTGGCTGTCGGCACCGAACGGCGCCGTGATGTGCCCACAGTGTGCCCACCGCGGGCCCACGACGGCGGCAGCCTGGTTGGGGTCTCCGCTGCCGCGCCACCACCCTCTGGCCGAGAAGCTGGCCGATAGAACCCACTGAAACTACGACCATTTTCGTTTCTCTCTCGGCCATCTATCGGCCATCCGGCTCACTTTGGCCGTGAGCGGCCGAGAGCCGGTAGCGCCGCCAGCGCGTCACGCCTTCGCCAACCACGGTCCCGGCGTCGACCAGCTCCTTGAGCGTGCGCCGGAACGTCCGCTCGGGGATTTCGGGGCCGACGCGGTCGTGGACCTCCCGGCTCGACGAGCCGGGGTACCGCTCCAGGTCCTCCAGGATCAGCGCTCGGAGCCGGTGGGGTTGGACCCGCCGCAGCGTGGTCCTGCCGTCGAGGCCGCTCTCCCGGAGCAGGTCGGGCGGAACGAAGTACCGCGTCGCTCGGGTCCGCCCCACCTGCTCGACGAGCCCGTGCTCCGCGAGGGCACCCAGCCAGGGGCGTAGCTGAGCGGTTTCCGTCAGCCCGAGACGCTCGGTCAGCTCGCCGGCCGTGAGACCCTCCGTCTGCGTCAGGAGGCCCAGCGTGATCCGCTCTCGCTGCGTGAGTTGGTAGCGGAGATCCGCCTCGGCGATGAGGCGAACGACCCCGGGGTGGATCACCTGCCGCCCGATGACCACCCGCACCGAGTCCACGCCCTCGGACGCCACGGGCGCCGAGCGCCCGGTGGCGAGGAGTCGCTCGTACATCGTGTCGAAGCCGCTGCCCTCCCGCTCCATCAGGCCGAGGTCGTGGAACACGCGGGCGAGGCCGTCGTTGCGGCGCCGGCTGGCGTGCAGGATGTTCGCCGGCGTCACCCCGATCGGCAGGCGGCCGGGGTTGACCACCTCCAGCCGGTCGGGGTGCAGGTTGAGGAAGATGTCACCTCGCTGGGTGTAGGGCCGGTGGACCAGCGCGTTGACGAGAAGCTCCCGGACGACCACCTCCTCGTACGCTGGAACCACCGACCGGAACATCCCGTCGGGCACCTCGTAGCGCTCCCGGAAGTCCGGCACCGACGCCCACACCGCGTCGACGATCTCCACCGGCGAGAGGCTCTGGTCGTCCCACGCCTGCTTGGCGACCTTCACCCCGTCCTGGTCGTACTTCAGCGCCTGCACGATTGACGCGCTGCCCAGCCGCGTCCGATCACCGGCCTCGCCGACCAGCAGCACGCCCAGGTTCGTGAGCCAAGGGCCAGCGGTGAGCCCGTAGTGGTCGAGGAGCTCCTCGTCGCCCTTCTCCTTGACCGACGCCTTCACCCGGTCGGACGCTCGCAGCCCATCGACCACACCGGCGACCTTTGCCGGGGCAGCGCCACCTCGCGGAACCCGCAGCCCGGTCAGCGTCTCCCACGGGACCTGCGGCCGCTCGCTGGCCAGCCGCATCACGTCTTCCCCGACCAGCGGCCGGGTCTGGTCGCCCACGCGCAGGAAGTACCGGCCGTCGGTCGTCGAGGCGACGCTCGTGGACCGCGGGATGTGCAGGACCAGCAACTCGCCACCGTTCTCCGCGGTCCGTACCTCCGGCTGCACTTGAACGTTGACGGTGAGCTCGCCGATGCGTTTGCGGACGCGGTCGACCAGCCTCGGTTCGACACGCTGCTCGGCTGCTGGTACGTCGGCGTCGTCCTCGACGCCGACGTGGATCTGACCACCCGCGCCGTTCGCGAACGCGACGCAGTCCTGTGCCAGCGACGAGAAATCCGCGGAGCGCCCCACGAGGAGGCGCAGCGACTTCCGGTCGAAGACCTGGCCCTCATCCGCCACGGTCGACTTCTCGTCCGTTGGTCCCGAGCGGCCGTTCCGACTGCTTCCCGCCGTCCAATCCCTTCTCCGAGCGCTGCTCTGGCCGCGTACCACACAACGCGCGCCTCGGCACGCCGCCTGAACTCGCGGCTGGAAGCCAGGGGGCCAGCAGAGCCGTGCTCACTGTCCTATCTGGTACTTCTCCAGCTTGTAG